>JAZLDQ010000080.1:0-42507 GCA_045614785.1 Alloprevotella sp.
CACCAACGCACACTCATTCCTCGAAAACTTCAACCCCGTGATGGGCTACATCAACCGCAAGGCGTACTACCAAAACCAATGGGCACGCACCGTTGACGGCAGATGGATTCCCTTGAAGAGCGCTCGCTTCACTTGCGACGAAACAGGTCGCACCAAGATGCGCCTCGACTACACAGGCGGCACTGCCGAAGGCGGCTTCTTCCTCTCAATGGGTGGTTTCTTCGATGACTATCTCACTACGGGCACCATGTTCGAACGTACCGGCAATACGACAGAGGCGCCCAACATCGATTTCAAAAAACTTGAGAAAATCTCTCCTTGGGTCAGCCAGCACTAACAAAGCAGTAGTGACGGTCCCGTTGCCTCACTACTCATATATTTAATAATTGGAGCAAAGTTGCAAATACTGCGACCTTGCTCCAATTTTCATTTTACCTAACCTATAGGTCTCTAATGTTTTCGGATACGTTTTGAGGGCGGTGGGTAAGCAAATTGGACGACGGGCTGACACGGAGATCAGCCCCTACGCCATCCGGAATTAATCGGGTTGTGAATAAAAAACGTTCACTCACGCCCTGAGTGAAGGTTTTGCAAGCGTGAAATGGCTTACTCACTGCCTGAGTGAACGTTTTGCAACATTTTTTGGCCTAAATTGGGGTGAAAATGGACATTTCGAGCCTACGGAATGGGGAAGTCGCTTCAAAACGACGTATTTCTTAGGCGCCCGCCTTCAAAATTCAGTTGGCGCGGTCGTCCGATTATTTCAAACAAAATATTTCAGACAATCGGGAGCTTGATGAAAAACGTTGCGCCCCCTTCTGCCAGACTACGCGCTTTGAGCACACCGGCATGGTTGTTCACAATCTGATGACAGAGCGCCTCATGTTGATGAAACAGGGCATCATGTTGCGCCTTGCCGACCGCGCCGTACCTGGATTCCACACAACATTCATGATGAGCGACCTGTAAGCCGCAAAAAAATGGTTTTCACCACCGCTACCGCTCACTAAAAAAATATGCAGAAAACGCTGTTTTTATGCAAATATGCACCTATTTATGCAAAAGCGGTGAAAGTGGACTTTACAAAACGCGATGTTAATTGCAAACTATAAGATAGCAAAACAAAGGGTGAAATGTTAAAATTTTCGGGCTTCGCAAAAAGTTGCGATTTGGATTTCGCTCAAAAATGTTGTATCTTTGTAATACGAAGGGGGAAGCTGCAAAGTTTCCCCTTTTTTAGGCCCCTAAAATAGCAAAAACGACCTCAGAGGTTGTTAAAACAAGGTCTGATGTTGTTAAAATTACCTCCGATATCGTTTTTCGAACCTCAGATGTTGTGAAAAATTAGCCCGATTTCAGTACAAAAACCACCGATTTTGGTGTCAGAATGTTAATAATTCTTAAAACCTTGCATTTTCTGATATTTATCATTTTTGTCATCAGATGTCAAAATTTTCGGATTTTAACATTTGCATAAATATGCAGAAAATATTCACTTTGAAGAAGCGCAATTTTCGTACAAATCCGACGCTCAAACGACGAAATTTTAGTTCCTCCAATCGTACGAAAAATGCCCTAACACAGCTGCTTTGTTCCCAATAGATTCACCCCAACTTACGCGCACACGTTCATTTAGGAAGCAAAAATGAGCCTTGTGCTTTGTCGTTTCAAAAGATTAAGCTACTTTTGTCTATTCAATGAACTAGAGTCCCGAAGCGAGCCGCAACACTTATGAAACAGGCAGCGCAACAAGGGCTTATCACCACTTACCAAGATACATTTACACTCATGAAAATCACATTTAAAATAGAATACGTTGCCCCCTGGGGAGAGCAATTGGGCGTACTCCTTGAGGGGAGCGCTGATCCGCTGATGCTGACCACTGCCGACGGACGCAACTGGGAGGGAACATTCGACCTGAAGCTACCCATGGGCGAGAGGGTGGAATATCGCTACGCCGTGTATAACGACGGCAAAGCCGTGCGCGCCGAACTCGGACGCTGGGCACACTGCCTGCGCACTACGCTTTGCGAAAGTGCATCCCATGTAGTGAGCGACACGTGGCGCGACATGCCCTACGCCTCCTACCTCTTCAGCGCAGCATTCTCCGAACAAGCGTTGTTAGCTCCGCTAGCACGCGCCAAGAACGAAAATCGCGGCGTCGTGGTGCGCGCCCTCTGTCCCTGCCTGAGCAAGCAAGGGCAGCGCCTCGTGATGGTAGGCGAAGGCAGTGCACTTGGCGAGTGGGTGCCACAGCGAGGAGTGGAAATGACCGAAGTGATGCCCAACCTATGGCAAGCCCTACTCCCAACGGACGAGGTGAAGAACGCTGCGCAGTACAAGTTCGTGGCAATGAAGCAAAATTCTGTGGAAGTGGCAGAATGGGAAACGTGCGACAACCGCCGCCTCTACATGCCCGACACGGACAGCGGCATCGTTTACCACCTGCCCGAGCAAGAAGTCTATTTCCCCTCTACGGGCAAGCGCCTGGCGGGCACAGCCATTCCCGTGTTCTCGCTCCGCTCTGAGGGCAGCCAGGGAGTTGGCGACTTTGGCGACCTGCACACCATGGTGGACTGGTGCTTAAAGACGAAACAACGCGTGCTTCAGATTCTGCCCATCAACGACACAACAGCTACGCACACAAAGGCGGACTCTTACCCCTACAACAGCATCACGATCTATGCCTTCCACCCCATGTATATCGACCTTCGCCAGCTGGGCGGACTGAGCAATGCGGAAATGGAAGCAAACTTCGCTCATCGATTCCAGGCGCTCAACGCGCTCGCCCTGATGGATTACGAAGGTGCCAATGCTACTAAGTTGGAATATCTGCGCACCTACTACGAAGAAAAGGGCGCAGCCATGATGCAAACACCCGAAGCCAAGGACTTCGTAGAAAGCAACAGCCACTGGCTTTGGAACTATGCGGCCTTCTGCTATCTGCGCGACCAATATGGCACGTCGGACTTCCGCACTTGGCCCCAATACAGCCAATACGCAAAGGAACAGATTGAACGCTTGTGTAAGAACAACCCCGAGATTCTGTTTCACTGCTTCCTGCAATACCTACTCCACGTGCAGCTGAGCAGCGTGAGCCAGTATGCTCGCTCGAAAGGTGTCATCCTCAAAGGCGACATCCCCATTGGCATCAGCCCCTGCAGCATCGAAGCTTGGGTAGAGCCCCATTACTTCAACCTCAACGGGCAAGCAGGCGCTCCGCCCGACGCCTTCTCGGCAAACGGCCAGAACTGGGGCTTCCCCACGTACAACTGGGACGTGATGGCGGAAGACGGCTATGCATGGTGGAAACGCCGCTTCAGCAAGATGGCAGAATACTTCACCGCCTACCGCATCGACCACATTTTGGGCTTCTTCCGAATTTGGGAAATCCCCACACACTCTGTGCAGGGCATGCTCGGACAATTTGTGCCTGCGCTACCTATGACGAAGGCGGAAGTCGAAAGCTACGGCCTCAACCTCAGCATGGAAGAGATGCTCCAGCCCTGGATTGACGATGCACTGCTCTACGAAACGTTTGGCGCACACACAGCCTATGTATGCGAGCGCTTCATACAGCAGTCGGACGACAAAAAGCGCTGGATGCTCCGACCAGAATACGACACGCAGCGCAAGATACAGGCGCTCGTTGTGAGCGATGGCTACTCGCCCAAGGCATGGGCTGAAATCGTGAACGGGCTGATGGAGCTGACGAACAACGTGCTCTTCGTGGCAGACCGCAGCGACGCCAGCAAGGTGCACCCACGCATCATGGCACAGACAGCTCCCGTGTTCCAACGCCTCAACTGGCAACAACGCGAAGCCTTCTGCAGCTTGCACGACCACTACTTCTACCACCGCCACAACGAATTCTGGTATGGCAAAGCGATGGAAAAACTCCCTGCCCTGCTCAAAGCTGCGCCCATGATGGCGTGTGGCGAAGACCTCGGCATGGTGCCCGACTGCGTGCCTTGGGTGATGAACGAGTTGCAGATTTTAAGCCTCGAAATTCAGCGTATGCCCAAAGCCCTTGGTGCTGATTTCGGAACGCCCTGGAACTACCCCTACCGCTCGGTCAGCACCATCTCAACGCACGACATGGCAACGCTGCGCGGATGGTGGCAAGAGGATGCAGAACTGACACGCCGCTTCTACCACACACAACTCGGGCATGGAGAGCCCTACCCCACAACAGCTGAAGGATGGCTTTGCAAAGAAATCGTACAGCGCAACCTCGAAGCCCCCTCTCTCCTTGCTGTAATGGCATTGCAGGACTGGCTCTCTATCGACGAAACACTGCGCTACCCTAACCCCGACGCCGAGCGCATCAACGTGCCTGCCAATCCCCACCACTATTGGGGCTACCGCATGCACATCACGCTCGAAGACCTGCTCTCACAAGATGCCTTTAACGAAGAACTCGCTGCGCTCATCAGCAATGCGCAACGCGGTTAAAATCTTATAATTAAGAAAAGAAAAAAACAATTATGAAGAAACTACATATTCTTCTCGCAATGTTGATTACGCTCCCCCTCTGCGCACAACAAAAACTTAAAGTGGCGTGCGTCGGAAACAGCGTAACATACGGCTACTTAGTACCCAACCGCGAACAGAATGCCTACCCTGCAAAACTCCAGGCTATGCTGGGCGACAAGGCTGAAGTGGCAAACTTCGGACACTCGGGCGCCACACTGCTCCGCAAAGGCCATCGCCCCTATATGTCGCTACCCGAATTTCGCGGAGCCATGGACTTCAAAGGTGACATCGTAGTCATCCACCTTGGACTCAACGACACCGACCCTCGCAATTGGCCCAACTATCGCCAGGAGTTTGCAAGCGACTACTATGCGCTCATCGACTCTATGCGCGTAGCAAATCCTAAAGCACAGATTTGGATTTGCCGCATGACGCCCATCTCGCATAACCACCGTCGCTACCTTAGCGGCACACGCGATTGGCACGCACAGATTCAAACCACCATCGAACTAGTGGCTGCCAATGCAGGCGCGAAGCTCATCGACCTCTTCCAGCCCTTCCACGAACGCTACGACCTCTTCCCCGACGCACTCCACCCCGATGCTGAAGGTGCAGAACTGCTCGCCAAAATTGTGTATTCGCACATCACTGGCGACTTCGGCGGATTGCAAATGCCCGCCACCTACTCGGACAATATGGTCATCCAACGCGACAAGCCCATCAAGATTGCAGGTAAGGCCAACGTAGGCGAACGCATCAAGGTGAACTTTGCAGGAAAGAAGCAGACAGCCACTGCTGGCGACAACGGAGAATGGAGCGTTGACTTTAAGGCTATGCAAGCTGGCGGTCCCTACGAACTCACTATCGAAGCGCCCAGCAAGACGCTCACGTATCAGAATGTGTGGATGGGCGATGTATGGGTGTGTTCTGGACAGTCGAACATGGAATTTACCCTGGCTTCGAGCATCGGAGGCAAGGAAGCTGCAGCGCTTGCCAACAAGATGGACAAGCTGCACCTTTACCACATGCTACCCATCGCCACTACCTACAATGTAGAATGGGACGAAGCCACTTGCCAGGCTGCTAACCGCAATGCCTTCTACCATCCCGCAAAATGGGAAATGAGCAACGAAGAAGCTGCGCTCAAGTTCTCTGCCATTGCCTACCACTTCGGACAGATGCTGACAGACAGCCTCGACGTACACATCGGACTCGTGCTCAACGCAGTAGGTGGTTCGACAACAGAAAGCTGGATTGACCGCAGCACGCTGGAATGGGACTTCCCCCAAGTGCTCTACAACTGGACAAAGGGCGACTTCGGACAGGACTGGGCACGCGGACGTGCACTTAAAAACATTGCAGCCAGCAAGAATCCCCTTCAGCGCCATCCCTTCATGCCCCACTACCTCTTCGACGCAGGGATGCTCCCACTCAAGGCGCTCAATCCGTGTGGCGTAATTTGGTATCAGGGGGAATCGAATGCTCACAACGTTGAACTCCACGAACAGCTCTTCACACTGATGGAAAAGAGTTGGCGCAAATACTTCGACAACGAAGAATTGCCTTTCTATACAGTGCAGCTCTCAAGCATTGCACCCCGCCAAAGCTGGCCACACTTCCGCGACAGCCAACGACGCCTCGCAAAGCAACTGCCTAACACTTATCTCGCAGTAAGTAGCGACGCGGGCGACTCGCTCGACGTTCACCCTCGCAACAAGAAGCCTGTAGGACAGCGCCTGGCATTACAAGCCTTGAAAAACACGTATGGCAAGAACCTCGTTGCATCGGGTCCTGAATACGCTTCGCACTACACACGCGGTGCATCCATCATCATCGACTTCGACAACGCAGAAGGACTTTGCAGTAGCGACGGACAGGCGCTTGCCACATTTGAGATAGCAGGTGCCGACGGCGTTTTCCACCCAGCTGAAGCTACTATTAAGAAGAATAGCGTAAAGGTATATTCACCCAAGGTGAAGCACCCCGTTAATGTGCGCTACGCATGGACACCCTTTGCCAACAAAGCTAACCTTGTCAATGCAAAAGGTTTGCCAGCAAGCACATTTACGACAGAGAAATACTAATATAAAATCAATGGATGAAAGCAATTATTGACAACGATTGCTTTCATCCAACAACTATTTTTACAGATTATGTCTATCACAAGCCTCGTGCGCCCCTTTTTCCTCCCACGCGCACGCCAAATCGACAAATACGCCACCAACGCAGAAACGATTCAGCGCAACGTGCTGAAGTACCTGCTTAAAGCAGCTGCACGCACCGAATGGGGCAAGCAATACGACTATGCCAACACGGCGGACTACGAAACATTTGCAGCCCGTGTGCCTATCAACAACTACGACACATTGAAGGACCATATTGACCGCATGCGCCATGGTGAAGCAGACGTCCTTTGGCGTGGAAAGGTAAAATGGTATGCCAAATCATCGGGCACAACGAGCGATAAGAGTAAGTTTATCCCCGTCAGCCACGAATATCTGCAGAACACGCACTACAAGGGCGGTGCCGACGTCGTTTCGCTTTATCTGCGCAACACGCCCGACAGCCGCATCTTCGATGGACGCGCACTCATTTTGGGCGGTAGCCACGCACCCAACTACAACTCACCCGACTCGCTCGTTGGCGACCTTTCTGCTATCCTGATTGAAAACATCAATCCGATTGTCAACCTATTGCGTGTACCTAAGAAAGAAGTCGCACTGCTCTCCGACTTTGAAGAGAAGCGCGACCGCATAGCCGAGTATACCAAGGACAAGAACGTTACAAACATTTCGGGCGTACCTTCGTGGATGATGGCTGTCATTCGCCGTACGCTCGACATTACTGGCAAAACAGACCTTTCGGAAGTATGGCCCAACCTCGAAGTATTCTTCCATGGCGGTGTTGCTTTCACCCCCTATCGCGAGCAATATGAGCGCATCATATCCTCCTCTCGCATGCACTACATGGAGACATATAATGCTTCAGAGGGATTCTTCGGAATACAGAACGACCCTGCCGACCGCTCAATGCTGTTGATGCTCGACTACGGTGTGTTCTACGAATTCATCCCTCTCGAAGATGTTGACAGTGCCAATCCGCGTGTTCTCCCTTTGTGGGAAGTGGAAGTGGGCAAAAACTATGCCATCGTCATTTCTACAGCTTGCGGACTCTGGCGTTACCAGATTGGCGACACAGTGCGTTTCACCTCTGTAAAGCCCTACAAGTTTGTGATTTCAGGACGCACAAAGAGCTTCATCAACGCCTTCGGCGAAGAACTCATTGTTGACAATGCCGAACAAGGATTGCAACAGGCTTGTCAGGCAACAGGTGCACAGGTCAAGGATTACACTGCAGCCCCCGTATTCATGAACGACGATGGCAAATGTCGCCACCAATGGATCATCGAATTCAGTCGCCTGCCCCAGGATGCGGAAGCCTTTGCCCAATTGCTCGACGAAGCCCTCCAACGCGTCAACTCCGACTACGAAGCCAAGCGTTACAAGGACCTTACGCTGCAAAGACTCGAACTCGTCGTGGCACGCCCAGGACTCTTTGACGACTGGCTCAAATCGAAAGGCAAATTAGGCGGCCAGCACAAAGTTCCCCGCCTGTCGAACAACCGAGAGATTATCGAAGAGATTCTCGCTATGAGTGCTAAAAATAACCCAAGCTAATATGCACTATTATTCTGACATGAAAAGTATAAATCTACTTTTTGCACTGTTGTTGCTAACGGCTTGCAATCGAAATTCTAACAGCTTTACTCTTGAGGGCGAAATTCAAAACATTCGTCAAGCAGAACTCTACCTCTTTGCAGACGACGAAAAAATTGAGCGCATAGATACCATTTCCGTAAAGAATGGCGAGTTCAGCATCACCTGTCCACTCACTGAAGCTTCTACATTTACGTTGCTTTTTCCAAACTTCTTTGAAATACCAATAGTTGCTTACCCAGGTGACGAGGTTGTAATCAAAGCAGACGCTACACACCTCGCACAAAGTATGGTTAAAGGAAATACTGACAACGAAGTGCTCACAACATTCCGACAAGCCACTGCTGGAAAGTCGCAACAAGAACAAAACCTGGCAGCACAACAGTTTATTTACGACAACGTACATTCATTAGCTGCCATAGCTGTCTTCAAACGCTACTTTGTACGTGTAAAGAAGCCCATACCATCTGAAGCTTTGCCACTGCTTGACACACTCTCTGCAGCGCAGCCTCACGACGAGTCAATCGCCCTGTTAAAGCGCAACTACGCAGCACGACTGCTCTGCACGGAAGGTCAACCCTTACCGCGATTTGAAGAAGTAACCCTTCAAGGCGATACCATTAAAAGCGACGACTATGCTGGCAAGCCCATGGTCATCACAATGTGGGCATCCTGGCATCGCGACACACGTGCCATGCTTCGCAAACTCCATAAGTTAGAAACGACTTTCGAAGATAAAGGTATAAAATTCTTACACGTTAGTTTCGACCCTTCAAGAGCCACCACAAAGCGAAGTCTTCATCGCGACACGCTCATAAGCCCCGTCATTTGCGACCAACAATGCTTATCTTCTCCCCTACTATCAACATTTGGATTACACCACATCCCAGAGTTTATCCTTGTTGACAAAAACGGCATTATCGCACGTCGTGACTTTAACATAGACCAATTAGAGGCTGAAATCAAGAAGTTGTTGCAATAACTTGAGCACTTCCTTCTCAAAAACAGATATCACACCATGCTCGTAAAAAGCATTACCGCCACGCTCAACGGACTCACCGCCATTCGGGTTGAAGTGGAAGTCTTTACTGCGAAGTCGGCTCAGACTAACATCTTCATGGTGGGACTTCCCGACAATGCCATGCGCGAAAGTCGCTCACGCATTCAGGCCGCACTACAAACCTCCAAATATTACCTGCCCGAACCACAAAATACGACCATCAACTTTGCACCTGCCGACGTTAAAAAGGAAGGTACAGGCTTCGACCTGCCAGTAGCCATTGGCATGCTGGGAGCTGCAAAACTCGTAAATACAGAGGCATTGCAGCGCTTCATGCTGGTAGGCGAATTAGGATTAGACGGTTCCATCAGAAGTATTCGCGGAGCACTCCCCATTGCTATCAGGGCACGAGCTGAAGGTATTGAGGGGCTTATCGTTCCTGCCGAAAACGTTCGTGAAGCTGCCGTTGTCAACAATCTTAAGGTTTACGGAGCTTCGCATATTAAAGACGTTGTAAACTTCCTTAATGGAGAAAATACCTTGGAGCAATGCATCGTCAACACACGCGAAGACTTCTTCAAAGCACAAGCGGAATGCGCCTTCGACTTCTCCGAAGTTAAAGGACAGGAGCTCGTAAAGCGCGCTTTTGAAATTGCAGCCGCAGGCGGACACAATATTATATTAGTAGGTGCGCCCGGATGTGGAAAGAGTATGATGGCCAAACGACTGCCCTCCATACTCCCTCAACTTTCGCTTTCCGAAAGCCTTGAAACAACGCAGATCCACTCCATTGCAGGCAAACTCACTTCCACCGACTCACTCATCGCTCAACGCCCTTTCCGCTCTCCCCATCACACCATTTCGGACGTAGCACTAATAGGCGGAGGAGCCACGTTTCAACCTGGCGAAATCAGTTTGGCGCACAACGGTGTACTATTCCTCGACGAATTGCCCGAATATTCACGCACAGCACTTGAAACCTTACGCCAACCTTTGGAAGACAGAGTCATCAGCATCTCGCGCAGTCGCTACCGCACAACGCTTCCCTGCTCCTTCGTTTTGGTCGCAGCCATGAACCCCTGCCCGTGTGGTTATTACAACCACCCCACTCATCGCTGCGACTGTTCCCCTGGACAGATTCAGCGCTACATGAACAAAATTTCCGGCCCATTACTCGACCGCATCGACCTTCAGTGCGAAATCATGCCCCTCAGTTTTGAGGAAATGTCAAATGCTGCCCCAGGTGAGTCGAGTGCACAAATCAGAGAAAGAGTCGTAGCAGCCCGCAAGCGACAGACGACACGCTATGAAAACATCCCCGGAGTCCACTGCAATGCACAAATGACGGAGAAACTCATGGACAAGTATTGTCGTCTGGACTCCGACTCCGCCACATTCCTCAAAAATGCAATGGAACGCATGCAACTCTCAGCTCGCGCCTACAGCCGTATCCTAAAAGTAGCACGCACCATCGCAGACCTCGAAGGAGCGGAAAACATCCAGAGCCACCACATCTCCGAAGCCGTGGGCTACCGCAACCTCGACCGTGGCGATTGGGGCGAACGCTGAAGCCCCCCTCTCCTTGATTGAATTTGTTGATTAGGAAGAAAGGCCCAAAAAAACATGAGTCTTTGTATAAATAAAGTTTTCTTAAATAAAACAAACAAAAACATTTATGACAACAGTCCGATTACTAATACAAGGCATTTTGTCATTTGCATTTTTGCTCATTTCATTGTCAACAAATGCTCAAACCAATATTAGTTTTACGAATAAGTTTACATTCCAAAAATCAGGCAGCATAGATGGCGTACGCCTGATTGCTTTAATTCCTGCCCCTATTACTAACGAGTATCAAGAAATCAGTTCGCTCAGCTCCAACTGCGGGACTTTCATTGACATCGATGAAGCCAACAAAGTCCTATTCTATGATGGTTCGTTCGAGGGCCAAACTATGAGCATTTTTGAATCCTTCAATTACAAGACGAAAACCATTAAAATTGACTTCAACAACAAATCTGAAAAGAATATCTGCACAGAAATAAATCCGAACAAATTTCTTGGCAACAATGGCAGTTACATTGACACAAACAATGCGACCATCCAACAGCTCGGCAACCAGTTATGGGAAGAGTCCGACGGAACGATAGACTACGCCAAACGATGCTATGAATACGTCGCTTCGCATTTTCAATATATACAAGGAAGTTGGCGAACTCTTGCAGAAATTCTCGCAATAGGCGGAGGCGAATGTGGAGATTTTACAACTTTGTTTGTTAATCTGATGAGATACAAAGGCATTCCCGCCCGTCATAATATCGGAGTTTGGAAAGATGGAGGCTACCACGTATGGCCCGACTTTTACGACGAAGACTACGGATGGATTCCCGTAGATCCTACTTTCAAGAACTCAGACCCCGCTGGAGATTATTTTGGCAGATATGATGGCAATCTGATTATTCTGAGTCAGGGATTAACTTCGTTCTCAACATCGGATGTAGAAATTCATGACACCCCGTTACAAACCATATTCTATTGGTATTGGTATAGCCATGGCTATGGAACGATAAATGCAGTCCACCAAACGAGCAATGACTACCAAGTAGATGGAATTAAAGACATCGCAACAACGGACAAAACGACTTCCATCTACAACCTGCAAGGGATGAAACAAACAAAACTTCAACGAGGAATCAACATTGTCAATGGGAAAGTAATTTACATTAAATAATCACGCACCATTGCCGACCTCGAAGGAGCGGAGCGCATCATGAGCCACCACATCTCCGAAGCCGTAGGTGATCGCAACCTCGAACGCAGCGACCGGGGCGAACGCTGACGAAAAATAAAAACTATCAGAACTACAAAACTATAAAATCTATAGCATCTATCACATCTACAAAAATCATAGAAACTATAAAAATCAAAAACACAATGAAAATTTCAAAATTCCTTATCCTCGCAGCTGCCGCAATGATTTGCGCATGCTCGTCGTCAAACAATTCAGACGCTTCTTCAGAAGCAGAAAATGCTACTGCCCTCTACGATGGCGAAATCAACAAGCACCCCTATGTTGACCTCGGACTCAGCGTATTTTGGTCGCCCCTCAACATTTGCGCTGACTCTCTGAGCGACGCTGGCAACTTCGTGGCATGGGGAGAAATAGACACAGCTAAGACAGAGTTTGCTGCCAGCAATTGCGAAACCTACCAAAAGTCGTATGCTCGCGAAATGCAAGGCAACATCGACCACGACGTAGCGCGCAACCTCTGGAAACACACATGGCGACTCCCTACAAAGGAAGAATTTGCAGAATTGATTGAAAAATGCAATTGGACAAAGGACACGATCGACCTCATCGCAGGCTACACCGTAACAGGTCCTAACGGAAAGAGCATCTTCCTACCAAGTAAAGGCTTTAAGTCAGCAGAAACCGAAGCGCCCGACTCATGCAGCGGACAGGGCTACTACTGGAGTGGTTCGCACACACGCGGACGTGCAGAAAAAGCGAAAGCATTCTGCCTCACCTTTGGCATTGCAGACTCTGCAAGCGTAGTAGAACTCGAACGCTACAACGGACTCTGCATCCGTCCCGTTTCAAACAAATAATCGATACTCCACTAATATCATCTACAAATAATAAAAGCTGCAAGCTCCGACATATCGGGACTTGCAGCTTTTTTATTGTAGTTTACATCCTATTACAACTCCTTTGCTTTAACTAGCTCTGATGCTCGTTCAAGCGCAACATTGATGTTCGGACAAATATGGTCCTTACCCAAGAAGCGATAGAAGCCTGCACGCTCAAGCGTTTGATGCACGCCGGGCGTTACGCCTGAAAGTACAATATCTGTACCCTCGCGTTGCGACATATCGCAGAGGTTGTGAAGATTGTGAATACCAGTAGAGTCAATGAAGGGCACACGACGCATGCGGATGATGCGCACCTTGGGTTTGTCGTTCATATCAGCCATCATTTCCTCAAACTTATTGGCTACACCAAAGTAATAAGGACCGTTGATTTCGTAAACCTCAACGCCTTCGGGGATAGCCAAGTGTTCTTCAAGCAACATATCGCTCTCGTCGTGAGCATCAATTTCGTCTGTGAGCACCTTGATTTGCGTGCTTTCTGTCATTCGCTTCATGAAGAGGAGGCATGCTATGATGAGCCCTACTTCGATAGCCACTGTAAGGTCGAAAATCACAGTAAGCACGAAGGTGATGAGCAACACGCTCACATCGCTTTTGGGGTTGCTCAAGAGTTCGCGGAACGTACGCCATCCGCTCATGTTATACGACACCACAACGAGCACACCTGCCAAGCACGACATTGGAATATAGCTTGCCAAAGGCATCAACACCATAAAGATAACGAGCAATACAAGTGCATGGATAATACCCGAGATACAAGTGCGACCACCATTATTAATGTTCGTCATCGTACGCGCAATGGCTCCCGTTGCAGGAATACCTCCGAAGAAAGGCGTAACAATATTGGCAATACCTTGCCCCACGAGTTCCTGGTTAGAGTCATGATGATGTCCTGTCACACCATCAGCCACCGTAGCCGAAAGCAACGACTCTATAGCGCCCAACACAGCAATAGTGATAGCAGTAGGGATAAGACCGTTAATCATTTCCCAAGTGATACCTTCCGAGAAAATATTGAGCGCAGTAATTTCGGGCAGAGCAGCCTTAATTTCGCCAAAGCGGTCGCCAATAGTTTCAATCTGCGTAATCCCTGCAGCATTAAGTCCATACACAGCCAACGTTGCCACAATAATTGCTACCAACGAACCGGGCAATTTCTTTGAAAACTTTGGTGTCAAGCAGATAATAACAATACTCAAAATACCAACAAGCGTTGTAGCAAGGTCAAGCGTCAAGAAATTCTTAGCATATGCCACCCACTTTTCTGTAAACTCAGCAGGCACATGGTCCATCTGCAAAGCGAAAAGGTCCTTTACTTGAGTAGTGAAAATCGTAACCGCAATACCGCTGGTGAAACCTACGACAATCGGATAGGGAATGAACTTGATAATTGTTCCTAATCGGAACACACCGAGCAACACTAGGAACACGCCTGCCATGATCGTTGCGAGCATCAACCCCGTAAGGCCAAACTGCGCTACAACACCGTAGATAATTACGATAAACGCACCTGTGGGACCACCAATCTGCACACGGCTACCACCGAGCGCTGAGATAATAAAACCAGCAACAACAGCAGTAATAATACCTGCCACAGGACCGATGGTGTGATTAGCATCTCCACCAGGACTCGCCGCAATAGCAAAAGCAATAGCAAGAGGGAGCGCCACAATGCCCACAATAAGACCGGCCATAGTGTCGGCCGCAAATTTCTCCTTGCTGTAATTACGCAAGTCGCGCACAATGCGCGGATTAAATTTAAAAGTTTGCATTTACACTATATATTTACTGAAGTTTCGCTGAATGCTCAACTTCTTAGGTTTTAAGGTTTTAAGGTATAAGGTTTTAAGATTTTCCATTCGGTTTGCTTTTTTAAACAGTCTGAATTGCCCTCATAACTCTGAAACAAAGCGACCTAACAACCTTATAACTTGACTCCACTGTAGCCTTGCTAAAGTTGAGTATTTATATAATGGTATATTAATCTGTGTAAGGATTAACCAATTGCACTGCGAAATTACAGTTTTTTAAGATTTCTGTACATTTATTTTGACTGAAACAAAAGGATGAAACTACAAAAAAACGCACATTTACTGACTGCCAAGAAATTAACCAATCCTTTTGTAAACTTTATTTCTCAAAGAAAAAAAGAGATAGTATTGTCAGCATCAAATATTCCTCACACCTTTTGCTGCAGATTTTTTTGGAAAGTTTAGTTGCTTAATCAGTTATAATCTATTGAAAAAATAATCAAAAGTTTCAACAGACCACCTCCCCCTGCGGGTTCCCCTTGCCCCCCCCTTCGGTTCCCCGTTATCGGGGGAAAGAAACCTCCTGACTCAGGAGGAGAAATTAGTATGACTCACTCATTGGAATATTTCCGGATGGTAGTTGTACTCTGTACTCTGTTATCTGTACTCTATAAAAAATCCGTTGCTCTTTAGTCTGCTTAACAAATTAATATTTTTTTCGAAAAAGTTGTTTTTCTTCCGAATTTGGAGGTTTTGAGAGTAAAATTGAGGGTGAAAATTACGACTTACAAGGTAGGAAAAACGACCTTTGAGATCGTTCCTCCGATGTTTGAAGAATTTTTATCTACCTTTGAGGTCATTTTTGCCATTTTTAAGGCCAAAAAAAGGAGGAAACCGCGTAGTTTCCTCCTCGTATTGCAAAGTTAATACATTTTCGAACGAAATCCAAATCTGCTTTCATTCATGTTTTATCAGCATTAATCTGCTTTATATCGCAAATTCTTACCTTCGTTTATCCATTTACAATCACCTTGCGAGTGATAGTTGACTTGGTCGTTTCGATATTAATGAGATATACACCTGTGGGGTAACCTGCGAGCGAAATGACTTCTTCCTGTCCACGCTGGGGCGACTGCAACTTGCGCTGTTCTACCAAACGTCCGTTAAGGTCGCACACGCGGATATTGGCAAATGTTTCGCTAGTATTGAAAAGCACATTCCACTGATTGTGACCCATCATAATCGTTACAGGTTCTTCAGAGTTTAGCACTTCGTTAATGCCCGTGTTGTTAGCAAGTTCCAAAGCTTTCACAAGACCCTTATACGCATCGATTTTTCCATATCCCCACGAATACTGTCCGCCTTGAGCTGTAAAATCATCTTGAGTAGATGTTTCCTTTATGATTTCTAACACCTGTTCGTAAGTCAAATCAGGATTTGCCTCCAACCAAAGTGCGATAATACCTGACACTGCAGGAGCTGCCATCGACGTACCAGCATTGAGGGCGTAATAATAATGCTTATCAGTGGTGAGACCTGGAATATAGGGGTTGGGAATCTTTGTTGTCTTCCTTGCCGTAGTATAGTCGTTCTTTTCAATACCACCGCTATAAGTAGAGCTATATTGATTAATGGCCGCATCAATGAGCGCACCAGGAGCAACTACTGTAGGCTTCACCGACTTTGTGTTAAGGCTGGGGCCAATGTTGCTAAACACGCTGAGCGCACCTGCCGTGGCATATCTGCTGAGCGACAGAGCTGCGCCATCGTGATAACGCTTCCATGACGAACGACCTGTGTTGTACGAACCTACGGCAATGACGTTTGTAGCGCTCGACTGGTCGGACACTGTGTAGTAATCATTGGGAGAAAGCACTTGGCTAGCACTTATGCCTGCCGTAACGAACGATGTGGGGCGCTTGATGCTTCCCTGCATTGTCCACACGTGGAAGTTGCTACCTGCCTTACCTGTAATCTTAAGACCAAAGATGGCTGTATCGTCGCCAATATACTTCTTCATAGTAGAAGTTGTGTTGCTCACAAGCACGAACTGCTTGCCATTCTTTGCATCAATCCCTGTAGTGAACTGCAATCCCGTATTGCTGAAGTTGCTACGGCCCACGAGCACTGTCTTCTTAGATTCAGAGTAAATGCAAGGTTCAACCGTCAATGGTGCTTCCTGATTACCTGTTTGCTCCCAAAGGTTCAAGTAGTTGTAGCCGCTTTGGGGATTTTCGAAAAACACATAGCGCACCTCGTCATCTTCGCTAAACGTGTGGTTGGTGTGAACATTGTCGCCACCATCATTACCCACTGCTTTCACAAGAATCGAACCGTTGTTGGCCAAAGCATCAAGACCTGTACAATAGCTGGAAGTTCCGTCGTGAGGACCAATCTGACCACCAAAGCTCATGTTTACCACATAAGGCATTCCCAATTCTTTTGCTGTGCGATGAATGTAAGCAATATCCTCGAGCACTTCAGTATCCATCAACTGGCTGGGAACAAAAATCAACTTGGCATCGGGAGCCATACCATAAGTAGAGATACCCTCCACCTTCGAACCTGCTGCAATCGAAGCTACGTGCGTGCCATGACCACCGTTGCTGTCAGCCTCGCCACCATCGGGGATGGTCGTTGTGGGCTGCTCGCCTGCAATTGTGCGGTTCCACACTGAGTGAAGACGAGTTTTCAAATCGCTATCGAGAAAAGCCACGTGCTTATATTCAAACCCTGCATCAATCACCGCCACAATCACGCCTTTACCTGTATAAGGAGTTTCGAGGCCCTCACCTTTGTGAACACGCCCTACGCCTGTACTCTCAATAGAGCGTTCATTGAAGAGCGAAAGTGTGTTTGCACCTGCGATATACTCAACTTCCTCCATGCCAGCAAGCGTTGCTACAAAAGATGTAGGCAATTTTGCGGTAAGCATCTCATCAGTTATTATGCTACAGGTATAACCAGCTTGCTCAATAGCCTTAGCCACAACTGCTGCATCCGTTGTAGTCACCATCAAATCAATAGTAGACTCTGCTGCAGTAGCCGAATAGGTATTGGCAGTTGATACGGGCTTGTTGAGTATGTGCTGGAGCGTAGAGCTATACTTCGTAGTAAGCGTTTGAGCTACTGCACCACCTGCAACAAGTGCCATGCTGAGAATAAGTAATGATTTTTTCATTGTATAATTTATTATTCTATTAATTTCGGACGGCAAATTTACGACTTTTTTCGCTGACGAAGCATGCAGGTTTTGAAAAAAGCATGTGATTTATAATAAATTAACAAGATTTTGCAATCCCGAGAATAACACTAATCACATCCGCTTATTCAAAAAGCGCCGACCATTCCATAAACGTGACTACACCTTCGGCACCAAATTTCTCAAGACTCTTAGCCGTTTGCTCCACCGTACGCACCCGTTCCAAATGACTCTTTGAGTAAAACTTATCAGCATAGCAAACCACCTTTTCCTCCAATGTTTCAGGACGAAAGTCTCGCAAGGGCAAGGGCAGTTTTTGTTCACGTATATTCTCCACCGTTAGCCCAGTCCCTGTGTGACGTTCGCAAAAACGCGCCAAATCCTCACGCCCCTCTTTACGCATCAGTTCAGCTCCCAGAGCGCCATGAAGCAAATAAGGATGCTCACCATAGCATTCAATGCCTGGTGCATCAGTCAAGAAAATTCCAATATCGTGCACCCACGCCCCTTCTTCGAGCAACTTCACGTTGAGCTGGAGTTCGGGATGACGCTCTGCAATGAACAATGCGCGTTCGACAACTTGCTGGCTATGATGCAACAAAATGCGGCGAAGCGCTGTGTCTTCAGGATAATACTTAAGCAGCAAAGGATGAATCATGATCTCACTATGATTAAAAACAAAGAAAATAAAACGTATTCTAACTCAACAAAAGTAAGCATTTCCAGCCAGATAAACTTCGTTTTCTTACTTAATCTTTGGCAATAAAAAGGTTTCGTAACACTTTTGTAACATTCAAGTCTGAAAAAAGCTTAAATTTGTCATAGCCACACAACAAAACAAAGCCTTCAATTCTCTACTTTTATTATATTTAGCCAAAAACGCCCTACTCTGCAACCGCTAATTGTCAAAATATTTGGATGTTCGAAATTTGTTTTTTATCTTTGCAGCGAAACGTGGAAATATATCCATTTCACGGGCGGCACTATAGGGTGTACTTATCTCCCTGCTAAAGTGCCACATCGTTAATTTATCACCCTCTTTTATCATCCCTATGGGCAAGCGTATCCGAAAAATAAAGAACATCCGACTTCACCACGAAGGCAACGAAACTCTCATCTTGGGCGGTGCATTGTATCTGCTGCTCAATGGTGGACTCTACTACCTTTGCCAAGACAGATGTATGGTGCTATTTTGGATTGTTGCTGTCTTCACGACTCTCATCTATGGTATCATCATAAACTTCTTTAGATGTCCGCTACGCCACTACGAGGGAGAAACAGAAAAGACCGTTGTCGCTTCGGCCGACGGACGCATCGTGGTGATTGAAGAAGTTGACGAAAACGAATACTTCCACGATCGCCGACTCATGATTTCCATCTTCATGAGTGTCACAAATGTTCATGCAAACTGGTTTCCCGTTGAAGGCATCGTAAAAATGGTGCGCCATCACAACGGCAACTTCTACAAAGCATGGTTGCCCAAAGCCAGCACAGAAAACGAACGCTCAACAGTGGTCATCGAAACGCCCGAAGGCGAAGAAGTCCTTGTACGCCAGATTGCCGGAGCTGTCGCGCGTCGCATCGTAACCTACGCCAAAGAAGGCGAAGATTGCGTCATCGACGAACACTTGGGCTTCATCAAATTTGGCTCACGTGTTGACGTTTATCTCCCCCTCGGCACAAAGGTGCTTTGCGAGGTAGGCCAGCGCACTACAGGTAACCAAACCGTCATAGCAGAACTTCCCTAACGAAACTTATACTTACGAGTGGACGAGCAAATCAGTAAACGAGTGGCTTTCGCAAGCCCTACAAACTCGTCTGCTCGTCCACTCGTTTTTTTTATTTATTTTAAGTTTATTATTTATGAAAAAACACATCCCCAATACCATCACATGCTGCAATCTCATCTGTGGTTGCATAGCTACTCAGTACGCTCTAAAAGGCGACTTCACCGTAGCACTCACTTTTATCATCCTCGGGGCCACATTCGACTTCTTCGATGGTTTTGCGGCACGCCTTCTTCATGTATCTTCTGCCATCGGCAAGGAACTTGATTCGCTTGCAGACTGCATCACATTCGGACTTGCCCCTGCTGCTATCGTTTACTCCTTGATGAAGTTAGCACCCATGCCTATCGAATCGGCTTTACTCGCTCAATTATTGCCCTACACAGCATTTATCATAGCAGCATTCTCTGCACTACGCCTGGCTAAATTCAATCTCGATGAACGACAGTCGACCACTTTCTTCGGACTTCCCACTCCTGCGAATGCCCTCTTTTGGAGCGCCCTTGCTGTAGGTACTTCTGAATGGTTTGCTCAAACATCATGGAGCATCTTCGTTCTTTTGGCTGGCACGCTGGCCTCAGCAGCAATCCTGGTAGCAGACGTTCCTATGTTTGCACTTAAATTCAAGAATTACACTCTTGCTGACAACAAACTGCGCTACGGATTTATTGCATTCAGCGCAGCAAGCCTTGCGCTTCTCGGCTGGACAGGCTTTGCCGTCATCATTCCGCTCTACATCATCACCTCTTTGGTGGCAAACAAATTTTCAAAATAGCCTGCAAAGTCGAAGCGAGATATTTAATCTGAAAACACAAAAACCAATTCTTTAGAAATCATCTAAACAGTATGCACTTATTAGGATGCTTATTCGGACTACTCATTGTCGTAGTAGTTATCATATTGTTGGCTCCCATGATTCTGATGCAAATTGTTCGCTCATTCTTCGGCAGCTCCAAGCGTCAAAAGTCTAATCCTTTCGGCCAACAACACTCATCACAACAACAAGGCTCAACTTACCAACAATCTGAAAGTTCAAATCACACAAAACCCAATAGCCGACAACGACGCGCTAAGCTCTTCGAAAAAGGCGAAGGCGAATATATAGATTTCACAGAAGTCAAAGACTAATTTTCTTCTAAAAGCAATAAACATAAAAATCGTAGCGAGCGTGTTACTACTATGAGTAACGTTGCTCGCTACGATTTTTATGTTTTAAAAAGAATACGGCTCCTTACTGTTGTTTACCTACGAATGGCGGCGCTTGAGTTCCTCTTCCAATTGTGAAAGGCTCACGCCCATCTGCTCGCAAAGCACAAGGAGGTGGTAGATGACATCGCCAGCTTCGTAGGAGAAGCGACGAGCATTTCCGCTCACTGCCTCAATGGCAGCTTCGGCAGCTTCTTCGCAAACCTTCTGCGCAATGGTCTTAGGTCCCTTGATGAAAAGCTTGGTGGTGTACGACCCATCGGGCATTTGCTCATGACGTTCCTTCACAACTTTGGCAAGTGTGCGCACAAAGCCCTCAGCCTCTGGCGTATCGAAACACGAAGTTGTACCACAGTGACAAGTTGGGCCAATAGGGTTTGCTTTGATAAGGAGCGTATCGGAATCACAGTCCTTATAACACTCCACTACGTTGAGATAGTGGCCCGACGTTTCGCCCTTCGTCCAAAGACATTGGCGCGTGCGACTATAAAATGTGATGCGACGTTCGGCCATCGTACGCTCGAAAGCCTCCTCGTTCATATAGCCCAACATGAGGACACGCAAGGTTGTGGCATCCTGCACGATGACGGGCAAGAGTCCGTCGGGGCATTTTGAAAGATTAAAATCTGAAAATTGCATGGTGAGAGTCAATTATATTTACTTATGTGCGCACACAAATGCCCTGTTGCTTGAGCTGCAGCTTGAGTTCGTGAGGCGTGATTTCACCATAGTGGAAGATGCTGGCTGCAAGGGCAGCGTCAGCACGTCCCTTCGTAAGTACCTCAGCGATATGATCGACCGAACCTGCTCCGCCACTGGCAATGACTGGGATGCTCAACGTCTGCGAGAGTCGGGCATAGACATCACAAGGATATCCCTCGCGAGTGCCATCGTGGTTCATGGACGTAAAGAGCAATTCGCCAGCGCCACGCTCCTGCGCCTCGTGTGCCCAGGAAAAGAGTTCGAGCGCTGTCGAACGTTTGCCGCCATGCGTTGTGGCATGCCAAAGTCCGTCGGCTTCAAGGCGTGCGTCAATAGCAATAACTACAAACTGACTACCATAGCGCTGCGCAATGTCGTCAATCAGCTGCGGATTGCGAATGGCAGCGGAGTTAATGCTAATCTTATCGGCACCAGCATCAAGCAAGCGTGCAGCATCTTCTATCGTTGAGATACCACCACCTACGGTGAAGGGAATATTGATATTGTCGGAAATACGTTCTACCAACTTTGTGAAAGTAGCTCTTTCCTCGCTCGTCGCACTGATATCAAGGTACACCAATTCGTCTGCCCCCAATTCAGCATAGCGCTTGCCCAACTCTACGGCATCGCCCACGTCTGTAAGGTTCACAAAGTTAATGCCCTTAACGGTGCGTCCATCCTTCACGTCAAGGCATGGAATGATACGTTTTGTAAGCATAAATATGAGTTTAAAAACTGGGGGTTATACGTTTGCGGCGATGTACTGCTCTATATCTTTCAACGCAATGCGTCCTTCGTATATGGCCTTACCGACAATAACCTTGCGCAAGTTCATTTCGTCAAGTCGAAGGATGTCTGCCATACTTGAAATTCCGCCCGACACCGTAAAGTCAACCTTGGGATAATCACTCTGCAGGCGTGCATAGAGTTCGAAGGATGGGCCTTGGAGCATACCATCGCGCGAGATGTCTGTACAGATGGTCTGCGTAAGACCTTGGGGAAGGAAACGCTTCACGAGGTCGTCAATGCTGAGGTCGAGTTCTTCCTTCCATCCGCTGATAGCTACACGTCCAGCTCTGACGTCAGCGCCGAGCACCATGCGTTCCGCACCAAATTGCTCCAACCAAGCAGCAAAAAGATCGGGGCTTGTAGCTGCAATACTGCCCACAATGGCATAAGCAGCGCCACTATCAAGCGCTGCACGTACGGCAGCCTCGCTCTTCAAGCCTCCGCCCCACTCGATGCTGACGCCATCAACGACTGCCATGCGTTCGAGCAAACCCAAATTTGCAGGAAAGGCAGCCTTTGCGCCATCGAGGTCCACTACATGCACACGCTTCACACCACTATCGGCATAGCGCTTCACCATATCTACGGGGTCGGCCTCATAGGTCGTTTGTTGCGCATAGTCGCCTTGCGAAAGACGCACGCAACGTCCGTCGATAATATCTATTGCAGGAATAATTTCTATCATAACGTAAGGAAGTTCTTAAGAATCTGCTCGCCCACGTCGCCACTCTTTTCGGGGTGGAACTGCGTGCCGTAGAAATTTTCGTACTTCAGCGCAGCGCTGAACATCAGCCCATGCTGCGTCGTGGCTATCGTGTCCTGACACAACTCTGGATAGTAGGAATGCACATAGTAAACGTGTGCACCACCTTTAAGGTTACGTAAGAGCTTTGAATCAAGGTTGTGAATACTGTTCCAGCCCATATGAGGCACCTTCTCCGTCAGCGAAGCAGGAAAACGTCGCACCTTTGTGTCGAAAATACCGAGGCACACGGCATCGCCTTCCTCTGAATGCTGACACATCACCTGCATACCTACGCAAATACCTAATACAGGGCGACGCAAGTCGTTGATAACCTCCACAAGGCGGGCTTCGCGCAAATTATTCATAGCCTCTGCCGCATTGCCCACACCAGGGAGCAACACGCGGTCGGCCCCACGAATCACGACAGGGTCAGCTGTTACGACATACTCTGCGCCCAATCTGTCGAGTGCGTTCTCAACAGAGCGCAAATTGCCCATTTTATAATCTATAATTGCTATCATAAGATACCTTTGCTTGAAGGGAGTTGGTAAGAAAAAACGTTGCGCTGAATAGCCATACGCAAAGCGCGCGCAAATGCCTTGAACACAGCCTCTGCCAGATGATGATTGTTCTCGCCTGCGGCTGAAATATGGAGGTTGCACTGCATGGCTGAGCAGAGCGACTGGAAGAAATGCTTGAACATCTCGGTAGGCGTGTCGCCGACGTATTCGCGCGTGAAATTCACCTTCCAGTCGAAGTCGATACGTCCGCCAAGGTCCATCAGCACCATGGCATCGCATTCGTCCATGGGGAGCACAAAGCCGTAGCGCTCTATTCCGCGCTTGTCGAGCAAGGCTGTTCGGATGGCCTCGCCAAGCGCAATGGCAATATCCTCCATCGTGTGGTGCTCATCGACTTCGAGGTCGCCTTTGCACGTTGCCGTGAGCGCAATGCCGGCATGGTGGGGCAACTGCAGGAGCATGTGGTCGAAGAACTTCAACCCAGTGTCAACGCGTGCCTCACCCTTACCATCAAGGTCGAGCACAATGTGTATGTCGGTTTCTGCCGTAGTGCGCTTCACCTCAGCTCGACGCTCTGTTGTGCGCAGAAAGGCAGCAATCTCATGCCAGTCGAGCGTAACGAGTGCGAGCGAGGATAGCAAATCCTCAGGCACAGCCGATGCATCATTCTGCAAGAGGATACCCTTTGCGCCTAAGTTCTTAGCCAACTGAAGGTCGGTCATGCGGTCGCCAATGACATAACAATTAGCGAGATCATAGTCGCCCGTCATATAGTCTGCCAACATTCCTGTGCCAGGCTTTCGCGTAGGCGCATTTTCGTGAGGGAAAGTTCTGTCAATAAGTTGTCGGTCGAAAGCAACTCCCTCGCCCGCTAAGGTTGCGAGCATCTTATTGTGAGCTGGGTGGAAAGTTTCTTCTGGAAAATTATCTGTACCCAAGCCGTCCTGATTGCTCACCATGACCAATTCGTAGTCAAGTTCAGCAATCGAACGCAATGCAGTGATGACCCCAGGAAGGAATTCCAACTTCTCCAACGAGTCTATCTGCTCGTCAGCAGGTTCGCGAATGATGGTTCCGTCGCGGTCTATGAAGAGTGCTTTTTTAAGAAGAGACATATATATTGAGAGGGTGAGGTTATGAGGTTATAAGGTTGTGAGGTTATAAGGTTGTGAGGTTATAAGGTTGTGAGGTTATAAGGTTGTGAAGGTGTAAAACAATCCAGTCCGCATAGACCTTAAAACCTAAAGAAGTTGCTCACTCAGCGAAACTTCAGTTATATATTTTTCAATAGCGTAAGTACAAGGGCATTTTCTTCGGGAGTACCAATTGTGATACGCAGACAGCCTTCGCATCCTCGTATGCGGTTACGATTGCGAACAATGACACCCTTACTTACCAAGTAGTCATACACTGCATTGGGGTCAGCCACCTTGATGAGCACGAAGTTTGCATCCGTAGGATATACGCGCTCTACAACGGGAAGTTCTGCCAAAGCTGCAAGCATCATCGCACGCTGACTACATATTTCCTTCACTTCTGCTTCAACCCCTTTTTCGATACGGCGCATCACCTCAATCTGCGTGGGTGCATTCACATTGTAAGGATACTTCACACGAGCAAAGAGTTCTGCCACCTCAGGAGCTGCAAACGCCATGCCGAGTCGGAGTCCTGCCATTCCCCATGCTTTAGAGAAAGTTTGCAACACAATCAGATTAGGATGGTTTGCAAGCACCGAGAGCATTGAGCCTTTTTCAGAAAAGTCTACATAAGCTTCGTCCACTACGAGAATGCCACTAAACGCATCTGCCAACTGTTCCAATTCGCTTATTTCAAAAGCATTACCTGTAGGATTATTGGGCGAACATATCCACATCACCTTCGTGCGTTCGTCTGCTGCTGCCAATAGTTCTGCCGTCGGAAGAGAAAAGTTTCTGCCCAACTGCACCGTTCGAAAAGCAACGTTATTAGTAGCCGCAGCAACACTATACACGCCATAGCTGGGAGCTATAGCCACAACATTGTCCTTTCCTGGTTCACAAAAAATTCGATACACAAGGTCGATAGCTTCGTCGCTCCCTGCTCCGCCTACAAAAATCTGATTTGTAGGTACTCCCTTTAGTCGTGAAATTTTTTCTTTCAACAACTTCTGATGAGGGTCGGGATAGCGGTTTACGCCATTCTCATAGGGATTTTCGTTGGCATCAAGCCAAACAGAAATATCACCTCCGCTAAACTCATCGCGCGCTGTCGAATAAGGTTCGAGCGCCAATATATTGGGTCTTACGTAACGTAATGAAGATTTCATAATCGTAAGTCTTTAAGAAAAAAGAAGTTTGCCAGAGTCTAAGCATTCTTCAACTGCGCCACGCGCACCTTCACGGCAGCCGCATGTGCGTCGAGCCCCTCGGCATCAGCCATCGCCACGATCGTTGGTGCGAGCGAGGTGAGTCCTTCTGGGGTAAGTTCCTGATAAGTAATTTTTCGCACATAGCTGTCAAGGTTCACACCGCTGAAAGCACGTGCATATCCGCTGGTGGGCAATGTATGATTGGTGCCCGACGCATAGTCGCCAGCGCTCTCGGGCGAATAATTTCCGATAAAGATACTACCTGCTGCCGTAATCTGCTGAGCCACTTCCCAGGGCTGCGTCATTGAGATAATCAGGTGCTCGGCGGCATATGTATTGGCAAAGGCTATCATATCAGCTCGACTTTCAAGAATAATGATGCGGCTGTGCTCCAACGACTTTTCCACACTACTTGCTCTCGAAAGAAGTGCTGCCTGGCGCTCAACTTCCTCGCGCACTTTCTGAGCAATCATTTCGGAGCTACACACTAAAATTGCCTGACTGTCGGGGCCATGCTCAGCTTGCGACAACATATCTGCAGCCACAAAAGCTGGATGTGCCGATTCGTCGGCCATCACCAACACTTCGCTCGGGCCAGCTGGCATATCGATTGCCACGCGGTCGGCCACCAATTGCTTAGCCTTCGTCACATAGCGATTGCCAGGGCCAAAAATCTTATCCACACGGGGAATGCTCTCCGTTCCATAAGCCATGGCAGCAATAGCCTGTGCACCTCCGATGCGGAATATGCGATGCACACCGCAAAGGCTTGCGCTATACAATATCTCCGGAGCTATGCGCCCACTGCTGTTTTGCGGAGTGCAGAGAACGACCTCCTTGCATCCAGCAATGCGAGCGGGTAAAGCCAGCATCAACACAGTGGAAAAAAGCGGAGCCTGTCCGCCAGGCACATAAAGCCCCACACGCTGAATCGCCACAGCCCTCTGCACGCAACGCACGCCAGCCGTAGTGCAGACATCCACCTCGGCAGGGCGCTGAGCGCTATGAAAAGCTTCTATATTCTGAGCCGCACGCTGAATGGCGCACTTCACCTCGTCGCTCACCATGCCTTCGGCCGCCGCAATTTCCTCGGCCGACACTTCAAGCGTTTCTAGCTTGGCATTGTCAAACATAGCCGCGTAGTGATACAACGCAGCATCGCCATCACCTCGCACGGTATCGACAATTTCTGCCACACGTTCGGCAATAACAGCATCACCCGGAATATTGCGCTCAGCCAAGGCATCCCACGCCTCACGAGCCGGATTATTTAGTATTTGCATTGTAGTTTTTTAGTAAACAAGTTAATAGTTGACGAGAGAGGGATGGTTAACGGTTAACGGTGAAAGGTTAGCGTTTAGCGAACCATCCGGATGGACTACTCACTACTATCTACTCTCTCCTCACTCCTCACAACCTATCTTATCATATTCTCAAGCGCAAGCACAAGGATTCCCTCAGCACCGAGCGCCTTGAGTTGCTCCACTTTTTCCCACAATTCCTGCTCGGGAATCACTACGTGAAGCGAGCACCAGCCCTCAGCAGCCAATGGCAGCACCGTCGGACTGCGCATACCGGGCATCAGCGCCACCGCCTCGTCGAGTTTTTCGGCGGGCAGGTTCATCAGCACGTATTTCATGCCGCGGCTCTCCACGATGGAACTGAAGCGGAACTTCAATTTTTCCAAATCAGCCAACTGCTCCGCGCTGAGCGAGGGGTGCGCAATGAGCGCTGCTTCGGAGTGAAACACCTGTTCCACCTCGCGCAGCCCATTCTGCACCAGGGTGCCACCCGACGAAACGATGTCGAAGATAGCGTCTGCCATGCCCACCGCAGGAGCGATTTCTACCGAACCCGCAATTTCGTGGATATGCGCATGGATGCCCTTTTCGGCAAAGAATTTTTTCAGCACGTTGGGATACGACGTAGCGATACGCTTACCCTCAAACCACTCCACGCCATTATAAACCACATCGCGCGGAATCGCCAGCGAAATGCGACAGCCGCCAAAGCCCAGGCGCATCACTTCTCGCACCTGCTCGCCACGCTCCGCCACCTCATTCAGTCCTACAATGCCAACGTCGGCCACGCCCATAGCCACCGCCTGGGGGATATCATCGTCGCGCAAATAAAGTACTTCGATAGGAAAATCTGCAGCACGCGCCACTAACTTACGCTTGCTCGCCGCCACATTGATGCCAGCATCCTTCAGCAAGCCCATACAATCTTCGTTCAGTCGGCCCTTGGCCTGAATCGCTATACGTAGCATAATAATTTAGTTTAGTCTGTGAGAAAGAATAAGGCGAAAACTCCGTCCCTAATCCCTTGTGTATAAAAAAGGCCACCTTTGCGCCTTGTGTTGTCTAATAATTTGTGTTGAAATTGCAAAAATAGTAAAACCATTGGTAATAGCAACCCTAATCCCATTATTTTTAAAACAAAAAATGTTTTTGTAACCGTCAGAGCCGTACGAAAGTCGCAAAAAAATTGGCATATAAGTCAAAAAAAATACAACTATAAGTCCGCGACTTAAAAATTACCCCATGGTTTTAATAACAAAACGAGTCAGCACTGATGGAGCGAAAGTAACATAAAAGACGGGCGAACACAAAGTCCACCCGCCATAGTCATACCAAAAGTGTTACTACACACCTATTTATTTTTCCAAGAAAACTCCCAACTTTTTTGTTTATTCTCGTATTGATCTTGAATACTTAATATATCAATATCAGGATTAGCTTGACCTTCTTGTAATGAAAGAGCTATTAAACCTTCCGTTGAAACTTCCACGATGTCAAATTGTGGAGTCTTATATTCTTTTTTTTCGTTGTTCATATTTCTATCTGTGTTATTTAAATAATACTTTTCTATTTCCTTTTATATACACACCGCGCTGCGATGGCTTATCGATTTGCTTACCCAGTGTGTTATAGAATATCCCCTCATGATTGATATCCTGTCCAAAATTTACAATATTGGTGATATTATCATTTAATTTAATATATTTCACCTGCTGATCAGTCACCAGAAAACAGCGATACTGTGGAACTACAACTGGTTTTGAAGATACTACTGGATAAAAACCAACGACCTTACTCTGTTCTTGTAGAACATAACCGCTACTAATTTCCATATCCTTCATTACACCTGTAAGCACTCCTATAGAATAGGTATCCTCTGCACTTTGTAGAATACCCACAAAAGTATACTCTCCGGCCTCTCCACTTAAAAGCAAAGGAGTATTTGCAGAAATTTCGCTCACCTCATTAGTTACCACAACACCATTTTCTATGTGTGTACATTCATAAGCTTTTAGACCTACAGGAAGTTCTGCATTATAAGGTAAAATTATAGTTCCATAACCAGATTCACTCATGGTGTAATTTATCAAAGTTCCATCTATACCTCCCTGCACTGTCATCTTCATCTTTGGAGTTTCATTGAGGATAGAAGTTTCACCTTCTTTGGGTACAAATTTGCAATCTATGATTTGAATATCATAGTCGCCATTGACCATCGTCGGATCGGCAACAAGTCCAATAGTAAAAAGTTCGTCCACCGGATTTCCTTCGATGTCATCAGGATAGAACTCATACAAGTCTGTGCTGTAAGCAATAATTTTGATGGTTTTCTTGTCTGGCATGTTGCAGGAAATCGTGTGTCCACCGGAATCTCGGTCTGGGTTAATCAAAATGTCGTTCACATAAAGACGACCAGACTTTACCTGAGCAATAGAAATGCCTTCAGGCACAACGATTGTCATATTGAAAGCCGTGTAGTTCACCACATCATTTTCTGATATTGTCAGATGGGTAGATGTCGTTCCGTCTGCAGTCATAGTGAAGTCGTGCCCCCACACTTTCAATGTTTGAGTTTGAGCCATTGCCTGCACTCCCGCGAGTGCAAGCAACAGGCATAATAATTTTACTATTCTTTCCATAATGTTCTTCTCATTCTTTTGGGTTTAACACGTTGAATCGTTGATGTCGAGAGATAGATTTTAGCAATACCAACGATGTCGGCAGCGTCTATCTGACTATCCTTTTCGACATTTGTTGCATTCCAGTTAATATCAACATCCTGACCTAAGAACCATTGAGCAGCCAAAACAATATCTGCAGCATCCACCACCTTATCATTGTTGGCATCACCAAGAGTGTAGGCAGATATTTCGCATTCTGATTGTAGCATCTTTGGTTCCACATTACCAGCGGAGTCAGTAGCAACTACACAGAAATGATAGTCGATTTCATTATTGACTGTATATCTATATACAGAATCTACAACATTTTCTGCAAACTTAAACCAAGAAGCATTGTTACCCATCTTAACATAGAGGTCGTATTTCCATACCCCTGAGTGATTATCTGTTCCGCTCAATCGCAAAGTTATTGTTGTGTCATTTACTAATTCAGAACCGACAACGCTACTTTGAGGTGCAATAGTATCTACAACATTTGTCCAGGTTGGCGTAATAATAGCCTCATTACTATCAAATACAATATAGGCTTTGTTACTGATTTCTGTTCCGTCTTCAAAATCATCCCTTAGGTTAATATTGAAAGACACCCGACCAATACCATCTCCTTCTGAATTATTAATTGGTAAGAAGCCATCCATAACGTACGTTACTGGTTCCATTGTCATTGGGTCAAGAGAAGAAAAATGCCATTTTGCGATACCTTTTTGGTTGTCGTAATCACATTTCACTTGAGCAATGGCATTAATAGCAGGACGCATATCAACCGTTGTTACGAAATTCGGATTACCATCTAATTCTACCATTTTATCACCAATCTCTAAACTGGTTGGTTCAAAAGATTTCAAGTCGAAGTATTTGGCATCAAGTGTGTCGGTAAGATATACATTTTGTGCAGAAGCTGTTGCAAACGCAGTGTCGTTCTCAAATTCGATGGTATAATACAATTCCTTCAAATTCTTTCGTATCGCTTTACTTCCTGATTCTGCTTGATACCCATAAATTTCGTTGGGGTCATACGAATTTACAGGATTGGAAGAACCGCCTCCACCACCGAGATTACCAGGACAATTAGGTTTATTTTCAGTCAAAACTTTTACGCAGTCGGAACCTGAAATCCATAAATTTGCACTTTTATAGATTGACAATAAATCATTTTTTAATAGTTTCTGGGTTGCCCTTAATTTATTTGTCGCTAGAATAACCTCACTTGAACTACCCAAAGCTAATGCCATATTTCTATCATACTTTAAAGCAGCAATAATAGGTTTATAATAGCCTGTTACGCATGAAACTGCAGTATCTATCAAATCTTTCACCATTGATTTACCTGCGGATCTAGCATAATTCTTAACTTTTTCAGAAGGAGTTGTACCATCTGAACAATAAATATCAGTTACTGTATTAAATGTTTTTGAAAGGACAGTTCCGCCACAATTAATATGTCCTCCAAAAAAGCTTGCAAATTGCGCAACTGCATCAGCAGCACACTGCCACCTTTCTTTTACACAGCAAAAAGATCCTCCTTGTCTTACACTTCTTATCTTCTTTGCATTTGCAGTATAATCCGAGGATATAATTACAGGGAACCACTCCTTAGTCATGAATGCCTTTAACTCTATTGGAGCATCTGTCTCTATTTCAATAGACATTTTTCTATTTGACAATGGCGGAATTGACAATACAACTTGAGACATACCATAATCCATCTTATTTATAGTGTCTTTATAAACTACAAATTGACATAGATCGTTAGAGTTTTCAACAACGTCTCTTATAATTTCTAATTCTTCGTCATCAATAGTATCAGACAAAAGTGGCATAGAAATTGACTCTAATGCACCTTTAAACTTTATATTAGATATATTATCAAAAGACTCGGTTCTCATGAATAATTCTAAAGGAACCATATATGCTGTGGAATTACCATTATTTCTCACCGTAATATTATAGGTACAAGAACTTCCTATTAAGAATGTTGATGGATAATCAATATCTATTTCAAGTCTAAGTTCCTTTGCCTCTTCCACCTTCAGCGCATTCTTGACAATTCGATCCTCTGTTGTGAAATGGAACACTGCATCATACATGCCAACAGAAGCACCACTAAAGTCTGTAGTTGCAGTAGTGGTTGCATCGCTGATGTAATCTTTGTAATTACAATTTATCGTGTCTCCACTTGCATTAACATAATCAATAGCATATAGATTATCAAATCCATTACCCTCGTATGTAATGGTGCTTGCACCTCCATTCCCTACTGTTGAAACATCCCATCTCAAAACAGCGTATTTATCTATATGTTGGAAGTCTAAAGCTATGTTTTCACTACGCGTTCCTGTTACATCATGCAGAGCAACATAATACATTCCATCTTCTTCAGCATGGCAGCCATCGTAATTTACGGTTTCTACCCCTGAGGCAGAAAAGACTTCTTTTCCTGTTGGAGAGAACATCTGCAACGTACAAGCCATGTCTGTTTTTAACGATAAACTATCGCCTCTGACAGCCCCCACCTGGAACCAATGCACCTGGTTTGAATCGGGCACATGCTTCCACACGCGCTTGCCGGATTCGAGAGGGGTTATGTTTTCAATCGGTTGACCGATATTGTAATCAATGTATTGGCGAACCGCATCAAGGTGGTAGTGCTTTACATCAACAAATTGTATATGGAAGTCATTCTTCGCATACATCATCGGTGTGCCGTCTTCCAAGATTTCAAAATGGAAGCAGCTACTGCGAATGGGACAAGTCTTCACTGGCAAAAGGGATATCAGATTGAAGAGTTCCTGACGTTTGTCGAGCGTAACTTTTACCGCTTCGTCCTCATGGTCGTTTATCCAGTACTTGTAGTTGGCGATACCCGGACCTCCAAGAGGTGTCTTAATGAAGAAGGAGGTGTTCATGCGAGTGGACGTTCCCGTCTCGCTCATCAGCATATAATTCAAACGGTGTAATCCGTCCTGCAATGCCGACACGTCCAGGTCGAAATGGAACACACCTGTACCGAAGTCTCCTGCCTGTGTGATGTATTCTCCGCCATCCACATTGTAGACCAATTTCATCTTAGAAAGTTCATCGGTCATCGTGGTACGGAAGAAGAAACTTTCATGCACACTTGTGGCAGCTCCGCTGGGAGTTACCACTTGCACAAGTATGCGGTGGAAACCATTGGCAAGGGAAGCAACATCAAGCGTCCAGTCAATGATACCACCTTGCGACGGAACTTTCTCTTGCTTATACAAATCTCCGTCGATATAGCAGAGACAAGTCATTTCGCCAACTCCCTCGGTTTGCGGCACCTTGATAAACATGCGCGACTGCGCATGAGTGAGACTTCCATCCATTTCGCCTACTACGTGAAGCACATGAAAACCATCTTCCTCTGCAGTCATGTCGAGCATCAAGACTTCGCCGTTACACTCACTGGTTCGGATATTGTCGATGTTGTCATCGGTCCAGTAATGAAACTTGGCAGGTCCCTGCTTTACAGTTTTCAGGAAGATTTTGGTTAAAGGGATAGTTGCATTATTATAATCGTCTGCATATTGAAAATGCACATAGTGCAATCTATTTTCAAGTGCAGACACATCTATGTTTAACTTGCCACTTTTGAAGGGCATCGCAGTCTTGGTTGCGATGTTATCGTCAAACCAATAGTAGCCGTTGTATAAACTTAAATCGGGTTGTTTGATAAAATATCGAGTGATGGGGGCACTCCATCTTCCGACAGAGTCTTTCACTTGAACATGAATGGAATGAAACGTATGGTTAAGTCCACTCAAATCTGCATCAATATGCCATTCACTTGTGGTTGAAGTACCTCGTCGCTGGTTCAGTTCGTCTGTGTCAAACCAGTAGCGATAGTCATACGTCTGCCCCCAAAGCGACCAATTCAAGCATAGCAATATTGACAATAATAGCGTTCTATGCATATACGAATGTTTTAGCGGGGTGGGTTCAAAGTTAGGATATGCCTACTTCAAACTATTTTTTTACGGTTTATCAGTTTCGTGATGCGGATTATTCCGCAGCCTTTACTTCGATATCCACACTCAACTTGCCGTCTGCCGTAGACTTGCTGGCTACATTCAATTTGGTAATCTGAGGATTGCTGGGACGTGCAGTGAAGGGGATTGAACCGCCATAAATTCCCACTTGAGTGCCGTCTGCACCAAGATACTTGGTTTTTGCAGCGTCAGTGAGTTCGAGATTTTCGGTCATGTATGGGGTTATATTATAACTTCGAAGAGTCTTGAAAATATTTTCAAATGAAGACTCCAATAAATTTGAAGTGTTTTCTTGCTGATAGGCAAACATTTTTGTTGATCCATAAGATTGATAACCAACACAGTTATATGCATGACATGAAGAATTTAAATAATTGTAATCACTATTATATGATGCCAAAATAATACTATTTCTAAAAATAGAATTATTCAATTCATACATTGGTTGGTCATAACTGAAGGACGAACTATTGTAAAAAGTCATCACACAATTTTGAAATTCAAAAGTGCAATTTTTTCCTCCGCTATACATTTGTGTAGGATTTGATACAAAAGAATTTACAAAGGTTGCAGAACCATTTTGGAAAATCTGAATCGTCCCTAAAATATAGCAATTAACGAAACTTGCATTCTTTAAACCAGCTCCCGTAGTAGTATAAGTAGCATGATCTCCTATACACCATAATTTACATTTTACAAACTGAGGACTATTCACTTCAGATTGAATAGTAACCTTTTCATAACAGAATATACCTTCCATTGTGAGGGTATTTTTACCTTGTACGGAGTCATTGGGTAATTTTATGCCAAATGTTCCTTCGAGGATAGTAGGCTCCACCTTGGCAATAGAGTCATACTGCATCCCAGCACCACGCAAGGTAATAGCTTTCGTGATATCCACAGAATTAAAAGTGCCAGAAGATAAAGTGATTACATCGCCATGTTCAGCGTTTGAATGTGCATCTCTTAATGCACTGATGCCATAGAATGTCTTTACATCTCCATCACGAAAAAGGGTCGCCAACTGTGTTTGCGCAAATACTTGGTTTGCAAATCCGAATACCGCAACGAGGGCAGCAAGAAAAATCTTTTTCATACTAATAGTTTATTGGTAACGCCTATAAACTCCTCTAATTCGGCAAAGTGAAAATGTTTCGTATGTGTACATATACAAAAAAGGCGTGGGAGTCTGTTTCTTGCTTATCTATGCCGGACACAGGCCTTCGCATTGCCTCCCCCAACCATTGGATAAGCAACGCAGTCAGCCCACGCCGGTACGGATATAAAGTTTTTTTGTATGAAAACGCAACCGGGCATACACGCATAAAGACGGATGTATACCATAAGTTGGTTTATACAAAAGGGTATAAACGCACCACGCAGACGTCTTTCGTTGCCGTTGTCCTAGGTCGGGGATTGAAGTTGCGAAGTTCGTGTCCAACTCAGACAAACGTTGTGAAAACGTCTATTCTATAAATGTATCGCCCGCCACCCAACATGTGAGCTGACTTGCGATGCTGCAAATTTAATTAATATTTACTAAATTAGGTAAACTGCAGTAAAAAAAGTAATTCAAATACTATAACGCTAAATATATATTTGAAATTATTGCTATAAAATATGTTTACCGGACAGCAATAATTTCCAAACCGTAGGAGCCGTACGTTGGTCGCAAAAATGCAGATTCCAAGTGACGGAGCCGTACAATGCTTATGTTGAACGCGCATTACAAGTAAACTTTGAGTAAACACGGCCAACAAAAACAGAGACTGCGAAGCCGGCATGAAGCTTCGCAGTCTTTCTCTTTTACATTATGGAAGTTGGTATATTCCTACCCCTAAAGTTTTGTTTGCGGCTCCGCACGTCGGATGGCTTTAGGCTAACAAAAACGAAATGGATGGGGCGCTCTGCTTGAGCCGCTCTGCATCACTGCTGCGCTATCCAGTTGACTATCCATTGACCCACTTCGCGCGTGCCATAGTGGGCACCGTCGGGAGTTTGAATATCGGGAGTGCGGACTCCTGCATCGAGGCTTTGGCGCACTGCCTCGCGAATGAGCTGCGCCTCGCTAAGGAGTCCGAAATGCTCAAAGAGCATGGCTGCCGAAAGAATTTGCGCCAAGGGGTTGGCGATGTTTTTGCCCTTGGCTTGCGGCCAACTGCCGTGGATAGGTTCGAAGACGGGGGTGCTTTCGCCAATGGAGGCTGAGGGGAGCAGCCCCATAGAGCCTGTGATGCAGGAGGCTTCGTCGGTGAGGATGTCGCCAAAGGTATTTTCCGTAACGATGACGTCGAAGAAGCGCGGCTCCTGAATCATGCGCATGGCAGCATTGTCGACGTACATAAAGTCTGTCTGCACCTCGGGATATTGGGGCGCGACCTCCATCGCCACCTTGCGCCAAAGTCGTGAGGTAGCGAGCACGTTGGCTTTATCGACCACGGTGAGATGGCGCTTACGGCGCATGGCGTGGGCATAGGCCACGTGGAGTATGCGCTCCACTTCCTGGCGTGTATAGACGCAGGTATCGAGTGCCTGCTCTGTACCCTCTTGCTTCTCACCGAAATACATCCCGCCCGTGAGTTCGCGGATGCACACGAAGTCAGCGCCCTCTACAAGGTCCTGGCGCAAGGGCGACTGATGGAGCAGGCAGGGGAAGGTTTCGATAGGGCGAATGTTGGCATAAAGCCCTAAGCGCTTGCGCATGGCGAGCAATCCTTGTTCGGGGCGCACCTTGGCATTGGGGTCGAGGTCGAACTTGAGGTCGCCCACGGAGGAGAAGAGCACAGCATCCGCATCTGCGCAAATGCGATAAGTTTCTTCGGGAAAAGGATTGCCCACGGCGTCGATGGCGGCTCCGCCTACAAGGGCAGATGTGAAGCGCACGTCGTGGCCAAACTTCGTGGCAATAGCCTTGACGACTGCCACGCCCTGCTCAGAGATTTCGGGCCCTATGCCGTCGCCGGGGAGCACTGCAATATGGAGTTTCATAACTTTTAAGGTTATAAGGTTTTAAGGTTGTGAGGTTATAAGGAAAGATGCACAACACCTTTATCCACGCTGCTCATAGGCTTCGATAGCGGGTTTGGAGGCTAGGAGGAAGTCGATGTCGTCGAGGGCATTCATGAGGCAATACTTCTTGTAGGCGTTGAGTTCGAAGTGCTCTGTGGAGCCCGTGGCTTCGTTCGTAATCGTCTGATGGGGCACATCAACGGTGACAACGGCTGCGGGATTTTGCTCAATGGTAGCAAACAATTCGGCAAGGAAGGCCTCGCTCACCTGCACAGGGAGCACAAAGTTGTTGAGTTCGTTTTGCTTGTGTATGTCGGCAAAAAAACTGCTTACCACCACTCGAAAACCATAACCGGCTATCGCCCATGCGGCATGCTCGCGACTGGAACCGCAGCCGAAGTTCTTGCCTGCCACGAGGATTTCGCCACCGTAAGCAGGATTGTTGAGCACAAAATCGGTGGGCGACCCGTCGGGATGATAGCGCCAGTCGCAAAAGAGCCTTTCGCCAAAACCCTCCTTGTCGGTAGCCTTGAGAAAGCGTGCGGGGATAATCTGGTCCGTGTCGACATTCTCAATTGGCAGGGGCACGCACGTGCTGCGTATGATATTAAATTTCTGTTTCATGACGTATGAGGATTAAGTTTAGAGTACAACTTACAGAGTACAGAGTACAGCTACCTTGCGGTGCATCTCTCATCTGCGAATATAATCCGAATGGAAGTTGTACTCTATACTCTGTTATCTGTACTCTCATTTAAACTCTCTCGGGTCCGCTATCACGCCCGCCACGGCTGCCGCAGCTGCCACAAGGGGCGATGCAAGGCAGGTGCGAGCTCCTGGCCCTTGGCGACCTTCGAAGTTTCGATTGCTGGTAGATACGACCAACTTCCCGGCTGGCACCTTGTCGGCATTCATCCCCAAGCATGCCGAGCATCCTGGCTGGCGAAGGCTGAAACCAGCTTCCTCGAGCACTCGGTCGATACCCTCGGCCTTGATTTGCTCCACCACCTGCCACGAGCCTGGCACGAGCCATGCCACGACATTGTCGGCCTTCTTCTGACCTCGCACGATGGAGGCAAAGGCTCTGAAGTCCTCAATGCGTCCGTTGGTGCATGCTCCGAGGAATACGTAGTCAACAGGTTTTCCCAACATTTTTTCGCCTGCAGCAAACTGCATGTATGCCAGCGCCTTTTCATCGGAGATATTCGTGGGAGCAGGGATGCTATCTGTAATTGCAATTCCCATTCCGGGATTTGTTCCGTAAGTAATCATGGGAGCAATGTCGGCGGCGTCGAACTCCACTTCCTTGTCGAACACAGCATCATCACCGCTGCACAGCGTGCTCCATCGCTCTACCGCCTCGTCCCAATCCTTGCCCTTAGGAGCATAAGGACGACCTTTGAGGTAGGCAAAGGTAACCTCGTCGGGCGCAACGAAACCTCCGCGCGCCCCCATCTCTATGGAGAGGTTGCAGAGCGTGAGGCGACCCTCCATCGACATGTTGCGAATTGCCTCGCCCGCATATTCAACAAAGTAGCCCGTAGCGCCACTGGTGCTTATCTTACTCATTATATATAAAGCCACATCCTTGGCCGTAACGCAAGCACCGAGCCTTCCATTGATAGTGATGCGCATGCTCTTGGGCTTCGCCTGCAGGATACACTGCGACGCAAGCACCATCTCTACCTCCGACGTTCCGATGCCGAAGGCCACTGAGCCCACTGCGCCATGCGTACTGGTGTGGGAGTCGCCACAAACGATGGTCATGCCGGGCAGCGAAAGTCCCTGTTCAGGACCTACGACGTGGATAATGCCGTTGTTGGGATGGAGCATGCCAAAATGCGTCAGTCCGAAATCGGAAGCATTCTTTGTCAGCGCATCCACCTGTCGGCGCGAAACGGGGTCGGCAATCGGTTGGTCTTGATGGAGCGTAGGCGTATTGTGGTCGGGCATGCAGATAATCTGCTTGGGGCGCAAGCATTGCAGTCCCCTTGCACGAAGTCCGTCGAACGCCTGCGGACTCGTCACTTCGTGGCAATACAGCCGGTCAATATAAAGTTGGGTGGGTCCCTCCTCTATTTGCTGCACAACGTGCGCATCCCATATTTTATCGAAAAGCGTATTCATTGTATAAGGTTATGAGGTTGTGAGGTTTTAAGGTTATGAGGGCTATACAGCGTGCAAGCAAGCGTTCGAGTCTGACCATCTTGTCTACTTGTACCTAAAAACTTGTCTACTATTTTTAGATTTTAAGGTTATAAGGTTTTGAGGTTATGAGGGCTATGCAGCATACAAGCAAGCGTTCGAGTCTGACCATCTTGTTTACTCGTACCTAATAACTCGTCTACTTGTTGAATTTACTTCTTAAACTTATTGATACAATCAACATAGGCTTCTGCGCTGGCGGCAATGATGTCAGTGTTGGCGCCAAAGCCGTAGTAGATGCGGCCGTCGAACTCTACCTGCATGTGTACCTTGCCAATATCGTTCGACCCACGGCTGTTGGCCTGAATCGTAAATTCCTTCACCGTAACCTGTCGGCGGATGATGTTGCGGATGGCATTGATGGCGGCGTCAACGGGGCCGTTGCCATCGGCAGCGCTCGAGAACTTCTCGCCCGCAATGTCGAGCGTAACGGCTGCAACGGGTCGCACGCCCTGTCCGCTCGTCACCTGCAGATAGTCCAGGCGGATGGCATGCGCATTCTTGCGCTCCTCGCCCGCCAGCACAAGCACGTCGTCGTCGGTTACTTCCTTCTTCTTATCGGCAAGGGCAAGGAAGTTTTCATAAATGCTGTGCAACTGGTCGTCGTTGACCACAACGCCCAACACTTCGAGGCGGTGCTTCAACGCGGCATGACCCGAGCGCGCTGTAAGGATGATTGAGTTATCGTCAATACCCACTTCCTTGGGATTGATGATTTCGTAAGTTTCAACATTCTTCAATATTCCGTCCTGATGGATGCCCGAAGAATGAGCGAAAGCGTTTCTGCCCACGATAGCCTTGTTGGGCTGAATGGGCATATTCATGAGCGAAGAAACAAGGCGGCTCGTTGCTGCAATTTTCGTGGTGTTGATATTTGTCGTAATGCCAAGGTGATGGTGGCACTTCAATATCATCGCAACTTCCTCCGCACTCGTGTTGCCGGCACGCTCGCCAATACCATTTATCGTCACTTCCACCTGACGCGCCCCGTTGAGCACACCTTCGAGTGTGCATGCCGTAGCCATTCCCAGGTCGTTGTGGCAATGCGTAGAGATGATAGCCTTGTCAATGCCGTCCACGTGCTCCATGAGGTACTTTATCTTCTGTCCATACTCGTGCGGCAGGCAGTAGCCCGTCGTATCGGGAATGTTCACCACCGTAGCTCCTGCCTTGATTACGGCTTCGACTACGCGCGCCAAATATTCGTTGTCCGTTCGGCCTGCATCCTCGGCGTAGAATTCCACGTCCTCCACATAGCGCTTGGCATACTTCACGGCACTCACGGCACGCTCGATGATTTCTTCGCGCGTAGAGTTGAACTTATACTTAATGTGCAAATCGCTCGTGCCGATGCCCGTGTGGATTCGCTTGTGCTTGGCATACGCCAACGCCTCTGCTGCGCAGTCGATATCCTTTTCTACCGCACGCGTCAGCGCACAAATCGTAGGCCACGTCACAGCCTTTGAAATTTCTATCACACTATTAAAATCGCCAGGACTCGAAACGGGGAATCCGGCCTCGATAACGTCCACACCTAATGCCTCCAGTTGCTTTGCCACCTGAATTTTCTCTATAGTGTTGAGCTGGCACCCTGGCACCTGCTCACCATCGCGAAGTGTTGTGTCGAATATGTATAAATGGTCTGCCATAATCGTTATAATAGTTTATTCATAGCTCACAAACGCTACGCAACATTCAAATGCCGCATTCATGAACTAAAAAAAACAGCGGTTCTTCGTCCGCACAGAGTCAAATTTCGTCTGGGGAAAAAGAACCGCTACTACTCGTATTCCGTTACCTTATCGCTACGCAATAACTAAAACCCACATCACTGTGCGTATAAAAATTCGTAGCAATGGTTCTTCTAATCGGATCGAGAAAGTCTTAGTTTAGTAGATTGTTTTGCGTTGTGTGAGTGCAAAATTAGAAAACATTTTTTATCAAGCAAACATTCGACGCAATTATTTTTCAAAAAATGATGCATCCACCCAAAAAAATCACATTTTGCAATATTTTCAACAAAAAAACATTACAAATTGATAGGTTTTCAGTAAAAAACTTCTCATTTTGTAAAATAATGCTTTTACACTAAAATTGACTTTTTACCTCTTCATGCAAAAGATAAATGCCCTTAATTTATCATTTTTCTGTATAAAAAAAAGCGGACTTGCCCTCTCGGGGCTATTCGCTTTCGCCTTACCATGAAATAACCCAAATTAGCACAAGCTAATTACATGACGTATGTCGGATAAACGAAAAGAAGGAGATTCCTTTCAAGCTAATCTTTGGGCACATTCTAGAAAGTGCGGCCCGAAGGGTAAGATGTTCAGAATTGTATAAATGATGAGACCATTTTGAGATGTGTTCATCAATTAATCCAGATGGGCAATACGCCGAAGGTGTCTCCGCTCAGTAGCTTTGGGACAGTCTTTAATTCCTTTCCACGTTACTGCACACAGCTTCTTTTGTCAAAATATTTCGTAGTATTGCTCTTCTAATTTAGAAGGATTGTGTTCAAAAAGTAAAAATCTTTTTGTTGTTACAAAAAGTTGAGCTTGTGATGATGAGATGGCGGATAGTTCGAGCGAAAAGTGACGAAATAACAACAAAGTCGGAGGTGCAAAAAACGATCTTTGATGTAAAATTTCCTACTTCAAAGGTAGTTTTTCTTACCTTTGAGGTAGTTTTTGCTTTTTGGGGGACAAAAAATAGGGGAGACCGCCAGGCCTCCCAGTTTGTACTACAAAGATACCACAGAATTGAGCAAAATCCAAATCGCATTTTTCGGAGTTATCCACAGGTGCGAGTAGTTAACCCTCTGTTTTGTAATCTGAGTGCCCCCAAAATGCTTGTTTTTGCACAAAGACGAAAATATATTTTTGTCAAAATATTTCACAATTCGAAAGACGACGATTGGTGTAAATACTCTCAACCTATAACGATAAGGTGGGGTGCTTAATATTGTAAAATTAATGAGACTATTTTGAGGTGTATTTGAAATTCGTAATCAACGAATCTGAATGGAAAGACGCCGAAGGTGTCTCCGCTCAGTAACACGGGTTTGAGCATAGCGAATACCCGGGGGTAAGTGCTATCTGGTTAATGCACCCCGAAGGGTGTGCCCCATGAACAGGACCAAGTGCTGGGGCACCCCTTCTGGGTGCACTCCTATATATATCCCCACACCGGGGGTATTCGCTACGCTCAAACCGCCCGGCAATCTATGTTAACTGCCAAATAATTTTGAATAAATTTATGCTGTTTTTTGATATTTTTCGTTGTTTCTAACCATTGCGACAAGTGTGTGTATCATTTTGTTCTTTGCATTGTTTAAAACTATATTCTTGTGCTTGCCTGCTTTTTTCAATTTGGTTACATATGTTTTTATTGTAGGACAGAATCGTGAAG
>JAZLDQ010000081.1:0-41767 GCA_045614785.1 Alloprevotella sp.
AGCAGTGAGCATATCCAATCGACGGCAGTGTTGCTCTGCGCACACACCATGACCTGCGACTCACGCTTGAGAATCTCGCAAACAGCCTCGACGAGGGTTGTGGTCTTGCCCGTTCCGGGAGGACCATGCACCACCAATACATCCTTGGCACGCAAAGCCTGGCGCACAGCTGCTTCCTGCGAAGCATTGAGCCATGGCAAACTCAAGGGAATAGCAGATGCCGATGACCAGGAGAGGGGCGCTGAGGTGTGAAAGAGGTCGCGCAGCTCGGCTACACGGCCTTTCTTGCATTCTATTGTTCGGCGCAGGGCGGAGAGCATCACGCGGTAGGAATAGTCGTCGAAATGGAGCATCGCCCCTATAAGGTCGGCATTCTGCAGTTCTGCCAAAGCTATCTCGCCTGGCAATTCAACCACCATACGTGTGGGTTCGGCATAGCTCACTGTAGCTTGAAATGCCATATAACGCAACGTACCATCCGCTCGTTTCTCGAAGAAACAGATGGGACGGCCATATTCAAAATTATGCACCGTATCGTCGTCGGCAGCGGTAGAATGGATTTCTACGACAAAGCGGTCGAGCGAATTGTAGTAACTGCGCCCCACGCTGATGGGATACCAGCAGTCGCCACGCTTCACCTTGCGGTCAATACCCATCTGAGCCGCCTCTTTTGCAAAGGTGGCCTTTTCGTATTCGTACTCCTTGCGGAGCAAATCAAATTGTTGCTGAAGCGTGATATGCTTAGACATGGAAATTGAAAAATTTTAGTTGAAGAGTTAACGAGTAGACAAGATGGTTTGAGTTAGCCTTCAGCAAGGCAGCTGTACTCTAAACTAATGCACCATCTTTAAACCAATCACTGAGGCGATGAGCGTGAACGTAAAAAACAGGCGCCAAAACGTAGCAGGCTCTTTAAACACCAGAATACCAATCAGCACAGTTCCAACTGCTCCGATACCTGTCCATACAGGGTAAGCCGTACCAATAGGTATCACCTTAATAGCCTTGGCCAGAAATACCATGCTGAGAATATAGCACACAACGAATGCTGCATACCATGCCGTAGCACGCGCACCTACCGCCAAATTGGCTTTACCCAAACAGAAGGTAAAACCACACTCAAAAACGCTTGCTAAAATCAATATTACCCAATACATAACAATATCAAATATTCCAGACTCATGTTACAAGGAAGCATCATACAACAAGAGCTTAAGGAAGTTTCTGCAAATTTAATAATTCCAGGCTAAACGAAGGGGTGTGGCGTAGACATTATGGACTGAAGCGTAAGAAATACCAAAACAAAAAGAGCGCCCACCAAGGTGAGCGCTCTTAAGATTAATTATTTCTTTAAGATATTCGTCTTAAGAATTAGAGCTGAGGACCAGCTGCTACGAGAGCCTGACCTGCTGCGTTACCTGCAGTGTACTTCACGAAGTTCTTCTGGAAGCGAGCTGCGAGGTCCTTTGCCTTTTCTTCCCACTGGCAAGCACATTCGTAAGTGTCGCGGGGGTCGAGGATAGCAGGATTTACGCCAGGAAGCGCTGTGGGCACTTCGAAGTTGAAGATAGGAATCATCTTAGTTTCAGCCTTGAGGATAGAGCCATCGAGGATAGCGTCGATGATACCACGTGTATCCTTGATAGTGATACGCTTACCTGTACCGTTCCAACCTGTGTTAACGAGGTAAGCCTTAGCACCGTGCTGGTTCATCTTCTTAACGAGTTCTTCAGCATACTTAGTGGGGTGGAGTTCGAGGGACGCCTGGCCGAAGCAAGCTGAGAATGTAGGAGTAGGTTCAGTGATACCACGTTCTGTACCTGCGAGCTTAGCAGTGAAACCAGAGAGGAAGTAGTACTGAGTCTGCTCGGGATCGAGGATAGATACGGGAGGAAGAACACCGAATGCGTCTGCTGAGAGGAAGATTACGTTCTTAGCGTGACCTGCTGCAGAAACGGGCTTAACGATGTTGTCGATGTGGTTGATGGGGTAAGAAACGCGAGTATTTTCTGTAACGCTCTTGTCGTCGAAGTTGATCTTACCTTCAGCATCTACAGTAACGTTTTCGAGGAGTGCGTTACGACGGATAGCCTTGTAGATATCGGGTTCGCTTTCCTTGTCAAGACCGATAACCTTTGCGTAGCAACCACCTTCGAAGTTGAAGATACCGTTGTCGTCCCATCCGTGTTCATCGTCACCGATAAGCATACGCTTGGGGTCAGTAGAAAGAGTTGTCTTACCTGTACCAGAGAGGCCGAAGAAGATAGCTGTTTCGTTCTTTTCGTTAGTGTTTGCAGAGCAGTGCATTGAAGCGATGCCCTTGAGGGGGAGGTAGTAGTTCATCATAGAGAACATACCCTTCTTCATTTCACCACCGTACCATGTGTTGATGATAACCTGTTCGCGGCTTGTGATGTTGAACGCTACGCAAGTTTCAGAGTTGATACCGAGTTCCTTGTAGTTTTCAACCTTAGCCTTAGATGCGTTGTAAACAACGAAGTCAGGTTCGAAGTTAGCGAGTTCTTCAGCTGTGGGCTGGATGAACATGTTAGTTACGAAGTGTGCCTGCCATGCTACTTCCATGATGAAACGTACAGACATACGAGTGTCAGCGTTAGCACCGCAGAAGCAGTCAACCACGAAGAGGCGCTTGTTAGAAAGACATTCCTTAGCAATGTTCTTCAATTCTGCCCAAGCAGCTTCAGTGATAGGCTTGTTGTCGTTCTTATAGTCATCAGAAGTCCACCACACTGTGTTCTTAGAGTTTTCATCCATTACGATGAACTTGTCCTTAGGTGAACGACCAGTGTAGATACCAGTCATTACGTTCACTGTGTCGAGTTCAGTGTTCTGACCCTTTTCGTAGCCTTCGAGGCTAGCCTTTGTTTCTTCAGCGAAGAGAACTTCGTAAGAGGGGTTGTGGACAATTTCAGTAACACCGGTAATACCGTGTTTGCTCAAATCCAATGTTGCCATAATCTTTTAAAAATAATTTATAAATGGTATTTTTCAATTAGCTCATTATCTCAGTAAAAAAGCAATTCACGACATGCTTCGCTATCACCTTTCTTACCGTGTAGCAAAATTACGAAAAAGTGCAATGCTAAAAAAATTATTAGCAACTTTGTTGCATAAAATTTTGCAAAAACTTCCATTTTCTTGATTTTACCCAAAATGCAAAAATAAATTGTCAAGTTGGCTTGGCAGTTAGATATAAACTATGAACAATGAGAGATGAGAGTTGAGTGATGAGAGATTAACTACTCAACCATTCGTTCCTATATAAAGGCAAAGCATTCCCAGCATGATGAGTAGCAAGTCGAGGGCCTTGGCGCGCAAATTCTTTTCGCGGAAATAGAAGGCGCCAAAGAGGAAGGACACAACGACACTGCTTCGCCTTACCATTGAAACGACGGAAATCATGGCATCTGGCTCGCTGAGCGCATAGAAATATGCCATATCGGCTGCGGTAAGGAACAAAGATATAAGCAAAATACTCCAACGCCATTGGAAAGGAGTGGACTTATGGCGTATGGGAAGCCATATTGAGAGTATCACGAAGGTCATCAACAATGCCTGGTACACATTATACCAGCCTTGAACGAACAAACGATCAAGCCCTTCTCCGCCGTCTGCAACTGGTGCTAGCAGATGTTTATCGTAAAGTCCACTCGCAGCACCCAACACTGCAGCCGCCACTAAAAACACCACCCAACGATTGTGCGTAAAACGAATGCCTTCCTTCTTGCTACTACAACTCAATAAATATATAGATATAAGTGCAAGAATCACACCCGCCCATTGCCACAGATTAAGACGCTCGCCAAAAATCAACAAAGCACCTACCAAAGTCATCACAGGACGCGTCGCATTAATGGGCCCCACTATCGTAAGCGGCAGATGCTTCATCGCAAAATAACCACATACCCATGAGGACAACACTATCATCGCCTTCACAAATACAAGCCCATGCTCACGCAATCCGCAAACAGGCATCGCACCACCCTCAGCAACAAACGACTGCACAATCAAGGGCACAAAAAACAATGCACATACCACCGTATTAATCATTAACACGGGCAGTACGGCATTGTCCTTCAGCGATATTTTCTTAAACACGTCATAGCAACCTAATAAGGCTGCCGACAGAAATGCAAAAAGTATCCACATAAGGAATGAGGTTATGGGAGATTAAGGTTTTGAGGTTATAAGGTTGCAAAGTCTAAGGCCCAAAAACTACATTTCGCTTTGCGGTCTTAGGCTGAGCTAACCCTACATGCCCCGCAAGGCAACCTTAAAACCTCAAAACCTCAAAACCTAATCATTTATGGTTTGTTTCCCATTACAAACACAAGATTACCACCCGCCACAATGTCACTATGTTCGATATAAGACTGCGTGTAGGGCTGGCCATTCAATTCAACGCTCTGAATATAAATATTCTCTGCGCTCGCATTTCGAGCTTCAATGATGAACTCACCACCCGCCACCTTCAAAGTAGCCTTGGGTATTGAAGGCGATCCAAACCAATAGCGTGCACCTGCGGGTTCCACTTGATAGAAACCAAGTGCCGAGAGCACATACCATGCCGACATCTGCCCCATATCCTCATTACCTGAAAGACCGTCGAAGCTGTCGCGATACTGCGTAGCGAGCACCTCACGAATGCGCTGCGCCGCCTTTTCGGGAGCTCCGAGCATTGTATAGAGATAAAGGATGTGGTGAGAAGGCTCGTTGCCATGAGCAAACTGGCCGATAAGACCAGAGATATCGGGCGATGGATGACCAGGAATCTCTGAAGGAAGGAGGAAGAGCGTGTCGAGCTGCTGCACCATCGCCTCCGCACTACCAAAGCAGTTTTCCGCATAACCTTCTACATCATGAGGCACCAACCAAGTGTACTGCCAAGCGTTGCCTTCGCAATAATCATTTTCACGATGGTCGGCGAAATAAGGATTGAATGGAGTGCGGAACTTACCCTTGCTATCAACACCGCGAATCAGTTGCGTCGAAGCATCAAAATATGTGCGATAAGAATGCGAAATGCTATCATGTACTTCAGCTTCATCAGTATATCCCAAAGCATACGCCGCATTCGCAGCAGCTCCGTCGGCAAGCGCATACTCCATATCATAAGCAATGGCTTCCTGGAACAAATCGCAGGGGATGTAGCCATACTCACGACGGAATTTGCGACCACGTCCGTCCTGCTCAAGCGTGCGAAGTATCGACTTATAAGCCTCTTCATAATCTACACCAGGAAGCTGCTTCACGATAGCATCCGCCACAACGGGAATTGCAGGGTCGCCCACCATGCAGTCGGTTTCATTACCCCACAAATGCCATACGGGAAGGCGTCCCTGCTGATGGCAAATATCTATCATCGAATTTACAAACTGCGCAGCACGCTTGGGCTGAACAATTGTCATGAGGGGTTGCTTCGCACGATAAGTATCCCAAAGCGAGAAGTTAGTGAAACGAGGTTCGGCAGCATTATACACACTGTCGTTAGCACCACGATAATCTCCATTAATATCCGAGAAGAGTACAGGCGCCATCATGCTGTGGTACATCGCTGTGTAGAAAAGACGCTTCTGCACTGTATCGGTCGTTTCGATTGTGATAGTTGCCAATTCATCGTTCCAACGCTGCGAAGCCTGCTGCGCCACAGCATCAAAGTCCCAGGTAGCACCTTCCTGAAGCAAAGCAGCCTCAGCTCCTTCTACGCTAACCGATGAAATTGCCACTTTGAGCAACACCTGTTCGCCTGCTGTCGTAGCAAAATTCAAACGTGTATAAAGGCTATCCTGTCCGCCACGTTCGGCAGAAGTGAAAGGCTTTGACAATTCAGCAGCGAAATAAACGCGCTGATTCTTCGCCCATCCTTTTGAGAAACGATAGCCTCGCAAAGTTTTGTCGGAAGTAATTTCAACGTTTGCTTCCATTGTTTTATCCCAACATCCACCGTTCTGAAGGTCGAAAACAAGGGCTGCATCATTTGCTTCAGGGAAGGTGTAGCGATGATAACCCACACGCTCCGTAGCCGTAAGCTCAGCCGTAACATCATAGCGCTTCAAAGGCACACTATAATAGCCAGGCTTTGCAACTTCCTTAGTGCGATCGGCTTCCGACCACATACCACTGTTGGAGTTGTCGAGTGTACCACGTTCATAAACCACTTCGCCCACAACAGGCATTACAGTCACGTCAAAAAGGTCGCCAATCCCCGTTCCACTAAGGTGGGTATGCGAAAATCCGATGACCGACTGTTCGTCTTGATGATACCCTGAGCACCAGTCCCACGTTTGCGTAATGCTGGTAGGGCCTAACTGCACCATACCAAAGGGCACACTAGCCCCGACAAACACGTGGCCATGTCCGCCCGACCCTATCAAAGGATTGACATACGACGTAAGCGGAGCTTCATTTTGAGGCCCGCACGCTGCAAGCATCATTGCACTTGCAAACAATATTGAAAGCTTTTTCATTATGGTTTCTGACTAAGTATTAAATGTATGTTGCGAGAGCGCAGAAGCTCTTCATGGGAGATACGGTAATTTGAAGTTTTCTTTCCGCCTACCTTAATTGTCTTGATATAATCAGCACCGGGCGTCTTGCGCGACGTAGTCAGTTCTATCGTGCCCTGTGGTGTGTCAATTTCCACGCGGTCGAACACTGGCGTTGTCAGCGTATAGTAGGGTTCGCCCGGACAATCGGGATAAAAGCCCATCATAGAGAATACTGCCCATGCCGACATCGTACCTGTGTCGTCATTGCCAGGCAAACCGCCAGGCGTAGCACTATAATGCTTTTCGAGCAAACGTTTCACTTCGCGCTGCGTACGCCACTCTTCACCCTTAATTCGGCTGAACAAGTAGGGATAAACAATGTCGGGTTCGTTCGTCGGATCGAAATAATCCTTATCAAACACATCCTGCAACTTCTGCACAAAATTTTTCTTACCACCCATCAAGGCCATCAAGCCTTCAACATCGTGGGGCACGGCGAATGTGTAGTTCCATGCCGAACCTTCGTGGAAGCCAGGAACATTTTCAAAGTGCTTACCTGTTGTGGGATCGAAGTCGCCGAGGAATTCGCCATCCTTCGTAAGGGGGCGGAGTGTGCCGTGCTCTTTGCAATAGTAGCGACGATAGCTCACTGCTCGCTTCTTGAATTCTTCGCTACGCGCCTTATCGCCGAGTGAATCAGCCAACTGTGCAATGGCATAGTCAGCAGCGCAATATTCTAACGCATGCGACACGGAATTGTCGCCCGAAAGGTCGTTTGAGAAGAACCAAAGAGGGATGTACCCCTTTTCTACGTAAGGGTCGAGGTCTGGTCGGATGGGATTTTTCGCACCTGGCGTAGTGGCCGACTTCAGCATTGCCTCGTAAGCCGTTTGAATGTCGAAGTCTCTCAATCCCTTAATCCAACTGTCGGCGATGACGATGGCAGCGGGGTCGCCTTCCATTGTGTAAGTTTCACGACCGAAGAGTTCCCAACGGGGCAACCACCCCCATTCCTTATACATTCCCACCATCGAACGGAGCATATCCGTTTGGCGTTCGGGATAAACAAGCGTCAGCAACTGATGAAGGTTGCGGTAAGTATCCCAAAGCGAGAACACCGAGTAGCGAGGGTGCTCGCTTCTACCTGTCTGCGGATTTTCCATCATCGGATATTCACCATTAACGTCGCTCGTAAGGCTGGGGTGAATCAATGCATGGTAAAGTCCGGTGTAGAACACTTCACGCTGCTCCTTCGTGCCACCTTCGACGCGGATACGACCCAAGTCGTCCGACCATCGCTTTGTAGCGTCAGCCAAGAGTTGGTCAAAATTCTTGTCCTTCTGCTCTGCATCAAGATTCAAGCGTGCATTCTCCATCGAAACCATAGAGACACCCATACTCACCTCAATCTGTTCGCCTTCAGCAAGACCTTCATAGCTGAAATGATAACCAATATCATTGCCCGCCATTTCGCGGTAGTAGTTTTCATAAAGTTTATACGTGCCATCATCAGGACACCACGCGCCTTCCACACCTGTCAGCGTGGGTTGGAACTTCCAGCAACCGCTCTTAGCAGGAACTTTCGAAACGCGCATCACGAAGTAGATCGGGAATACGGCTTGTGTGGTATAACAGAAAGTACCCATTAACTTAAAGCCCTCAATTTCCGTTTCGCTCACGCGGCGCACCATGGCACCACATTCATTGGTCAAGCCCTCACCAAGATTCAACAAGATATGACCTTCGCCCGCCTTAAACGTGTAGCGTTCGCGCGACGAACGGTGCGTAGCTGTGACTTCGGTCTTAATACCATACTTCGTGAGCACACTACTGTAATAGCCGGGACGTGCCACTTCGTCGGTATATGTCGAACCATAGTTATGGAAATCCACGTCGAGCGCACCGCTCGTTGGCATCACGAGCATCGACGACACTTCGGGGCAGCCCACTCCACTGAGCGCCACATGAGCATAACCCGTGAAGTACGAATTTTCCACAGAATACGGTGTTGACCACCAACGGCTGTCTTTATCGTGCGCATTAAGGTCGCTTCCCATTACGTTGAACGGCACAACCGCCATCATCCCATTGGGAAGCAAAGCACCCGGATTTGTTGTGCCAAAATTGGTAGTACCAATGAAGGGGTTGACACAATCAATAGGATTCTGCCCCTTACCCGCAAGGGCAAAGAGCAGAAACAAAGAATATAAAAATGTATGTCTCATTAAGCAAAGAAAATAGTTGACGAGAAAGGAGAAAGGGGAAAGGAGAAAAGAGCGCCTTCAGAATACTTAGAGTTATCAGAGCACACAAAGTCCTCGGAGTCTTCGGAGCTCTCAAAACCTAAAACCTTATAACCTCTTTTTTTTACTTCTTATCCAATTCGCTCAAAGCATAAGCATAAGCACCTACTGAGATAGCCTGGCTAGCACCCATGCGAGAGATAACAACGCCCGTACGCTTTTCGCAATCGTAAGCCACATACTCATCGTCTGTGCCGTAAACCTTAATCTGTTCAACCTTGCCCTGCACAAACTTTTCAAAGTCGGCAGCATCATCGAGGTCATAAACCTTGGGCTGAATGCGATTCACTGCATCGCCCGAAAGTGTTTGCAACTTTCCGCGCAACACAGCTAAGAGCGAGGGCATAATCCACTTCTTTGCGCCAATCACGCCACCGCCAATCACGACGATACCATCGACCAAAGTCAGTGCAGTTGAGATCGCATGACCTACCACTTCGCCCATCATGCCGAAAGCCTTTTGAGCCGCAGCCTGATTGCCTTCTTTTTCACCATCAGCAATCATGCAGATATCTTTAGGAGTGAGACCATGGTCGGGCTGACCAATTTCTTCGCCATACACACGGCATACGGCACGAATGGAAGCACCCTCTTCAATAATGATATCACGAAGCGTGGGGTGAGCCAAGCAGAATGTTTCTACGCAGCTGTTGTCGCCAAGATTGAGTTGATTGTTGACAACAATACCTACGCCCAAACCAGTGCCGAGTGTATAGCCCACCAAATTCTTGAACTGCTTGGGCGAACCAGCTTCCTTCAGGCGCTGATTGATTTCGGGGAGCACCCCACAAAGTGCTTCGCCATAAGTATAAAGGTCGCCGTCATTATTGATAAAAACAGGCACACCAAACTTCTTTGAGAGGAAAGGACCGAGCGCCACACCATCGCGGAAAGAAGGGAAGTTGGGGAGATAACCACCAATAATTCCGTTGGGATAATCCGCAGGACCAGGGAAGGCAAAGCTGATGGCCACGGGCTTTTCTTCAAGCTGGTCGAATACATACTGGAAACCGCGCACCATTTCCTGCAAGCAAAGGTCAAGGTCGTGCGCTTGCGAAGGAATTGTGAGAGGTTCAATGATAATCTGATTGGCACGCATCGCACCGAATACGAGATTTGTACCTCCGGCGTCGAGCGTTGCTACTATACGTTGGTCTTTACTGTACATCTTGAGCAAATTTTTTAATGATTTCTATAGTTGTTGTGTCACAATCAAAAACTGAGTACCATCCCTGTGGTTCGTGAGGAGGATCGCAAAGATAGTCATCACCAGCAGCCCAAACCTCAGTGTTAGGACGTCCGCTACCAGCCCATCCCCAGAAGTTGCAACCTGCGATAGGTCCACCTTCGGCAACACTCTGCTTCACCTGACTGAAAATATATTCGTAGAACTTATCACGACTGTCAACAGGGAGCGAGAGGTCGCACTTATTGTCCTGACGGCAATAGCCAAATTCTTCAATCACCATAGGCTTGTTGATACGCTTACTGAGTTCTACGTTCATGGCGATATACTCACCCGACTTTTCGCAAGCTGCATCAATATCTGCATCGGGCGAAGTGCGCTTTGCCCAACCCCAGTTGAGTGGCCAAATATGAACGGTGAGATAGTCGATGTTCTTATCACCATGAACGAGTTCGCAAAGTTCCACATCGCCTGCACAGCCTATGATACCTTCGCTACCTGTTGAAATCAAGTGATTAGGGTCAATGCTCTTGATGATAGCAGCGGTTTCAATCACCCAATTCTTAAACTGTTCCTTAGTATCCTTAGCAAAGGGGCGTGGCTCGTTGCACAACTGCCATGACATAATCGAAGGTTCGTCCTTATAGGCACGACCTGTTACCGTATTCGTGCGTGAAACGACCTTGCGCACAAAGTCGTAATATATCTCCTGCGCACGGCGTTCTCTGAAGAAGTCAGCCGAATACTTCACATAATCGTTATAACCTTCGCCTGCTGCATTGGGCGAATCGCCATAGCCACATTCACGAAGGTAGAAGCCATAACCGCCGCTCCAGTCCCACGAGTTTGTGAGATAAATCACGGCTGTAATGTCGCGCTTCTCCATTTCTGCCAAAGCATAGTCAAGACCTCTCAAAATCGTATCATTCACCACGCCAGGCTCGGGCTGAAGATAAGGCTTCACCGAATTAGCATTACAACTACCCGCTTCAGGACCTACCAAAATGCGAAGATTGCGGATGCCAAGTTCCTTAAACGCGTCCAACTCCTTCAACAGACGGTCGCGGTCGCCACCTACGCCTTCTGAACCCAAAATTGAAGCATACCAAAAGTTTGTACCGATGAAGCGATAGGGCTGACCGTCCTTTATGAAGTTCACACCTTCCGTCGTGACGAAAGGCGAAGCCACTTCCTTCGGTTCGTTGCAACCGGCAAACAACATAGCGCCGAGCACGCATGCGCCGGCTAAAAAACGCTTAATTCCAAAGTTTATCATAAGTCGTATAAGTTTGATTTGATTAATAGCGAAATCAATGGCGAGGCACAATGCCCCATTATTTGCAAAAATACGACTTTACTTTCGTGTCGCAAAATTAATTTTAAATTTTGTAAACTCAACATTGAAATTTGCGAATTGTTTAGCATTTGTTTCAGCATCAATAATCATTATTTATTGCGTAATTTTGGCTCGTCGCAATGCAAGGTGCGAATGCCGGCGTGTGATTTTGTATTTTTGCTATTTGGCTTCGCGTGGAAACGAATTCAATTTCTCACGGTTCGCAGATCCATTCGGCGCATATCATAGCACAAACTTCCCGCATGGTGTAGGGGCCACTTTATGTCGGCCCGCCGCCCCATGAGGGGCGAATATATACTTCCCGCAAAGTAGGCACGCGAAGCTAGTGCGCCTCCGCGACTTCCGCGCAGTCCGCGTGAGAATAAAATATCCGCGAGCAAACAGTGCGAGAATTTTTCATTACGCCGTTTCGGCGTGCGGGCCGACATAAAGTGGCCCCTACAGCATCCGCGATGTTACTCCTGAGAAATAACGTACGAACAAAAACATTTTTTGAAAAAATCGCGTGTTTTGAAATTTTAACATTTATTTACAATTCGTGGGCAACAAAAAAAGTTGCATTTTTTTCAAAAAGCGAGGTTTTGGCACAGAAACCCGACTTTTTAACACCAAAACCCATCGAAAAACTTACTATCTCCGACCTTCTTCGAACAACATCGGAGGTAATTTTAACAACATCGGACCTTGTTTTAACGACCTTTGAGGTAGTTTTTGTCATTTTTGAGCTAAAAAAAGGGAGAAACCGCCTGGTTCCTCCCTTGTACTACAAAGTTACAACAAAATTTTTCGAAATCCAAATCGCGAAAAATATGTTAATTAACAGCTATTAACACTTCAATGCAACATTCTGCAATCTAACACCCCGAAAAACTCTCATTTTGCGTCAGCTGACCTTGTCCGCCAAAATCCTTAAGCAGCGTAATGCTTGAAGCGTTTTCTTCGGTATCTTATCTTAATGAGCTGGTCGAACGTAGTCCACAAATTCGTAAGGGCATTCGTTCTTTTCGTCAGCATCGCACTGCTCACTATGCTCCACATTCCACGCCGAAGGCTCGAACGCTGGGAAGAAAGCATCAGCTTGTTCGGGCGTAGCCTTCACGTGTGTCAAATAAAGGCGGTCAGCCAAAGGCAAAGCCTCTGCATACACACTTTCTCCACCGATGATGAAAACCTTTTCGGCAGACGAACACGCATCCAAGGCAGCTTGCAAGCTACCAAAAACTTCGCAGCCGGCAAAAGCGGCATCCGCATTGCGTGTCAACACGATGTTACGACGATTGGGCAATGCCCCCTTGGGCAGAGACTCAAACGTCTTACGCCCCATAATGATTGTGTGTCCAGTGGTCAATTCCTTAAAGCGCTTAAGGTCAGCGCTTAAACGAAACAGTAAACGGTTTTCAAAACCAATTGCATTATTTTGTGCCAACGCACAGATGATTGCTAACATAAATAGTTTTTTAGTTGACGAGTTAACGAGAGACGAGTTGACGAGATGGTTTGTTTTTTAGTTGACAAGTTAACGAGAAACGAGTTGACGGGATGGTTTGTGAAACTAATAGTCCCCTAGAGACCTTAAAGACCTTAGAGACTCTAAAGACTTTAGAACCCCTCCCAAAGCAAAAAATCAATCAAATGCCTTAATCCTCTGCACTGATATTTATCACTTGCTTAGGGCGACGAGGGTCGTTCGTAATCAACAACACGCGTCGTTTACCCTTTGATTCGCTATCTGCATAAAGGGTAATCTTCATTTTTGCTGATTTTCCAGGCTGTATTACTGCATTGGAAAGACTCACATGCAAACCCGGATTGTACACCTGCAAACGCTTCACTTCGAGCGGACTCACGCCGGTATTTCTTACCACTACTTCACCTTTCAGTTTTTTCTTCTTACCGAATGCGCCCAACACAAGCGTTGTGTCGGAAAGTTCTACAACAGGTGCGTTCGCCAAATTTTCAGGAGATTCGTCAACGTCGGGAAGCATGGTCGCAAACACCTGTAGTTCGTTCTTTTCACCAATACGATCGCCCACATAGCGACTAAGATATACACTCGTTTTTGTCAACCCCATATCCTGAAGCAACGAAGAATTAAGCTCCACGTGCAACTCTCCCTTCTTACCTGGCTCTATCAACTCAGGAATTGCCACAGCCGAAAGATATTGCGGAAGGTGCATTAACTCAGGGTGATAGGCATGCGCACTACCATTAAAAATTTGGATTACCACTTTGGGAGTCGTTCCTTGCTTCACGTTGTCAAACTCTATCACGTTTTTGTCCAGATGATAATCTCCAATATGGAAAGCAAAATCCTCGGGTTTGAAGGTCACTTCCTTCACCACTCTACCGATAAGATGATAGTAAAATGGCTCAGACTGCGCATTCGTGTAAACCGCTACAGCCTTATCAAAACGCCCCAACAAAGTGGCATCAAAACGGACTGATATTTCGGCAGTTTCACCCGGCTCGACAGCTTGCGAGGGCCATACAGCATTTGTGCAGTCGCAATCAGGACGCACACTCACAATGCGAAGCGGAGCATTACCCGCATTTTTCACCTCAAAAGTCGCAAAGCGAGGCGTTTGCCACGCCACCTCGCCCAGATGAAAGCTCTCTGCAGAGAACTCAGCTTTGGGCTGTGCGCAAACCACGGTGGCCAACACAAAGAATATCGTAGATAGTACAGTTTTCATACTAATAAAAATAAAATTCAGAGCAAAGTTAAGGAAAATCCCTTGAAATTATGGAAACATGAAAGATTTTAATTACTTTTGCGTGTAATATATATGACTAAAGTTTCGCTGGACGCTCAACTTTATAAGTTTTAAGATGTAAGGTTCTAAGGTTTTGAGGTAGGCCATTCGGATTACTTGCCTTAAAAATAGTAGCTTGAATAGTTCTCAACACCTTGAAGCTTAGCCAAGCGAGGAAATACAACCCCATATTTTAGAATCTATCCACACATGAAATTTATATCTTGGAACGTTAATGGCATACGCGCTTGCTGCGAAAAAGGCTTTCGCGACATCTTTGCCGAACTAAACGCTGACATATTCTGCCTGCAGGAAACAAAACTCCAGGCTGGACAAATCGACCTGAGCTTCGAAGGCTACCACTCCTACTGGAACTATGCCGAGAAGAAGGGCTACTCAGGCACTGCCATCTTTTGCCGACAAGAACCGCTCAACGTAACGTATGGCATCGGCATCCCCGAGCACGATACAGAAGGCCGCGTCATTACGCTTGAATTCGAAAAATTCTTCATGGTGACAGTCTATACCCCCAACGCACAGGACGGGCTGAAGCGCCTTGATTATCGCATGAAATGGGAAGACGACTTCCGCAACTACCTCCTCTCGCTCAACGCCCAAAAGCCAGTAGTGGTGTGCGGAGACCTCAATGTAGCTCACAAAGAAATCGACCTCAAAAATCCAAAGGGCAATACCAAGAATCCAGGATTCACGCCCGAAGAGCGCGGCAAGTTCACAACACTGCTCGAAAACGGCTTTGTCGATACCTTCCGCCATTTCTATCCCACCCTCGAAGGTGCTTACTCATGGTGGAGCTACCGCTTCAGCGCTCGCCAGAAGAACGTAGGCTGGCGCATCGACTATTTCCTTACCTCAGAACAGTTGCGTCCTCAACTTCAAAGTGCACAAATCCACGCCAACATTCTCGGCTCCGACCACTGCCCCGTAGAAGTGTGCATCGAAGGACTTTGAAAAGGCTTCTGAGAAATCCAATTCTGCAAGACCTCACACATAAAACGTTTTTAAAAAAATACAACTATAAAAACATAACCACTATGGACAATCTCAACATTCCTCCCACTCCCGAAGAAAGAGCTGCAATGAACAATACAAAACCTACATACGTCGTAAAGCAGAAGTCATGGTTCCACGGCTTTCTCCAAGCACTAGCTGCTTTCTTGGTAGGTAGCATCATCACTGGTGCTGTTTCAACAATCCTATTCTTCATCGTCGTAGGTTCGTTTGCAGCATTAAGCGACAAGCCTGCAGTGGTAGAAAATAATAGTGTGCTCAAGATTTCTCTCAACGGAACCATCAATGAGCGTGCACAAGAAAATCCTTTTGCCAACTTGTTGGGCAACGACCTGCTTCAGGAACAAGGATTGGACAATATTCTGACTGCTATTCGTGAGGCTAAGACTAACGACAAAATCAAAGGCATCTACCTCGAAGCTGGCGTATTGAGCACAGACTACGCTACACTCGAAGAAATCCGCATTGCGCTCGAATCTTTCAAGGAATCGGGCAAGTTCGTCATCGCTTATGGCGAAAACTACTCACAAGGTGCCTACTATCTCGCTAGCCTCGCCGACAAAGTGATGCTCAACCCCTCTGGCAACTTGGACATCCATGGTATTGCTTCACAACCCATCTTCTACAAAGAACTACTTGAAAAGATTGGGGTAAAGATGCAGGTATTCCGCGTTGGCACATACAAGAGCGCAGTTGAGCCGTTCATCGCTACAGAAATGAGCCCCGCCAACCGCGAGCAGGTGCAGTCGTATATCAATAGCACTTGGAACAATCTCGTGGACGACATGGCACGCTCGCGCAACATGACGCCCGCACAGATCAACGAATATGCCGACAATTACTTCACCCTCGAAGGTGCAGAAAAGGCGCAAGACTTCGGACTCATTGACACACTTACTTATGCAAACGGAGTGCGCGACGTTCTCCGCGCAGCCAATGGTAATACTAAGGTTAAGTTCATCACACCCGCAGAATTGGCAAAGTTCCACAATACACTTCCACAGCCCAAAAAACAGGAAGTAGCTGTTTACTACGCTTACGGTGAAATCGTAGACGAAATTTCTACAGGATTAGGCGGTACAGAGCCCTGCATCGTGGGTAGCAAGGTGGTAGAAGACCTCGACAAACTGATGAACGACGACAACGTTAAGGCGGTCGTTCTCCGCATCAACTCGCCAGGCGGTAGCGCAAATGCTAGCGAACAGATGTGGAATGCCATCGAGTTGCTCAAGCAGAAGAAGCCCGTAATTGTATCAATGGGTGGTTTGGCTGCATCAGGCGGCTACTACATGTCGTGCAACGCCAACAAGATTTTTGCTGAACCAACAACACTCACAGGGTCTATCGGCATCTTCGGCCTTGTACCCGACCCCAGCGGATTGCTAACTGACAAGCTCGGTCTCCACTTCGACGTAGTGAAGACGCACAAATCCGCCGATTTCGGTGCTATGGGCCGTGGCTTCAATGCTGCAGAATCTGCCGTACTCCAAAGAATGATTGAACGTGGATACGCTCTCTTCCTCAAGCGTGTGGCCGATGGTCGCGGCATGACAACAGAAGAAGTCAACAAGATTGCACAAGGTCGTGTATGGACGGGCGAACAAGGCTTGAAAATTGGCCTCGTTGACAGCCTCGGCACACTCGACAATGCCATTGAGTTTGCAGCAAACATGGCAGCACTCGACAACAACTACAAGGTTGCAAGCTATCCCGCTACAGACAATATCTTCGAACAACTTTCGAACACCCTCAAGGAGGATTACATGGAGCGCGAACTCAAGAGCATGCTCGGCGAGCACTACCAACACCTCAAATTCATCAAGCAAGCAGGCAGCAAGCCCATCGTTTACGCTCGTATCCCCTACGACATGAATTTGCAGTAAATTTAGGCACCATCTGGATGTCAACTGTACTCTGTTATCTATTATCTGTACTCTAAAAAAACGGCCTTATGCTACGCTTCATCATGGCGCTACGCAACCTGATGTTCGACAGAGGGTGGATACTCAAGCAAACACGGTTTGACCTGCCGATTATCTCGGTCGGAAATCTCTCTGTGGGAGGCACGGGAAAAACACCCCACACAGAATATCTGGTGAAACTGCTGAATGAGCACACTTCGCACATGGCAGTACTGAGCAGAGGCTACGGCCGCAAGACGAAGGGTTTTCGCTATGTCGAAACGACCTCTAGGGCTTGTGATGTGGGCGACGAACCCTTGCAGATAAAGCAGAAGTTTCCGAGCACCACCGTGGCCGTTTGCGAACAGCGCGTCGTAGGCATCAACCGATTGCTTCAGCCTACAAACGCAACGCTCATTCCCAAAGCCATTGTGCTCGACGATGCCTTCCAGCACCGCTACGTAAAACCCGGCCTCAGCATCCTGCTCACCGACTACCGACGCCCCTACTACGCCGACTACGTCATGCCTTGGGGACGACTTCGCGAAAGCCGTGCGGGAGCCAAACGTGCCGACATCATCATCGTTACAAAATGTCCGGCAACACTTAGCGAAGCCGAACGCCAGCGTATCACAGAAAGACTGCGCCCAATGGCTCATCAAAAGGTTTGCTTCACAACCTTTACCTACGCTTCACCGCAGGACTTCCGCACACAGCAGGAAGTATCGTTGCCATCGTCGCTCCTGGTGCTGACAGGAATTGCCAAACCCGCACCGCTCTACGATTACCTTGAACGTAAGGGTTGCAAACTTCAAAAGTTGGCTTTTCCCGACCACCATGCATTTACGCCCAGCGATGTAGAACGTATCAATAAAGCCTGCGAACAGCTCCCAGCAGGGGCTAAAATCCTGACAACAGAAAAGGATGCAGCCCGCCTGCAACACCTCGACGGACTCTCAACAAAAGTACTCGATGCTATCGTAGTACAACCCATTACAATATCGTTTCTCTTCGGTGAAACAGAAAGTTTTAACAAAACAATCTCCGATTATGTTAGAACAAATTAAAGAAACCGCCCAGTGGATACTTACGCATACCACTTCGCGCCCTACGACCGCTGTGATTTTAGGCACAGGATTGGGTCGATTAGCTACGGAAATTGAAATCATCGACGAATTTCCCTATTCAGACATCCCTAACTTCCCGATTTCAACGGTCGAAGGCCATAGCGGGAAACTCATCTTCGGACTCCTTGGCGGGAAAGAAGTACTTGCCATGCAGGGACGCTTCCACTTCTACGAGGGCTACTCCATGAAGCAGGTAACCTTCCCCATCCGTGTGATGTACGAACTGGGTATCAAAAACCTCTTCGTCTCCAACGCAGCCGGAGGCATGAACCCCGACTTCGAAATCGGCGACCTCATGCTCATCACCGACCATATCAACCTCTTCCCCGAGCATCCGCTCAACGGACCCAACTTCCCGACAGGTCCGCGTTTCCCAGACATGTCGGAAACCTACGACAAAGCATTGCTCAGCATGGCGCGTACCATCGCAGCCGAAAAGGGAATCAAGGTAGTAGAGGGTGTGTATGTCGGCGTACAAGGTCCGACATTCGAAACTCCCGCTGAATACAAGATGTACAGAATCCTGGGTGGCGATGCTGTCGGCATGTCCACAGTTCCCGAAGTCATCGTAGCCCATCATTGCGGCATCCGCACCTTCGGCATCTCTATCATCACCGACCTCGGTGTGGAAGGCAAAATTGTGGAAGTAAGCCACGAGGAAGTACAGCGTGCAGCCAACGAAGTGCAACCGCTAATGGCAGAAATATTCCGCGCATTGATTGTGAGATTAGAGGAACAATGAGAGATTAACGATGAGCGACCATCCAGATGGTTCGTTAATCGCTAAACGTTAATCGCTAACCCTCTCGTCCACTCGTTTACTTGTTTACTCGTTTACTAAAATACTAAACATACATATATAATTATGGCAAAAGGAAAAGTTGATGCCCTTCTTGGCATCGTTTTTGGCGACGAAGGAAAAGGTAAAGTAGTTGACTACTTCACACCCCAGTACGATGTAGTAGCCCGTTTCGCAGGTGGTCCCAACGCTGGCCACACAATTATCTTTGAAGGCAAGAAGTTCGTGCTTCGCTCTATCCCTTCAGGCATCTTCGACGAAGGCAAGATTAACATCATCGGCAACGGCTGCGTTATCGCTCCCGACCTCTTCATGGCCGAAGCGCGTGAACTCGAAAATGCAGGCTATGAACTCAAGCACCGCCTTCACATCAGCTGCCGTGCTCACCTCATCCTCCCCACCCACCGCGTGCTCGACCGCGCTTACGAAGCTGCAAAGGGCAAGAACAAGGTAGGTACGACAGGCAAGGGCATTGGTCCCACTTACTCTGACAAAGCAGCACGCGTAGGCCTCCGCGTTGGCGATATTCTTGAAAACTTCGAAGCTAAGTACAACGCACTCAAGGCACGCCACGAGCAAATTCTCCGCGACCTCAACTTCACTGATTACGACATCACTGAAGAAGAACAAAAATGGATGGAAGGCATCGAATACATGCGTGGTTTCCAGCTCCGCGAAACGGAAATCGACATCAACCAGTACCTCGCAGAAGGTAAGACCGTGTTGGCAGAAGGTGCACAGGGTTCACTCCTCGACATCGACCACGGCACATACCCCTTCGTTTCTTCAAGCAACACAACGAGCGGTGGTGTATGTACAGGTCTTGGTGTAGCTCCCAACAAGATTGACCGCATCTTCGGTATCTTTAAGGCTTACTCTACACGTGTAGGTGCAGGTCCCTTCCCCGTAGAACTCTTCGACGAAACGGGCGACACCATCCGCCATATCGGCAATGAATATGGAGCAGTAACAGGTCGCAACCGCCGCTGCGGATGGGTGGACCTCGTGGCACTCAAGTATGCCATCATGATTAACGGTGTCACAGACCTCATCATGATGAAGGGCGACGTCCTCGATGGTTTCGACACTATCAAGGCTTGCGTAGCCTATGAAAAGGACGGTGTGCAAACAACTACCATGCCCTACGACACAGAAGGCTGGCAGCCCGTTTACATCGACATCCCCGGTTGGAAGACTCCTCTCTCAGACCTTCGCAAGGAAGAAGACTTCCCCGAAGCATTCAAGAGCTACATCGCTTACCTCGAAAAGGAACTCGCTACACCCATCAAGATCGTCAGCGTAAGTCCCGACCGCGACGCTACCATCGTACGCTTCTAATGTAGCATTCATCGAGAAAAGAGAAACGTTTATCGCCCATCAGCGATAACCTATAACAAACAAAATATCCGCATCCCCATACATTATGGAGGTGCGGATATTATTTTTGATAAATATGAATCTGAAATTGAGTTTTTAAAATTTAAAATTGACCGAATGTATAAGGTAGTGACGAAAGATAACAACATTGGGGATGCACCGATTGGTGCATCCCCAATGTTGTTTATTCAGGCTGTTTCTACAAAACGACCTTCTTTCCGTTAATGATGTTAATACCCTTTTCTGCCTTTGCCTTACGTCTTCCCATAAGGTCGTAGATAGTGGCAGGCGATTTACCATCTGTGGGGGCGCTGGAGATTCCAGTTGTTTCATCGCCAACGTATTCTACAGTAATCTTGCCAGTTTGCTTATCAACAGTTACGGTAGATGTATAGTGTTCCAACTCCTTTGCTGCAACGTCGGTTGCTGTAAGAAATGCAGTAGAAGTGAGCACATCGCCATCAGCATAGTTCTGTTCTTCGAAAACGATACCGCCTTCATCATTACCCAATACTGCTACAGCATAGTCAATTTCGTAAACATTGGGGTTCTCGATGATCCACAACACTGAACCGTGGTCACTCCATGTCCAGTTGCGCACGGCTGTAGAAGCTTCGTTCGTTACGATGCAGGCAAAGTTGGTGGAGCCATCGCTGTAGTTACCCCCTGCATGAATACCGAAGGTGCCTACGTAGTCGCCTGTATTGGCACGGATAGCGTCGATGGCTGTCTTTGTGTCGGTGAACTTATAATCTCTACCACTACGTGTCACGTAAGCTTTACGCTCGGGCTGGTAGATGTAGTATTTTCCATCTTCATAGATAATCTGCCACACGACGCTGGTGTCGAAAGGGTCGATAGTCTCCTGATACTTACTCGCTGCGGTTGCGTTTCCGGGGAGCTTGTTGTAAGAATAATTGGTCACACCGCGCAAGCTGATGTTATCATTTGTAAGGGTGCTATTGTAAGCCCAGTAGCCTTCACCACTCTTCGCTGCAATCTGATAGAGCTTATAATTCTTCAATTCTGAAAGGTCTTCGACTTTGCGGTATGCAGCTGTTGCCTTATACGTTACGGTAACAACTCGATCCTTAAGGCTCAATGAAGTGCGGAAGCCTTCGACAGCAATAGCCGACACCTGTTCTACAGAGAAGAACTGCGTAGCATACAAAGTGTCGCCATCAAGATACTCAGCATTAGCATATACGACACCACCAGCACCTTCAAGTCCTTCAACCTTCACTACATAGGGCTGCTCCTGCTGCATATCGCCCTTGATGCTCACTTGGGCACCACGCATGTATTCTGCAGGAATCGTGTAGGTTCCATCTGCAGCAATGGCGCTGTGAGGTACTATTACCTCTACCCAGTTGGGGTTGCCATTTTCGTCCAACTGTTCAGCAGCGTTTACGTTGTAGCCATACTTAAGCGTAAAGCCATACTGAACGAATCCGGGAGCGGGGATAATCTTCACCTTCAAAGGTTCTGCATAGTTGCAAACATAGCCCTGAAGAGCACTTTCGTCAGATGCCAAAACGATGTCGCCATTGAGCTGTGAAGCATTCACTGTTACCTTGTCGCCATGCACATCAAGCATTACGTCTACATAACCACCACCGTCAGAAACAATCGTATTGCTACCTGCGGGATTAATGCTGTTCCAGTCCACCTTGTAGCGCATACGGTAGAAGCCATCGGGAGTACCAGCAGGAACAGTAAACTGAGGCATACCGCTGCCAATTGTATTACCATTCGCTGTTGTTGTACCGTCGCTCTTATACCATGTGCCATCAATCTCCACTGCGTTATAGCTCACAACGTCGCTACCTTCAGCAGGCGTACCATTACTATTCAAAGTCTGTTCAAACTTACCATCATTGTTCCAGTCAGCATACACATAGCCACTCATCCATGCACCAGAGTAGTTGAATGTAGGTTGTGCTTTCGAACCAGCCTTTGCAGAGAACACGCCCGAAGTTGTATTATTTGAATACACCATTTCTACGTTTGCAGCCGACGAATAAGTTACACCATCCGCTGTAAGTCCTACGCTGTTAAGGCCACGGTCGCTACGTGTGCGCTTTGTGTCTTCTCCATAAGTAAGAGCATACTTGTCTGTAGAGAATCGCTTGTCAGGATTGTTGTCCACAACGATTTCGTCGAAATAAGCATACCAATCCGAAGCATCCGCATGAGGCGAACGCACGTCGGGCACAATGATGAGCGAGTAAATATCGATACCGCTATTGGCATTTTCTTCCTTAGAGTAAGAGAAGCCCTTGAAGCTTACAACGATGTCTTGCCAACCATCCTTTGGCTTAACGTCAGATGTTGTAGTTGCCCAGAACTGTTCATCTTCTCCAGTCTGCCAACTCCAGCTATCTTCGATTCGCTTTCCAAGACCAATCACCATCATACGGCTATCTGTAGGTTTGTCCTTGAGATATGCCATTACGTGGATATACTGCAACTGCTTGGTCATACGAAGGGGTTCCTTAAGGTCGATGCGCACACCGAATGTATTACTACCAAAGCGGCTACGACGCAACTTCACCACCTTATCGGTTGCGTTAGGAGCTACGCCCAACACTGCATCAGTGGCAGTATCAGGGTTTTCTACTACCGCAGCATCAAAATCTATAACGGGCGTCTCTGCACGGAAGGGGCTTTCTGCCCATGTGTCGTAAACGCTAATAGACTTATAGTCTTCTGTATCGAATGTTATTGTGGTCTGTGCTGAAGCGCTGAGTCCTAAAAACATCAACGCAGCAGAAAGAATTTTCTTTTTCATAAGTTTCTGTTTTTTGTTTAATGTTGATGTCTGTTAATATACATTCAAGTTTGAGAGTAAGGGACAAGCACGGCTGTCGAGGATTGTGATGCGAAGTTTCTTTGCGTTGAATCCGTTGCCGTAGCTATTGCTTGTGCTGCCGTTGAGCGGAATGATTCGCTTGTAACCAACTGTTGTTGTCTGCATACCTGTGCAGAGTTCTGTCCAGGTTGAACCATCTTCGCTATACTCAATCTTAAAGTCCTTAATGCGCTGTCCTAACTTAATGGGTTCCTGCATCACGAGGTAACGAATCACCTGGGGTGTATCCCATGTAAGTGTAATCGTAGCATCGAGGTCGCCATCATTGGTTCCCCAATAAGTTTCCTTATCTCCATCCGTGAGATTAGCCAATTCATACTTTCCACCAGTGCGTGTATCGCTCACTTCGATAGAAGCAGTCTTGGCATAGTCGGTAGCTTCTGTTGTTTCATCGAGTCCGTAAACAGGAACTGCGAGACGTTCGTGAAGCATCTTGCCCAAACCCTTCAATTCGTTAACAGTGTTTGTAGGAAGCACACCATATTCGTCGGGAGGACAGTTGAGGATGAGTGTAGCATTGCGACCCACTGTCTCCAAATACATTTGGAACAAGCGGTCTGCACTCTTCATCGTTTCGCCTCTGTGCCAGAACCAACCATTGTTAGTAGCCTTGGCATCACTTTCACCGGGATTCCAGAACCAACCATCAATATCACCTTCTTCGCGCACTACGCTTTCTGAAAGATAGTCTGTCATAGCCCAGTCTGTTTCGCCAGCATAGCCCGACTCGTTACCAATCCAACGAGCTTCGCCACCGACACCCCACATCACGCAGTTGGGAGCAATGCGATGCACACGAGCACGCAAGTTGGGGACGTCATAGTAGATTTCAGGGTCAATGTCGCGATTGCCGCCTTCGCCACCATAGTAGCCATCGCCACCGCGAGCACCATCAAACCACATTTCAAACTGGTCTGAACCAAACTCTGCCAATTCTTCACACTGCTTGAGGAACACTTCTGTTACATAAGTATCCTTGCCATAATGTGCCGAGTTGCGGTCCCAAGGAGAAATATAGAAACCATACTTCATATCGTGCTTACGGCTGGCATCAGCAAACAACTTGGGAATATTCGCATTACGACCATTGGCATTGCCTGCATTCTTAATGCTATGAGTAGTAGTAGCCGTTGGCCACAAGCAGAAACCATCGTGGTGTTTTACGACCGCAATACCTCCGCGCATACCAGCAGCTTTCACTGAGGTTACCCACTGCTCGGGGTTGGGCATGCCCAAGGGAGCATACTTCGATTCAGCTTCATTACCATATCCCCACTCCTGCCCTGTAAAGGTATTCATTCCGTAGTGGAAGAATGCATAAAATTCTGTTTCGTTCCACAAAATCTGACGTTCGTGTGGAACAGGATGACATGGTGCTGGCGCATTGTCAGGGTTAGGCAAATCATAATTCTGCGCAAACCCAGCTGCAGGCATCACCAAACCGACTAAAAGAGTCTTGATTTTCATGTGATAATAGTTATTAAGTTAATAAAAATTGTATGAATGTATAGTCAAATTAAAGTAGTCGAGCAGACAATCGAATCAGAGAGATTCTCCCAATACTTACCTATAAGGCTTGCCAACTCGCATAATTACGAACTATTTATCAAACCAAACTGAAAATAAAATAATCGGATTGTTCAGGAAGTCGCAATAATACGCATCACTATTTCTTGAACAATCCGATTGCTTTACTCAACAATCCGATTGCTTTACTCAACGCAATCCAATCGTTCTTGCGAACAATTGTATTGCGTTGAACTCATAGGTTCAACGATTACTATGCTTCGGGACGCTGAATATAAGCAATCACGTCGCCCTTCTGAACATGAGCACCCTGGTCGGCTGCGATTTCCACAATCTTTCCGCCCATGGCTGCTGCGAGTTCATGAATCTGACCGTAGTTGTTTTCAAGATAGCAGAAGAAGTCGCCTTCCTTGTACTCCTTACCAATATAAGGAGCAATAGCCTTGACGCATTCGCCATCACCGCCAATCTGCCAGAGTACCGTACCTGCTTCGGGCGCCACGATGGCATCAGCCTTCGCGTGCTTAAATGCTGTAGCTTCTTCGATTGACATGCTGCCCGCATTCGCCTTGTCCTTAGCAGCCTGGAGGTCGGCAAGGAAGCGCTTCTTAGCAGCACCACTCATATAGTCGCGATACTGCGTTTCGTGCATAGCGAATTCGAAGAGTTCTTCTTCGTCCTCGCCAAGAGGCCAGCCGTTGGCTTCCATTTCGTCGCGGAAACGGTCGAGGTCGTCGGGGTAGAATGTCTGAGGATCTTCGGTAGAGAACTCAAAGCCCTTTTCCTTAGCGAGCGCAATGATTTCCGGATCGAGTTCACCGGGGAGCTTACCGCTCTTACCGAGAATCATACCCCAGATAGAGTTGTCCATCATCGTGTAGCGAGGCTTGCCCATCGACTCTGTGAGGAGGTTCATGAGGGCAATGTTCTTCACGTACTGAGAGAAGGGAGTTACGAGGGGTGGATAACCTACGCGAGGCCATACGTAAGCCACTTCGTCGAAGAGGCGTACGAGCAATGCATCTTCAGAAAGGGGTTCTTCGCCCTTAGCCACACGATTGTTGTTGATTGCAGCCATCACACCTGTGAGGTCAGCCATCATCGAACCCATCATACCGCCGGGCAAACCGCAACCGAGGAGCAACGAACTCATGAGCTTGTTACCTGAGTTCATGAAGTAGCCGAGGAAGTCGTCGATGAACTCCTGTGTCAACTTGCGCGCCTCCATGTAAGCCTCCATATTGATTTCGGGTACGTCGAAACCAGCGTTCTTCAACATGCTCTGCACTGAGATAATGTCTGGATGCACCTTACCCCAAGAGAGTGGTTCGATAGCCGTGTCGATAACATCGCAACCGTTGCGGCACACTTCGAGAATCGTAGCCATTGAGAGGCCAGGTCCTGAGTGTCCGTGATACTGAATGATGACTTCGGGATGCTTGTCCTTTATCATCTTACAGAGCTGACCGAGCATTGCGGGCTGGCCGATACCTGCCATGTCCTTCAAGCAGATTTCAGGTGCACCAGCCTCAATGAGTTGGTCGGCAATGTTTGCATAGTACTCTGCCGTGTGGATGGGCGAAGTAGTGATACAGAGCGTAGCCTGAGGCGTCATGCCACCTTCAATAGCATACTTGATTGAAGGAATAATGTTGCGCACATCGTTCAAACCGCAGAAGATACGTGTGATGTCCACACCCTGCGCGTGCTTCACCTTGTACATCAACTTACGCACATCGGCAGGCACGGGGAACATACGCAAGGCATTCAAGCCACGGTCGAGCATGTGAGTTTTGATGCCTACTTCATTAAAGGGTTTCGTGAACGCACGAACGGCTTTATTGGGGTTTTCGCCATAAAGCAAGTTTACCTGCTCAAACGCCCCACCATTAGTTTCTACGCGTGAGAAGCATCCCATCTTGATGATTACGGGAGCTATACGTTCCAACTGATCCTTACGTGGTTGGAACTTACCGCTTGACTGAAACATGTCGCGGTAAACAAGACTGAATTGAATTTTTCTTGCCATAATGTTAATTCCGTTGGACAATTTGCCAACATTGCAAAGGTACGGATTTATTTTAAAGTAGTTTAAATAATCCTACAATTTTGAACTCTCAGCCCATTGCAGACAAGTTTTTTGGTAATCCAAAATGAATAAATCATTACTTTTTTACAACTTCAGATAGCAAAATAGAAATTCATATACACCTTGAACAAAAAGAAAAACAAAAAAATGAGAAATAGGCGAGTGAGAGAGCGCAATCATACTCGTTTGAATTGCTCACGATTTTTTTGTCAAAATTTTTCGCAGTATTACTCTTCTGATTTGAATGTGTTATGTTCAAAAAGTAAAAATCTTTTTGTTGTTACAAAATGTTGACCTCGCAATGATAAGATGGCTGACAGTTTAAGCAGAAAGGGGCAAAAATACAACAGAGTCGGAGATACGAAAAACGATCTTTGATGTAAAATTTCCTACTTCAAAGGTAGTTTTCATTACATTTGAGGTAGTTTTTGCATTTTTTCGGTCAAAAAATAGGGGAGGCCGCTTGGCCTCCCCGTTTGTACTACAAAGATACAACAAAATTGAGCGAAATCCAAATCGCGTTTTTCGGAGTTATCCACAGGTGCGAACAGTTTACCCTTTATTTTGTAATCTAAGCGCCCCAAAATGCTTGGTTTTACGCTATAACATAGACTCTTATTTAGTAATAATATTTCGCAATTAGAAAGAAAACGATTGGTGTAAATACACTCTGCTTTGTAGGTTGAAAATCCATGCGGTCCGTTAGCTCAGGGAGCCGCTCCGACATCGTCGCCCCTTTACTCCCTCAATTTTCTACGTTATCAAGGATTATATTTCATACATTCCGCTCTTTCTAAAAGAATATTCTTAACTTTGCGAAATAAACATTCACACATTTTTATATTATGAACAAAATAGTACTTACTATTCTTATGCTGTGCAGCTCATTGCTTGTTGCTGCACAGCAAGCGCTTCCGCTCATTCCACAACCTCAGAATGTTATTACAAAGTCTGGAACATTCACCATGCCCAAGAAGTTGTTGGTATGCGTGGCCGACTACGAAGGCGACAGCCTCAAAATGGTTATTGACAATTTCGCCCAACAACTCAAGACAAGCGTAGGCACTAAAACAAAGTACACAAAATATCCTGCTCGCTCGGTGATGGATGTACGCTTGAATCCTAACATCAAGCCCGAGGGCTACCGCCTGGAAATCGAAGACGAAGCCATCATCATCGAAGTGTCAACGCCCGCTGGCGCCTTCTATGCTCTCCAGACACTCAAGCAACTCATGCCTAAAGAAGTAATGGCTAGTGCAGAATTAGCTTCAAAAACAAAGGTACAAATGCCTTGTGTGAGCATTGCCGACGAACCCCTCTACGGTTGGCGTGGCTTTATGCTCGACGAAGGTCGCCACTTCTTTGGTAAGGACGAGGTGAAACGCATCATCGACCTTATGGCTACTTACAAGATGAACCGCTTCCACTGGCACCTCACTGAAGACCAGGGCTGGCGCATCGAAATCAAGAAATACCCCAAGCTCACCGACATCGCTGCATGGCGCAACACTAAGAAACTCGGTTGGGGCAAGGAATACCCCACCGACGGCGAACACTACGGTGGTTTCTACACACAAGAGGATATCCGCGAAGTAGTGGCTTATGCCAAGGAACGCTTCGTCGAAATCCTTCCCGAAATCGATATGCCCGGTCACTTCCAGGCAGCATTGGCGGCATACCCCGAACTTTCATGCACACCCAATGAGAAGCACGAAGTGTGGCTCTCGCAAGGTGTCTCGGCCGACGTGATGAACGTAGCTGCCCCCGAAGCCATCCAGTTCACAAAGGACGTGGTGGATGAACTCACTGCACTCTTCCCCTTCGGCTACATCCACCTCGGTGGCGACGAATGCCCCACCCACAAATGGGAGCACAACGAGCTTTGCAAGCAGCGACTCGCAGCCATTGGCAGTACCAACTTCCGCGACCTGCAGACCGACTTCTACAAGCAAGTGCAGGACTATATCCTCACAAAGCCTGCTGCCGAACAGCGCAAGCTCATCTTCTGGAACGAAATGCTCCACGGCAACACTTCCCAGCTTAAGGACATCACCGTGATGGCATGGATTGGTGCAGATGGCGCAGCAAAGACAGCTGCAGAACGTGGATTCGACAACATCCTCTCGCCACAAATCCCCTACTACATCAACCGCCGTCAAAGCACTGACGAAGGCGAACCCCGTTCACAAGGACATGGCCACGAAACGCTCGAACGTGTCTATAGCTACGTTCCTGCCAAGGGTATTTCATCAGAATTGCTTCCCCGCTACAAGGGCGTGCAGGCAAACTTCTGGACAGAATACGTGTTCGACAACGAAACACTCGAATACCTCACCTTCCCCCGCCTTATCGCAGTAGCTGAAGCAGGTTGGACCGTACAATCGCAGCGCGACTACACAAAGTTCGTAGAGCGCCTCAACCAACACGTCCCCTACTTCGACCTCATCAAGCTTAGCTACGGCAAGCACGTAGTGCCAGTGAAGAAGTAAAGGAGAAAGGAGAAAGGAAAAAGGAGAAATGAGAAAGGAGAAAGGAGAAATAGCTGCGAGATATTCCGCATGGCTATTTCTCCTTTCTCATTTCTCATTTCTCCTTTCTCATTTATAAAAACTGGCGCAAGCCTCAGCACAACGTTCGCCATCGACAGCAGCACTCACAATACCACCTGCATAGCCTGCACCTTCACCACAAGGATAAAGCCCCTTGACACGCACGTGGCAGAGTGTTTCAGCATCACGAAGGATACGCAACGGAGCTGATGTACGAGTTTCGGCAGCTATCATCATCGCCTCATTGGTTAAGAAGCCACGGCTACGCTGTCCAAACACTTGAAAACCTTCACTCAAGCGATTTGCCACAAACTTAGGCATCCAGAAATGCAAGGGCGATGCAATCACACCTGGTGAATAACTTGTCGAAGGAAGTTCTGCTGAAAGTTTGCGGCTCACAAAGTCACTCATACGCTGAGCAGGTGCCGTCTGTCGGCATCCTCCTTGCAACCAACACGCACGCTCCAGAGCTTCCTGAAAATACATCATGCGGAGCGGATTTGCTTCATCAAACATTTCTATATGGTTTGCGGCAAAAGTCTCATCCGCCATTGCCTCCTGTAAGAATGGTTTCAATTCTCCATCCAAATCCTCAATACGCGTCTCTACAACCATGCCCGAATTACTCCAGGCCGTATTTCTGGTTGAAGGACTCATACCATTAACGACCAATTGCTCAGGACCGCTAGCAGCTGGCACAACGACTCCCCCAGGACACATACAGAAACTATAAACTCCTCGCCCACCCGATTGCGCTACATAGCTGTATTCTGCAGCTGGGAGATACTTTCCTCGACCTTCGCGGTTGTGATACTGCAATTGGTCAATCAAATGTGCTGGGTGCTCAAGTCGCACACCCACAGCAATGCCCTTGGCTTCGACCTCTATGCCTGAAGCAGCCAGATAGCGATACACATCGCGCGCAGAATGCCCTGTAGCCAAAATAACGGGACCCATAAATTCACGTCCATCGGCAGCACGCACTCCCACCACAGTATCGGCATCCTTCATCACAAAGCTGTCAACACGACAACCAAAGTGAACTTCACCACCGCACGCCCTGATTTGTTCGCGCATGCGCTCAATGATGCGAGGCAATCGGTCGGTACCTATATGAGGGTGCGCATCGACAAGAATATCAGTAGAAGCACCATGCTGACAAAACACGCGCAGGATTTTCTCTACATTACCACGCTTCTTAGAGCGCGTGAAGAGTTTGCCGTCCGAATAAGCACCTGCGCCTCCCTCACCAAAGGAATAATTGCTCTCACTATCGACAAGGTGCTCGCGAGAGATACGTGCTATGTCCTTACGACGCTCGTGCACGTCCTTGCCTCGCTCCAACACTATGGGGCGCTTGCCCAATTCTATCAATCGCAACGCTGCAAACAAACCTCCAGGTCCAGCTCCTACAACTATCACCGACTCAGCGCTTGAAACATCGGGATATTCCACAGGCTGAAAATCAACAACAGGTGGTTGCTCATTCAGATACACATCGAGCGTGAGGTTGACAAAAACCGTGCGCTGACGCGCGTCAATACTACGCTTACGAATACGCACAGATGTCACGTCCGAAAGCTTTACGCCCAACTCTTTGGCTACATATTTACGAAGTTCTGCCGACTGAGCAGCCACAGCGGGCAGCACACGGACAGAAAGCATTTGTTGCATATTAGTAAACGAGAATTTTAGTAAACGAGTAAACGAGAGAAAGGAGAAAGGAAAAAGGAGAAAGGAAAAAGGAGAAAGGAGAAAGGAAAAAGGAGAAAGGAAAATGTCCTAATTCCTATAAGGCTCCATAGATGCTATAGAAACTATAAAAACTATAAAATCTATAAAATCTATAGAATCTATCGCTCCCTCTTCCTTAAATATTCGACACGCGCATAATATCTGCAAAGACACCCGCAGCAGTTACGGCAGCGCCAGCTCCGTAGCCCTGAATGAGCATGGGATATTCACGATAGCGCTCTGTTGTGAGCAGAATGATGTTGTTAGAACCTTCGAGGTCGTAGAAGGGATGGCCTAAAGGTATTTCGCAAAGGCTCACCTTGCCCTTACCCTCAGCCCATTCAGCAACAAATCTCCAACGCTTATTTTCGCGAACAAGGCGCTGGCGTTCAGTCTCAAATTGAGCATCCAGCGCAGGAAGTCCTTCCCAGAAAGCATCGAGCGAACCTGCAAAGAGTTCGGCAGGAATGAAGAGCTCCTTCTCTATTTCCTCGGGCTCTACACGGTAGCCACTTTCGCGCGCAAGGATCGTAATCTTACGAATCACGTCTTTGCCCGAAAGGTCAATGCGTGGGTCGGGCTCAGAATACCCAGCCTCCTTCGCCATCATCACAGCGCGACTCAAGGGCACTTCAGCCGAGAGCGTGTTGAACACGAAGTTCAGCGTACCACTCAAAACTGCCTGAATCTTCAATATCTTGTCGCCTGAAGAACGGAGATCGTTAATCGTATTGATAATGGGCAAGCCAGCGCCCACATTCGTTTCAAAAAGGAACTTCACACCGCGTTCGCGTGCAAGGTGCTTCAAGTTTTCATAATTATCATAAGCCGAAGATGCAGCCACCTTGTTTGCCGCAACCACAGCTACGTTAGCAGCCAGAAGTCGCTCGTACTGAGCCGCCACTTCCTCGCTTGCCGTACAATCGACAAAGACGCTGTTAAAGATATTCATCTCCAAAATTTCATCGACCATCTGCGCTGCGCCACCTTGCTTTGTGCTGGCTTCGAGTGCCTCCTTATAATGAGCAGGGTCGATGCCTTCGGCTGAGAATGCAGCCTTGGTTCTGCCACAGACACCCACGAGGTTCACCTTCAAGCCACGCTCCTTCATCAAGAGGTCACGCTGAGCAGCCAATTGCTGCAGAAAACTACCGCCTACGGTGCCTGTACCACAGAGAAAGACGTTGAGCACCTCGTGCTGGCTCAGGAAGAAACTGTCGTGAATCACGTTGAGCGCCTTACGAAGCTGGTGTTTATCGACAACGAACGAGATATTCTTCTCCAACGCGCCCTGCGCCATGGCATTAATATTAATACCATTGCGTCCTAACACGGAGAACAAACGACCTGCGATACCCGAGCAGTCGGCCATGGGCTCGCCCACAACGGCTACCGTTGCAAGTCCATCCTCATGCGCTGTAGGATTCATCGCGCCATCAGCAATTTCGTTGACAAACTCTGCATCAAGGAGTTGACAAGCCTTCTCTGCATCCTGCGTGGTTACACAGAGCGAAGTACTTGTTTCCGAAGATGTCTGTGCCACCATGAACACACTGATACCGCCCTTTGCCAACGTAGCAAAGATGCGACGGTTCACACCGACAACGCCCACCATTGAAAGACCGCTCACCGTGACGAGCGACATTTCGTTCACTGAAGAAATACCACGAATAGGGCGCTTGCTCGTTGCAGCATTGGCATGAATGATGCTACCCTTTGCCTCGGGGTTGAAAGTATTCTTGATAAGAATAGGAATATTCTTGACACAAACGGGATAGATCGTAGGAGGATACACCACCTTTGCCCCGAAGTTGCAAAGCTCCATGGCTTCGCCATAGGTCAACTCGTCAATGGTATATGCTTGCGTGATAATGCGTGGATCGGCTGTCATAAAGCCATCGACGTCTGTCCAGATTTCAAGCACCTCAGCATCCAAAGCAGCAGCAACGATAGCCGCTGTAAAGTCAGAACCACCGCGGCCAAGGTTAGTTGTTGCTCCGGTTTCAACATCTGTCGCGATGAAGCCCCCCATCACAGCAATGCCCTTCCAATGACCGAAGTTTTCGCGAATCAAGGGATTTGTTACTTCATAATCGAGCACACACTTGCTGCCCTGACGCTGCGTCTTGATAATGTCGCGCGCCTCGAAATGACGAGCACCATCAATGAGTGTGGCTACAATGAGTGACGACAAGCGTTCGCCAAAAGCCACGATGGCATCTGCCGTCTTGGGCGTAAGATCCTGAATCAGGAACACACCGTGAAGAATGCTTCGAAGGTCGTCGAAAAGCGTATCCAGCTGTGCTTCCAGCGCAGCACGACGCTCCTCGGGTATCACCTGCTCCATCATTTCCACATGACGGAGAACAATAGCATTTACTTCATTGAGATAATCCGAATTTCCCAGAGCCGCACTCTTACCTACGGCAATGAGGCGGTCGGTAACACCTCCGAGGGCTGACACCACAACCACAATAGGCTGGCGACAATCTTCGGCAATACGTTTTATATTGAGAATACTCTTAACGGAACCTACTGAGGAACCGCCAAATTTTAAAACTTTCATATAGTTGTTTGCGTTGGAAGGACCACAGCAGTTGTTTTCGCACCTGCAAAAGACAGCGCCGTGGCAATATTAGAGTTTCACTTTCTTAGAAACAGGCTTGCTCTCATTATGCAAGCGGTCGAGCGCTGTCACTACATATTCGTAGCGTTCTGCTCCATGATTATAAGGCAATTTGAGAAGCGTTTGTGACGTAATCGCCACGATATTCTCCGCACGTTCAAGATCAACATCCTCGCCCTTGGCAAAGCGGTAAACGACGTAAGCCTTTGCCACATCCATTTCACTCTTTGCCTTTGGAGCACGCCAGAAAAGATAGTATCCATCGGGCATCCAGCGAGCCTTGAGCCCTTTCACCTTTTTAGGAGCATCGTCATCAAGGAATGGCATGAGGGGTTGAAGCGCAGGCGTCTTGTGATAATTATAAGCCAACTCAGAAGCATAACCACCTTCGTTGCGCACAACGGCTGCACTGTACCAAAGACAAGAACCATCAACATTCTTCAGCGTGCGCTGCAGGCGGAATTTCTCTGCCATCTGGTTTTGCTCTGGGTTGTTGCGGTCAGTAGCCTTCACCGTACGCTCTACATCCTGCCCAATGATGAGTGGACGATTGCCTGCATACTTACTCCACCAATGTATCAACTCGTCATAATCGGCTGCCGGGTGTCCAATCTCCCAATAAATCTGTGGTACATTATAGTCTATCCAACCCTTGTTCACCCAGTAAAGGATGTCGGCATAGAGGTCGTCATAATTTTGTAGTCCGTTTGTCTTACTTCCCTGCACATATCCACCATTCTTCTGATTGTGGTAGATGCCGAAAGGCGAAACGCCAAACTTCACCCATGGCTTAATCGAATGGATGGTGTTCGAAAGTTTCTCAATCAGGCAATTCACATTGTAACGACGCCAATCTGCCTTATCCTTAAACCCATTGCTGTATTTTCTGAATGTTGCATCATCGGGGATAGCACGTCCAGCCTCGGGATAAGGATAGAAGTAATCGTCGATGTGCAGGCCATCTACGTCATAACGTTTTACGATGTCGCTAACAATGGTGCAGATATAATCCTGATTTTCGGGAAGTCCTGGGTCGAAGATTAACAAGTCGCCATAACTAAAGAAACGTTCTGGCCACTGCACATAAGGATGCGTTGAAGCCAACGCTGTTGTGCCTTTTGTCTTCGCACGATAAGGATTTATCCATGCATGAAGTTCCATGCCGCGACGATGACATTCGTCCACCATCCACGCCAAAGGATCCCAATAGGGTGAAGGTGACTGTCCCTGAACACCTGTAAGGAAACGGCTCCAAGGTTCGTAAGCACTTTCGTAAAGCGCATCTGCCTCGCCTCGCACCTGGAAGATGATGGTGTTAACACCACATGCCTGCAATGTGTTAAGCTGGTTCGTCAAGTTGGCCTGCATCTGATGGCGACTCATCCCTTGAAACTGACCATTGATAATCTGTATCCAGGCTCCGCGAAACTCACGCTTCGGTGCCGATTGTCCTTGCACTAGCATAGGGATGCATAGCAATAGGAACCACAAAAGACTTCTTAAAAACATAGTTCAACTACTTTATCTTAATATTTCAACCGCCAAAGTTAATGATTTTTGAGTGATTACAGCTGATATCCCCCCATTTTTTGGAAGAAACCCCATCATACTTCAACAATTTAAGAACCTTAAGGACTTTAAAGAGCTTAATGACCTTAGAGACTTTAAGAACCTTACCCCTCAAAAAAACTAATAACTTAAAAAAGGTCGCACCCTCCTATTCAGAGGTGCGACCTTTTTTAGGTTATTAGTTGAAATTACTTCACAAACTGCTTCTTACCGTTTACGATGTAGAAGCCAGGCTTAGTAATCTGCTGGAGACGACGACCGCTAAGATCGTAGATTCCTTCCTTCTTGTTCACAGGAGCTACTACAACTGATTCGATAGCTGTAATACCATCATTGTAAGCAGCATAAAGTGCGTCGTACTTAGCCTGAAGTTCCTGAAGCGCAGCGAGGATTTCGTCACCTGAAGCGGTTTCATTACCAACTACAGTTTCAGCCTCTACTACTTCCTCAGCAGCTGCTACATAAGAAGCCTCTGCACCTACGAAGGGTTCCTTCAATGAATTTACCACCATATTGGGGTTGATCAATGAGAACTCTGACATTGCGAAGAATGCAAAGCCACCATAAGTTGTTGCGCCAGGACCGATAGATGAGGGCACAGCGAAACGCAAGTAGCGGTAAGCTGTTTCTGTCAAGATGTTTTCAGAAGTCCATGTTTCGCCCATCTGGTTGTAGGTAGGAAGCGAATTGGCTGATGTACCTTCGTACTTCACCAAGCAAGTGCCGAAGTCCACACCATCATTGCTACCATACACCTCGATTACAGCAGGAGCAGGCGAAGTAGAGCCTACGCTGCTTGCCTTACGTGTAGCATAAGAGAACTGGAATTCAGCAATGCTGCGACCTTCACCCAAGTCCACCTGCACATAGTGAGTTTCGCCAACGGGCGTACCGCTCCACTGCGTATGCATGTAAGTTGTAGTGTTACCATCGAGCAACGCAGCGATACCACCACCGTCGCTAGCCGAGCCTACAACGTTTTGGTCTGCATTTGTTGAAAGGTAGAAGCCATCTGTAGCTGACTCTGTCTGCAAAGACAATGCTCCGGGAAGCATCACGTCGTCGCCCATTTCGTCGAGCAACTTGTTAGTCTTTTCAATCAACGCTTCGAGTTCTGCCTTATTGAGAGCTGTTTGGTCGAGTTCTACTGCCGAAATCTTCCAGTGTGACCCCTGGTCGCCTTCGTACGACCAACCGATGATACCCATGCCTGTGTTGTAGTTGAGCGAACGCGCTTTGTCGTCCTGACACTGAATAGCCATCACGCCATCGCCAAGGCTAATCACCTTATAAGCTACGGTACCCTTTGCAGCTGTTGCGCTACCCTGCTTACCATCGGGAATTGCATCCAAATAAGTAGCAGTTGACTTGTTCTTGAGGTAATAAGTGTCGGGTGTGCCAGCGGGTTCGAAAATCCAGTGCTGCTTTTCGTCGTCCTTATTTGTAGTAGCACCAATGAGTGCCTTAGTGTCAGCCTTGAGCGACATAGAAGCTGTCGTTGTGCGCGCATTTGTCAAGAGATATGAGCTACCGGGCACAATGCTAATCATTGATGAAGGAGAGTTGAGCAACTTAGTGATTTCAGCATAGAGTGCTTCGTAAGCAGCCACAAATTCTTCCTTCTTGTTAGCATTCACAATAGCATTAGCAGCTTCTGTCTGTTCCTTCAAAGGAGCCAATACGCTTGAGCGGTAATAGCCCACCTTCGTGTTTGTATCGTCAGAAAGCTTCACCATAGCTTGAGCGCGAGCCACAAGCGCCTTGAGCAAGTTCTTCTTCAAGAGGCTTGACTCTGAACATTCAAAGAAAGTATTGTCGCCATTCACGAGTTCTACCTTCACCTGGTCGCTCATCAAGAGATATGCTACTTCGTCTGTAATTTCGAAAGCCTTCATGTCAGAGAAAGCCACGAGTTCACCCTTCGCATTGCGAATAGCAATACCTACACCACCTGTGCTTGAAAGGCGGAGCTTATCGCTTGAGAACGAAACTGTACCCTTAGTTGCAGGTTTGTCGAACGAAGCATAGCAACCCATATCTGCACAAACTGTGCTTTCGCCATAGAAGTCGAGGTTGTCACCCTTATGGCTCTTGATAGTTTCGCCTGTACCGTCGTTTACATAAAGCGCTGCGAGGTTTTCCTTAAAGCCCCATGACTTCACTTCCTTAATAGCAGCGTCGATCTGCGACTGCGTAGTATTATAGATAGAGTTAGAATAGTCGCCTACAAAGCGTTCGGTCATTACAGAGAGGATACCGTAAGCACGGAAGAATTCTGTAAGGTCATCGCCAGCAGCACGACAAGCCATCTTATAGAAGTGGAGCAAACCTTTAGCGCCATCTACATTGTAACCACCCTGCATAGGATCCTGACGAAGCAATTCGTAAAGGCGAGGATAGAATTCTGTATTGTGGCCCAACACGTGGTAGTACATAAAGAGCTTGTAGTACATGTGTGTGAGCGCCCAAATATTATTTGTGTAGAAGTCACTGCCTTTCTGCTTGAATGCATTGTAAACGTTTGTCAATGAACCCATATCGCCATTGTAGCGTGAAGTAGATTCACCGAAATACCAAAGCACTACGTTAGAGAAGAGATTGTTAGTTACTTCTGTCAAACCATTAAGAGTGAATGGTTGCTGGTGCTGGTGACCAATTTCGTGACCAGGACCCCAGTGTGAACCTGCATTGTGAAGGATATCGCGCATGATGCTACCCATCGTGTTGCAGTTGTAGCCAGAGTGGTTCCAAGAACCATACATATATGTGCTACCACCAGTACCGAAGGCCAAACCATGAACATTGTAGTAGTCGCCATAACCGCATGCCAAATTGTCGCCGGCATTATCACCTGTGTAAGCAAACACTTCGTCCTTATCTGAATAAGGCGACTTCACACGTGCATTTTCAGCATCTACAGCCTCCTTAGAAGCAACACCCATGAGCATACGTTCCCAAAGCATCACGTTGTCCCAAGCGTCAGCCACTTGGCGCGCAATGTTCTTGCCTGTAAAGTAAAAGTCCATACCAGGATTGCCTTCAGTAGCATCTCCAGCATGGAGGGGGAACTGAAGCGTCATGTACTTACCCAACACGGTGAGGTCTGTGTGGTTTGCGCGTGCTGCATAGTAATCCCAGTCAGCATTGTCGTCGCCTTCGCCCCAGAGTTCGTCGCCAGCAGAGTTAAAGAAGCCATTGAGGTTACCACCTTCAACGTGAATCTTCAAAGCATCATAGTCAGAGAGTTTGTTAGAACGTGCCTTGTTACCATAGCCCTGCGATGTGTAGAAAGTCTGCACAACGTAGTTGAAGCAACCTGTTGTCATGTTAGAGAAGAAGGGCACAACGTTCAAACCTTCGCGAAGCTTCACACCGTCAGCATAGTCGTTGCTAGGCTGTCCGTGACCTGTCCATGTAGAGAGATAGAGCGAAGAACCTTCCTTAATCTTACCTTCTACCATGATGTAGAGCACCTGGCGAGCGTTGCCATAGATACCGAGGGGATTGTTGAGGTTTGAGTGAGCCTGCATGCGGAGTGCCTGAGCTGCAGATTCCTTATTATTATAAGGTTCGATGAGCTGCACACGAAGGCGCTTAGCATATTCAGCATCCCACTTGGGCTTTTTAGAGTTGACGTTAGCTTCTTCCCATGTGCCATCAGTAGTAAGCTTGAGCACCATGTTCTGCAACGCTTCGGGGAGCGCCTTGAAGTTTTCGTCTTCCATCATTTGCGCCTTGGTGTAAGAAGCATAAGTTGCGTTGAGCTCAGAGCAAGCCTTGTCAGCACAAAGCGCTGCGAGCGAAGCCTCCCAACCCTTAATCACTGTCTGCGAAGGATTGAGGCTTTCTGTTTCCTGCCAGTTTGCTTCCAACTCTTCGTCTGTGATTTTAACACTCTTAATCTTCCACTGTGTAGCCGCATTGCCGCTTTCCCAGCAAACCACGCCGCCACGAGTGTCAGCATAGTGCATAAAACCATAGCTGTCGCTGTAGTTTGCCGCACGGAGTGCATAGCCACCACTTACCTGCTGCACAGTAAATGCACAGTTCCCGTCGAGTTCATCACCATTGACCTGTGTCCAGGGAGCAGAAGTCTGATTAGAACTACGAAGGTACAAGCCAGTACCGAGGTTACGCAAGCGATAAGAAGTTGCGGTAGCTTTAGTCACGTACCAAAGCTGGTCGTAGTCAGTCTGGTCGGTTTTCGCAATGCTCACATACGAACCCGAAGCTGACACCATAGAGTAACCCGAGTTACCCACGTTTTCGAAGTAAACCACTGTATTTGCACGCATCTGAGCAAAAGCTTCAATGCCTACGAACGCAACGGCTACGAGAACCAACAACATGCGTTGCCACATTCTCATCAAAGTTTGTTTTGACATAAAATTAAATTATAGGAAATAAAAATAAATATCTTATTGTTCACCCACAAAGAGAGGGTCCCAAGCAGGAAGCAACTCGGGCTTCTGCTCCATAAGCTTCATGATGCGAGCGGGCACATACTTCTTTTCTACCACAAGGCGGAAACTGTATTCGTCAAACCACTCGTCAGTCATGATGAGGTGTCCCTTGTAACCACTTGCAGGGCCCCAAGAGTTTTCAACCATCCACTTCTTAGGCTTTCCGTTTTCGTCGAGGTCAACAGCCACCAATGTCATGGCATGACTTGAAGCCGAAGCAAAAGTGCTAATGCGCTCAGCCTTGTTCATGGGGAAGTCTGTATTAAAGAGCGACGCATAATCGTAGTTGTCGAGCGAGAGAACGCCTGTCTTGCTGTTGTAGCACTGACCTACGTCGCAGCTATAGTACATCATGGTGCTATCCTTGATTGAAGCAATCGCCATTTCCTTGATGTCTTCCATAGGGAGGTTGACAAAGGTCCACTGCTCGCCGTCGTAGCTATGGCGGTCCATATCGATAGTGTAAGTCTTGTTGTAAGGACGTGAAGGGTCGTTCATCACCATCACGTAGTTGCCACGAAGGTCTGCGCCTACGTATTCTTCATAGAAGCTCTTGGGCGTATATTCCTTTGTGCTGATGGGCTTACCCGCAGCATCCTTGAGCGTATAAGTGAACTTTGTGGGAGGTTCGCCAAGGCAGCTTGCAAGAATGCGATACACAGTGCTGAGCATCTCTACCTTGCGCGCTTCAATGGCCGACTTCTTCTTACCATCGGCCACAGCCTTGCGGAGTTCCAAGCCATATTCGCGAAGCTTGAGCGTAATGATGGCTGACATGCGCGAAGTATTGTTGGCATTATAGCTTTCGGGCATTACTTCTGAAGGCACAAGCCCATACTTCATCACAGCATCTTGCACACCGCAGAAAGTACCACCATCGCTCAAAGGGTTCTTGAAAAGCCATTCAACGAGTTTGTCACTCATGGGCTTATTAGCGTTATCAAGAACAGCCTGGAGGAAGAGGTTGGCCTTTTCCAACTGGTCGAAGAAGAAGTTGTACGACTGCGAGAACTGGAAGTCGCCCAAACCATACTTTGCAATCATCTTCGCACGCATCACGTTCATACCCGTAAAGAGCCAGCAGCGTCCTGAAGACTTCTGGTCAGTAATACCCTTGCCAGGCACGCGGTGAGAGAAGTGTGTGTCGTAGTCAGCAGGATTATTAGCCAACGTAGCCAACTGGTTGATGCTGGTACCCGCCAAAGCATTGCGCAAAGCGCGGTCTGCTGCAGTATTCGTTTGCTGCGCCTTAATTTTGCTGAGCATATCAGCACTGATGCCACCATCCTTTGTCTGTGCGCCGAGCATTGCGGGCGCAGCCACAAAGAGGAGTGAAAGTAAAGTCTTTCTCATTCTAAAATATTAAGTTTATAAATTTATATTTGTTTTTTAATTCCGGGAACTCTGATTTCTCAAAAAGCACCCTCTGCTGACCCTATCCAGCAATCATAAGCCTTCTTGGTCAAAAAGTAGAACACCACTGCAGACACAAGACCACCAATCACATCAATGGCATAATGCGCCTCAATATACACCGTTGCACAGCAGAGCAATACGTAGAAAGGAAGTATGCACACGAACGCCCAATTGCGCAAACGCCACAACAATATCATCAGCACCGTACTTACACCCACGTGCGACGAAGGGAAGGCCGCCTGCGGACGCTCACCGCCCGCCTGAGCCGATTCTACGCACGAACGGAAGAAACCTTCAGGGCCTGGCGACGGACGCATTTCCAGATGTGTACGGAAATAATCGCCCACAGCTGTAAAATTACCAGCTTCAGCCGCCTGTTCGCCTATCGCCGCAAAATAATATTGCGGACCTGCCACAGGGAGGAACAGATAGACGATATAGTAGAGCAAGAACGTAGCCAAAATAATAAATGAGTATTCAGCAAAGCGCGCCTTGCTTTGTGTCAACGGCAAGATTGCCGTTGCAAAAATCATTGGGTAATAGGCAAAGTAACCCATGTGGAAAGCCTCGCTCCAAAACTT
>JAZLDQ010000082.1:0-139468 GCA_045614785.1 Alloprevotella sp.
ACATGATAACGTTTCATTAACTCAGACATGCTTGCTCCTAATTCATGTAAGCGGATGATTTCTTTCTTTTCTTTTAAACTGTGATGTATATACATAATGAACCCCAGAAGTTTTTTGTCTAACTTCTGGGGTTCACTTCAACATGACACACCCTCTATTTTTTAGTTATTTTCAAAAAGAATCCAGGGGGAAATATCCTGCTCTACGAATGAAGCGCGAGACTCTCGGATGAGTCAGAAACATGGGAGGCGCCTGCTCCAATATTGTTCTAAGTTGCGGTGTTAATATCGGAAATGGATATTGGTCACAAATCATCATAAAGATTCCAGGGCCTAATACGTTATGGGTGTTTTCCAAAATAAACTGCGTTTGCAGATGCTCAGTAGCTCTATTCAACGAATCTTCAATTAGAGCAAACTGTTCAAACTCTTTAGTACTAGGCATTCCATTTCTCATCATCTTCACACGGCGCTGATAGAGCGATGCCCACTCCTGCTGAATACGATTCAATGCCCTATAATACTCACTCAATTTTCGATTAAGATCACCTCCTGTAATCCCCGTGCCTAAAACTCCTACACTTATATCTACTTCACCACGCTCAATAACCACAGGCATCATCGTCGAACCATCGGCATCCAAATGGCCTAGAACTATTGAATCCACCTGACCCGCAAATGAAAATTGACCATGCACAATCTCACACGAATCCAGATAAACTCTTCGGTTATCATCATCAACCACAGCTAAATACAACTTTTCAGCACGCACCACCCCCTGCGAAAGGTCACCACTAATATTATAATGGTGAGAACATGCCACAAAGCCCAAGCAACATAGCGAAATGAAAAGTATTTTCTTTATCCTGTTCATGCAATTAAGGTAGATTCTATAAATTAGTTTTATAATTGCCTTTGGTAGATTCCTGTAAAATTCACAAACTCGTATGGTAAAGAGTTACACTGAATAATAAGTTTTACATTTGCAAATATACATTATATCTTTTAAACTTGTCATTTTTTCCGTTATGATGGCCTATTTTTTAAATATTTTTATAATTTGCTTGCAGGTTTTAGCAAAAACTTTTCGGAATGAGGAAAGAATAACAAATTTATTTCTCCTCCTAAGTTACTAATCTTTGGACAGACTTTTAAACAGCGACCATGTTACTGTTCACGGATTCTTTTGTCAAAATATTTCACACTATTACTCTTCTGATTTGAAAGTATTGTGTTCAAAAAGTAAAAATCTTTTTGTTGCTACAAAATATTGATCTCGCAATGATAAGAAGGCTGATAATTTGAGCAAAAAGGGGCAAAAATACAACAGAATAGGAAGTACGGAAAACGATCTTTGATGTAAAATTTCCTTCCTCAAAGGTAATTTTTCTTACCTTTGAGGTAGTTTTTGCATTTTTTTGGTCAAAAAATAGGGGAGACCGCTTGGCCTCCCCGTTTGTACTACAAAGATACAACAGAATTGAGCGAAATCCAAATCGCGCTTTTCAGAGTTATCCACAGGTGCGAGCAGTTTACCCGTTGTTTTGTAATCTAAGTGCCCCAAAACGCTTAGTTTTGCACTATAAGACAAGCTCTTATTTTGTAAAAATATTTCGCAATTAGAAGGAAGACGACTGACGTAAATACACTCTGCTTTATAGGTCGGAAGTCTATGCAGTCTATTAGCTCAATGAGCCGCTCCTACATCGCTCAACCCTAGGCATAGGAATACATATGCTCTTAAGGCTGCCCGAGTTGAGATGTGTCCAAAAAAGATTAGCTAATTGGAGGAGAAGAATTTGGTTACATTCGACTTTTCTAATTCTAAACTAATTCTAAAACTCACTTGCGAAACTTCTGTTAACCTCTTTCCCAGAAAGTCTTGGTATTTTCTAAGAATAAATTCTTAAATTTGCAAGGTAATATGTAAAAAAGCTTATAAGCTTAAAAATTATGAAGAAACTTCTTTCCCTTCCGCCCAACCTGGTTGGCGCCTTCCACCGCGTAGCACAAAAGGATGCGACCACATACTTTTGCACCTCCGACCCCGCTGGTCGAAAACTGGGTAGCGGCGGAGGAACGACATGGCTTCTTGAAGATTGCTATCGCAAAGAAGCTGGCACAAATCCTCCCGTTATCGAAGCCATCTGCCAGCGCATCGACGACCTCTGCACAGGCTACAAACTCCCCGGTGCTGGAGGAGGAGGATTTATGTATATGGTGGCGAAGGACGTTGAAGCCGCACGCCGCATCCGCGAAACGCTCACGCTCAACCCCATCACTCCCAACTCACGATTCATTGATATGAGTATCTCCACAACAGGACTCAAGGTCAGCAGAAGTTAAATCTGTTTAGTAAACAAGTTAACAAGTAGACGAGTAAACAAGATGGTTTGACTCGAACGCTTGCTTAACGCTGCATAGCAGCTGTACTCTATACTCTGTAAGTTGTACTCTAATCATACCCTCTCGTCAACTAAAAAAGCATGAACTACGCCATCCCACTCCCTAACGCAAAGGGCAACCATTGCGCCCCATTCAATCACACAATGCCATCCGACCAAATTTCAAAAAATCAGCATTCTCTTCTCCCCACCTTACTCCCTGAATGGGCAAAGCTTGAGTGCGTTCAGCTCACATGGCCCCATGCACAAACGGATTGGGCATATATGCTCGCCGAGGTTACAGAATGCTATCTTAAACTGGCATTCGAAATAGCAAGCCGCACCCGCCTGCTCATCATAACGCCCGAAGCCGAAGCCATCGACGCATTGCTCAAGCAGCGTCTGCCCCAAACCCTTCGAGCAAACATCCAGCTCTTTGAGTGTCCCACAAACGACACATGGGCGCGCGACCACGCATTCCTCACCTGCGTGCAGCCCTCGCAAGATGGCAGTCAACGCAAGCTTCTGCTCGACTTCCGCTTCAACGGATGGGGCGGCAAGTTCGAAGCCTCGCTCGACAATCAAATCAACCATCGCCTCCACACCTCAGAAATCATCAAGGGCGAATACATCGACCACCTCGACTTTGAACTTGAAGGCGGTAGCATTGAAAGTGACGGACTCGGAACTATTCTCACCACTTCCACCTGTCTGCTTAATCCCAATCGAAACCCTCAATACTCCAAAGCCAACATCGAAGATTTGCTCAAAGAGTGGTTTGGAGCCCAACAAGTATTATGGCTTAATAATGGCTACCTCGCAGGAGATGATACAGACTCACACATCGACACCCTTGCACGCCTCTGTCCAGAGAATACGATAGCTTACGTCAAGTGCGACGACACCACCGACGAACACTATGCAGCTCTCCTCGCCATGGAACAAGAACTCAAAGCATTCACCACCCTCAGTGGCGAACCCTACCGCCTTGTACCACTCCCCATGGCAAAACCTGCATACGATGACGAAGACCAGCGCCTCCCTGCCACCTATGCCAACTACCTCGTTCTGAACAACGCCATCCTCTACCCCACCTACAACGACCCCGACACCGACCACCTTGCAGGACAACAACTTGCTCTCGCATTCCCCGGCTACGAAATTGTAGGCATCGACTGCACAGCCCTCATCTATCAGCATGGTTCCCTCCATTGTGCCACCATGCAATATCCTACTATTGAACGTATTCAAGTTAACAAGTAAACGAGTAAACGAGATGGTTAGAGGAGATTTGTGAGTAGTGAGTAGAGGAGAGAGAGGTGAGAGTAGTCCATCCGGATGGCACCTCAAAACCTCAAACCTTACAACCTCATAACCTTACAACCTCATAACCTTACAACCTCATAACCTCACAACCTATGAAAATCGGAATCATCCAGCAATCGTGTACTGCCAATGTGCACGACAATATGCAAAAACTCGCGGCAAACATTGCCGACGTTGCAGCACAAGGTGCTGAGCTCGTAGTGCTTCAGGAGTTGCACAACTCACTTTACTTCTGCCAGGTCGAAGCAACAGACAATTGCGACCTTGCAGAGCCCATCCCCGGCCCCTCTACTGAATTCTACGGCGCCATAGCACGCCAGCATGGCATCGTGCTCGTCACATCCCTATTCGAACGCCGTGCCCCTGGACTTTATCACAATACAGCTGTCGTATTTGAGAAAGATGGTTCTATCGCAGGGAAATATCGCAAGATGCACATTCCCGACGACCCTGCTTACTACGAAAAATTCTACTTTACCCCTGGCGACCTCGGATTTCAGCCTATACAGACAAGTGTAGGCAAACTTGGCGTACAAGTCTGCTGGGATCAATGGTACCCCGAAGGAGCACGCCTCATGGCACTCGCTGGAGCAGAACTGCTTATCTACCCCACAGCCATTGGTTACGAATCCTCCGACACACCCGAGGAACAAGAGCGTCAGCGTGAAGCATGGACCACCGTACAGCGAGGCCATGCCGTGGCAAACGGGCTCCCCGTAATCAGTGTCAACCGCACAGGTCACGAACCCGATCCTTCAGGACAAACCAATGGCATCACCTTTTGGGGCAGCAGCTTCATTTGTGGTCCTCAGGGCGAATTTCTCTACCGCGCCAGCAAGGACAAGGAAGAAAACGTAGTCATCGACGTTGACATGAAGCGCTCAGAAAACGTTCGCCGTTGGTGGCCCTTCCTGCGCGATCGCCGCATCGAATGTTTCGGCAATCTCACAATGCGATTCATCGATTAACCTGAATCAATCGAAGTTCCACAATGGTTCAACTTCACAACCTGATTCAACAGAGGCTTGCAAAAGTTGAGTCAACATGTAACATTATAGGAACTTACACTTCCGATATTTGAAAATAAAAGAGAGGGAGTGTCAAAATGCAAAATTTTGACACTCCCTCTAAAGTTTTGTGTTAGAGTGAGTAAAACGCAAGGCGCTGAAATGGAAGATGAAGGAAGTGTACTGAAGTACATGACCAAATCCAAAATTGAAGCACAACGCAGCAGTTTGCTCATTATGACGCAATGCCTTTTTTGGCGCAAAGTAAAACAAATTGAAACACTCTGCAATCCCCTATCGATTGATTCTTTTTGCAGACGGCAGCGAGAACTGTGCGATTCACCAAAGTCTATATCCGTCTGTTCGGTCAGCGTACTCTCTAATGAAAAGTCGCCTCTTTATTCCTTTATTCTCACAAGCGAAGTTAAGCCATTATTTTGACCCACCATATAAGTTGTACCAATCAACGCATTGTTTCTTCTAAGGTCGTTCATCGTTAAGGGCAGACCAAATGCGAATTGTAAGCACGTAAAGGTGTCGCCAGTTTGCAATTTTGAATTCTCGCAATGTTCTGCTACAAATCTATTTTCTCCTAAATATCTGATTTCGCAAATGCGGTCAGGCAACCAGCCTATACGCAAGCGTTCGCCTACACTCAGTTCGTTTGTAGCAATATGTTCAACATTGAAAAAGGCTGATTCACAATTTGCTTCGTTATGCAGAAACTTACAAAATTCATCCCAATAACATCCCGAGGCATATTGCGACAATACGTCGAGCGTATGTAGAGACACGGTTTCATAACCGCGTGTAGAATATCCCCATACACGTTCTATTGTTGTTTCGGATATATGCAACCGCTGTTCCATTTCAATTTCGGCTACCAAAGTCTGAAAATCGGCATGCACCGCCAACTTTTTGCCGAAACGCGACTCTACGCTTTGGCGCAGAGCGTAAATCTGAGGTATATTTCTTTTGATGCCCATAGTGTTACAAAATTAATCATTATCTTTGAACCACAAAAATTAAATGAACATGGTGGAAAGTGAAATATTTGAAGAAGTACAACTTAATAACGAAGAACCAAGAGGTTTTCACGACTTTAAGTTATTGAAAACAAATGCAAATACTTCTATTTACCTTGCATTTAAAGCAGGAAAACGCTTTGTGATAAAGGCAACAAAAGACAATACGGCATTGCAAAAAAAAATGCTGCAACGCGAGTATGAATTGTCGATAGATTGCAATCACCCACATCTCGTTCACATATATACATATGAGGAAAGTTTCCCTTTCGGAGCAGGACTCGTTATGGAATATATTGAAGGCCGAACGCTCGATGAATATCTAAGAGAGCGCCCTTCCAAAAGGGAGCGAAATCGTATTTTCAGCGAGTTACTTTCCGCTGCCATGTACCTTCATGCGCGAGGAATTATCCATAACGACATCAAGCCCGAGAACATAATGATCAGTCGCACCGACAACTCATTAAAACTTCTGGACTTGGGTCTTGCCGATAGCGATGCGCAATACGCCTTACGCACATTAGGGTGCACACCCCGCTATGCGTCGCCCGAACTATTGAGCCACGCAGGTATCATCGACGCTCGTAGTGACATCTATTCAATAGGCATAGTGATGCGCGAGATGCTGGGCAATTCGTTTATCGCAAGACGCTGCACGAAGAGTGTGCCCGATAAACGATATGCCAACGTAGAACAACTCACGAAAGCATGGCACAATCGCCATCTGCCCCTCCGGATTATCTGCTCACTCCTACTCTTAGCAATCATTTTACTGCCCACCCTCCTGCTCCTTCAAACAAAGGCGGAAGAGCAAAAGCAACGCAACTATCGAGAGCAGATAATTACGCATATGGAACGCAGCATCACCAACATTTGCGAAACCTCCAAAGTCGCTATTGAGCAAAGTCCCTATTTTGAATTTGCCAATATGCACATGATGGTGATGATGGAGCGTTGCCGTGAAAGTCTGGATAGTGTAATAAATAAGGTAGACGACCAAAATCTAAAGATGTTGCTAAACTCTCGCTATCAATTTATATTTGGAAACTATTGGAAAGAACTGGCAACCAAGCAGTTGGGCGATAAACCCTCATATCTTAGAGCAACACCTTCCGAACATCATGTTTTTTACGATTCGTTGATTGTCAATAATTTACATTATCGTCCATACCCTGAGACAGAGTGAATAGACAATAAAAGACAAAGTTATTCTCTTGTCATCCTCACTTTTTAACTTAAATTTGCATCAGCAACAGTCTAAGCGCGGATTTTGATAAGTCGAGGTCGCTTTTTATAAGCTAAATACCCGAGATTTTGAAAAATTGTGTAAATTTGCTGACAACTACAAATTCAAATACACGCAAGTGTTTGTCTTTCTCGCCAATGAACCTAGGAAATTCATACAGAAGAGAGAAGACGAGCTCTGCTGCGCGTTCGTATATGTCATGCACATACGCGACATAGCGCAGACTGTTGCCTTTTCTCTTTTCTGCACATATACAAAAAAAGCGCAGACTAATTACTTAATCTCCGCCAATAGGTCCTAGGAAAACCGCGAATTGAAAACCTTATCTTTGTTAAAGGTTAAGTAGTGTGTGAATTATATGATGGTATAGTGAGGGCACGTCCCTCATTATACCATCTTAAAAATAAATTATATGAGTTTGTTAGATGATGAAGAAACTATATCTCAGGAAGCAGATATACAACTATTAACTATTGTGAAGAAAGAGGAACTATTTGTTAAAGGTTTCTTGAAGCAAGGTGGTGTGAAAGCAGTGTGTTCAAAAGCACCTCTTCTAACAAAGAAATTAAACGAGGCTTATCATTTTAATTTAAAAAGCTCATATACTAGCCAATTAAAACATACTATAGAAGCAATAATCAATCCCGATTATCAAGAACAGAAAACTCGCCCAATATACTCCGTAGATTGTTCAAAACTATGTAAGGGAGATACTTATAGTTGGTTGTCAAAAATAGCAGAAGTGGAGGAAGGTGCAATTGTTGTAATTGAAAATGTAACTCTTGTGCCTAATGGGAGTCCAGAAATCTATGATGACCCTAATTATGTAACAAATTTATTGCTTCGTTCGTGGAAGAATGAACAAATATATGCAGGTGATGTCGTAATAGATAGACGGAAACTTACTGTAATCTTAACTTGTCCTCCCGAGGATGCTGATATATTGGAGCGTGAATGTGGTTTATGTTCCTATGGTTGGATTGGAGATTTTGAAGAGTACACGAAGGAACTTTGCGAAATCGCAGAAAGTATTATAAGACAAAAATTGCAAGATGGAAAAGAAATATGACAAAACAATCGTTTCTGTGAAGGACATGCTTCTCCAGTTTATTAGACAAAACAAACATATGTTCTTTAACGAACGAGATTTACAAATGTATCTCGCTTTGAAGTTAGAAAAGACCGGGGATTTTGATGAGGTGTTTATGGAATATCATTTACCTAAAGGATTTAATGAAGTATTTGATTTAGGTTATAAAGCATGGCAGACAGAAACGCCATCGATAGATATTGTGCTGAAGATAAAAGGTGAAGAAAAATACATCGCGATAGAACTCAAAAATAAATTAAAGGCAATCTCAGGTGAGTGTACTCGTTTTGGTCAAACAAGTCAGAAGAAGGAGTTGGTAAAAAATCAATTCGCTCAAAACATTGGTCGGTATCAATTTTGGAAGGATGTTAAGCGTTTGGAGTTGTTGAAAGAATCTTACAAAAATGTAATAGGTGGTATTGCGTTATTTCTGACAAATGATGCAAACTATTTGAAAACAACCAAGGGAGCAGATTATGAAGACTTTGGTATGTCAGAAAATTTAAAAAAGGATGGCGTATTGGAATGGGGAGAGTTTAAGAAGATTGATACAAAAATATTAGTTAACAATAAAAAGAGAAAGAAAAGCCCCCCAATTAAACTATCTAATAGTTATTCCCCTAGATGGGAACATAATATATTTACTGTTCAAGATAAAGTACATTTTCATTGTTGCACAGTAATTGTTTAACCCCTCTCTCCAATATATAGTTAAAAAAGAAGCAAATAATTGAATTTAAATAAAATTTAATGGAAAGGATATTTGCACTATTCCGATCTTATATCAGAAAGCAATAAGCATGTGTCTATTAATAGAATATTCTATCATAAAAGGAGGGCGCCGAAAATCCTATAAAGAGTAGGCATAATTAATAATATAATAATCTTATGGGAAGTAGTCCTGCAAATCATGTAAAAAGAGAAACCAAATGGGGTGCACAAGTGAATTATAAAGCTAATGGACATCGCACCGCTGGTATGGTTAAAGGTCTTGATGCTCCTACAATTAGTGAGGTTCAGAAAGCATTGTATAAACAATGTCCTTTTAACGAATATACAGAAATTGAGATAACAAATAAGTGGTCTTATACTGAATAGTCGTTTTGTATTTAATATAAGTCCCAACTTTCGATTGTTAGTTGGGACTTTTGAATATATAGCCATATGTCGCTAATCAATCTTGATGTTTATGTTGGTGATTCACTTGTAAAATGGGAACCATACAAGTATAATGATTGTGTGGTAAACCGTTTTACATTTGATGAATGGTTGAAAATAGCTTCTGATATTTATTCTGAAGAAGAATTGGATTCTTTGCTAACTAATCATCCAAACGTTATACAGGGTTTTGTACTCTATGAAACCCGGACATTACAACCAATTGCTTTTTCTTATCTTCTACGAGAGGATAAACGTGGTCAAGTAGTTTCAATTCATGGGGGAGGATGGGGACAATCTATGTGTTTATCTCTTCTATATTATAGAGGTCTAATTTTGATGATCCACTATCTGTTGGGACAGGGTAAACGTGTTAGAACTTCTTGTTTACTTAATAATACACGTGCGTATCGATTTCTGGAAAGTGTTGGTTTTGTGAAATATAGAACTTCTGAAGAGTATGTTTATATGTGGATAAATAGAGACAGATTACATCGTAGTCGAATTTCGAACTATTTAAAAATGGATTTCATGTAAAATAATGATATTGATACATGTTTACACACAGTAGGAGGTGTTACTGATTTAGCTTCAAAACTTGTGAGATCAAACTTTTGCGAAAAATTTATAAATTATTACTGTCCGCTAAACATGCATTAGCCCCGAATTTTAGTCGTTTTCATGTTAGACAAGCCCACTGTAAAAGAGTTACAACGGCTGTCCGATAAAGAAATCACCCTATAGATAGCAATAGGGTTCTTCATATATAGTCATATTGGCCTTTTAAAGGCATATTCTGCAGTTTAACCCCAATAATGATGGTAGTTATATGCTCAACACATCGGCTGTCCGAGAAAATAAAGCTTGAAAAATACCTTCAAATTTTAGCGGACAGTAATATTTATAAATAGACAATAAAAGACAATATAAAGTCTCTTTTCTGTAAGCATTTTATTTATACCTTTGCTGACGCGACAGTCAAAAAAATCACGACGATCTGCTTGTTGTATTGATTATTTTGTTACCTTTGCGTTACAAAATCGATCAACACGCGAGTGTGTTTGCTCTTTTCGCCAATGAACCTAGGAAATTCATTACAGAAGAGAGAAGACAAGCTCTGTTGCGCGTTCGTTTATGTCATGCACATACACGACATAGCGCAAGCTGTTGCCTTTTCTCTTTTTCGCGGTTTTCCTAGGACCTATTGGCGGAGATTAAGCAATTAGTCTACTGTTGCACCCAATACTTTTACTAAAACAGAATTTGCTGAAAAGCTTAAAGATTATAAGTTCTTTTGTTATATATATATCTACTTCAAAAAAGAGTATGGACTTAATGGGTTGACATTCCGGCAAATTAATTCCTATTTGTGGGAAGCGTTTAAAATAGCTGGGGCAAATTTTAGGATTAAAGAACTGGCGGATATAGATACATCTAAAATTACTCAATATGTTATAGATTAAAGTTGGTTATTTTTAGTAATTCAATTATGGCGAACAAGATAAGAGTTTCAGCGAAGGCGCAAAATCGCACAGCATTAGGCATTGTTCATGCTTACATGTTAATGTATCCTCAGACAACTTTGGAAGATTTGCGTAAGGCATTCCCCAATGAGTTGAATCCTGATAAGGGTACGAAGGAAAACTTCATTCCTGCAGAAGAAAAGGGTACTGAAGCAAATTGGGACGGCTATTTCAAAGCTGAAGATGAGTTGCTCACGATGGGCGATGGAAAGAAAGTATCTGTCGTTAAAATGTGGACAAAACCCAGTTTGGAGCGTATCGTAAACCATGCAAAACTTTATGAAATTGAAGTTCAAAATATAGAATCGTTGCCTTTAGAAGATAAGAAAAAAGGATTTAAATTGGAATACCTAAATGGATATATACCTAAAGTAGAATTTAAACATAGTCAAGAATTAAACTTTTTATCTCGATTACTCCGTTTAATCAAAAGTCTGTTTTAAAAATAATATTAACCTTAAACAAAGATATAATCTATGGCTGAATTTAAAATTGATGGTCGTATGACCGTAAGAACCTTAAAGGAAAAGTTTAAGAAGGAATTTGAAGGAACCCTTCGTGTATATAATGGCAGAGAAAAAGCTGATGATTCCGCAACCTTGGCGGCGATTCGCACTGGTGACGCGAAAGGTGGCGAATTAGTTTGTCGTGCGAGTCGTACCGTTGGTGGTTTTGAAAAAGAAATGATGGAAGTGTTTGGTATTAAGGTACAGGTGGCTTCCCCTGATGATTGGGTTTTAGCGCTTGATGGTATCACACTTGCAAACCTGAAGAATATTCCTAAGCAAGCTCGTAAAGCAGATATGGAAAGTCTTGTTGCTTATAAAAGAGGAAAGGATATAGAGAATCAAGAATGCACAACAGCAGAACGTGTGAAGATGAAAGATTACATCCCTTCGTTACAATTCTTATTTGAAGAATTTGATATGGATGACTTTGATGGTAGTTATTATACAAGTTGGGGTACTCTTGCTGAGCGTTTTGATATGGACGAAATGATGGAAATATTAGATGATGATAGCGAGAAATATGTGGATGAAATGAGTCAAGAGGATATCTATGATATCGTAGATAATATTTCAATGTCGCTTGATCAAGGTTCTATTAGACTATTGAAAATTTCCGATGGTGACAAAGTTATTTTTGAAACCAGCAATGATGAACCATATGTTGATTAATTTAAGAATCAGCAGATTCCTTTTATAAGACCTGGCAATAATATATATAAATGATGGTATAGTGAGGTTCACTATACCATTATTGTAAAATGTGTAAATTATATGAGTATACTTGATGATACGGAAATTTTGTCTCAAGGTGTAGATATACAAATAATCTCAGTATTAAAAAAAGATGAACTATTTGTTAAAGGATTCTTGAGAAAAGGTGGTGTGAAAGTTGTGTGTTCAGGAGAAAAACTCTTAACTGAGAAATTCAATGAGATTTATCGTTTGAATTTAGATACTTCATTTGCCCAACATTTAAAATATACTATACAAGCAATAGCAAGTCCCGATTATCAAGAGCAGAAAGCCCGCCCTATATACTCCATTGATTGTTCAAAAGTTTGTAAGGGTGATGCTTATGGTTGGGTGTCAAAAATTGCAGAAGTGGAGGATGGAGCAATTGTTGTGGTTGAAAATGTTACCCGTGTGCCCAATGGGAATTCTAATATCTATGATGACCCTAATTATGTGACGAATTTATTGCTCCGTTCGTGGAAGAATGAGCAAATCTATGCAGGCGATATCGTTATTGATAGACGGAAACTTACCGTAATCTTAACTTGTCCTCCAGAGGATGCTGATATATTGGAGCGTGAATGTGGTTTATGTTCCTATGGTTGGGTCGGAGATTTTGATGAGTATATGAAAGAACTTCATGAAGTCGCTGAAAGTATTGTAAAAAAGGATTTGTAAGATGGTCAATATGTATGACAATGTAATCGAATCTGTGAAGGAGATGCTTCTCCAGTTTATTAGACTGTGCTAAAATCAATTTTAGGTAAAAAGAAATAAAAATGAAAAAGTGGACTTTCATATTCTCCACCTTGGCAATTCTTAGCGGGTGTACGGGGGCAAGTAACAAGGCTTTGTTAGATGAGTATAACGAGGTCTTGAATCGTGTGCAGGTATTAGAAAAGGTAGTAGAAACTGAAGATTGGAAAGCCTTATCTGCTGATAAATTGAAGGACATTCATGCTCTTTCCCAAGATTTGTATTATGATTACAATCCTATGGATTTAAGTCCTGAACAGGTGAGTGCTTGTGAGGCGTTGAAGGGGCGTGTGAAAAACTTACGAGAGCAGATTGTCAGCAGATGTAGCGAGACGGTCAATGGTAGGGAAATCACGGCGATTAATTTTTCGGATCAACTTATTGAGGACAAGCAAACTTATCCAGTGTTTGTAAAAAAAGGTGAGGCGCTTCATGTTGTTGCTAGCTCACAACTACCATTCACGCTTAAAATAAGCAATGTAAGTAGTCGTACTACTCTAAAAACTTTTCCTTCGAAAACGTCTGTTGAATACAGTATGGAAGTGAAGAATACCGCTATCTATATTGTAGAGGTTATACCTACCAAGGCGCAGTATCTGGATTTAGGGATAAAATACCAAATTACAGATATGTCTCGTTTGGAGGAACCAACGGAAATTGGGCAGGAACAGGTCGAATGTGCAAAAAGCGAATTTGGAGCCCAAGGAGTGCCAGGTCTTACAATGAGCAAATGTTTCGAAGAACCTCGAAAGTTTACCTTGCGAGGTCAATTGAAGGCCGCATTCTCGGGGAACGCCAAAGGACTTATAGCTGTGCAAGTTCCAACCGGCGCTACTGACATACTTTACTCATTACGAATTGATACAAGTGAGCGTAATAGAGCAGAGGATGGGCAGTTTCATGACAATCTTACTCGCAGTTACAAACGAATTAAGTTCTTAGGGTTACCTCTATATGAAAAGCATTCGAGCAACGGACTTCTCAATACGTTGTTAGACGACAACCGACCGATTCGTGAGGAAGATGCCTATTGCAACATGTATGTTTTTCGCAATCAGACTCAAGCAAAACAATTCCAAGATGGCACTAAACCCGCGTCAAAACTCAATTATGATGTGGATTATTCCACTATCGGTACCCAGTCCTGCAATGGAAGAATTCCCACTAAAGGCGCCAAAACTATTTATTTAGGATTTGAGAATGAGCGCATGAGATATACGAATTATATATGGGTTGAGGTTGAAGCGGTTGTACCCAAAACTATATATTATCGAACAAAATACAGTGTAGATTAAATGCTTAAAGTTCTAGTCACAGGATTTGAACCTTTTGGGACATATATTGAAAATTCATCTTGGGCAACCGCACAACAAGTGGTTGCCCAAGGTGTTATAGGGGGTGAGTTCTTCTTAAAAATCATGCCTGTGAGTTTTCAGCGTGTGGTTGCAGAGTTGAGAACGGCAGTTGATGAGGTGAAGCCCGACCTCATTCTGATGTTAGGACAAGCTGCGCTGAGTAATAAAATAAGGTTGGAGCGCATTGCAATTAACTTAATGGATTCAAAGAAGGGTGATAATGACGGATGGGTACCTGATGAAGAACCTATATATCCAGATGAGAGTGCGGCACTATTTACAATGTGCCCATAAAGAAACTCCGTGCGGCAATAGAAGAGCAAGGAATACCTGTGGAGGTTTCAAATTCTTGTGGATTGTATGTGTGCAATCGCTTGTATTATGAGGCGCTTCGTTTATGCAATTTAACTACGCCAATGAAAGCTCTTTTTGTACACGTGCCCTTATATAAGGGGCAAACGGGAGATGCGAAAAATGTGGGGATGGAACTACAGGAGATGGTAAGGGCGGTGCAGCAAGTAATCGCGTTTGAAGTCAGAAATCTCCCCTTAAGATTTGGAATCCACAGTTCTAAAAATACATAGTGATACAACAATATAAGATTTAAGATAACAAAGTATGGAATTACTAAAAGTACTATACAACATTAATAGTAAGTCTGGACGTGAGGGGGAAATAAAAGCGTTCTTCCTCCAACAAGTGGCTGATTTGCATTTGAAGATTGAAGAGGACAAAATTGGCAACCTCTTTCTTACAAAGGGAGTGGCGCAAAAGTTTCCCTGTGTAACCGCTCATTTAGACGAAGTACATGAAAAGTCTCCCTTTAGAATAGTAGAAGAAGGAAGTGGTATTTTCGGGGAAGACGAGTTAGGAAATATGACAGGGATAGGAGCTGACGATAAGAATGGACTATGGATTATTATAAATCTACTGCACGAGTTGCCTGTGCTGAAGGTAGCGCTTTTTGTCGAAGAAGAGAAAAAGGGGGATTTGGCCGGATGTCGGGGTTCTAAAGCCTGCTCACTTAAGCACTTTGAAAACACGCTTTATGTATTGGCTGTTGACAGAAAGGGGTGCTCGGAAGTTGTAATCAATGGCAAAGGTGATGTTAAACTGTGTGACGCAAGTTTTCCGCCTGCTCATTTATTACAACAGTATGAATATGAATGTGTAGATGGAGGGAAGACGGATGTTGTAGAACTAAAAATGCGTGGGTTGAGCGTACCTTGCTGTAACATTAGTTGTGGATATTACAATGCCCACAAATCAGATGAATATACCAATGTCCTACATCTTAGGAAAGCCTATGCTTTTGTTCGTGCATGGGTAGAATATACCTTAGAAACAGAAAAACTCAGTTAAACCTATATTTACTTATGAGCAAGATTGCTGAATTTAAGAAGAAACTTGCCCGTGTCTTTGATAATGATTTTGGCACGGAACAGTGGGGGAACATTTTAGACTACGTCATCATTGGATTGATTATTTTGAGCACACTTGCTGTGTTCGTCTCTACATTTAATGTGTCGCCAACTTGTGAAGTGGTGTTGCATATTGTAGATATAGTAACAGTCATTGCGTTTACAATAGAGGTGACGTTACGTATTTGGACTGCCGACGAGTTAAACGCAAGATTTAAAGGTTTCTGGGGAAGGGTAAAGTATTGCTGTACCTTCTATGGATTGATAGATGTGGTTTCTACTTACTCCTTCTATGTGGCATTGTTCTTCCCCCTTCCTTATGCCGTGTTGAAATCGTTGCGCGTGTTGCGCTTGTTACGTGTGTTCCGCTACATGCGTTCATTTAAGTTATTGCAACAAGCGATACTTTCAAAGTCAAAGGAAATGTGCATCTCCTTACAGTTCCTAGTGGTGGTGACATTGATGCTCTCGTTTGTGTTGTACTTCTCTGAGCATGCAGCACAACCCGAGGTGTATGACAACGGGATGAAGTCCGTGGTGTGGGCATTTGCGCAATACATTGGCGACCCAGGTGGTTTTGCAGATACTCCACCAATTACGGGTGTAGGCAGAATCATTGCTTGCATAATAGGTATATTGGGGATTGCATTATTTGCAGTGCCCGCAGGTTTGATCGGTTCGGGTTTCTCTGAGGCGATGGAGGCAGAACTTAATAAGGAGGTTGTGAATCAGAATATAGAGAAACTGAAAAAGGCATTTGAACGAAAGTTGGATCGTCCTACAGGTTTTCAAATTGTGCCTCAACATATATCAATTTGTGATGTGCAAGCCCGCTTAGGGATGAAGGTGGATGACATATTTGATGCGGTAGAAAGTTCTGGTGTATTCCGTCTCATTAATCTTGCCGTCACTCAAACGATTGAGGAACATCCGCAAGATAAATTGGCTGTGGAACATTTCTTGAAGAATCGCTCTTATGGATGTTGCATAGACAGAGGTTCAAAGATAACCATTGTATCTCCCACAAGTTTTATTGACGCTGCGATGGGTAATTTTTCCTATTATCTCGCTTTGATAGGTGGATTTAATTATATCAGTAGAGAGTGTGGGGAGATGCGCCCCTATAAATCTTATTACATTTTCTCAGACCGCTCTACTCATGAAGAGAATTTGGAAGAGTATATGAGCGACCTTGAGCAATTAACAACTAAGGAGGGGGCTTGGACGTGCACAATTTTGGCGGCAAGTGGTGCTTTAGAACCAGCATACCCCACCCATTTCCATTTCTCTGCAGGTGGTGCAAAGGGTGTTGAAACTTTCAATGAGGGAGGACTCGTGGTAAAAGATATCGATGCGTACCGTGAATTCTATCAAGAGATTAAAGTAAAACTTTTAGAAGAGTTCGGACTTGATTCCGACCATCAGCGCTATCATTCTGCGACATCTCCTAATCTATTTGCCCGCAAATATAAAGAAGGTCGTGGCGCTCAAAATAATATTATCTGCCGCATTGCATGGAGTGCTTGCCTATGGGATATGAGAAGAATTGCGATGGCAAAGACATTGGCAGATATGCTCAACAAACACTTTGGGGTTGGTGAGGAAGTTGCTTATGACTCGTCACTTAAGGAGAAAAAGTGTGGGTATTAGGTAGTTTGTCATGCACTGTATAGTATTGATGTTATACAAAATTTGTGATTTATGGCTTGGAAAACAATAAAGTTTCATGGGTGGTATATTTCCTTTGAGCGTGATAGTGATTGGGGTAGATACGAAACTTTTGGAGGATTAAGTTTTCTCGATAAAATAGAAATAGAGGAAGATGCTATAGTTTACCAAGAAGTTGATTTTTCCATGGTAGACTTAGGACAAGTCGTGAAGAAACTTCCAACAAAGGATACTCCTGCAATTAAGCGCTGTAAGTGTCGGAGTGTCTTCTCTGCAAAGGTTAATACATCTATGTTTGATCCTAAGAATTTACAGCTTCACTATGCTGATATTGTGATAAAAGTTGGGGATGAGATAATTGATACGGGTAATAAAATTCTGTGCTATGTAACATACAATGGTAGAAAGTGTAAACTGAAATGGAATAGTAATGAGGGAAAAGAATATCAGACAAACATCTGGTACAAGTCGCCTTTTATTTACGATTGTTGTTGGTTTAATGAAGGACTTGCTGCTGTTGAATTAAATGATAGGTGGGGATTTGTTAATACGAAGGGTAAGGTCATAATTCCATTTCAATATGACAGAGCTGATGAATTTAAAGATGGGTTGGCTCCTGTTGAGTTGTCTGAATCTGGTTGGGGATTCATAAATAAAGAAGGGCGAGTGGTTGTCCCCTGTCAGTATAAAACAGTGCATCATTTTTATGAAGGACGTGCATTTGTACAAGAAGATGATGGTACATACTTTGGTTTTATCAATAAGAAAGGGGAACAGATTATTCCCTGCATTCACCACCTTATTTGGGAGGGAGTCGGACTATATTATAACCATAATTTCAGTAATGGATTAGTTCCTGTGCGCAAGGATAATGAATGGAGATGTCAATGTGGTTATATTAACGAGAACGGTGATTATGTTACCCCTCTTAAATACTCTCATGCAGAGTTATTCCAAGAAGGACTTGCTGCAGTTCGTAACAAGAACTGGGGATTCATTAACACCAAAGGTGAGGAGGTTATTTCATTGATGTACTCTGACGTAGGCTACTTCTCGGAAGGTCTTGCTGCCGTAAAAGTAAAGCAAAAATGGGGTTTTATAGACAAAACAAACACCATAGTTATTCCCTGTAAATACCAGGAAGTTAGAACATTCTCTGAAGGCTTGGCAGCTGTTAAGGTTAATAAGAAATGGGGCTTTGTAGATAAAAGAGGAAACAGAGTAATCCCTTGTGAATATAGGAAAGCATGGCATTTTAAGAATGGAATGGCACCAGTCCAGAAAAATAAAAAAGAGGGGTTTATTGACAAGGAAGGTAATTTAGTTATCCCTTGTATATATGATTCTGTAGATAACTATGGTACAAATGGACTTGCTTGTGTGAAATTAGCAGGAAAAATGGGATGTATTGACCGCACTGGAAGGGTGGTTGTCCCCATAATTTATGACACAATTGGTAATCATGAAACCATTTTGACGGCTGAACTACATGAAAAATGGGGATTCCTTGATCTTGCGGGTAATCCTATTGAAGATTATACGGTGTATAAAGAGTTGGCAAAGAAATATGACCAGGTTTATTTAGATAATGGGAATGTGCTAACATATACAGTAGTATTAAACGGCAAGTACGGACTTGTTGATGCTGAAGGTAAGGTGCTAATACATCCTCGTTACGATTGGATGGCAGATGAGTTTGTAAATGATTTGTGCCTCGTTGGATATCGAGGAGAAAAGGGAATTACTCGCTACATCAATAAGGATGGCAGGGAATTCATTCAGCAAAAGGATGGAGAATAATTATGCAGTGATAATTGAAACTAAAACTCATTTAATTAAGTAATTATGGTCGTAAAGAAAACAACAACAAAGACCGCTGCAACTAAGAAGACTACAGCGAAGAAAACAACCGCAGCAAAACCTGCGGCTAAAACTACTGCAACAAAAACAACAGCAGCAAAGAAAACAACGACTGCAAGTAAGTCAACAACTTCTACAACTGAGATTTCTGTGACAGGGAATAAAAAGATTGATACTTTACGCAAGGAATTTAACAAAAAGTTCCCTTATTTACGTTTTGGTATATTCTATAGTTATGCTCGTGAGCAAGTAAAGAAAGGCGAGTCAATAACTGCAATCCCCGGTGATAAGACTTTGGCTTCGGTGCGTCGTGCTGATTCTGGCGGCGATATATCAATTTCGGGCAATAAGAAAATCAAGTCACTGGAGAAAGAGTTTGACTCCGTATTTGGACTCTATTGCCAAATTTGTTATACCGAAGGCGATGGTCATCGTTACTATACCTCTGGTAGTACTGATGAAAAAACGCTCGCTGCATTCAATGCTGAATGCGAGAAGAATAAGTGTAAGAAGGGAGATTGGAAATAACATTTAATAATTATGGCTAAGAAAAATAACTCAATGTCGTTGGGAAATAAAATTGCCCTTGGACTCTTATTATTAGCTGCAATTTTAACTTTACTGCAGTTTGTATGCAAGACTTACTTAGGCATCGACCTTGGCATAACCTTCTTTGGGCATGAGATGTTCTAAAAGTTGGGTTGAAGTCAAATAATCTCGTGTGTAACAACTCTGATTTATTGAGTCAGAATAGATTAAAAGTTATTTGAAGTAAAAATAGGACTATGAAATCAAGTATTATCGACGTCCCACGCAAACATACTCAAGAGGACCTTTTCGGTATTCAAATCTATCAAGACGCTTTGATTAAGTATGTACGCTTAACAGATACTCCCATCACAATAGCGCTGCAAGGTGAATGGGGAAGTGGTAAGACTTCGTTGATGAATTTGCTTAGATATAATCTTTGTGAAATAGACAATGCCCCCTATTTCCCCGTATGGATCAATACGTGGCAATATTCTTTGATGAAGACTCCCTCGCAGGCCATCATTTCAATTCTTGAAGGGATCATTTCGCAAATAGGTGCGCTTAATCCCAATGTTCAAAAGTGGGAAGAGAGTAAAAAGAAGATTGGAGGATTGTTTAAGAAAATGGCGGTAGCTGGTACAAAAGTTGCAGCTGGGGTCGTTGGTATTGATGGTGAAATTGTTGGTGAAGTTTTTGGAGGAAGCGAGCAGTCTGCAACTTCGGATATCATGCAGTTAAAGGACGAAATCTCAAAGTTGATAACAGATGCACTTGCCAAAGACACCACAAAGCAAGGTTTCACATTCTATATCGATGACCTTGACAGAATAGACCCTCCTGTGGCTGTTGAGATTCTTGAATTGTTAAAGAACATCTTCGACCTGGAAAAGTGCGTTTTTATTTTGGCAATTGACTATGATGTTGTCATAAAGGGGTTGAAACCCAAATTTGGAGAACTGACAGATGCTAACGAGAGAGAGTTCCGCTCTTTCTTTGACAAGATTATTCAGTTGCCCTTCTCAATGCCTGTGGCTTCATATAATGTAGATACATTCCTCGTAGATGCACTCCGTAAAATAGAGTTCTTTACTGAAAGTGAACTAAACAATCCTGCATTAGCAGAAGACTTGTCTGAAATCACACGCCTTTCTGTAGGAAGCAATCCTCGCTCATTGAAGCGCCTAACTAATACTTTAGCTTTAATCTCCATCATCAACGAGATGCAGCATACAGCGGAAGGAGAAACTATTCAAGAACAGCATTTGAAAGTGCTCAACTACTCTTTGGTGTGTATGCAGATTGCTTACCCTTATATTTACAATCAGTTGACAGAGGCTCCTGACTTTAAGTCATGGAATGAGAAAATAGCATCGAAACTTAAGTTGAGAACACTTACAGAGGCAGAACTTGATACGCTGAATTCCATAGAAGAATTTGATGAAGATTGGGAGAAGGTGGTGTACCGTATGTGTCAGAAGGAAACATATCTTGCAAACCGTGCATTCAGTATCTCATCGCTGTTTAACAAAATTGCTCAGATTATTGATAATGACGAACAACTGGGCGAAATTGTCTCTTCTGTATTGGAAATGTCTGCTGTCACCAATCTTAAGGCATTTGACGGTCCTATCAAGAAGGAGACGAAATTTAATCGAGACACATCTTCTTACCAATTTAATGGAAAGGTCTATACCAAGAAAAAGGAGTTTGTGAATAATGTAGTTGCGTATTATCTTTCCGAACATCCTGGAACTACTCACGAACAATTGAAGGAGGCGTTTGCATTCAAACGAAGTATGGACTCTGTGTTCTTGGATTACGAAGAGTATTTGACTAGGTTAAAAGAAAGAGGTAAAGTTGAATTCTTTGGAAGTTCACCCGATGTGCCTACAATTCAGTTGGCGGATAAAAAGGTGGTGCTTTGTGGAAACTGGCCCACTATGGTTAATGGCAAACCCTCTGACTTCGCAAAGTTATTAGAACACCTTAAACTTAAGTTAAAATATAATGTAGGTACTTGTTAACAGTTTAATTGTTACTATTATGAGCAAAGAATATTACAAGAAAAAGATTATTGATTTGCGTGCTAGAATTGACCGAGAAAAGCAGGACAAGAAGCGGGACAATGAACGTTACGCTAAATTAATAAAGAGCGCCTCCACCCCTTCCTCAAAAGCTGGATATCGTAAAAACAAGATTGATGCAGCTGCGACGCATGCTCGCCGCATTGAAGGATGGAAGAAAGAGATTGAATATGCAAAGGATTCTTTACGGCGACTAAAATAAAAACAATAGAGAAAATTTCTCCATAACGTAACCTACCCCAATTTTTTCACAAAGCAGGTAAAATTGGGATAACTTGCTCTTTCCATTTGCAAACGAGAGCAACACCTGAGAATCGACCTACAAGTCAAAAAAAGACTCGGACGCTATCTGAAGGGATAATGTCCGAGTCTTTTTATTTGGGAATTGACAGATGCTCAATCAAATCTTCCATGACATATGCTCTATCAAAATCTTTTTTTACTTTGCCTGAAGATGTTCGATAAAGAAGTTTGACATGCGCGTAAAGAGGTGGTAGCGCGTATTGCCACCATAGATGCTGTGATTGCGGTTCGTATAGATTTGCATGTCGTACTGCTTGTCGGCCTGAACGTAAGCCTCTGCAACTTCTGTGCAGTTGCGATAGTGTACGTTGTCATCGGCTGTGCCGTGAATAAGAAGCAAGTTGCCATGAAGATTCTTGGCACGCTGGATGGGGTTGATGGCATAACCATCACCATTTTCTTGAGGCGTACGCATATAGCGCTCTGTATAAACAGTGTCGTAATACTTCCAGTTAGAAGGAGCCGCAACAGCAACGCCTGCCTTGAACACGGGGCGACCTTCGCTCATTGCCATCAACGTATTGAAACCACCGAAGCTCCAACCCCAAATGGCAATGTTGTCTTTGTCCACATAAGGCAATGTTCCGAGATAGATGGCTGTTTCAACCTGGTCGTGCGATTCGAGTTCGCCAAGGCGGAGGTAAGTACACTTTTCGAACTGCGAACCACGTCCGCCTGTACCGCGACCATCAACACAAACAAAGATAAAACCTTGCTCAGCCATATAACTTTCGTAAGCCGCTCCGCCATACATTCCAAGTCCCCAGGCATCCTTTACTTCCTGCGAACCAGGACCAGAATACTGATACATAATGACGGGATACTTCTTTGTAGCATCGAAATTGCGAGGCTTCACCATCCAGCCATTGAGCTGAACGCCATCGGCTGTTGTGAAACTAAAGAGTTCCTTCTGCGCAAAGAGTTGATCGGCCTTCTGCTTCAAATCCTGGTTGTCAATGAGCGTAGTGAGCGTTTTTCCCTTCGCGTCGCAAAGCGTAGTTACAGGCGGCTGATTGATGGCAGAATATACGTTCATGAAGTAATCGAACGTCTTAGAGAAAGTTGCTTCGTTGGTACCGACCTTTGTAGAGAGTTTCTTCGTATTGCCCTTCTTGTCGGTTACATAAATGGCCTTGCGCAGGGGGCTTTCTTCGTGCGAAGCATAATAGCAATTACCTGTCTTCACGTCATATCCGTAGAAGTTGCAAACGTCGAAGTTGCCATTTGTTACCTGACGCTTCAGCTGACCATTAAGATTGTAGAGATAGATGTGACGGAAGTCTGTACGGTCTGAAACCATAGCGAAACCTCCTTCGTAGAAAGTAAGCGCTGCGTAAGCATCTTCCTTGACATACTTGCCTTCAGCATTGGCTTCCTCAACAGCAAGCTGGCACACTGTAGAGCGAGGATTGCCCATATAAATGCGCATAATGCTCTGGTGGCGATTAAGGGTCACGATAGCAAGTTTCTGAGGGTCGCTCGTAAACTTAATGCGAGGAATATAGCCATCAGCATCGAGGGGCACGTCCATCTCGCGCGTTGCACGGCTCGCAATGTCAAAGGTCAACACCTTTACGTCGGCATTTTTTGCACCCGCAACGGGATACTTGTAAGCATAAGCGCCGGGATAATCTTCGTTTGCCGACATGGCAGGAGCCATTCCCTGATACATCGTCATAGAATAAATAGGCACCTGAGATTCATCGTAGCGCACCCACGCGAGCATCTTGCTATCTGCAGAGAAGTCGAACGAGCGACTCGTCGAAAATTCTTCTTCGTTCACCCAATCAGGAATACCATTGAGCACATAGTTGAACTTTCCATCCTTCGTAATTTGGCTTTCGGCATTGCCGAAAAGAAGTTTTACGAGGAAAAGATTGTTGTCGCGTACAAAGGCGATAAGGTTGCCGTCGGGCGAGAAGAGAGGCACTTGCTGAGGACCACCCTCTGAGAGGGGTTCGAAGGTTCCTGTCTTGACATCATAAATATAGTGCACTGCTGTGTAAGAGTGGCGATAGATACCCTTTGTTTGCGTACGCAAGAGGATGCGCTTTTCGTTGGGCGACATGGTGTAACCATCAATACCCGAAAGTTTCACCGGACCGCGTGCTGCGTCGGCATCAAACACAACCCCTACTTCCTCGCCTGTCTTGAACGAACGGCGAATGATGCGTTTGCGGTCGGGCGAAAGCTGCGTGTAAGTTTCACCATCCAAACCAGGCATTACTCCGTATATATATTGAGGAGAGTAAACGCCATTAGTAATGTCCTTAAGGTTTAAACCCGATGCTTGCTGTGCGGAGGCTGAATTCCAGCCTATAAATAGCGAGCATACGAGGAGAAGAAGTTTCTTCATACGTATCAATTGTTTTTTAACTTTAATATTCAAAAAAATCCGTCGGTTATCTTACGAACAGCAGTTCGCGATACTTTGGCAACGTCCACATTTCGTCCTCAACGATGAGTTCTAGTTCATCAATATGTGTGCGGATGCTTTCGGGACCATCGATGAAGGGCGCAACGCAATCATGATAAGCAATAGCGCGTTCGCGAATGTCTGCAATACGATTGATGCGTTTGCGTGTCTCAATCATTTCGTTCACCTTCGTTACGATAAGGTGAGCGTGAGCGTTGATTTTTTCAACCAGCCCCACGTTGTAGGCTGTGAGCTGCGCTGCCTTCTCGGCAGGGAAGCAGCTTTGAATTTTCAGGATATTGTCGACCAGCACGCTCTGGTACTTCGTAACGACGGGGATGATATGGTTCATGCAGATGTCGCCCAACACGCGGGATTCGATTTGCACCTTCTTAAAGTAGGTTTCCCACTTAATCTCATTGCGCGCCTCGAGTTCTGCCCGCTTCATGATGTTTGTAGATTCAAACATTTTGATAGTAGCTTCATCGAGGTAGCGGTCGTAAACGAGTGGTGTAGATGTTTCGCAGTCAAGACCTCTTTGTTCTGCCTCCTTACGCCATTCTTCTGAATAGCCATTCCCATCGAAACGAATGGGGCGACAAGTTTTGATGTCCTCGCGCAACACTTCAAGAATAGCGCTGATTTTTGCCTCACCCTTTGCCAAGCGTTCGTCAACACGACGCTTAAAATCCGTCAAAGCCTCAGCCACCGCACCATTCAGCGCAATGAGCGTGCTGGCAGGATTAGCGCTGGCACCCGTCGCGCGGAATTCAAAACGGTTACCGGTGAAAGCAAAGGGCGATGTGCGGTTGCGGTCGGTGTTATCCACCATCAACTCCGGAATCTGAGGCACATCGAGGCGAAGACCGTGCTTGCCCTCCATTACGAACAACTCATCGTTCGTAGATTCCTCAATCTTCTTTAAAAATTCCGTGATTTGCGAACCTAAGAAGCTGGAGATAATAGCTGGCGGAGCTTCGTGCGCTCCAAGACGATGTGCATTCGTTGCACTCATAATCGAAGCCTTCAACACCCCATTGTGGCGATAAACGCCCATCAATGTTTCAACAACGAAGGTGATGAAACGAAGGTTGTCCTCGGGCGTCTTGCCAGGCGCATGGAGCAGGATTCCGTTGCTGGTAGTAAGCGACCAGTTGTTGTGCTTGCCGCTACCGTTGATGCCCGCAAAGGGCTTTTCGTGGAGCAGACAGCGAAAGCCATGCTTACGAGCCACCTTGCGCATGAGCGACATGAGGAGCATATTGTGGTCGATGGCAAGGTTGCACTCCTCGAAGATGGGAGCAAGTTCAAACTGATTGGGAGCCACTTCATTATGGCGTGTCTTACAAGGAATACCCAGTTCCAAAGCCTGGATTTCGAGGTCCTTCATAAACTCCGTTACACGCTCGGGGATGGCACCAAAATAATGGTCGTCCATCTGCTGATTCTTCGAGCTTTCATGCCCCATCAGCGTGCGCCCTGTGAGCAAGAGGTCGGGGCGAGCGGCATAGAGTCCCTCGTCGACGAGGAAATACTCCTGCTCCCAGCCGAGGTTGGTCGATACGCTCTGCACCTCGGGGTTGAAATACTGAGCTACGCCCGTAGCGGCTTTGTCAATCGCCGCGAGCGACTTCTTCAGCGGTGCCTTATAGTCGAGCGCCTCGCCTGTGTAGGAGATAAAGACGGTAGGAATCATCAGCGTATCGCCCACGATGAATACGGGCGAAGCGGGGTCCCACGCAGAGTAGCCGCGTGCCTCGAACGTAGAGCGAATGCCACCATTAGGGAACGACGACGCATCAGGCTCCTGCTGAACAAGCAGCTTGCCCGAGAAATTCTCAATCATACCACCCTTACCGTCGTGCTCCACGAAAGCATCGTGCTTCTCGGCCGTGCCTTCTGTGAGGGGCTGAAACCAGTGCGTGATATGCGTAGCTCCCATCTCCATAGCCCAGCGCTTCATGCCTTTAGCAATTTCGTCGGCAGTGTCCATATCGAGCGTTGTGCCCTTTTCTATCACCTCACGGAGCTTCTGGTACACGTCAGCCGGAAGATACTTCCACATCTTCTTCTGATTGAACACATTCTTAGCAAAATACTCCGACGGGCGCTTCTCGGGAACAGGTATTTCGAGCGGACGCTTCATGAAAGCCTCCTCTACAACTTTAAATCTAAGCGACATAAATCTCAAGGATTTTAAATAACCATTAATAATTATGGCAAATTTCTATTAATTCATCTTGCAAATTTACACATTTTTGCGGAGACAAAAACAGAGCACTCCAATAATTAACACTATGTTCCTCTATATTGCGCAATATACAACAAAAAAAATTAACGGTAGCTACAAGTGAGCTACCGTTAACCAACACAAAAACTAAACTAGACTTAACTAAACTATTAAAAAAATAGAGTAATTATATTGTCTCCCGACAACGCTACAAAGGTAAGTCATTATAGCAATTGCCTGCAAATTATTTTGATAAAATTTAATAACAAAGCTTAATATTTAACACTTAAGTATGCTATTAAGCATAAGAGCATCGAGAACTACCATGGCCGTCATGGCTTCAACAATGGGAACGGCCCTCGGAAGCACACAAGCATCGTGCCTGCCACGCGCTTTTACCGCAACGCTCTCGCCCTGCTCGTTAACCGTTTGTTGCTCACGCAACAACGTAGCAACTGGCTTGAAAGCTACGCGGAAATATACATCCTCGCCATTGGTAATACCGCCTTGCACGCCGCCACTGTTATTTGTATGCGTACGCATATTGCCATCCTCATCGGTGAAGAACACGTCGTTTTGCTCACTACCACGCTGCTCGACGCCTGCAAAACCTGCACCGTATTCAAACCCCTTGACAGCATTAATAGAAAGCATCGCCGCTCCCAGCTGCGCATGAAACTTACCAAAACAAGGTTCGCCAAGCCCAACAGGAAGTCCCTCAATGACCCCCGTAATAATACCGCCAATCGTATCGCCACTTGCTTTAACCTCCGAAATCAGTTCAGCCATCTGCACTGCCACCTGAGGGTCAGGACAGCGAACAGGATTCTTCTCAATCTCTGCAAAGTCGTAAGCCGTATAGGGTTTTGAAAGCGCAATGTTACCCACCTGCGAAGTATAGGCTGTGATACGCACACCATACTTTTTCAATACCAACTTTGCCACAGCTCCGCCTACGACACGCGCAATCGTCTCACGAGCTGAAGAGCGTCCGCCCCCACGATGGTCGCGCACACCATACTTCTGCTGATACGTATAATCAGCATGCGAAGGGCGATAAAGATTGCGCAAATTTTCGTAGTCGGAAGAGTGCTGATTTTCATTGCGCACAACGAAACCGATGGGGCACCCAGTCGTAACCCCTTCAAACACTCCTGAGAGGATTTCAACCCTGTCAGTTTCCTTGCGAGGCGTAGTGAGCGCACTCTGTCCTGGGCGACGACGATTAAGCTCAGCCTGGATGAAATCCATATCCATCTCAATGCCAGGCGGCACTCCGTCTATCACTCCACCCACAGCTGCACCATGGCTCTCGCCAAAGGTTGTCAGTCGAAATAGGTTTCCGAATGTATTCATGAGGTTGTGAGGTTTTGAGGTTAGATTAGAGTACAAAGTACAACTTACAGAGTACAGAGTACAACTTACAGAGTACAGCTGCTATGCAGCGTTAAGCAAGCGTTCGAATCTAACCATCTTGTCTACTCGTCTACTTGTTAACTTGTTTACTAAGTGAGAGTACAGAGTACAGCTGCTATGCAGCGTTAAGCAAGCGTTCGAATCTAACCATCTTGTCTACTCGTCTACTTGTCTACTCATCTACTCTCTAACCGTTATTAACATCAATGACAACCGCAACCGTGGCCATGTTCGCCACAACCGCCTTCGCAATCGCAGCCATCGCCACAATCGCCACCACAGCCACAACCGCCTTCGCCCGACATCATCTTGATGAGCGATGTGATTTCGTCCTGCGTAGCTTCGCGCGAAGTAACGACACTGCCCTTAAAGTGAAGTTCCTTACCAGCAAGGGGATGATTAAGGTCGATAACAACCTCCTCGTCCTTTACCTCGAGCACCAAGCCCTGGAAACGATTGCCGTCCGAATTCACCAAAGGAATCATGGCACCCTCGAAGATTATATCCTTCTGGAAACGACCATTGAGCATAAAGGTTGACTTAGGCAGTGTGATGACATGCTCCTGCTCGTACGGACCATAAGCCTCATCAACACTCAAAGTAAAGTCAAACTCATCGCCAGGCGCAAGGTCCTTCAACTTGTCTTCGAACGCAGCAAGCGCCACATCAAGTCCGGTAATAAACTGGAAAGGATGCTCAACGGGAGCCTGTTCAACAAGTTCGTGTACGCCTTCAGCGTTGTCTGTATAAAGGCTATAAGCCACTGTAATGTATTTGTTCATAGTGCTATTTGTTTTTTTATAAAAATTTTACATCAATTCTAATTTAAATATTTCACAAAGTTCTGCTGCCAAGGGGTTCTTACTAAGCATCAATTTCCATTGCTCACGCTGCGACAATGCCACAGGACTGTGCTTTAGCTCAATAATATTCGTAACGAAGCGCAACTTTGTGTTTTTCAATTTCTGTTTCAAATAATCCAGCGAATCCTGGCGTATAGATTCGAAACATTGCGCCACAAACTCCCCGTCGAAATTTAAGACGATAGCATGTTCTTCACCCACTTCAGGAAGTACATTCTTCAGTCGAGCCGCCGTTGCAGTCTGTTCCTTGGGCAATGTGTTGAGGAAGCAGCGCCAATGGTACCCCAACACATCTTTAGTAAAGCTTTCAGCAACCCCACTTTCTACGGAAGCCGACTGCACACTCTGAGTTTGAGCAGGAGCAACCACTTGCTCCGACGTATTCGGGGTCAGTGTTCGCTTCAACGAAAAAGTCTTCGGCATTGTTGAAGCTACCGCCACTCTGCTCTCTGCAGGTTTAACCGCCAACTGAGTTGGAGCTTGAACAACTCGCTGCTGAGGAACAGCTGCTGCCACTTGCTTTACGGCAGGAGTTGTAGTTGGTTGCGATGGAGCTGGTCGCTTAAAAATTGGACGTAATGCCGTCTTCGCCTTCGTAGTCGCAGCATCAGCATCACTTAAAGCCTGCGCCACCTCTATCAATGTTATCTCCACGAGCAAACGCTTGTTGCTACTCATACGATAGTTTAAGTCGCAATCGTTGCAAAGCTTTATTGCTCGATAAAGGAATTTTGCATTCAAACGCTTGGTTTGCTCAGCATAGCGTCTGCGCTCCTCGTCCGAAGCTTCTATAAGCATCAAAGTCTGCTCATTGCTGGCCACGAGTAGCGAACGTAAATGAGCCGCCAGCCCACCAATAAAATGCTGAGCATCAAAGCCGCGCTGCAAAACATCATTAAGCGTAAGCATCAACCCCGAGATATTTTGCTCCACTACTTGGTCTATTACTCGAAAGAAGTATTCACTATCCAACACATTCAAGTGAGCAATCGTCTGAGCATACGTAATATTTCCGGCCGAAAAACTTGCCACTTGGTCAAATATCGATAGTGCATCGCGCATACCGCCATCTGCTTTCTGTGCAATCACCGACAGTGCCTGTTCCTCAGCATTAATATTCTCTGACTTTGCTACGCCACGAAGATGTGCCACGATGTCAGCCACCTCCATACGCTTAAAGTCGTACGTCTGACAGCGGCTCAAAATAGTTGGCAAAATCTTATGTTTTTCAGTCGTAGCCAAGATAAATATGGCATGCGCTGGGGGCTCTTCCAATGTCTTCAGAAAAGCATTAAAAGCCGATGGCGAGAGCATATGCACCTCGTCGATGATAAACACTTTATATCTACCAATCTGAGGAGGCACCTGCACCTGCTCTATCAATGCGCGTATTTCGTCCACGCCATTGTTTGAGGCAGCATCCAGTTCGTGAATCGTAAACGAACGCCCTTCATCGAAAGCCCTGCAACTTTCACACTGACCACATGCCTCCATCCCTTCTGTAGGCGAAAGGCAATTTATGGTCTTGGCAAAAATACGTGCACATGTCGTCTTTCCAACACCGCGCGGACCGCAAAACAAGAAAGCATGTGCGAGTTTGCCCGTTCGGATAGCATTCCTTAATGTTTGCGTCAAGAAGTCTTGCCCCACGACTTGTTCAAAACTCGCAGGGCGATACTTTCGCGCTGAAACTATGTAATTTTCCATAGAATGTATGCATTCATTTTTTTACGATGCAAATATAGGTAAAATCCGCGAGATTTGATGCTGGCTGAACAATAAAAGATTTTTCTTACGAGGAAAGGTAGGTGAAAAATATAAAATAATATTACCTTTGCTCCTCTCATAAAAACGCCATTAATATACTAAAATATGCAAACATCCTTACTACTCATATTTACTTCGCTCATAAGCCTCATCATTGGCTATCTCCTATCACACTTACAAAGCCGCAACGCCATACAGCAGCTCAACAATGCCCACCAAGCTGAACTACAACGCATTCAGCAACAGACGCAACAAGCACAAACACACCTCGAAAGCCACTTCAAGGCCATGGCGTCCGACATTCTTCACAACCACCAACAACGACTGGGCAGCGCCAACGAATCACAACTCAATCACTACCTGCGCCCACTCGCCGAGCAGCTCGAAGGACTCAACCGCAATATGCTCGACGCACGCACCCATGCAGCCACTCAGAAAGCAGAGGTAGAACACCACCTCAAACAGCTACTCCTACAAACACAAACACTTGGCAATGAAGCTGCAGCACTCACACGCGCCCTCCGCGGAAGCGGAAAGGTGCAAGGCGATTGGGGCGAACAGTTGTTAGAAAACATCCTGCAAAATTCAGGCCTACGCAAAGACCACGAATACCGCACGCAGCACACCACCTCACGCACTGACGGAAAGCTCCTGCGCCCCGATGTCGAAATTCTTTGCCCCGACAACAGAGTCATAATCATTGACTCCAAAACATCGCTCACTGCCTACGCCCAATACGTCGAGGCCGACACCGAAGAAGCCCGCACTGCTGCCGCCAAAGAAAATGCACTCAGCCTTAAGCGCCACGTCGACGAACTGGCAGCAAAGCACTACGAGCGCCATATCCCCAACGCTCTCGACCACGTACTCATGTTCGTGCCTAACGAAGGCAGCTATATCCTTGCCCTCCAAACCGACAAGCAACTGGCTGACTACGCCTTCCGCAAAGGCATCGTCATCATCAACCCCACCAACCTCATGCTCACGCTACGCCTTATCTACAACCTTTGGCAAAGCGAACGACAACACAAAAACCTCGAAGCAGTAGTAATCCAAAGCGCACAGCTCTACGACAAATTCACCACCTACGTCGAAACCTTCCAATCCGTAGGCAAAAGCCTCGACAATGCCCAGCAATCCTACAACCGTGCACTCCGACAACTCCACGAAGGCCCCGGAAACATCATCCGCCGACTCGAAAATCTAAAATCACTCGGCATCACCCCCACCAAGCAAATTCCCACAGAGCTAACAGAAAAGGCTGAAATTAAGTGATAAGTAAAAAAACAACCTGACGCCCTCACTAGCATGCATTGTATTTTGTCAAAATAATTCACACTTTTACATTTCTATTTTGAAGGTGTTATGTTCAAAAAGTAAAAATCTTTTTGTCGTTATAAAAAATTGACTTCGTGAAGAAGAGAAGGGCAACAATTTGAGCGAAAAGTGATAAAAAGACAACAAAGTGGGAGGTGCAAAAAACGATCTTTGAAGTAAAATTTCCTTCTTCAAAGGTAATTTTTCCTACTTTTGAGGTAGTTTTGCACTTTTTAGGACTAAAAAAACGGGGAAGCCAGGCGGCCTCCCCGTTTGTACTACAAAGATACAACAGAATTGAACGAAATCCAAATCGCATTTTGAAGAGTTATCCACAGGCACATGTGTTTAACCCCTTATTTTGTAATTAAGACACCCCAGAATGTCAAGTTTTGTACAAGATACATGGCTGCTGTTTTGTCAAAATATTTCGCAATTATATTGAAACACTATTAACGCAGAGAACCCCCACCTATAGTCTCCATTTAAGATAAATTCTATAAAGATAGGAAACAAAAAAACAAAGCCTGACTTACAAAGTAAATAACAAAAAGCCTCAGCCTACAGAAAGCACCTTGAGCACTTCCAGGATTTCAACCACTATCAGGTAGAACATCCAAATGCCGACTACGAGCTTGATACCTGTGCCCACAAAGAACGACATGAGAGCACCAAAGCCTACCACGAGTGCCTCGCGGAAAGGGAGCTTACCACTCACCATCTCGCCAACTACAGCACCAATAAAGGGACCGAGCACCACGCCCAGGAAGCCGAGCACAAATATGCCCAATATCGCCCCTACGGTAGCCCCTGTAATACCAGCCTTCGTACCACCACACAGCTTACTGAAATAACCTGGAAGGAAATAATCGGACACGATAACCAGGGCGCTTACTGCTGCCCAAACAAGAAGTGTGGAGGCGCTCAGCGTGCTCTCTGCCACCAACGCCGCACACAACAAGCCAAGATACGAAAGCACCGTGCCTGGCAATATTGGAAGTACCGCTCCAATTAAGCCCAACAGGCCTAACAACGCAGCAAGAATAAGAAGAAAAGTTGTCATATAACCATTAATTTATTCACTAACTGATAACACTCCGAAATACATACTGCAAAAGTACTATTTTTCAGGGAAAACACTAAAGAACACGCCCAATAGAACCAACCACTCAATATTTTTAACAGAAAAAAGAGTCGCTATCCAAAAAAATATACTACTTTTGCCCCTAATATTAATAAGCAGAACTTAACAAAGCTATGAAAAAACATTTCAACCTCCTTGTAATAAGCTTAGCAGCCCTCATGGCTGCATGTTCAAGCGATGAGCCTACGCCCGTTTTGTTGCAACCCTCGCTACCAGGCAGTAGCGAAGTGCGCGTTAAGAGCATCACTCACCGCGGAAACATCAATGGTTGCTACGATTGGCAATTTGGCTATAGCGGCACACGCCTTGTCAGCGCTTCGGCTTCGCTCTACAACCCCGCGAGCGTCAATATCCAATACAACAGCCAATTGATTTATGGCGAATCAACCGTCGGCATCAGCAATAGTGGCAATCTAAGCATGGGCATCACGCTCGACGAAAGCCATCGTATCACCTACCTCACCGTAAACAAGGATGAATATCGATTCGTCTACAATGAAGGACGAATCACCTCATGGGACAAGATTGTGAAGGACGTAAACTTCGGTGCCGACGTGTCGAGAGCGCGCGCTGACATAGAGTATCAGAATGGCGACTTAAAGACCATCACATACTACGAAAACAACGACGCTCCCACCTACTACCACTTCACCCCCTCTGAAACGCTCAACACCAACGGCCTACTCCCAGAATTAATGTCTAAACAAATCGGTTGTTTCGGATTTGAACACCTCTACTATGCAGGACTCATGGGCGAAGCCACAAAGCGCCTGGTGAAATCCATTGAAATAGACTACCCCGAAGAATCGGGCATGCAAGACTACTCGCTCCACTTTAACTATTCTGTCAACAAAGATGGGCACGTAGAACTCTGCACCTTCACCTACAATGGCGAAGCTGCTCGCGCTGACTATACATACTAGGTAATGAGGTTATAAGGTTTTGAGGTCATAAGGTTTTGAGGTCTTAAGGTTTTGAGGTCTTAAGGTTTTAAGGTCTTAAGGTTTTAAGGTCTTAAGGTTTTAAGGTCTTAAGGTTTTAAGGAGCCATCCCAATGGACTTTCTCATTTCCCTTTTTCCTTTTTCAATAAGTAGCAACTTTGCTCCACAAGCTGACAAAGTTGCTACTTTTTTATTGTTCTCTATGTAGCAGAGAATCTGCAAAGCCTTATTTCCGAATCCCCCACTTAAATTAAAAGCTTTCGCTATTCTTCGATAAAATCTTCGCCTATTCCGAGTAAAATCCGTAATTTTGTAGTCCTACTCATTTTTTTCACCATTATGACCGATACACAAATCCAACGCACCAAGCAACGCTACAACATCATAGGCAACTGTGATGCGCTAAATCGTGCGCTCGACACGGCGCTTAAGATTGCACCCGTGGATTTGTCAGTACTCATCATTGGTGAAAACGGGGTGGGCAAGGAAATCTTTCCTCGCATCATCCACGACAACAGCAAGCGCAAGTCGAAAAACTACTTCGCCATCAACTGCGGTGCCATCCCTGAAGGCACTATCGACTCCGAACTTTTCGGACACGTAGAAGGAGCCTACACAGGTGCTGTCGGTGCACGCGAAGGTTATTTCGCATCGGCCAACGGAGGTACACTCTTTCTCGACGAAGTGGGCGAACTTCCACTTGCCACCCAAGCGCGATTATTGCGTGTGCTCGAAACGGGCGAATACATCCCCGTAGGCTCCAGCGAGGTACGCAAGACGAATGTGCGCATCGTAGCCGCCACCAATGTCAATATGGAAAAAGCCATTGCCGATGGACGCTTCCGCGAGGACCTCTACTACCGCCTCAACTGCGTGAGCATTAGCATTCCGCCACTAAGACACCGCGGTGACGACATCATCATGCTTTTCCGCTTTTTTGCAATGGAAATGCAAGAGCGCTACAGCATCCCCCCTCTACGTTTGACCCCCGAAGCTGAAAATAAATTGGTAAATTACTCATGGCCAGGAAATGTGCGACAACTCCGCAACATCGTGACCAATATGACCATTACGGCTGAAGAACGAACCATCACCCCCGAGATTCTACTCAACTACATCCCTGCCGAGCGCCACAAAGGGGAGCTTATGACCATCGAAACAAAGGCAGAAGAGAAGTCATCATCTAACCTTTTCCAGCTTGACAACACTACAATCATTGCTATGCTCTACCAGCTACGCAAGGAAGTCGACGAGCTCAACCGCATCATCAAAGGCACTTCTGCATTGCCTGCCCCGAGCTACCATCCAGCAGTGATAGACAGCGTAGTAAGCACCCGCGAAAAGGGAAAAATCTTTGAAGCAACGGATTACGAAGAATTCATACCCGAAGAGCTCAAAGATGATGTTGATAGCGAAAGCAATACAGGCATCCTATCAACACTTAGCGAAGAACTCATAAAAAAAACATTACACGAAACCTGCAACCGACGCAAACTGGCAGCACAAAGACTGGGCATTTCAGAGCGTACACTTTATAGAAAAATCAAAGAATATGGCTTGGAGTAAACATATCATCGCTTCGCTCCTACTCATTGCTTGCCTACTATTGGCAGCCTGCAGAGTGAGCTATAAATTCACCAGCACTTCCATCAATTACGACGTAATAAAGACGCTACAGATTGAGCAAATCGCCAATCGAGCTCCCTACGGTTGGGCTCCGATGCAAGCCATCTTCAACAACACATTGCAGGACCTCTATGCCAACCAAACACGTCTGACCTTCGTAAAAAAAGGGGGCGACCTCACACTTGCTGGCGAAATCACCAACTACGAACAATTCAACAAATCGGTAGCGGCAGATGGTTACTCTTCGCAAGTACAGCTCAAAATGACGGTCAACATCCGCTTCGAAAACAAGCGCGACAACAAAGCCTGGGAAAAACAATTCTCAGCAACAACGCAATATGACGCTAACCAACAATTAGCAGCCGTACAGGAAGAACTTGTCACACAAATGTGTAAAGACATAGCCGACCAAATCTTCAACGCTACCGTTGCCGACTGGTAATCCTCTCCATCCTATCATAACAACGTGGATCTACAATATTTAATAGAACACCCTGAGCAGTTGAACAAGGACACACTCCACAAACTGCGCGAACGTTTGGCTCAACATCCTTACCATCAAACAGCTAGAATTCTCATGCTGCAAAACTTATTTTTGCTTCACGACCCTAGCTTTGGCGAAGAGTTGAGACGAACGGCTCTGTTCGTGCCTAACCGCAAGGCACTTTTTAACATGGTAGAAGGAGCACACTATGAGCTAACCACTCCCAAAAATCAAGCAACAAGCATTACTGCTACACAAGGATTGAACATCTCCACCCCATCGGGCGACCGCACCAACAACCTCATAGAGAATTTCCTCTCAACAGCACCCGACATGAATGCAAGCCGAGGCAAACGCACACTCACCGTGGCAGATGCGACAACTGACTACGCAGCCTACTTATTGGAGCTTGACGACATGGAACCCGAGCCCGAAAAGCAAGATGAACTCATTGATTCATACATCGAAAACGGCAAGCAAAGAGTAACGCTACAAGAAGAACCAACTTACACGCCAAACATCACCAATACGGAAGATGAAGAAGGCGGAGAAGATTATTTCACCGAGATTTTAGCTCGAATTTATACAAAACAAGGTAATTACGACAAGGCAATTGAAATTATTACGAAGTTAAATTTGAATTATCCGAAAAAAAGTAGTTACTTTGCAGACCAATTGCGTTTCTTACGCAAACTACAGCTAATCAATAACAAAACAAAATCATAAAACAATGTATTCAGTACTCGTAATTTTCGCAGTTATCGTAGCGATTCTCTTGACACTCATCGTGCTCATTCAAGAATCAAAGGGAGGCGGTCTTACTTCAAACATGGCAGCAGGCAACGCTATCATGGGTGTTCACAAGACTACAGACTTGGTTGAAAAAATCACATGGGGACTTTCTATCACACTCGTTGTGTTGTGCATCCTCACTGCTTATGCTACTCCCGAAGCAAAGAACGCTGATAGCGTAGTAACAGAAATGCAAGTGGCACTTCCCACCGTTCCTACTGCTGAAGCTCCCGCCGCAGAACTTCCTGCTGCACCCGTAGAAGCTCCTGTAGCTGAATAATAAGTACATACTTATTCACAAAAGAAAAACAAAGAGTGTTCCTATAGCATCAATGCTTAGGAACACTCTTTTTGTCTTTTATTTTTTGGCTACAGATAATTTTATTTTCAAGTAATGAAAACTAATTTTCCTCTCTTGAAAAAAACAGCACTACACACCTTCCTCTTCAAGCTGACCGCTTGATAGAATGTCTAAATCAGGAGTGTCGTCCAATTCATACGTCAATGCACGTGATTGCAATGAAAGTCGCACTTTCGCATGCGTACCACCATCCATACCAGGCATACACACTTGGGCTAGAAACACTAATTCATCCGCTCTTCCCTCACCTTCGTACAGACTCATCCCTGAGAGCGTGCCATACCGACGGTCTTCCTCAGAAAGCAATTTATCGAAATCCGCCTTTTGAAAAACTTTATCAAAATATGTCACACCATCTTTCATTACCGTCACATGCACCATATTGTCATAAAAAGGTGTATCCAATATATCCTTCACAACGGGAGCTTCCTTATTCGGCTTTCGCTGAACAACAATCGCATATTCGCTTCCTCGCAGTTGAACCTTATACTCTCGCTTGCCCTCCTTCTCAGCCACAGGCTCTTTTACCACAACCTTTTCTTTCGTTACAACCTGCACAACCTCTTCGACAGGCTGCTCAGCCGTTTGCTGCTTACACGCTACTATCAACGTAGAAGCCACAAGCCCTATCACGATACTTTTCTTCTTCATTATTTATTTTTTATAAAGGCTTACACCTACTCAGCAACAAAATAACAAATTATATTGCACATTCACAAATCTCTTCCCCTCAAACTGCCACAAAACCGTGTTTTAACAAACTTCAAACACGATTTCAGCTATTTTCTTACTATTTTTGCAGCATCAAAATAAATTCATTACAAAAGTAGCACATCATGAAAAAGATAAAAAATCCCTGGCTCCATCTTACCGACGAAGGCTACAACTGCTTCGGCTGCGCTCCAAGCAACCCTTGGGGACTTAAGCTCGAAGCCTATGAAGATGGAGAAGAAGTAGTAGCTCTTTGGAACGCACATGATAATTTTCAAGGTTGGATAAAGACACTCCATGGGGGCATTCAAGCCGCCTTGCTCGATGAGATTGCAGGTTGGCTCGTTTTTCGAAAGCTCCAAAGTGCTGCTCAGACCGTGCGTCTAAACATGAAGTATCACAAACCTGTCCCCACAGGAGAAGACGTTATGCTCAGAGTCAGTGCTCGCCTCGTCGAAATGAAGCGCAACATGGCCATCATCACTGCCGAACTACGCTACAACGACGAAGTCTGCTCTTCAGCCGACATCGTTTACTACTGCTTTAACAAAGAACAATCTCAGAATCTCTTCCACTTCGAAGACTGCATTTTAGAGGAGGAAGACTAAATTCCCCTCTCTCTACAACACTTATGAAATCAATCATTCTACTAACACTCTGCACAATTCTTCTTTCAGCTTGTAAAGACGGTGATGACGAAAGTGAGATTATCCCTCCTCCTTCGCCCAACCCTACAGAACGCGCTTCTCGCACGGTGCTCATTTATTGTGTGGGGCAAAACGATTTGGGAATCTCCGCATGGCGTAATGACTCCATCGAAATTGCCAATGGAGCACAATACGTCAGCAACGACGATCGCCTCCTCGTCTATATTGATAATGCACACCTCCCACGCCTCTACCAATTCACAGCCAACGAGCAACCCCAACTCGTCCATCTGTGGGACACAGATGCATACTCCACCAATCCCGAACAGTTCAAAGACGTCATAGAACATATTGCGACCTATTACCCAGCCGACGAATATGGCCTTGTATGCTGGTCGCACTCCGATGGTTGGCTTCCATCTTCCAACACCAATTATACCATGTCGCCGATGAGTTTCGGCATAGACGTCGGTCCTGATGGAAACATGCACTACAATCTCAACGCCAGCGGACAACTCGGCACGCAGATGAACATCCCCGAAATGGCCTCTGCCATCGAAAGTGCAGGCATCCACTTCCGCTACATCTTTTTCGACTCTTGCCTCATGCAATGCATAGAGAGTTGCTACGACCTACGCCATGCCACAGACTTTGTCGTAGCCTCCCCTATGCCAATTCCCTTTGAAGGGGCTTATTATACAAATATGATTAAGAAGGGCCTCTTCTCCGACAGCATCGAAAACATTGTCAACACCTACTTCGAAGATGTCACTACCATGACCGACATCTACTACGACTTTGGACTCGTAATATCTTCTGTCAAAACAGAGCATCTCGAAGCCGTAGCCAATGTCGTTAAGGAAGCACTCAAGGATATTGATTGGGGCTCCAATTTCCCCAATATGGAAAAGGTGGACTGCTACTATCGCTATATCTACAGATACTACTATCGCCCTCACTACTACGACCTACGTGCCAGCATCAAGCACCTCTGCTCAGAAGCAAACTTTCAAGCAGTAAGCGAAGCCATCAGTAAAGCCGTAACGAGCTACAAAGCCACATCACGCTTTTGGATAGGTCCAGACCAGAGCCACTACGCAACTATCGACACAACCCTTTGTTGCGGCATCTCCATGTTCGTACCCCAAGCTGCATACACTCGCAATGCATCTTCGTGCATCTATGGCGACCACAACGAAAACTTTAAGCGTACGGAGTGGGCACAGGCTATAGGCAAAGATTAAGACGGCATCTACCATATATATAATAACAGAAGAGGCAGAATCATTTGTAACTCTGCCTCTTCTGTTATTTCTTAAAAAGATTTATTCTCCTTTAATATATGCAATAGCTTGCTCAATTGTAAACTTATGTTGCTCGCCCGACTGCATATTCTTAAGTGCAATCACTCCCTCCTGCATCTCGCTTTCGCCAACAAGAGCTACATAGGGCACAGCTTGCGCGTTGGCATAGCTCATCTGCTTCTTCATCTTCACAGCATCAGGATAAACTTCCGTCTTTATGCCTGCACGACGCGCCGCTTGAGCCAAGCGCAGACAGTGGGCAGCTTCGGCTTCGCCAAAGTTAATAAAGAGGAGGTCTACGCCTGTTTGCGTTTCAGCAGGATAAAGTTCAAGCTGATTGAGCACATCATAAATACGGTCGGCACCAAAGGAAATGCCTACGCCAGAAAGTCCAGGAAGGCCAAAGATGCCTGTTAGGTTATCATAGCGTCCGCCACCTGTGATAGAGCCAATCTGCACATCGAGCGCCTTTACTTCAAAAATGCAACCTGTATAGTAATTAAGCCCACGAGCGAGGGTAAGGTCGAGTTCAATTTCGTTGCGAAGCTCACTGCCCTGAAGAGCCGTGAGCACGAAGTCTATTTCGTCAACGCCCTTGAGTCCTGTTTCACTCTCTGCGAGGACGGCGCGCATCGTTGCAAGCTTTTCTGCATTAGTGCCTTCAAGCTTGATAATGGGTTGCAACTTCTCAACCTGTGCTTCGCTCAATCCACCTTCAAGAAGTTCCTTGTTAACATTGTCAAGGCCAATCTTATCAAGTTTGTCGATGGCTACGGTGATATCAACAATCTTATCGGCAGCGCCAATGATTTCGGCAATACCTGTGAGAATCTTGCGGTTGTTAATCTTGATGCAAACGCGGATGCCAAAGCGAGAGAACACTTCATCAACAATCTGCATCAGCTCCACTTCGTTGAGCAGCGAATCAGAACCTACAACGTCTGCGTCGCACTGATAGAACTCACGATAGCGTCCCTTCTGAGGGCGGTCAGCACGCCACACGGGCTGAATCTGATAGCGCTTGAAGGGCATTTGCAATTCCTCGCGGTGCTGCACAACGTAGCGTGCAAAGGGCACCGTAAGGTCGTAGCGCAAACCCTTTTCGCAAAAGCGTGCAGCAAGGCGTGCTGCTCCCTGCTCTTCGTAATCAGCAGTTGAAACACCTTTGGTAAAGTCGCCCGAGTTGAGAATCTTGAAGAGCAACTTGTCGCCCTCCTCGCCATACTTTCCCATTAGCGTAGAGAGATTTTCCATCGCTGGGGTTTCGATCTGGCGAAAGCCGTAAAGTGCATACACATCGCGGATGGTGCTGAAAATATAATTACGCTTGGCCATTTCTACAAAGCCAAAGTCACGTGTGCCTTTAGGAATAGATGGTTTTTGTGCCATATAGTATAGATGTTTATTTGTTTCTATAAATGAAAAACATTTTTCTGTGCAAAGTTAAATAAATTTACCCAACTATTAGGCTATCGAAAAGACAAATTTCATAAACCTTGCTTGGGCGATGCAGTAAAAGTCCCTCCCCCTCTTACACATTATATGATATAATTTAAAATTTAAGTTTCGCAAGTTAAAACCACTAATCTATATGTGGTACGAAGTAGTAAACAAGTGGACGAGAAAACGAAAGAACCATCCGGATGGCAGTTGTACTAGTTTAGTAAACAAGTTACAAGTGGACGAGAAAACGAGTTGACGAGAAGCCATCCGGATGACAGTTGTACTCTGTAAATTGTACTCTAAAAACAGTTGCTCTTTAGCCTGGTTAAGAAAAAAGTATTTTTTTCAAAATAAATGTTTTTTGCCCAAAAATGGAGGTTTTGAGAGCAAAATTGGGGCTAAAAGTAAAGACATAGGAGATAGAAAAAACTTCCTCAAAGATCTTTTCTCCTACCTTTGAAGAAATTTTAACAACCTTTGAGGTCGTTTTTGTCATTTTTGAGGCCTAAAAAAGGAGGAAACTGCGTAGTTTCCTCCTTGTACTACAAAGATACAATATTTTCTGTCGAAATCCAAATCCACTTTCATTCGTTTTGTACCAACTTTCGTCTGCTTTAGTGTCAAAAAATCTTAGTAAATCTTGTAACTTAAGGATATTCAGCAAAGGTCAAATTTATGGAACCTACCTTAAAATAATACTGTCTAACTAATAATTCAATATCGTTTGTATTTGATAAAAAAATGGCAAACAAGCATGTTTTATCGAACATAAACGACAAAACATAGAAAACAATGTGATTTGTATATTATAGTCGAAGGATTTAAATCCCACAACTTTGTTCTCTCTTTTGATTCAAGACCATGCTAAATGATGAAGCATCCTTTTGTGTGTCCTAGTGTTAATGGAAAAATCTGTATGTCTCCTATTTCATTCCGAATTTAATCGTAACTTTGTCAATTCATAACAATATTTCCCCTTTATTGATATAAAAACAGAAATATTGGAGGTTAAGTGTATGATAAACAAGAACAACGAGATAATTATCTATCAATCCGAAGACGGGCAGACACAAGTGGATGTCCGTATGGAGAATGACATGGTATGGCTCACACAAGCGCAGATGGCTGAGTTGTTTCAGACAGACAGAACCTCTATTGTGCGCCACATCAATAACATTTATAAAATAGAAGAATTAGAGCGCGAATCAACCTGTGCAAAAATTGCACAAGTTCAATTGGAGGGAAGCAGAACGGTTACTCGACAAGTCCCCTTTTTCAATTTGGACATGAACAAATTCCCTTTTAATATGAAAAACTGGAACATCGGAATGCTCGCCCTGGCGGCGGTTTCAGGAACTATGGTGGCGCAGGAGCGCGTTGACGTGGAGCCTTATTTGAAGATGCACCCCAATGTGGTGATGATTTATGCCGACGACTTAGGGTTTGGCGACCTCGGGTGTTATGGTGCGAAGGGGGTGCAGACGCCGAATGCCGACCGCCTCTCGGAGAATGGGGTGCGCTTCACGAATGCGCATGCCGTGGCGGCTACGAGTACGCCTTCGCGCTACGCCCTGCTCACGGGTGAGTATCCCTGGCGCAAGAGTGGTACGGACGTGGCGGCGGGCAATGCGGGGATGATTATCTCGCCCGAGCAGCACACCGTGGCAGATATCTTTAAGGAAGCAGGTTACACCACCGCCGCCTTTGGCAAGTGGCACCTCGGACTTGGAGCCGAAACCGGCAAGCAGGATTGGAATGCGCCCATTACGCCAGCGTTGGCAGACATTGGTTTTGACTATTCCTACATCATGGCGGCAACGGCCGACCGCGTGCCGTGTGTGTTCATTGAGAACGGTGTGGTGGCGAATTACGACCCCTCGGCACCCATCTATGTGGATTACCGGAAGAACTTCGAGGGCGAACCTACGGGGGCATCCAACCCCGAATTGTGCTACAACCTCAAGTCGAGCCACGGCCATAACAACTCTATCGTTAACGGCATTGGGCGCATTGGCTACATGAAGGGTGGCGGTAAGGCGCTTTGGAAGGACGAGAACATTGCCGATAGCATTACGGTGCATGCCGTGGATTTTATTAAGGAGAATCGCGAGAAACCCTTCTTCATGTACTTTGCCACGAACGATGTCCACGTGCCCCGCTTCCCCCACGAGCGCTTCCGCGGAAAGAGCGAAATGGGTTTGCGTGGCGATGCCATTGTGCAATTCGACTGGAGCGTGGGCGAGATTCTTCGCACCCTTGAAGAGCAGGGTTTGCTTGAAAACACGCTCATCATTCTCACGAGCGATAACGGCCCTGTGCTTGACGATGGATATGTGGATCAAGCCGAAGAACTCGTGGGCAAACATAGCCCTACGGGAGGCCTGCGTGGTGCGAAATATAGCGCCTATGAGGGTGGCACACGCGTGCCCTTCATCGTTCATTGGCCCGCCGTGATTAAGGAGCAGAGGGTGAGTAATGCCCTCGTTTCGCAAATTGACTTCCTCGATGTCATGGCGAGCATCACGGGTGTGGGTGGCGGTAAGGCATGCTCTACCGACGGTTTCCCCGGAGAGACGGCTACATGGTTTGGCTCGACCGAAAAGGGACGCCCATTTGCCATGGGAATGGCGCAGAACCACACGCTCACGCTACGCACGGCGGATTGGAAATTTATCGAACCCAAGGGCGGACCTTCGATGATTCAATGGGGTCCAAAGATTGAAACGGGTTACTCTACCAATCCCCAGATTTTCAAGTACGTCAACGGCACCTTTGACGAAACGCAAAACGTAGCTTCCACCTACCCCAGCATTGTGGAGCAATTCACGAACCTACTTAAGAAAATTCGAGATCGACAATACGAAGAGGGCTTCACCATAGGCACACATTATGAAACCTCCACAATACTTTCTAACTAATTTCAATAAGAGCGTAAAAAAAAAAACTTAAAATGGTTTTTCAAAAAAAGAAAATCTGTAATTTTGCTCTTGATAATGTGAATAACCTTTTAATAGAAATAAAAACAATGAAAGCATTAGTAAAGAAAGAAGCCGCTAAAGGCATCTGGTTGGAAGAAGTTCCCATGCCCGAAGTTGGCGTAAACGATGTTCTCATCAAGATTAAGAAGACTGCCATTTGCGGTACTGACTTGCACATCTACAAGTGGGACGAATGGAGCCAGAAGACAATCAAGACTCCCATGACCATCGGTCACGAATACGTAGGTGTTGTTGCTGAAGTAGGTCCCGGAGTGCGCAACATCAAGGTAGGCGACCGCGTGACTGGCGAAGGTCATATCGCTTGCGGACACTGCCGTAACTGCCGCCGTGGCTTGCAACACATCTGCGAAAACAGCATCGGCGTAGGCGTAAACCGCGATGGTGCTTTTGCAGAATACCTCTGCATTCCTGAAAGCAATGTTGTGAAGCTCGATGATCGTATTTCTGACGACATGGCTGCTATCATGGACCCCTTCGGTAATGCTACTCACACAGCGCTTTCATTCCCCCTCCTCGGAGAAGACGTGTTGATCACAGGTGCTGGTCTTATCGGCACAATGGCTACAGCTATTGCCAAGTTTGCGGGTGCTAAGAACATCGTTGTAACAGACCTTAGCGACTACCGCCTCGACATCGCAAAGAAGATGGGCGCTACTTGCACCGTAAATGCTTCTAAGGGCGAAACAGTGCAGGGCGCAATGGACAAACTCGGCATCCGTGGTTTTGACGTAGGTCTTGAAATGTCGGGTGCTCCTGTTGCATTCCGCGAAATGGTGACAAAGATGTACAACGGCTCAAAGATTGCTCAGCTCGGTATTCTTCCTCCCACAACAACTGTTGACTGGAGCGAAATCATCTTCAAGGCGCTTACAATCAAGGGTATCTACGGCCGCGAAATGTGGGAAACTTGGTACAAGATGGAACAGATGCTCGTTTCTGGCCTCGACCTCACTCCCGTTATCACTCACCACTTCCCCATCGCAGACTTCCAGAAGGGCTTCGACGTTATGGAATCAGGACAGTGTGGTAAGGTAATCCTCGATTGGGAATAAGAATATTTCTATCAACTGAATAAACACTTTAAAGCGTGGGGCAACCACTAAATGTTGCCCCCGCTTTATTTTGGAATCTAGGTGCACTCGTACTTTTTTGTGAGTATGTGCACATTTTTTTAAAGGCCTCGTAGCTTAGCTGTATAGAGCATCGGATTCCGGTTCCGAAGGTCGTGGGTTAGAATCCCACCGAGGTCACAAATAATGTAAAGAAGAGAGACTCCTCAAGCCTTACAACTTGAGGAGTCTCTCTTTATATGTGTGATGATTACTTCACAACAACTTTTTGTCCATCTACAATATAAACACCCTTCGTCAGCCCATCAATACGCTGAATGCCAGGATTTGCTATAAATCGACGTACAAGCATGCCTTTTAAATTGAAAACTGCAACTTCTTGCGAAACGTTGGACTTCACAAAAAGACAACCATCCCCCCCTGTGACTCCCAAATGGTCAACCTTAACAACTTCTATACCAGAAGGAGCTACATAACCATACTGCTCATCAAGGAAAGCGAGGCGTGTTGTAATCCATCGTTTAATGTAGTCAACATCTCCACGAATATTACCATGATAGAGTTTTGCCCATCGCTCGCCCTCACGTTCGTCAGCTCCTGAAGCTTCGAAGAGCTCCGCATACGTTTCAAAACGTTCGTGAAGTGCTTCCTCAGCGAAATGAGTTTGACGAAGTTCTGCATAGCGCTTAGACAACTGTTTTTCCCAATTCATGTACTCAAGCTCTTGCAAGCGGTGGAAAAGCGTAAGTGTTCCATGCTCATAAGCCCACAAGAATGTTGTGAAATCTTGGTCGGCTCTGCAAATGCTCGAGGAACCATCCCAACGGCGCCCCCATGTACCATCAAGGTCCCAAGGTGCAAGACCTATCATTCGGGTTGAAGTGCTGGCTTGTTGGTCGTAGTTATAGAAGAACATATTCTTACCATGATTATCAGTAGCCAGCATAAGTTCGATGAAGAGGTAATAATCAACCACGTTCTTCATATCGAAATATTCCGTCACATAACCTGAAAATTGCGAATCTTCATAGCTAGCAACTACATTTATAGCATTCCAAAGCGGTGCCCAATCGATGGGTTCTTCTTCATAGTCGGGATACTTTATTTCGTAATTCGCCCATGTCTCCTGCTTTAGATTATTGTTGTAGGGTTCGGGTTGGTGTAAAGGGAAAACCTTTTGCCCCAAATCATGCCCCATCAACACTTCGTAGCTCCACTGACTCGACTTATAAAGCGTACCATGAATTATAGGCTTTCCTCCCGCGGGTTGCTCTAGTTTTTTGAGCTTAAGTTGCTTACGGTCCATCTTTTCTGTAAGGCAATAGACACCATGGTATTTGCCATTCAGATATACTTCAGCAAATTCGCCACGCGTGCCATGACGAGCTTTCTTTTCTCGGCCATCACGCTTATGATAGGGCTCTGTGGCAAAATCATTCCAAAGGTCAGTACTTACACGGTTGCGCATGCATGCACGGTCCACCGCCATCGCATCGAGTATCCAGTTATTGTCATCGCGAAGACCAAGGAACTCAACATCTTTTGAAGTAACTCCGTCAGCTTCGCGCATCTTAATAGCATAGCTTTTCTTGTCATACTTTTGCGCCGAAGCTCCACGATACTTAAATGCAGCAACATACAAAGAGTCGTGCCCCAAAATATTAGGCTGCGTCACACGCAAGCTACCCGTAATGTAATAACTACTGTTGCAGGATGGGTAGTTAATTTCAACGAGATTGAGGTAGGTAAAGCGCACCTCCACCGACTGCACCTCTTCGCCATCCTTATATATACTAAATGAGTGAGACTCCAGAGCCTCAAAATCATCGATTATGATTCGGCCTTCCTCATTAGGCGCTACTCCGTCAAGTCGCAACTCGTAGGCAACACCATCGTCCAGCTTCACATCGAAGTTCACACTCATGTCAAACGTCTTGCTCTCGCGCACCGACTTCGGCAAAGCCACTACGTAGCAACCTTCGTCCTCGTCAAAGAAAAGTTCCTTCTCGTTCAAACGCAAAGTGTCAACCATTGAGCGGAAATCTACAACGGGCGAAACGCCTTCAATGCTTATACCCGCATTTTTCAGATAATCAAAATGGCGCTTATCAGCTGAACAAAAGGCAAAGGTACAACCAGTATCAAAACTCCAAAGTCCTATGAAAAGATTATTATAATCATTCCAATATGTATAGGGCGACTGTCCATTAACAGAAGTGCCACCTTGCATCTCGGGCATGTCGGTAAGTTTGCTCACTGTATAGCCTGGATAATCACCATTACCATAAAAGCCAAACTCCCATTTATTCATATTAGCACCTGACACATATCTATCAAACAAAACCTCTGCGCCCGATGCGGGATAGTAGGTACTCACAACAAATCCATCAAGCGTAACAAATTGGTAGCCACCACTTCTTTCTACTACATAGAAATCATCACCCTCGTTATTTGTTTGATAAAGCGCACCATACATGTAAACAAGATACTTGCCCGAACGATTGTTGCGAATCTTATAAAGCACAGGGTCTTTAGTTGTTGACGTAACAACGGGCACACTCAACTTACCCGTACACTCCCAATACAAGCCATTGTCCGTCACGCCAACATTCTTGTCCAAATTGACTTCGGGCAATTCTCCACCGCCCTCTTCTTCGTCAGTCACGAGCTTTCCATCTTCGTCATAGAAATAAAAGCGACCATTGTTCGAACGATAATCCGCATAAGTACCAACCAAATAAGTGCCATCCTTACGCACATTAAAATATTGCGTTTCGGCCGCAATGCTACGAACGAAGCATCCGCCCGTCTCCAATGACATAATACTCCACTGCGCTTCAACTCCCTTAGCAGTAGCCGCCATATTCAAGCCCTTCTTCACAGCATCCTCACGCACATCGTCATAAACAAGATACTGCTTCGATAGGGCATTCTGAAAGGTGTAATTGCCCGCATCATCTTGCTTAATATACCAATAGGCATCTTCAGGAATTTCCTTACTATTAACATAGTAAAGCACAGGCGAAACGCCATGGTATGCTCCTAGCCCAATACTGCCTTGGCCATACTCTTGACACATAATGGCATACTTCTTATTAGGGTCGAAAGTCATAGCCACCGACGCTAATGTGCAGAACATAGCCACACACATTAGTAGAACTTTTTTCATTTTCATTTTAATAATGGGTTTATTACCTCTGCAAAATTACGGAAATAAAAATTAATTAAGTATTTTCGAGCATTATTTATATGGAATTTGTATATTTGCATGGTGTAGGCGTTTTTTCGATTAACAATGAGAGATTAACGACTAACGATGAGCGATTAGCTCTTTCATCATTCAACGCTCACTCCAACAAAAAGAAAAGAATAATCAAACTTACTAAAATAAAAACTCTCGAATGGGAAAAGTACTTATCATTGGCGCAGGTGGCGTAGCTACCGTAGCCGCACACAAGGTGGCGCAAAACACCGACGTGTTCAGTGAAATCATGATTGCAAGCCGCACAAAGTCAAAGTGCGATGCTATTGTTAAGGCTATCGGTCGTGACGACATCCGCACAGCTCAAGTGGATGCTGACAATGTACCCGAACTCGTAGCACTCTTCAAGGACTTCCAGCCCGACCTCGTAATGAACCTCGCACTCCCCTATCAGGACTTGACCATCATGGATGCATGCTTGGAATATGGCTGCTCATACCTCGACACAGCAAACTACGAACCCAAGGACGAAGCTCACTTCGAATACTCATGGCAATGGGCCTACAAGGAACGCTTTGAGCAAGCCGGACTGACAGCCATCCTCGGTTGTGGTTTCGACCCCGGCGTGACGTCTATCTACACCGCTTACGCTGCCAAGCACCACTTCAAGGAAATTCACTACCTCGACATCGTTGACTGCAACGCGGGCGACCACGGAAAGGCATTTGCCACCAACTTCAACCCCGAAATCAACATTCGCGAGATTACTCAGAAGGGACTTTATTGGGAAAACGGGGAATGGGTAGAAACCGAACCCCTCGAAATCCATCAGCCCCTCAACTATCCTAACATCGGTCCGCGCGAGTCCTACCTCCTTCACCACGAAGAAATCGAAAGCCTCGTGAAGAACTACCCCACCATCAAGCGCGCACGCTTCTGGATGACCTTCGGACAAGAATATCTGACGCACCTCCGCGTGATTCAGAACATCGGTATGGACAGCATCGTGCCCATCTGCTACGAAGGCCACTGGATTCAGCCTCTCCAGTTCCTCAAGGCCGTACTTCCTAATCCTCAGGACCTCGGCGAAAACTACGAAGGCGAAACCAGCATCGGTTGCCGCATCAAGGGTATCGGCTATGATGGCAAGGAACACACTTACTACGTTTACAACAACTGCTCACACCGCGCGGCTTACGAAGAAACTGGCATGCAGGGCGTAAGCTACACTACAGGAGTACCTGCCTGCATCGGTGCACGCATGTTTATGCTCGGTCTTTGGAAGCGTCCCGGTGTATGGAACGTTGAAGAATTCGATCCCGATCCATTCATGGACGAACTCAACAAGCAAGGCCTCCCTTGGCACGAACTCCACGACATCGACCTCGAACTCTAAACGTAACAATATTAATCATAAAGAAGGTGTGCCGAAATTCATTTTTATGGCACACCTCCTTTTTTTATTTCCGCTAGTTAGCTTAACAACGTACCATCAGGGAGCAATTGCAGATAAACATCTCCACCCTTGGCGTCAAGTTCGACAAAGAAATAGCTACCACTGGGCGTTTCTACCCAATCAACGTCGTCAACTCGGAGCGATGCGTAGTGCTCTGCCAAATAAGCCTTCACGGCATCTGGAACTTCTGCGAATGTCCAATCGGTCTCAGTCTTCACCCAAGTGCCATCCGTTTTAAACCAAGCCTCAGCAGGCTTGCCTTCATTCAAGAACTCAGCCTTATAAAGACCATGTTCCAATTCCCATTCTTTTACAGGGACACCTGGATACATTTGTTCAAACACGGTGTTAACTACTTCGCCATTTACAACAACATTATCATCATCGTCATCACTACAGCTAGCAAGCGTAAGGCTCGCAAATCCTAACAATACTAAATAATTTCTAAGTTTCATAATAATTAGTTTTTTAAGGTTAAGTTTTTATTATCTATATTAAAGCACCTACTTGTCGATATCCACCACTTGGAACTTTTTGTTGAACGTAAATTCAAAACCGTTCTCCAACTTCGCTTCATAACGACCGCGTTCGCGTTCTATCTTGACAAGCTTCACATTAGGATAATTTGTATTGAAATACTTTACAATTTCAGTTGGTACTAACTCCATAGGTACTCCATCCTGCTTCGACACAATTTCTGTCCAGTTGCCCTTACGGTCAAACTCTACCTTATCTCCATTCACGAAAAAGATGTCGTAGCTCTTATCCAGAATGTCCGACTCCTGCTTGGCCAAAGCCACTCGATGCTTGGAGAAGTTCTTACTTATTACGGCTTGTGCCACGGCTGGTAGCTGGTCGATAGTGATAGGTTTGTCGGTGTCAGCCTGAGCAGTTGTTTGAAAGGCAAGGAGCGCTGCGAGAAGAAAAGTACTTCTAAAGAAAAATCGTTTCATAGTATTAAGGTTTTTAAAGATTGGTATTCAATTGTGATTAGTTTTTCATCATTGTTTCTTGTTTACATTTGCAAAGTTAGAGGGAGATTCTGAAACGAATCTGAAAAAACAAAGGTTGATTAAAAAAAATTCATCGAAAACCACAAAAAAACATATATCGACCTTAAATAGGTAAGAAATTGCGACACTAAAGCAGACAAAAGCAGTCTAAAAAGCAATCAAAGTAGATTTGGATTTCGCCCGAAAATGTTGTATCTTTGTAGTACAAGGAGGAAGCTACGAAGTTTCCTCTTTTTTTGGCCCTAAAAAACGGCAAAACAACCTCAAATGTCGTTAAAATTTCTTCAAAGGTAGGAGAAAAGATCTTTGAGGAAGTTTTTTCTATCTCCTATGTCTTGAATTTTAGCCCCAATTTTGCTCTCGAAACCTCCAATTTTGAACAAAAAACTTCTTTTTTGAAAAAAATATTAATTTCTAAAGCAGACTTAAGAGCAAACCAGTATATGGAGAATTTAGTTATATTCGACTATTCTAATGCCATAACACATGCAACTTCGCGAGAGCCTTTTAAGAATTACCGAGAGCCCATCAGAAACTTGCGAGAGCCTTTCGAAAACGAGCAAGAGCCTAATAAAAAAGGAGGAGAACAATACCCTCCTCCCTCATATTAAAAACAAATTCTAAAATTTATTTCTTTGTTAGTTTGCAAACTTAGCTCTTACAAACTTCGAACACATGCAGGCCGTTTTCGAACTTATAATCAATATTTAAATCATAGAGTTGGCAAATTGCTTTTACTATAGGAAGTCCTAACCCTGTTGACGTCTTCTTATCAGGAGAATGATAGAAGCGAATAAATATGTCGGTAGGATGAAGCGGTGCGTCTGCACCCGTGTTTTCAATGCGCAACACGTCTTCTGTCATCACAACTTTCACATTCCCACCCGTCACATTATGTACATAGGCATTTTTCAAAAGATTGCCAACCAGGGTCATAGCAAGCGATTCCTCCATACTCAAACGGAATGGTGCTTGACAAATTAACTCTGACTGTATATTTTTGTGAGCAAAAACCATTTCGTAATCAGGCATTATCGACGTTAGGAGTTCGCGAAAATCAACAAGCAATTTATTTTCAAAATGTCCTGCTTCAATCTTGCATAGCAACAGAAGAGAACGATTTGTTTTTGAAAGATTCTTTAGTGTACGGTGCACCTTTATCACCTCCATTAGTTGTTGCTCAGTGAGCGATTCGTCCTCCATCAGCATTTCTAGGCGGCCGATGCATACCGCAAGTGGTGTTTGCATTTCGTGCGACGCATTACCTACGAATTGCTTCTGCTGCTCATAGAGTTCTTCGCTTCGTTTCAACGCTAAAGTGACAACCTCGTTAAGTTGCTGAAATTCGTCAATGTTTGTAGGATTCACGAATGCTTCATTCTTCCTACCTGGCGCATAGCGATTTACCCATGCTAAAAGATTGTATAGCGGGCGCATACTTCGTCGTGTACCCCAATAATTTGTCAACACAATGCAAAAAAGTAACACGGCATAAAGCACCAATATCCACCCCAGCAGCGCTTCTATCAAATCGCGCTTTTCGATGGTGGGTGTAGATACTTCCAGGCTGTACCAATCACCAGTTTCAGTTTGAAAGATATGAGTCAATACTCGCGCAGGCTCGTACTCATTGCGGTCTTCAATAAACACATCGCGATCTTCGTAAAAAACATGAGGATGTTGCATCGCATACTCCTGGCTCACAGGAATCATGAAATACTGATTGTTAGACCCTGCAGACTGCGAGGGCAAAGCCTCTCCTGCCAGAGAACGCATCATGATACTCTCCGCAAAATTTTCTAGAGTATCGTCTGTCTCATCATTCACTTCGGCCAACATGGCATAATAAAAGAGCACAGACCAAAATGCCATTATGCTTGCCGCCAACAACGACAGGCGCATTGTAGATGCATGAAGAAGTTTCATCGGTTATGAGGTTGTAAGGTTGTGAGGTTATAAGGTTGTGAGGTTATAAGGTTGTGAGGTTATAAGGTTGTGAGGAGATTGTACATTTAGAAATTCTGATTATTCCTTTATACCTCAACTAACTTATAACCAAATCCATAAATAGTTTTTATCTCAATATTTGCCCCAGCCTCCTTTAATCGTTTGCGAAGATTCTTCATCTGCGCATAGATAAAATCAAAATTATCGGCTTGGTCAATATAGTCGCCCCATACGGACTCGGCCATTATATGCTTCTCCACCAGACGATTGGGGCGCTGCATAAAGTAAACAAGGATATCATATTCCTTTCTGCCCAAATCAAGAATTTTACCTGCTACGGAGACGCTGAATGCATCTGTATTAATTATAACATTGCCAAGCTGAAGCGCCTGCTGACCATCGCGCTGTTTTCGTCGCAACACGCTCTTGATGCGAGCATGAAGTTCCGCTAAATGAAAAGGTTTAGGCAAATAATCGTCCGCTCCAAGGTTTAACCCTTCGACTTTATCATCAAGCGAATCCTTTGCGGAAAGAATTATGACGTTCACATTGCGCTCGCTACGCTTCAACTCAGAAAGAATTTTCAGCCCGTTACCATCAGGAAGCATTATATCGAGCAAAATGCAATCGTACTCATAGCCTAATGCCTTATTGCGAGCTTCGCGGTATGTAGCTGCGGTTTCAACCACATAACGTTCGGTCTCGAGCGAACGAGTAATTATTTCGCGCAATTCGTTGTCGTCTTCAATCACTAATATTTTCATAGGTAGTTCGTATCAATTAATATTTATCCCAATCAAAACTTAGATTAGTGCTTGCAAATTAAATAAATATTTCTGAAATCATTCTGAAATTTAATTTTTTCTTACCTAAGAAAGCCATTCACAGAAACACAGAAACGTATATTTCTGTATAGACTTAACCTATAGGGTCGTAGTCTTTGTTGAAACAAACAACCTTTCCTCCAGCCAACATAAGGTCATAACCTTTCCATGCGCGATGAATCTTGCAAATTCGCGATTGCGGATAGGCGGCTCTAAGTTGATAAAGAATCGGACAGGGCACAACGTCTGACGATACTTCCCCATCCTCACTCGACACTTCTAACCACTCGCCATCAGCATCAAATTCCAACGAAGTCCCATCCTTCATACGCACCTTAAATGTTCGTGCAAGCATCACCCCCTCCGTGGCCACATTCTCGACTTCGCCTGTTGGATAGTTTTGGTTAATAAAGAGTCTTGCCGCTCGTGGCAACTCCTTAAAACCAATGAGTTTCAACCTGCCGACTCCTGTTGGCGACACAATCATCAACATTGCAAAAAAAGCAAGTAAAATCTGCTTTAAATAATGCTTAAGCATAGATGAAAATAGGAATAAAAAGTGTGGCGTTATTACCGCAACAAATGTACGGGGTTCCTAATATTTCAAAAATCAAAAAACAATAACAAAAATTAAAAATTAACATCTTTTTGTACAATCAGGAATATTCAGTTGACAATTTCATGGATAATCTAAAGCAACCTACACCAAAGAGGATATGAAATGAAATTAAATTCATTCATCAAAAGAAGGCCTATATGCTTTATTATTATTAATTTTGTGCTGTAAAAGGTATTTACCCACTTTAGCAAAACAATTAAAAATTTTAGATATATGGCTAAAAAAGAAGAAATCAATGTAAATACAGCCGAAGGGAAATTGAAGGCCCTACAGGCAGCAATGGCCAAAATCGAAAAAGACTTTGGCAAAGGCTCTATCATGAAGATGGGCGAAGAAAAGATTGAAAATATCGAAGTAATCCCCACTGGTTCAATCGGACTCAACATGGCACTTGGCGTAGGCGGATATCCTAAGGGAAGAATCATCGAAATCTACGGTCCTGAAAGTTCGGGTAAAACAACGCTTGCCATTCATGCCATCGCAGAAGCACAACGCCAAGGAGGTATTGCTGCCTTTATCGACGCAGAACATGCCTTCGACCGTTTCTATGCAGCAAGCTTAGGTGTTGACACCGACAACCTGCTCATTTCACAGCCTGACAACGGAGAGCAAGCGCTCGAAATTGCCGACCAACTCATCCGTTCTGCAGCTGTTGACATCATCGTTGTTGACTCGGTTGCAGCGCTTACGCCTAAAGCCGAAATCGAAGGCGATATGGGCGAAAACAAAGTGGGATTGCAGGCACGCCTCATGAGTCAGGCACTTCGCAAACTTACTGCTAGCGTAAGCAAAACAAACACCACTTGTATCTTTATCAACCAGCTCCGCGAAAAAATCGGTATCTCATTCGGCAATCCCGAAACCACAACTGGAGGTAACGCGCTTAAGTTCTACGCATCCGTTCGACTCGATATCCGTAGAGTTTCCACCATCAAGGATGGCGACACACCTATTGGCAACGAAGTGCGCGTCAAAGTCGTGAAAAACAAAGTGGCACCACCCTTCCGCAAGGCTGAATTCGAAATAACCTTTGGCCAAGGTATCTCGCAGATTGGCGAGCTCGTGGACCTCGGTGTTGAAGCAGGAATCATCAAGAAGAGCGGTTCTTGGTTTAGCTATGGAGACACAAAAATCGGTCAAGGTCGCGAAGCCGTGAAGCGCGCAATGACAGACAATCCCGAACTTGCTGAGGAAATCAAACAACGTCTACAAAGCAGTTATAAGCCTGCGGTCGTTGCTGCTGAGGAAAGAGAAGAGAATGAACAATAATTGACAAGTTGGCATAACATTATTCCAAATGAAAATTCAACACATCTTTCTTGCATTCTGCCTCGCAATAATGATGGGATGCTCAACATCCACTGCCGACAACTACATCAACGCAATCAATGAAGCTACAGAAAGTATTAACAAAGCCGAAAGTTTCGAAGAAATACAAACTGCCACAAAACAGCTCATTGACTTTGAACGCGAAAACCGAGAGGCGATAAAAGAGGAGCTTAATAACAACAAGGTGAAGCAAGCCGAAGTTGACAATGCCTATAAAGCCTTCATGCAAGCAGGCATGACACGCAGCCTTGAGTTAGGAAAAAATTCTGTCAACTAAACTGCGTGTTTGAAATTCAAAGATAATTGCGTAATTTTGCACTCGAATTTAATCTATTAATATCTTTGCGAACAAATTTGCGCAGAGAGAAATAAAACAATGACAATGAACGTACTCGAACTGAGTGAACAAGAAATTGGACGCCGCCAAGCGCTCCAGCAGTTGCGCGACATGGGTATCGACCCTTACCCCGCGGCTGAATATCCCGTGAATGCTTATTCTACTGACATTCGCGAAAACTTTAAGGATGACGAAGAGCCCCGCCAGGTGTGTATTGCAGGTCGCATGATGAGCCGCCGCGTGATGGGTAAGGCTTCCTTCGTTGAGTTGCTCGACTCTAAGGGCCGTACGCAGGTTTATATTACTCGCGACGACATTTGCCCCGGAGAGGATAAGGAACTTTACAACACTGTATTTAAAAAGTTGCTTGACTTGGGCGACTTCATCGGCATAAAGGGTTACGTATTCCGCACACAGACTGGTGAGATATCTGTACACGCACAAGAACTCACTGTGCTTGCTAAGAGCATCAAGCCCCTTCCTATCGTAAAATACAAGGATGGTGTGGCTTACGACGCTTTTGAAGACCCTGAACTTCGTTACCGCCAGCGTTGCGTTGACCTCGTAGTAAACGAGGGCGTAAAGGACACTTTCATGAAGCGCTCTATCGTAGTGAAAACACTCCGCAACGAACTCGATGCTGCAGGTTACACAGAAGTGGAAACTCCCATCCTTCAGAGCATTGCAGGGGGTGCGAGTGCGCGTCCCTTTATCACGCATCACAATACGCTTGACATCGACCTCTACTGCCGTATCGCTACAGAGCTCTACTTGAAGCGCCTCATCGTTGGTGGATTCGAAGGTGTGTTTGAAATCGGTAAGAACTTCCGCAACGAGGGTATGGACCGCACGCACAATCCCGAGTTTACTTGTATGGAACTCTACGTTCAGTATAAGGACTACAACTGGATGATGGCATTTACAGAACAACTCCTTGAAAAGATTTGTATCGCCGTAAATGGTTGCACCGAAACCGTTGTTGACGGCAAGACTATCAGCTTCAAGGCACCTTATCGCCGTCTCCCCATCCTCGATGCTATCAAGGAAAAGACGGGGTACGACCTCAACGGCATGAGCGAAGACGAAATTCGCGAAGTATGCAAGAAGCTCAACCTCGAAATCGACGATACGATGGGCAAGGGTAAGCTCATTGACGAAATCTTCGGCGAATTCTGCGAAGGCACTTACATTCAGCCCACGTTCATTACTGACTATCCCGTAGAAATGTCGCCCCTCACAAAGATGCACCGCTCAAAGCCCGGCCTTACAGAGCGCTTCGAGCTTATGGTGAATGGTAAGGAATTGGCGAATGCATATTCAGAGCTTAACGACCCCCTCGACCAGGAAGAACGCTTCAAGGAGCAAATGCGCCTTGCCGACAAGGGTGATGATGAAGCGATGATCATCGACCAAGACTTCCTCCGCGCACTCCAATACGGCATGCCTCCCACCAGCGGTATCGGTATCGGTATCGACCGTCTCGTAATGTTGATGACAGGCCAAACTACCATCCAGGAAGTACTCTTCTTCCCCCAAATGCGCCCCGAAAAGAAGGTAGCACGCGACAAGGCAGAAAAGTTTGCTGAGAAGGGCATCCCCGCAGAACTCGTACCCATCCTCCACAAGGTAGGCTACAACCTCGTAACCGACCTCGAAGGTGGCAACCCCCAAAAGATTAACCAGCAAATAGGCGAAGTCATCAAGAAGTATAAACTTGAAGTGACAAAGCCCAGTGTGGCGGAAATTGAAAAGTGGGTGTAATATAGGTTATAAGTTTTAAGGTTTTAAGGTTATTAGGTTGTAAGACTATCCAGTCCACGCAAACCTCGTAACCTTATACCTCCCCAAAAAACTCAAAACCTTATAACCTCAAAACCTCATAACTATGTCTCGATTTTTCTCGTTCTTCTCCAACGATGACAAACAAGCCAACGCGTTGGCCAACCAAATCGAATGGGGAACGAACATCGCCGTTATGGGCGGTGGTAGTTGGGCAACAGCCATCGCAAAGATGCTGCTTGAGCGCACACCACACATACATTGGTACTTGCGCAACCAAAACACCATTGACGAGTTCAAACGCTTAGGTTACAACCCTTCATACCTTACGAGCGTTCGATTCGACCTCAACCGAATTACCTTCTCAAGCGACATCAACGAAGTTGTTGCTGCATGCGACACGCTCATATTCGTCACGCCATCCCCCTACCTTAAAAACCATCTAAAGAAACTTAAGGTAAAGCTCCACAATAAGTTTATTGTCACAGCCATCAAGGGGATTGTGCCCGACGAAAATCTTGTCTGCACAGAGTATTTCCGACAAATCTACAACGTACCCGAGGACAACCTTGGTGTTTTAGGCGGTCCTAGCCATGCTGAAGAAGTGGCATTCGGCCGTCTTACCTACCTCACCATGGGTTGCACCGACGAAGCCAAAGCTCAAATGCTGGCAGAAAAGATTGCGAGCAACTACGTCAAGACGACTACAAGCCAAGACGTTGTAGGCATCGAATATGCTTCAGTTCTTAAGAACGTTTATTCCATCGCAGCAGGCATCTGCAACGGCCTCAAGTATGGAGATAACTTCCAATCCGTTCTTATGTCAAACGCCGTGCAGGAGATGAACCGCTTCCTCAAAGCTGTTTACCCCATTGAGCGAAACGTTTATGATAGCGTATATCTTGGCGACCTTCTCGTAACGGGTTATTCCAACTTCTCACGCAATCGCGTTTTCGGACAAATGATTGGCAAGGGTTATTCCGTAAAATCTGCTCAGATAGAAATGGAGATGATAGCCGAAGGATATTACGGCACAAAATGTATGAAGGACATCAACCAGCACTATCGTGTCAATATGCCCATCCTCGATGCCGTTTACAACATCCTCTACGAACGCATCTCACCCAGCGTAGAAATCAAACTCCTCACCAATTCATTTAGATAAAAAGTTAAGGTAGGTTCTATAAATCAACGAATAGAACCTACCTTATTTATTTTGACCTATGGGTCATTTTGCCTCTTCGAGGCCACCTTTTCCCTCTTAAATAAATGTGTCAAAGATTAGCTAACTGGAGGAGGAGAATTTGGTTTGACTCACTTATTGGAATATTTCTAGATGTAATTATATCCTAGTTAGCATGATTTGTACGTTATCTCACGACGGGCCGACATGGGAATCGGCCCCTACACCATCCAGATGGACTCTCGTCAACTTGTTTACTCGTTAACTTGTTTACTGATTTTGTCCTCTGTAATCTATCAAAAAAAACACCTTGCTCTTTTGTCTGCTTTATTGTCAACAATTCTTACTTTTTAAAAAAAAATCTGGAGTTGGGCATATGAATACCAAGAAAGTACTCCGCATGGTGTAGAGGCCACTTATTATCGGTCTGTATTTCCATCTAACCTTTGGACACATCTTTAGGTAAGTTCTATTAATTATTTATTTATAGATACTCATTATGTGAAATTTATAAAAAAGGTGTAAATTCGCAGCAGAAAACTCTTCTATTAACAAAAACTACTTACTATGAAAAAAAGACATTTACTTTTTTCTGCGCTTTTGTTGGCAGCGACGCAAGCGGGGGCACAAAGTGTGCCTACACACGAAGCTTACGTGCAGTATGCCACACCAAGTAGCCTCGTTGAAGCCCTCAAGAATTGGGAACCTGGAAAGAACTTCGGCGAAGGCGACAACTACCACGACGAAAACTTCTTCATCTCACGCGTACCCCTTAAGGAACGCTTTATCCCTGGCGATTGGGCAAACGACAATCTGAACGACACCAACGACAAGTACTTCTGCTGGTGCGCTCCCACGGGCGAAATGACAAAGAAGTGGGGTCCCCTCCCCCGCTACAACTTTGATGGCGACAACTTCAACATGTGGCAGTACGTCAACACACACTCCAACTGGTCGAACGGATGGTGGCGAGTGCCAGGAGCATTCAACGACGTAGCTCACCGCAACGGTGTACGCACTGGTTGTACTTACTTCATCGACTGGGCCACTCCCGTCAACTCTTTCAACGAACCAGGAAAGACGCTCTTCGAGCTGGCTGAGCAGGACTGGGACGACAACTACATTTACGCTGAAAAGCTCATCAAATTCCTCCGCTACTACGGCATCACAGGGCTCACCTTCAACCCTGAAGGCTATTGGGCTGCAAACGTGAATGCTTCCGTAAAGGGTTTCCTCGCTGAATGCCACCGCGTGGCAAAAGAGCTCAACTGGCCCTTCCACGTAGACTGGTATGCATTCGTTGACAACAACGGCGGGCTCAACGACAATGGCTGTAAGCTCACCATTGGCGCCAACGACCAGTGGTTCCATAATCAAGCAATGAACCAACCCGTCACCGACGTTTTCTTCCTCAACTACAACTGGAGCGAAACAGCCCTCCAGCAATCAGCAGCAGCAGCCAAGCAACTCGGACGCAACACGTTCGACGTCTATGCAGGCTTCGACATGCAAGGACGTGGCTACGGACAGACGGGCAATGCAGGCTGGCAAGCGCTGATGAACCACCCCATCTCCATCGTAGTATGGGGCGCTCACGACCGTTCACAGCTCTACATCTCAGCCACTGAAGGCGGACAGAGCGACTACGCCGTACAGAATGAATACCAGAAGAAGCAGGAAATGCTCTTCTCGGGCGGCAATCGCAACGTGCTCCAGTTGCCCGAACTCAAGGGAGGAGAAGTGACATCCTCGTTCTCCGACCTCGAAGATTGGCATGGCTATGCAAAAGCCGTGCGCGAGCGCTCTTCGCTCTACGAAGTGCCCTTCGTCACTCGCTTCAACCTTGGTAACGGTCGCTTCTTCAACAATGAAGGCAAGACCACCTGGAACCATAAGTGGTACAACTGGGGTATGCAGGACTTGCTCCCCACATGGCGATGGTGGATTGACAATGGCGACGGCAAGACGGTGCCCGCCACTCCCCTACAGCTCGACTTCACCTACGATGACGCATGGTTTGGCGGCTCATGCCTCAAGCTCCACGGACAGACCGACCGCTCCGACGTGCGCCTCTTTGCTACACGCTGGGACGTAGCCTCTACAGACGACTGCTTCCGCCTCGTTTACAAAGTGAATTCTGGCACAGAGAGCCACTTAAAGTTAATGGTAGCCAAGGATGGCGAAACAGCCGACTTCAAGAGCGTAGCGCTCCCCGCAAGCAAGCAAGGCGAATGGACCACTGCTACATTCAAGGCTTCGAACCTCGACCTTAGCGCAGGCGACATCATTGGCTACGTAGGACTTTCAGCTGAAGCCACACCCACCAACTTCGAAGTGCTCCTTGGCGAAATGGCCTTCGTTCCCGCCAACTTTGCCGTAACACCTGCAACTCCCAAGATTACTCACTCCGAAGTAATGAAGCGCTTCTACAACCGCGCCGACTTCAAGGTTGTATTCGACATGGGCACACCCGCAAGCCGCCCTGAAAAGTACGATGGCTGCCCCGTCTATAACGAAGAAGTGGGTGCATGGTACTACGAAATCTACGTAAAGCAGGGCGATAGCCAGACGCTCGTAACAACTACTACTTCATGGGCTGCTTACGTAGTAGACGCTCCCCTCGATCCCACTATCCCCGAATTGCAGATTGGTGTGCGCGCCATTGGTCTCGACGGCCGAGCAGCGAGCCCCATCACATGGACTTCGCTCATCAACAAGGAACTCACGCTCATCGAAACCCTCACAATTGATAAAGAGGTAATCAAGCCTGGCGAAGAGTTTACCATCGGATTTGAAGACCCCAACCACACAGCGTGCGACTTCAACATCTACAACGCCTTGACAGGCGAAAAGGTGGCATCAGCCGAAAGCAAACTCACCATGACCACTTCGCTCCCCGAAGTAGGTAGCTACGACGTTGAAGTCATCTCCGACGGCAAGAGCATGATGAACCGCTCTATCATCCTCGTATCGCCCGAAGAGACAGGCCGCCTCCCACAAATCGAAGGCATCACACTCGGCACGCCCGAAGCTGAAGCAGGCAAGCCCCTCACGCTCACTGCTAACGTAAACGATGGTACAACCTTCAACGGAGCCCCCTGCACCGTTTCGCAGTCGCTCTATATGCAAGAACCCTACCAGTTCACCGTCGATTCAAAGATTACTAGCAAGTACAAGAACGTATCGTTCGCACTCTGGTTCAAGGTTGAAAAGTTCGAGCACGCCTCTCTCGGCACACTCCTCATGACCAAGGTAAACCGCAACTATGGCGGAACATGGACTGAATCCGTTTGGGGAGAAATGTGGACAGCCATCCGCCCCGAAGGCTATGCTGCTAAGAACAACCTCAAGCGTAACAACGCTGCCAACGAAATTTCCGTAAGCTTCGACGGTCCTCCCGCAGGTACTTACAACTATGAGCACAACCTCGATGTCGATGGTCTCTCCGACGGCTATTCACTCCAGCCTAACACATGGTACCACGTATGCGTAGTGAAGGACAACCGCAACGAAAAGGTTTACCTCAATGGTAAGCTCATCATCGACTGCCAGTCACGCGGCGCAGAACCCAAGAACTGGCGTGGTGCAAACTTCTATGTCGGAGGTTCAATGACCAACCTCGCATCATTCACCGGATGGGTTGACGAAGTGCAAATCTGGGGCAAATCGCTCACGCAGGAAGAAGTGCTTGAAGCCATGAAGGGCTACGACGAAGCGCCTACCGGCCTTGCAGGCTACTTCACCTTCGAAAGCACAGCCACCGATAGCGACGGCAAGATTTACTTCCCCAACATGGGCAAGTCAACAGCCGTCAAGGCAGGCTACATGACCATCGGTAAGGAAGAGAACGGCAAGATGGTTGACCACAAGCAAAATCAGCTCACGACAACAGTCGGTGTGCCCGCCATCACAGGCGTATTCCCCATTGCTTACGAATCAGCTAAGTGGATGGTAGAAGGTGCGAAACTCCAGAACGCTAGCGGCAACACCATAGAAGCCATCTTCCCCGAAACAGCCGACTACCCCATCACCGTCACTGCCACAAACTCATGGGGCGAAACGACAAAGACGCTCACCGAATACATCGTCGTAAATCCCACAGCCATCAACGACGTTCACGCTGACGATGAAGGCGGCTACATGATTTATCCTCGTGAATTCGAAGGCAAGGCCGACGTGCTCTTTGCTAAGGAAGGCACCTTCGTCGTAAGTGTTTACTCAGCAGCAGGCGCCCAGGTGGCAAACAATGTTATCGATGCACGCGCAAGCGAAGTGAAGACCATCTCACTCGGCAATGCTCAAAAGGGCACATACGTTGTAGTCATCAAGCACGAAGGCAAGGCCGTACGCTCATTCAAGATTAGCGTGAAATAATTGCAGTAGTATAAGCTATCAGACACATTAAAAAGTTAATAGCTTGAAAAGAAAATAAACTAAAAAAAAGCCGACTTGTAGAAACATAACTACAGGTCGGCTTTCTCATTTTAATATTATTACTGTCCAGTAAAAAAGTCTCACACAAACTTTCGCAGAAACCACAGAATACACAAAAGTTGCACACGCTATGCTTGCGCTGACTCGCGCGGTGGGTAATGTTTTAACCACGAATTGACACGAATTTTCACTCTTGCGGAATTTTATTGCGGATGCCGTAGTGACCGATCTCTGTGTCGACCCGTGGTAATACAACGTACAAACCACGCAAAACGTACCCAGAACCCACCGCAGATGCCGTAGGGGTCACTTTATGTCAGCCCGTATGCCGTGAGGCGTAACAATTCAGCAGTACCTTATTATGAAACAATGCGTCACTTTGCATGATTGGTACGTATTGCACCACGGGCAGACAGAGAGTTCTGCCCCTACATCCTTGCCTCCCCTCATTTATAGTTTATATTTCAAACGTCCAACGCTTATTAATTATGCCAAACGGCATACGGGCCGACATCAAGTGGCCCCTACACCATCCGGTTTAAATTATATTAAGAAATTTAATATTTAAAAATTAATAATGTTACCCGACAATAACTTTTTAGAGTAGAAAAATCAAACACTTACAAATAAAAAGAAGAGAATGCTAAATATAATATTTAACACCCTCTCCTTGTTTAAATTTCGTAAATCACTTACTTAATTAACACTTTTTGTCCGCTTATGATATAAATACCGCGTGGTAATTCGTTCATAATATTATTTACAGGTATTTGACGATACAAAAGGACGCCATCAAGTGTATAAACGTCAACAAGTTTTTTAGTTGGCAGAACCTTTATTTGCGTAAGGTTGGAATTGTTTAATTCTATTGTTATTTTTTCTGCCAAACCTGTTACGCTATGTACAGCCAGATAATATGTTCCATCCTCAGAAACGGTGAGTCCAACACCTTCTTCCACACCTTGTGCCATTTTAATCAATGGTACTCCTGTTGGAGAATAAAGCTCAATAGTCGCATTTTGACTCAACTTGAAACTCAAGCTATCTCCAGTAGCAGCAGGCAAAGTGTACCAATGAATAGAGTTAGAAGATGGCACTTCATCTGTGTAGCTAAACATTGGACGCAACATGGCACGAGGTTCTACCAATTGCCGAGAAACACCATCAATATAGATACAACTATCAGAAACGTACGCGCCATGTCCATCATTAAACCTCACATGCAGCATATTCTTAGCATAAACATAAGCCTCCTTTTGATCGACTTCAAAATGAAAATCATTCGGATTAATGGGCTGCGCATCTACCTCTAACACATCAATGAAATGATATGGTTGTATAGCTTTAACAGCAACGCTGCGCATATTTTTAGTATCATTGTTCACCCAATAGTCATAGTGAAGATTTACCTCATTAGGCTTGATAAAATAGTATGATTGACTGTGTGTCACATAACCCTGTTGGTCCACCAAAAAACAACTCAGCTGGTGAAGTCCTGCATCCAAGCTCTTAATGTCAACATCGAAACAAAAACCTTGGTTTTGAAAAAGCCCAGCTTCATGCAATGTCTTACCACCATCAAGTGAATAATAACAAGCCATGCCAAGTTCTTCTTTAGTTTTTACACGCCAAAAATAAGTTTGCTTCATCGATGACACTTCGCCATTGGGTGTTATTATTAGCATCAAAAAAGCATGTAAATTATCTTCAGCAAGACTGCTTACATCTAAATTCCAATTAATGATGCTGCCTGACTTGGGTAATTGTTGTTTTGCCCATAACGAACCATTTATATAACACAAGGCAGTGTATGGTTCTTCGCTTTGTTGAGTCTTAATGAAAGCGGTCGAACAAACAGGCGAATAAAGCGTATCGGCAGCAGTGACTTGAAAGTTTAAATAATGGATACCATAGGTTAACTTAGACGCATCTACTTGCATATTCCAAGCATTGGTTTCGCTAACGCCTTGACAACTTGTGCTTATGTCTTCGTCAAACCAATAACGATAATTCAAAGACGTTTGTCCCCTTGCTACGCCATGCAAGCAAAGAAACAGAAAGAGTATAAAATGCTTTTGCATAAGTCAAGCACGATTTAAGGTTTGAACATTATTTAACTCCAGACACTTCAATTTCCACGCTGAGCATACCATCTTCGTCGGACTTAGAAGCAACCTTAAACTTTTTAATCTTAGGTAACGAACTTACTGTGCTAAATGGAAAGTTTCCACCATAAACACCAACTTCCGTATCATCTGTACCCAAATACGTAGCCTTAGCGTCGTCTGTCAATTCAAATGTTTCTGTATCAGAATAAGTGCCTGTAAATGTTTTAAATATTGAAGATTGCTCATCAATGGCTACCGCCTTATATTTGTTTGCAGGGTATATATTTTGGAAGAAACGATCTTGGTTTCCAGAAATTGCCAAACAATTGCTTACCGTACATGAAGAAGGCATTAAATCCTGTGATTTGTCAATAATAATACTATTCTTGAATACAGATTTTCCTAAACTGATTGTCTCTCCCCATACAACACAATTTAAGAATTCAAATGAAGATTTTTTTGAACTAGAAGATGTTTGAGGATTAAATACAATGCAATTTATAAAAACCGCCTTAGAATCTGAATACAAAGAAATTGATTTACTAACCTTACATTGAAGAAATTTAGCATTGATTAAATCATTACCAGAATATCCCATATAACTAGAAAGGTTACTTAAACGACATTTAAGAAAATGCACATTGTTTACAGGAGCAAGATTACCGCGACCATCACCACCATAATTTAGGCGATCATCATGGTATATACCTTCGAAAGTACAATGCCCCTTATCTATGCTATCGGGCACGTGCATTAAACGAAATTCACCACTAATAACCGTTGGAGAACCTTCCGCCTCAACGCCAGCACCACGAACGGTAATATTTTTAGCGATATCAACAGCATTAAATGTACCTGCAGAGAGTGTAATAACATCACCATGTGTTGATTGTTCGTAAGCTTTTTCTAAAGCTTCAGAGCCATAGAATACAGCGATAGAATCACCATGATTCAATGTTGCCACCAATTCACTTTGAGCATAACCTACAACTGTGCAAGCAAGTGCCACAACGAAAGAATAAAATCTTTTCATAGGAAACATAATAGTTTTAATGCCTATAGATTCCCTTGATTTGGCTGGTAATAAATATAAAGAAAGAAAAATGATAAGTACAGACAAAAAAGACGTGGGAATCTAAACATTTAGCTCGTTCCACGCTGTAAGGGCTCTCGCATTGCCCAATCCTATCAGAACGAGCAACGCAAGAACCCCACGCCGAATATGTGCAAACGAACAATCTTGTTACTTTCGCAAGTAACAAGTCGCCATATATATACATATTCCAAAGGGGCATCTATTGTTGCTTTGTTTCCGACAGGATTTTGAGAATTTGCGAGATTCTTACAACGTCAAAACCAAAGCGTCAAATAAACGCCATTTTTATCTAATTATCCTCATAACTTCCACCCTTAAAAAGCTTTAGCTTGAGAACATTGCAAAGATACCAAAAAAAATATTAAACATGCACAAAAATCCCTATTGTAAAAACAATTCTGCTTGAAAATATATTCATATCCCTCCCACTATTCTTTCAATAAGCCCAGATTTATTGCACGAATAATAATTTATGATTTTATGATTTTTCGCATCATCGTAACCACCGCTGCGGTAATAACCGTTACGATAAAACCTATTAATTATTCCTATCAGCACGCGAGCCGAAAAGAAGTGCACCGACTCTATTCGGGCATAGAGGACTAGGCTTACTAACTGATTTGGGGAAAGTCTGAACATGGATTTGTATCGCTCGTTAAGTCGGCAAATCCCGACGTAGAGTTTTGTCACATTTTCTTACCTCATCCTTGAGACGATATTTCAATTTTCAGGGGGGGATAGATTGCAAAATAAGGGGTAAAACGGCCTGAGCTGTGGATAACTCAAAAATCACAATTTGGATTTCGCACAAAAATATTGTAAATTTGTACTACAAAGGAGGAAGCCCAGCGGCTTCCTCCTATTTTTTGCCCTAAAAATGGCTAAAACTACCTCAAAGGTAGGAAAAATTTGCTTTGAGGTAGGAAAAATTACCTTTGACATCGTTTTTCTGACCTCCGATGTAGGTCGTAATACCTCCGTTTTTGTCAAAAAAAGGACTTACATTCGCAGCTCTTTCTAAAAAAAGAATTTACAAACAAACTTTTTACTTTTTGAACATTAGGCCTAATTTACTCATAAAAAAAATGCATTTTTTTGTGACAAAAATAAGGGTTCAGTTTTCTGTTTTTTCAACCAAAGCAACTCATTAATCACGAAAGAATTCCGCATGCTGTAAGAAATTCGGAGGTAATCAGCAAAGTTAGGATTTTTAGAACTCAAAGGTCAAACCCGCGTAGGCACCGTTAAAGTTCTTGATGGCATTGTTGTGGAAATTGTTGTGGCGATAACCCAAGTTGAGCCTCATCCAGTCAAAATTTTTTGTAGGCATGATGGTTATGCCCGCGTCATAGTAAGTGTAGTTATACGCAGCATTACCGACGGTGCTACCCATTGTTGCTGTAATCTTGAAACGTAGGTATTGCTTGGTGTCGGCATCCAAAAGAAGGTCGCCCAAGCGGAAGGTAAGACCGCCACCAAGAGTCAACGCATCGTCCCAATCTTTATTGCCATTCACGTCGCTTAACATAAGGTTGCTTCCAACTTCTCCGACAACGCCCAAGCGCCATGCAGGAGTGTAAGAAAGGCGAACGGATGAATTAAAAAATTGCTTGCCTTTGTTTTCGGTAGTTCCGTTGAGGTTGAAGTCTAATGCAAAGGGGCAAGACTTTTTAACGGTGTTTTGAGCAAACACACTGGGTGCAACCATGCACATGAGTGCAAGAATCATTTTCTTCATAATCTTATTTTTTTTGATAGGGGTTAATATTCTGTTTGAATAAGGGGTGTTCTAAAATGTGAAGTTAAAACATTTTACTCATAGTCTCCTCCGCATTCTTCAGGAAGTTTTCGTCGATGGCAGGTGTGTTGTTGAGGTCACCCTTAGGGTTATTGTAATCAATATTTCCCTTCATGATAATAATCATTGGGACTGCGTCCTTGCCAACTACGCGGAAAACCAATTCGTGAGCAAATTTGTCGTCACCAAGTGTGTAAGTCTGAAGCGTGTCACCCTCGGGCTTTTGCTTTTCACTCAGTTTGAAACCATTGTCAAGGAGTTTTTGGAGTTCAAGTTCCAGTTGTTCGCAAAACTCTTTGGGGTGGGTCTCGTTAGCAATAATAGTTTGGCTCTTAATTTTAGTTTTATCCTTCAAACCTTTATTCATAATCTTTATAACAAACGAAGGAAACTTAACGACCTCCGTATCTTCCACCTTTTTTAAGGCCTGAATCAATTTGTCAGTAGTTTGCGCAAACGCCATTTGAGAGGCGAGCAGTAGCGCAAGGGTTATAAAAATTCTGTTCATTGTCTTGGGAATTAAAAGTTGCAGGTTTAGGGTTGTTTGTGTAATTCTTTACCGAGCAGTTCGGTAACGTCTGATAACGAGATGCCGAGTTGTTGCAGCTGCTGAGCAATGCGGGGCACTTCTGTCTCAAAGAAGTGGCGGCGGCGGTTGTCAAGGATAATCTGTTGCGCCTCGGGGGCAACGAAATATCCCAATCCGCGCTTGCTGTATAGCACCCCACGCTGCGCCAAGAGGTCGTAGGCCTTAACCGTAGTGTTTACATTTACCTCCAAGAGCACAGAATAATCGCGCACTCCAGGCACACGGCTATCTGCAAGGTAGATGCCCGCCAGGATTTCATCACTCAGTCGCTCGGCAATCTGAATAAATATGGGTTGTCCGTCTATAAAATTCATACAAGTCAAGATTTTAAGTCAAGGTTATACTACCTGTATCTTGCAGTAGCGACGATAGGCCAACCAAGTTACTCCAGCGGCAAGCGCTACTATAAAGAGGGAGTAGAGCAAGAGGAATACGGGACCAGACACGAGAGTTTCGTCAAGACATGAAGCAACCTGTATCAAGAGGCTGGGATTTATGAAGAGCATGATACACATCGTTTTCACAAAAGCCTTTTTGCGGAAAACCGCACTGCCTAGGAGGAACAAACTGCATGCGAGAAGGTGGCAAGCCCCCATGAGGTAGGGAGCCTCAGGAAGTATTTCTTCAAACTTAGCGTAGGACACGATGAGTTTCACCCCTTCTTCAGCATGCATCAATAAGCTATTCTGCACCAACGCTCCCACCCCATTGGCAGCAAGAATGTAAAGCGCATTGATAAGTTCGGAGCAGAGGTAACTCACTATAAATATGAGTTGAAAGCCAAAGATGCCGAGCAGGTGGCGCACTGTTGCTTTCTCCACGTTTGAAGCAGGAAGCATAAAGTTGGCGATGCGACGCTCCTTGGTGTCGATGTCTGCATAAACAAGGCTCAAGGCATAGCATGCGCCTAAGACATAAACCACAGACATACAAATCAACTGCACTAAATAGCGATCGGGAATTACCTCAATAGCGTTGCCGAGGACATGAGTCAAGGTGTTTGAAATAAAAAGTACAGCAAAGAATGTCAGGTAAGTGCGACGGTGCTCCACGACGTCGCGACGGAGCAGATGGCAAAAGCGACAATATGAAAAGTTAGCCATAAGATATTGTTAATAAGGTTGATAAGAAAATTCATTCTTCGCCTTGCGAGCCGTCTCAAGGAGGTTGGGCACTGCATGCATGGCATTGAAGAGTAGTTCGAGGTTAAGCGGTGTGTCTGCTCCCCCAGTGTTGGCTCGCACTACGAGATGGCCGCCAATACAGGGGTAAGCAAAGAGCGCATCTTCGATGGACGCACCCATAGGTCGCTGCTCGAAGCAAAGGAGGTCGGTCAACTCTGAGGTAGCGCAGTTTGCAAGAAGGCCACTTCTATCAAGAATAGCAACCTTGTCGAGCAGCACGTCAACATCTCCCACCTGGTGGGTTGAGATAACAATGGTGCGATCGTCCGTCATGTTCGAAGCAATGACTTTACGAAACTGGCCTTTGGCTGGGATATCAAGCCCGTTACTTGGCTCGTCCATCAGCAATATACTTGTGTTCGCGGCAAGCGCAAAGCTCATGAACACTTTTTTCTTTTGCCCCATGGAGAGCGCTCCAATGTTTAGGTCTGTCGGTAATTCAAACTGACGCAGATTTTGCTCCAATCTTTCCCAACTGAAGTTGGGGTAAAAGGGAGCGTTAATGCTGACGTATTGCTTCAGCGTCATCTTGGGTAGTTCAAACTCCTCGGGCACAATGAAGATGTCTTGCAAAAACTCGGGTTGACGTCGCTGCGGCATCAACCCTTTTACGTTGATGTTCCCGCTTCGCGGCCGTAGCAAGCCAGCTATAAGATAAAGCAATGTAGATTTGCCTGTGCCATTCTTGCCTAAGAGACCGTAGATTTTTCCAGGTTCAAATTCGAGCGAGAAATCCTGAAAGATGGAGTCTGATTTGCTACCATATCCAAACGAGATATTCTGAACTTTAATCATACTTTAACAAGTGTTTTAGTGTAATAGGTTAATATGACACTGCAAAAGTATTTGTTTGTTTTGAGTCTTACAAATATTTTAGAAACTTTTTTTGAAAATAATGATAAAAAATAAACAGGGAATGTTTTAAGCGCATAGCAAGTACGCCCATCTTCATTACCCCCAAAAAACACCATTGGCTAAACCGTATATATATATTGAGTCATCCTGCCCCTGAAAGACAAATCTCCATTAGGCGACGCAGCTGAATGCGCATATTTCTTCGGAAAAAACTGAAACTCTCAAAAGAAATCCACCTTTATTTTTATGACACAGCAACTGACAATACCGCTATTTTCTGACAAAAAGCCCCTATTTCATTAGAAAAACGAATTATTTTCAGCAATAATCAACATTTTTTCGCTTCAAAAACGAATTATTTTCATTTTTGGCACACTATTTGTAGGTTACTAAGGTGAACGGCTATTACACAACATTCAACATAGCCCACACACAATTAACAAAGAAATTAATAACAAACAAAAAAATAAACTATTATGGGAAAGATTATTGGTATTGACCTTGGTACAACAAACTCATGTGTATCAGTATTTGAAGGTAACGAACCTGTTGTAATTACTAACGCTGAAGGTAAGCGCACTACTCCTTCTATCGTAGCATTCGTTGAAGGTGGCGAACGCAAGGTGGGCGACCCCGCAAAGCGTCAGGCGATTACAAACCCCAAGCGCACTATCTACTCTATCAAGCGCTTTATGGGTGAAACTTACGACCAGGTTGCAAAGGAAGTTTCTCGCATGCCTTACGACGTAGTGAAGGGCGAAAACAACACTCCCCGTGTGGCAATCGACGGTCGCAACTACACTCCCCAGGAAATCTCTGCAATGGTGCTTCAGAAGATGAAAAAGACTGCTGAAGACTACCTCGGCCAGGAAGTAACAGACGCTGTTATCACTGTTCCTGCTTACTTCTCTGACTCACAGCGTCAGGCAACAAAGGAAGCTGGTCAGATTGCTGGTCTTAACGTGCAGCGTATCGTAAACGAACCTACAGCAGCAGCGCTTGCTTACGGTATCGATAAGGCGCACAAGGATATGAAGATTGCAGTCTTCGACCTTGGTGGCGGTACATTCGATATTTCTATCCTCGAGTTCGGTGGCGGTGTGTTTGAAGTGCTCTCAACAAACGGTGACACACACCTCGGTGGTGACGACTTCGACCAGGTAATCATCGACTGGCTCGTGTCTGAATTCAAGGCTGAAGAAGGCGTTGACCTCTCTCTCGACCCCATGGCAATGCAGCGCTTGAAGGAAGCTGCTGAAAAGGCAAAGTGCGAACTCTCAAGCTCAACAGCTACAGAAATCAACCTCCCCTACATCACAGCAACTGCTTGAGGTCCTAAGCACCTCGTGCGCAACTTGACACGTGCGAAGTTCGAACAACTCGCTCACAACCTCATCCAGGCTTGTAAGGTTCCTTGCGAACAGGCGCTCCGCGATGCAGGTATCTCAAAGTCTGACATCGACGAAGTAATCCTCGTAGGTGGTTCTACTCGTATCCCCGCTATCCAGCAGCTCGTTGAAGACTTCTTCGGCAAGGCTCCCTCAAAGGGTGTAAACCCCGACGAAGTAGTAGCAGTTGGTGCTTCTATTCAGGGTGCTATCTTGAATAAGGAAGAAGGTGTGGGCGACATCGTGCTTCTCGACGTTACTCCCCTCTCAATGGGTATCGAAACACTCGGTGGCGTGATGACAAAGCTCATCGATGCTAACTCTACAATCCCCTGCAAGAAGAGCCAGGTGTTCTCAACTGCTGAAGACAACCAGCCCGAAGTAACCATCCACGTACTTCAAGGTGAACGTCCTATGGCTGCACAGAACAAGTCTATCGGTCGCTTCAACCTCGCAGGTATCGCTCCCGCACGTCGTGGTATTCCTCAGATCGAAGTTACTTTCGACATCGACGCTAACGGTATCCTCAAGGTTTCTGCAAAGGATAAGGCTACTGGTAAGGAACAGACCATCCGCATCGAAGCATCTTCAGGTCTCAGCCAGGAAGAAATCGACCGCATGAAGGCTGAAGCTGAAGCAAATGCAGAAGCCGACAAGAAGGAAGCAGAACGCATTGCGAAGATTAACCAGGCTGACTCAATGATTTTCCAGACTGAAAATCAGCTCCAGGAACTCGGTGACAAGCTTCCCGCAGACAAGAAGGCGCCCATCGAAGCAGCCCTCTCTAAGCTCAAGGATGCGCACAAGGCACAGGACGTAGCAGCCATCGACGCCGCAATCGCAGAACTCAACACCGCATTCCAGGCTGCAAGTGCAGAAATGTATAGCCAGGCAGGTGCACAGCCCGGTCCCGACGCAGGCTTCAACGCAGGCGGTGCAGACCAAAGCGCTTCACAGAAGCCCGGCAAGGAAAACATCCAGGATGCTGACTTTGAAGAAGTGAAGTAATTCACAAAAACTTGATAAATAAAAACAAGCGTGTAGCATTTAGTTACACGCTTGTTTTGTATAAAATTCTATTGGTGTCCGGTAAAGTTTTTGAAAAGTAACGGTCTGAGCCAAAGGTCGCTGACCAACGGAAGGCAAAGGCCAATAAGCACCCAGCCCAGGAATAATGGCTTTACCCCCTTTGCTTTACCCTTCGGTCAGCGACCGTTGGTTCAGGGGAATCATCCAAGTTGTGGGACTTATACCATTCAAACAACTTTATATTCATAGAGTTAGAGGCGTTTACCGGACTGCAATATTTTACATTATAACCTATCAATCCCAACCCATTCATCCATCTTATCAAATGTAGTATCAATAAAGGTATAGTTGATGAGTTTATGGGTATCTATTGGCTGATAATTAGCAAAAAGTTTACGACTAAAACGTAATTCAAATGCCAATCTCATATCGTCTGTTGCTTCATCGCCTTCGACTTGTTTTGCTTCTTTGCTCGTTATAGTCCTAACACGAACAATCTCATATATATCACGGATACCCTCTCGTTTTATGTAAGGTATAAAGTAATGAAGGTCGTGCAATGAAATGGTTGTTGGGAATTTCGGCCCTGTATAATATAAGGTAGCATTACCTTCATGGAAACTTTGTATATATCCAGGACGAGTACTATTTCCTACCAATCCAACTAGAACACGATTGGGAACTTTCAACAATGCTCCCTTTTGTGGTATTACTTTTGAAATGGTCTCGTGTGACTTGTTTTGAATAAGTTCCTCAATAAATTGTTCTAACAATTGCCTGTTATGCACATCTTTTGGACGAAGTGGAAATGCGCCAATGTTCACTTTATCTATGGTCCGATAAAACTTAGAAACAGCTACATCCGTTGGCTCACCATCACCCGGGAACAAGATATAACCACCTATGACTTCTTTTTTCAAAGAGTCTGTTTGATAATCCTTGTAATAAATGGCATCACGGTATCTGTGCATCTGATTGATGGCATCTTCTGGTGGTACATCTACACCATTCTTGTCTTTTCCGTCAATACGATACTTTGCATCAAACAAATAAGTCAACTTCATACCTTCCTGCAAATCACTTTTGGTAAGTTGCAATACGATATCCGGTTTTTGGGGAACTGTTGGTACGATCAAATCCTTTATGCCAACTGACTTATTTTCATGCTCAGTGCTTTTCGGATTATATATTAATTCTGCCAATTCTATACCATCTTTTTTGAATAGGATACGTGAATGTTCACCTTTACCCAAATCCCAAGTGAACAATCCGTTCATTTCCATTCTATTACGTTGGTCTATATCATCATCAGACAAATGCAACTTTTCCTTGACAATATGGCTGACCTCAATGAAACACCATATTTCATATAGCGTTGCGATATCTTTTGTCTGCAATCGGTATATACCGTCATTCAAAGAATAAGATCTGCGAAGAAGACTCCATGTGCGATATACTTGACTATACCCGGTGGCTTTTTGCAAAATCAAACTCTCTTGGCTCATACCTTTATAATTACCAACGGTTCGGAAAAAAGGATTTCGTTGAAGGTGTTTCAATACAGCTAATGTAGTCTGCATGTCTTCCTTCATAACATCCGAAGCATTCTTTACAGCCTCTATACGCTTCTTTAGTGTTTCGTATTTAGCCGTAATTTGTCCAAGCGCAAATTTTAGAAATCGATTTTCTTGTGTATCATTTGTCCAAACACGTTGTTCTACACGATACAAATGTGTAGTATCATTTCTATGCTCGGCCAATTCATTTTCGATAGATGAGGGCACAAATGTCAATCTGTCTGCACGTTTGTATGTTTCCTTTCCATGTAATCTATGTCGTGGACGGTCTATGATGTTCTTGCATGCCTTAATGAACTTCTTTTGCTCATTGTTAAACACACTCCACCAAATTATTTCTGGTGTATCACCACTTGTATCAGGCGAAAAACCGTGAAAGGTTCTCCGCATATAATCAAGCGAGAGCATTCTGTACTCCTGCTCAATATCCTCGATTATCTTTTTCCAATGGTCGTGATAATTGAGTTTTGTACTTAATACTTCAAAGGTAAATACAAAATTACGTGTCTCTGCTCCTACTTGATAGATGAGCTGTATTTCACTTCGACCAATCTCATTGCCATAATTCAAGAAACCAGCAAGTATCTGTTTGCGGAAAGTGAACTTTTCATTATCGTTCTGAAGAATAGAACCAAACTGGGCCTTCTTTACATAGTCTTTAAATTCAACCCAAATGGGATAATCTGCATTATCAAAGAATATGGCTGGAGCTACTTGACCATTTTCAATAGATTCATCATTCCTTTTTACAGATACGACACCATCTGACCAAGAATAAGTGGAAGTAAGTTGCTCTACTCCTATATTACTCTTAGCTTTATCCCATATGGCATCAAACTTACTACATTCAATGCTTAAGGTAAAATCTTGATGTACAATTGTCAGCAAATCCATAACTTGATTTAATATCCCTTATAACATTTCTACTGTTAATGAAAAAATTCTATTGCCAAGTGATATACAACTTTTACATTGTTAGCTCCAGAAACTTGTATAGCCAGAAGATAATCGTTCTTGCATTTCCCTAAGTTTAGCTATAGAAACAGATTCTATTTTCTTTTCCTCTCCTGTCAATGCCAACAATTGTTCCTCAATGGTATCAATCAACCCTTTAAGAAGAGAACTTTTTACTTTGGTATCATCACCTTCAATACGAGAAAGAATCTTCATACTTGTTATTTCGTCCAAAGCAATTGCAATCGTCTCGTCTTCACTAAATTCATTGCCATTTTCATCCGTTGTATATGGCAGATTGTTCACAACATAAAGTAAGAATTCATTTCTTGTACGATATGCAATTTTGAATGGAGTACGGTCTAGAACATCATTGACAGCCTGCAAGTATGTCAAAACCTTATTGCACACTTCTTCATTATCAGCATATACGTCAACACCTTCCACCGCAGTACCAATAAGCATATCACCAGTCAGTTTGCTAATCCGTTCATATTTATTTTGTAATCCGGCATACAAATCAACTTCATTCATTTCAATAGTCATCGCACGGTCAAGCACTTTCCTAGAGAAAGAGAATGTCGTTTCATCCATATTCACAGTACCAACAACTATAAGGTTCTGTGGGATAGTAATACCTTCTTCCAAGAATTGATTTCTTAAAGCCTCGTTTTCTCCTGTCAATTCCGCAGTCAACACCCTATACCAATCTTCTGTACTCTTTTTAAGGATTGGGTCAGTAACGACAGCTCCATTTCCATTGCTCTTACGAGATTCTATTACACTTAAGAACTCTGCAAAATATTGTTCAACTGGAGCAAGGTTCATTTCATCCAAACAGAGGAAATGAGGTACTTCAAGGTTTTCCCAAGCTTTTGTAATAAACCTCAAAAAATCACCAATTATATATACAGGCTTACCACTAACGCGACTAACATACCCCATTAATTCTGTCGAGTCATGCCAATTGGGTTTTACCTGAATCATTTCAAAGTTCTTGGGTTTTTGAGCTTCATATTCAGGTGTACCTTCATCCCAACAAGCACGAGCTAATTCACGAACAATTCGACTTTTACCTGTGCCAGAGATGCCTGCAAGTAACAGGAAAGGTTTAGTTTTGGCTGCAGTTATAATATCAATATTTTTATAACACGAATAATTCGTTTCCGTCTTATTATCTTTGTCAAACATTTGATATATCTCTTTCAAATCGCATATTGCTTCATTTGGAGATGTCTTTATAAGTCCATTTTTGCTAGTATATTCAATAAAATCAGATTGCAATGACAAAAACTCATTTACCAATTCTGTCGAGTATATTGAAAGTAAATAATTTCTTATTTCCGAATAACTTATATCCGAAGTATTGAAATTATATTTTCTGCACATCCAAATGGCAAGTGCCACTCTACATTCTTTACTTGTAATATATTTTCTGATGTTTCTATATAAGGCCTTATCTGAAAATAAAACACCATTTTGTACCTTAAACAGAGAAGCATCTTTTGTCCTGCGTGGAAAATCATGCGTTATAGTGGGATTCGTAATAGATTCCTTTACAACATTTACAGAAAAGAAATTACTTCCAACTTTATAATCTCTTTCGTTCTTTATATCTGTAAAAAAGTTTGAAGTATAATATGAACCATTTATACTAACAATATCTCCAACGTATCGAATGAACAACTCTCTATCATCTTTGACTTTTGTATCACAATTCTTATTAGTTTTAAATATAAAACGATCAAGTGCGAACAAATATCTTATTGCACTAATAAATTGCGTAGCCCCCTGACTATATGGGCTTGTGGTATTATGTGACAATACTTTATAAGCTGTCAATAAAGATTCTTTATCTATGTAAGCCATATCTATCATTCATTAGTTGGAAGAAATCGTAATAAAGCAGAAGCTGTAACCCAAGCCAATATTGGAGGAACAGCATTTCCTATAACTTTATATCTAGAAGCTAAAGGTATAGCATCAAATAGATAGTTGTCAGGAAAGGATTGTATCCTTGCACATTCCCTCACAGAGTATCTTCTGTTTTCAACAGGATGAGTAACACCACATTTATCAGGTTGTGCAGAAGCTGTAATAGTTCCACATATTTCTCCAAAAGCAAACCTTCTGAAAAACTTTGGTGCGTGGTATCGTTTTGGATTATCATAAATATTTCTAAAACGTGAAGTTAGCTTTTCGTAGGGAATATCTTTCCATGATCTTCCTTCCATACATATTGCTGGTAAATTTGCATGGGTATAACCATCAAAAAAGTATTGAAATCCTTCAATTCCATGAGAACAACCTCCTATTAAATCCACTGTTTGTTGTGTACCAGGACTAAATTCCCAAACTTCACAACCCGGCAAATTTTCAACCCCTTGCAGAATACGTCCCAGGACCAATTCTTCGATTTGCCCGAAATGCTCTGAAGGAATATTGTTCTCTCGTACAACATCTTCTAATAAATCGAAATTAAAAGGTCCAAGATTTAGTTCTCTATCAATACCTACCATAAGGACACGATAACGCTTTTGTGGTACTCCATAATCAGAAGAACAAATCAATTTATACGAAACGTCATATCCCAAATCTCCCATGATCCTAACGATTTCTTCGGGTACACTATTTCCATTCTCTACATGTGATGATAGAATACCTCTAACATTTTCAAAAAGAAATGCCTGTGGACGGAAACCTGCTGCCACTTTTGTTGCAATTATTCTATGACATTCTTCAAATAATGTGCCTCGGCCATTCTCATCTGCAATGCCCTGCCTTTTGCCGGCATTAGAAAATGGTTGACATGGGAAACCTGCTAAAAGTATATCAAAATTAGGAATATCATTGGCATCAACATTTCTAATATCAGCCAATAAACAATTTGCTCCATCATTAGTTAATAACGGATTTGCATTATAGCAAGATTGAGCATCTTGATCAAAATCGTTTGCAAAAATTATTTCTGTATCTAATCTATTATAATTTTGTCCTCTAAATGTAAAGCCACCTGTAAATCCTAAATCAAGGCCACCACATCCTGAAAACAAAGAAGCTATTATTTTAGGCATTTTATCTACAATTTAATTGTTTGTTTTTATTGGCCACAACAAATCCTTCACTTCAACATCAAGGACTTTTGCGATTTCTACTAAAGTTTCTAAATTGGGTTGCAAGGTGTTAGTACACCATTTTGATACAGTTGCAGGGTCTTTTCCAACCTGTTCTGACAACCATTTATTAGTGCGTTTCTTTTCTGCAAGCACTACTTTAAGGCGATTTATATCCTGTGCCATACCTAAATTCTATTATTTTTAATATTATTAAAAGCAAAAGTAGTAAGAATCTATGAGAATAAAGAACGTTTCGTTGATTTACTTAGATATTTCTTAAAAATAATCTCAAAAGATTGAATAATAGGGCAATTATTTGATACTTTCTTGTATACCTAGTCGATTTTGTGTATTTTTAGAAGAAAAATATGGTATTATTTGAGGAATACAAGAACCATCCAGATGAATCTGTTAGGGAAAGAGCCAATAATAGGGCTATTGCAATTGGACTGAAATTTACGGCTTTTATACGGAATTATATTATTAAAAGTTTAGTCATGTTGCGAAGTAGCAAGATATATCCTAAAGGTGTATATGGAAAATTTGAAGGTCTAAAATGACTAGCACTTGAGCTATAACTCGATTTTTTTTATACTTATAGCTCAAAATATTTCATTTTCTTCGTTTACTGAATTTAAAATTCATATCTTTGTCACCATAAATATATAAGTTATGGCACGGAAAATCATCGGAAGAAAAAAAGAACTCGAACAACTGAGTTCAATCTTCAACTCTGATAAAGCAGAGTTGGTGGCTGTATATGGACGTAGACGTATTGGCAAAACCTATCTTATAAAGGAATTCTTCAAGGAAAAGTTTGATTTTTATGCTACAGGTATCTTCGAAGGCAGTAAGCAGGATGAATTAGATGCTTTCTGTGATATGCTCCGTCAAAATTCCAAAGATGGCCAAAATCTATCTCCTATTAAAACATGGATGGATGCTTTTGCTGCTTTACGTGACTACTTAAAGGGGTTGCGAAAGAAACGCATTATTGTTTTCCTCGATGAGTTGCCTTGGTTCGATGTCCCATCTGGACAATTCCTCAAAGCATTTGAATGGTTTTGGAATAGTTGGGGCTCTACACAAGATAATCTAAAAATGATTGTTTGCGGAAGTGCCACAACATGGATGACGGACAAATTTATAAGTAGCAAGGGTGGACTTTATAATCGTACAACAGAACGTATTTATCTCGCTCCATTTAATCTTCATGAATCAGAAGCCTTATTAAAATCAAACGGTGTGAATTGGGATCGTTCTCTGATACTTGATGCTTACATGGTATTTGGAGGTGTACCACTTTATCTGAGTATGTTAAAAAAGAATCTGAGTCTTGATGCGAATATTGACGAAATGTTCTTCCGTGAAGGTGCACCACTTCATAATGAATATGAATTTCTCTTTAGATCATTGTTCAAGGATTCTGATTTCTATATGCGCATAATAGATGCTATTAGCAAAAAGAATATGGGCATTACTCGGCAGGAGATTGTGGAACAGGCTAAAGTGAATGCAAATGGGGCACTTACCAAAGCACTTAAGAATCTTATAAGTTGCGATTTTATAAGAAAATATAGTGCATTTGGTAAGAAGGAACGTGATGCATTGTATCAACTTACAGATCTTTCCATCCTTTTCTATAAAAGATTTGTCGAAAAGTATAACGGCAAAGATGAGCACCATTGGACAAATCTTATTGATAGTCCCTCTAGACGTACATGGACTGGCATTGCATTTGAACAAGTGTGTCTATTGCATGTCCCACAGATCAAACAAGCCTTGGGTATTGCTGGTGTACAAACAGAAGTGAGTTCATGGCGATTTGCCGGTGACCAATACACTGCTGGGGCACAGATAGATATGCTTATAACTCGTCGCGACAAAGTAATCAATCTCTGTGAAATGAAATATTCAGCATACGACTATGAAATCACTCCTAAATATAATAAGGAGTTACGTGAACGTTGTTCTACATTCCGTAGTGTAACGAAGACTCGACATGCCTTGCATATAACATTGGTTACCCCTTGGGGATTAAAACTTAATGCCAATGCAGGAATCATAGGACAGATTGTTAATTTGGAACATTTATTTGCGGATATAAGATGAATATATGCAGTTTCCACCGAAAGTTTGAGCTATAAGTGGTTAAGAAACATGGGTTATAGCTCACACCTTATATCGACTTTATAATGATGTAGGTGCTTTTAGGTCAAATAATGACCGAAAAGAACTATTCTGTGTTGTCGGAAGAATTATTTAATATGCAAGGGGTAGTTATCCCAAAAAGATAATAATTATAGATGAAAGAAGTAATTGTATATCCCCACGCAAATTGGCGAATGGTATAAAGTCATGCTGTCTAGGAACTTTAAAAGCATTTATTATGAATGAAATTTTAGAATATCTTGCAGAACTCTATAATGAGATCGGACATCGTGTCCCTAAAGAAAAGCAAGTGCAACTTCTTGCTTTGATTATTGATATTAAACGAGACAATCCCCAAATTACAAATTCGAAGAACAGTTTGTATCTAGATGTAAAGAAATTCATTTCTGCATATTTGCACAATAAGAAAAGAAAAGATTTTGGATATGAAGACTATGATTATAGAATCATCCGAGACTATATCTTGAACTCTGGATTTAATGACGAACAGAAGTTCAAACTGCTATTATATACACGTAATCTACTTTCTTCTTTGTCATACGAATATGATTGGATTGAGAAAGATATAAAAAGGGTTAGATTAAAATTAGCTTATGCAAATCATAAATTCAAATGGTTTCTTCTACTTTCATCATGGAACCCCTATACTCTTTTAGCTTCTATATTAATTATATTTGCACTAGAGTGTCTGCTCCTACTCCCTGCTCCTGCTCCCTGTATGGCAGTATGTACAGTAATACCAGTCCATTACTCTGATTGCTCATTTTTTAATCATATCTTAAATGTGCTTTCTTTACACTTTGATTGTATAGAGAATTCTGCCAAGATACAATTTTATTCATGGGGCTTTGTAGGTCTTGTTCTCTGGAACATGATTTACATCATAGTATGTGTTAACTTTTTATTTAAAAACCTTTTTTCAAATTTTGAAGCAGATGACTAATATTAACAAATTTTGTTTGAATATTAACAGGTTTATGAGGTCAATAATCTATAGGTTGATTTTATTAGTGTATGGTATCATATTGGCTTTATTGTTTCCAACTCTATCAATATATGTATATATAACATTATTTTGTTTGTATTTTATTTACATCATATTGTATTTAGCAAAGAGTCATCTAAATGCAATAACTAGAACTATTGTGGATTTGGTCTTTATAGCTATATGTATATGGGGAAAACCTGTAGATAATATCTGTACTATAGCAATGCTATTTTTGCCTGTAGCCAATGCTATAAATCATACAGGCAGAGGAAAACATTCCTATGTATATATCCTAGGACTTATTGTGATATATTTAGGAATGCTACTCTTGGGGAATTATGATAATTTCATTATTCAAGTTATATATTCATTGGTTGCTTTTTCTGCATTTGGAGCTATTCAATGGCTTACACAAAGACATTGGATTCAAAATAATAACGAAGCGCTATTGAAAGATGCCATTGAAGACTTTTACATACATGGTATAAAGCATAGTGAAATATATGACAGAATTGGTCAGATATTTATTGCTGAAAAATTCCAGTTTTTAGATATGTTCTGCTTTATATCTCATGATAATTTCAACTCTTTGTTTATAGTAAATGGTTCTCGTTTTGTATACAACTATTCAATAAGGTTAGACGAGATTCAATCTCAGGAGATACAAAATAAATCAATATGTAAAGATATTTCCTTAACCATTGATGGTAATTCATACAGTAATAATATTGCCATTGTAGAACCTGCTTCTTCATTTAAAGATAATATTGACAATACATCTTATTTGTTTGTTTTATGTTTTGAGAATAATGCATCAAGCGCTTTTATTCTTTTGAAAACCATAAGTAGAGAACTTAGAAGATTCTCGCAATATCTATATACAGAAAGAATAATGCGTCTTAGAAAAAAAGAAAACTTTGAAAAGATAAAAGATAAGGGTAGATTTGTCGATAGTGCGATTAACACCATGCATTTTATAAAAAACAGGTTAAACTCATTGCAAACCTTAACAGATGTTGTGAATGATATGGATTCAACGAATATAAACGAAGGTTACATCGAAGTAGCCAAAGAGGCCGCACAACGTTCTAATATAGATATTGAAAGTATTTTACAAAAAGCCAAATATCTCTTGAATAAAGAAAATAATCCATTCCATTACCAACCTATGGAAACTTGCAAGACAAGAAAAATGTTCGCAACATTAAGACAGGTGTGGGAAAATATTCTTTCAAATTCAAATATTACAGTTTCTAATATTGAGCAAATAAATGATGAGTCTTACCATATAGAAACAAATATGGAAGGTGTTGAGATTCTATTCTCAGATATCATTGGAAATATGTTCAAATATCAAAAAAATAATAGTTATTGTAATTGTGCTTGTGATAATGAGTTTTTGACCATTGTTTTTAAAAATGATTTTGTTGATAAAGAAACAGTTCTTTCCTTAGTTAAAACATATAATCAAAAAGATAAAGAAGAAATTATAAAACGTAAGACATTTGGTATCTCAAATGTAAAATCATTTGTTTCTGATATGAATATTATTCTCGTCTCTTCTATTGAAAATGAATTAGACACTGAATTGTTTACAATCACACTAAAATTTAAATTAATAAGAAAATGAAAGTTTTGATAATTGAAAATGAATATGATTCAATTCTTCCTGTATTCAATGCAGTTGAAAAATTAGTCCTGAAGCAATCTATAGAAAAGGTTCATATTGATAAATCTCAGAATATACCATGGAATGATTTGTCTACTTTTAATGCCATCTTTGTTGACTTAAGTCTAGCAACTAAAAGTCTACAGGATGGATACGGAATTATTGAAAAGTTCCAAGAACAAGTACCGGAAATTTTAAGCAAAGTCGCAATAATTACAGGTAATGATATGGTACAAGAAAATCTAAAAGAAAGAGGATTAAATAACAGCAATATACAAATTTTCGAAAAACCATTACGCTACAAAGAGATTGCTGCTTTCATAAATAAAGAGGTTTTGCATACATCAATATAGAATGTATTAAACCATCTCATTAATAAGTTGAAAATATTTCCGTTTATTTGTACCAACAACAGAAAGAAATACAGAGTATAGGATAATGAAGAATGTAAAAATATCATATGATGTCTTCAAATTTAGGTTAAAGAATGAGTTCCAAGATGCTTTTGATGAATTTTAGAAACCATATTTGTACCATTGAATACTTATATATTTGATACTCAATGGTGTTTATTTTCGAGGAAGGGACATAGCGGGCTATGTGACTGATGAATAAGGAGGAAAGCAACAATTATTGTGCAAGGTGAGTGAAGAAAATTTATTTTATCCCAAACCGCAGCCAATAATGTATTTATCAAAAAAAAGACAACTGCAAACAAAAACGAAAGGAAGTGATATGTTATTAAAACTGATGCAAGTTATTTTTTACATATCACTAAAAACATCCGTGTTTGTAAAAAAACATTGTGACTATAAAATACAAATTAAATTCGTATTTTTGTACTTTCCACAATATCCATTATCCCATTCCCACTTATGACCAACGAAAAAGACGAGCAAGTTCTGCATCAACTCCTTCAATTAGCTTACGATTTCAGCTACATACCATCTATGCATTGTGAGGTCAACGACCTGTTGCTTGCCTTGCTGCCAGAGGTCAATCAGATGATGATTGACTCGCTGGATCGTTGGTTTGACACGGAGGGGCGGGAGTTTTCGGAGGAACACCGACGCAAGACGTGCATCCGCTTTTGTTTGACCTTGGGTGTAGGTGCTACATGGTTCTTCTACCAACAAAACGAGCCTGTTGACGCGCAAACGTTGTTTAACATCATGGCAGCGCCACGAGGTGAGGATGCGATGGACGAATACATTGAGGACGAAGTGGGCTTTTGGTTTTCGAGCGACTCCGACAAGCATTCGCAATGGCTTTCGCTATGCGAGTGTTGCTACGAAATTGCCATGGAGAACTACGACCTTTCGGCTCCTGAAGATAGATTTCACGCAGCTCTTTCAGCCATGCATGCTGGGGCTATAATCGGTATTGGTATCATTATGCACCGACGCAGCAGGACGGAGTATGAAGGCGACTTTTCGTGGGACATGAATACCTGGAGTTATTTCTTTCAGAGCAAGCATCAACCCCTGGCTGAGCAATTCAAGCAATGGATTCAATTGTGTCTCCAAGTGGGTGTTCCCATTGATGGCAATATCATATCACGACGTAAGGCAAATGACTCCTACGAACACGAAATCAACTCTTACCATCTGCTCACACTCAACAACGGCATCGGGATCCAAGCCATTTTTCACATTGAACAGAATGTGCCGAAATTGGTTACCACTATGCCTCGCATTGACTCTTCGCGCACACACTATCTCATTATCGACAAGATATACGAACACAGCAACTCTGTAGAAGCAACCATCACGGCTCACTTTGCCAACGATTCCTCAACGCAAGTCACCTTCTACGACACAGAATATTTAAAGAACAGCGACCTCTACTTCGTTGGCCAATGCTATGTTTTCGACCTCTACGGCATGGCGTACTACACCACAATTGTCCCCCCCGAAAAGTTAACGTTCCGCTTAAAGTTTCCTAACCAGCCCATACAGGAATACACAACCGAGGCGCTCCATTCCTTCATACAATTGGGAGGTCTCGACTCTGAACTCTATCGTTTCAGAGCCCCGGTTCAGGAGGTCTATAACGACCTGGACATCGACATTCCGTCGTTCTTCGAAGCCGAAATAGGCATTCCACAAAGCCATTTCAGCGAAGGCAGGCGCCACGACCTTTCGATATTCATACCCACCTTTCATCTACCCAACGGCGACAGTTCGCTCCGCAAATCCACTCCTATTGAGGGCACCCTTATCCTTATGGGAAAAATGCGCGCACATGTCAATTTTGAAGAGCGCCCCGCCACGAAGCTTCACTCCTTCCGTCCGCTCACCAAGCGCGGAACGCCCCGCCTCTTTGCACACAAATGCAAAGCCTCAGAAGTGGGCACAGCCATGAGCCCTGCTGAACGAAATGAATTTGCTCGAAAGGTAATGACCCAACTATTGGGAGATGATATTGAACAGCCCTGCGATGACGAAGGCATGGACTTCCTGGCATCGCGCCACCGCAGCATGTGGATAAGAAGCGATGAGGACTACGCAGCTACTGAGCGATTCAGAACGGAAGACATCACCTCCGGATTAACGCATTACTATCAAACAGGGCGCTTCCCCGTAATGGTTTACGTTGCGCTCTACGACAGGCAGGGAAAGCCCTGCCAATGGGTCAAAGGAACGACCTACACGGCTGAGCTACACTATGCCTCTATGCTGCCTGGTCAGCACATGTCGCCTCGCGAAGCCTACAACCACGAAATGCTCGTCGAGATCCTCTACGATGCATTCAGAAATCTCCACACGTTCCCGCTTAGTAAACTCCTCCACAAAGACCTTCACTACACCTCACACAACCTCCTCGACCCCATCATCACGCGAGAAGAATTCCTCGTTTACCTAGAAGGCGTGTTCGAGGCCAACCGCACAGTACCCGAAGGTCCCTTAGTGCCCCGCCTCCTGAAAGAAGCTGATGGCCACCACTACATTGAGCTAACCTACCCCGAAGGCACAACCGACCGCGTAGAAGTTATCACCCATCAAAATCTTATTACAGAAATCCATATTCGCAATGTAAGGAAGGTATAATCTTTAGAGTACAGAGTAGTTTTTAGAGTACAGATAACAGAGTACAGAGTTCAAGTACCATCCGGATGGATTCTCGTTAGCTGGTTTACTCGTCAACTTGTTTACTAATTAGTACTAATCCAGTAAATTAGTCAACGAGTTGACGAGTTAACAAGATCGTTTGATTAGAACGCAGCTTGTTCCGGATGGTTTCGAGAATCGCTAATCGTTCTTTAATCTGAACTCAAAAAGTGCTGGCAATAACAACAAAAAAGGTAAGAATCTGCAACAGTAAAGCAGATTAATGCTGATAAAACATGAATGAAAACAGATTTGGATTTCGCCCGAAAATGTTGTATCTTTGTAGTACAAGGAGGAAGCTACGCAGTTTCCTCCTTTTTTTGGCCCTAAAAATGGCAAAAACGACCTCAAAGGTCATTTAAATTTCTTAAAACATCGGAGAAACGACATCAAAGATCTTTTTTCCTACCTTGTATGTCACAATTTTCACCCCCAATTTTGCTCTCAAAACCTCCAATTTTGAAGGAAAAACAACTTTTTTGAAAAAAATTTACTATCCTTAAGCAGATTAAAGAGCAACGAGAAAAAGGAGAAATCTACGAGTGAGCGAAAGCAGAAACTAGTATACTCAAATTTTGACGAGCACGAGCAGATTCTGGCGAAACCGAAATAAGAAAGACCATGCGATGCGAAAACACTCCGAATGGCATTTGTGAGGATTTGTGTAAATTTGTGGTTCCATAAAAATAATATTTGAAATTACGCCTCGGCGTACGGGCCGACACATAGTGGCCTACTTAAAATACATTGAGTCCGCAAAGAGTATAAAAGATATAAATTGGAGTAAATTATTGCATACAAAAGGGAACCTTCGTAAGATTTGTGCGTATGCAATAATGAATGGCCATCAAAACAACTATTATTAACTGAGAAGAAGGTTAGACTGCGTTAAATGCAAAAGATTCTTTGGACGGGATAACCTCACAACCTTAAGACCTATAACCTTTAACATCACAAAATCGTATTCTTATGAAAACACATAAACTTATCCTTACTCTTGCCTTAATCTGGGCAGCTACTCTCTCACTTGTGGCGCAGGAACCGGAACCTGTGCATGCCGTAATCGTTTCGGGAAAGGATTCTACCTGGTATGCCCAGCAGTTTGATGCTTGGGAACAGGAGGTGAAGAAATACCCGAAGTCGGAGGAGGCTTGGCGCAACTTGTTTCATGCGAAGTATTATCTGAAGTATTGGTTTGATGAAACGAAGGCGACGGATACTACTGCTCGCCCCGTACTGACGCGCATGGAAAAGGCTATACCTGAAAGTTTTACCTACAACTATTGCCGCTATAAGGCTGATATGGCTGGTAACTCAGAATATGCGGAGCGCGCACTCACAATGATTCCCAATGATGTGGACCTTGAAACGGTGGACGGCCTTTTGGGTTACCTTTGGCGCACAGGTGCAGACCTCGACAAGGGGAAGCGTGGCGTGCTGTTCAACGAAATGTTGAAGTGGCAGTATGAGGGGAACTTTTACCCAGATTTTGCCTTGCGCTACGACTACAACCAGCTGGAGGGGATGCCCGAAAATGCCATTTATATCGGGCATGGCGACCTCGACCTTCTTCCTAAAATTATGATGCAGAGGGCTATGAACTTGCACACGGATAAGCTGATTGTGGTAAACCCTTTCCTTCATCTCAAAAACTATCGTGACAGCATTTGTGTGCACTTGGGGATTGCGCCTTACGCACTTGATAATGCTCAATTTGAACTTCCAAAATTCATTCAGTATTTGAGTGAGCAGACGGCCCGACCCATCTATTTGAATGTCTCTGTGCCCTATGATTTATACCCGCTTTCAAATGAGCAAATCAAGGAGTTTTGCAATTGTCTCTATCAGGAGGGACTTTTGCTGAAGTATAGTGCTACGCCTTACGACAATTCGGAAGCCGCGATGCGTGCCTTTGAAAAGTATCACTTGGAGTATCTCACCGAACCCCGTTTTCGCCTCGAGACTTACTGGAAGGGCAGTGAAAAGTTGCAGGTGAATTACGCGACGCTCCTTCCTATGTTCATTCAGAAGTTTAAGTCGGCTGGCAATGAAGCGCGTGCTCAGTGGTTGTTCCGCATCTTGCGCGCCTCAATAACGAACACACAACTGGACGACGCTACAAAACTGCGCTACCTTCAACACCTTGAAAACTTCCGCCCATGATACGCCTCTTCCATAAGACTTCGCTCACCGCATTGACCGATGAGCAGTTGATGAGTAGGGTAAGGGAAGGGCAGGATGAGAAGGCGTTCAACGAACTCTACTCGCGCCATGCCCGAAGGCTGATGGGATTCTTCCTCCGCGCCTTTCGTTACGACGAGGATGAGGCCGCTGACGCCTGTCAAGAGACCTTCCTGAAAGTGTGGCAGGCTGCCGAGCAATTCAATCCCACCTCCGCCTTTCGCCCTTGGCTTTACACGATCGCATACAACATGTGCCGCTCCCGATTTCGGCATTCCGAGCAAGTAGAACGCTACCTGGCGGAACAGCTTGCCACTACGGCTGACGAATACACCGATGCTCTCGAACTGCAATTGGATAATGCCACTTTACAACAGGCATTGTCTACCGCATTAGACGCTATGCCGCAAGAGAGTCGCACCCTCTTCGCCCTGCGCTTTGAGGAAGAACTCGGCATTGCCCAAGTGGCGCAAATCCTGGGTATTCCCGATGGTACAGTTAAGTCGCGCCTCCACCGACTACTCAATCATTTGAAACAACAACTCCACGACTATGAATAACTTCGAACAACAAATATCCGCTACCGCCCAATCTTTGCGCAACAAGCAGAATGCCACTCTCCGCGTTCCCCCACCGCCACGTGTGAATGCCACTAAAACAGAGCGCCCTCTCATCTGGTGGTCAGGCATTGCCGCCTCCCTTTGCGTGGGTTACTTCTTGGGTATAGCATCTTCCTTCCGCACTTCCGAAACTCCTGCCCCTCTAGCGCAACTCCCCAAGTCAGAAATCCTGCACGACACTATTTTCACCACCATTCGCGACACGCTATTCCTTGAACGAGAAGTCCCCATTTACCTTCCCGCCCCCGCAGAGAAAAATCTTGCCGTCGCCATCCCTCCCTCCGACTCCCTGCAAACTGCCCCCCCAAAAAATGTCACAACCTCCGATATGCAAGTGGGCAAAAGCATTCTCGACGACACCATCCATTATGCCCTGCTAGTTTCGATGTGATAAATTATCTTCATAAATAAAAAGCGCCTACTTCTATCTATTTGGAAGTAGGCGCTTTTGTGTAAAAGGACGTTTTTTTGCTTAAAACGTGCCGATATCGGCAAGAATATAGTAAATTTGTGGGTAAAATGACATAAAACATGCCGATAAATGAGTTATATATCTGTTCTACAATTTGCTAAAAAGCATGGTATAAGCGAACGTACAGTTCGTAATTATTGCGTACAGGGAAAGATAGACGAAGAAAATTGGGGAAATATCCATGAATACCTTACTGATACTTGCTTCACTGCTCAAGACAACTACAAGGCATTATTGGAGTATTTTAGGGTGAAATACTAATAGAAAAGATGTCCGTAAACCATTTTGAATGGTTTACGGACATCTTGGTGTTTTTTTACAGAGAATCAAATAGTTTTAAAGATTTCATTATCTATTCTTGTTTGTTAGATTTCAAATCTGAGCGCGCCTACATAATTTCCAATGCAGATTGCGAAACTATCACATTGCTCCCTACCGTAAAATCAAGGCGAATACACTAATCACTTGAGCTATCATTATCAAAGGAATCCCGATGTAAAACTTCTTATGCTGTGTCTTGTGGCGCCACACCTTGAGACCGAGCCATGCACCGATACTTCCGCCGATAAAGGCGAGGAGGAGAAGGGTGGATTCGGGGATACGCCACTTCGATTTCTTAGCTTTGAACTTGTCTATGCCGTAGATGATGAAGGTGATGAGGTTGAGTTGAAGGAAGATTGCGAGGAGAATTATTTGCATGAGAAATTATTAGATTCGTGAATGAGGGCGATGTTTCGTTCATCCTTAAGGCGGCGAGGAAGTTTCCTGACCACCTCATTGTAACTATGGCGGATGAGGCTCTTAATGAGTTCATCGGTGAGGGAACCATAGAGGTTGAGCTGGTTCCAATGCTTCTTGTTCATGTGCCAGGCACCTGTGATTTCGAAATGAGCATCGCGAAGCGTAAGAGCGTAATCGGGTTGACATTTCAAGACAAACCACTCCGTATTCTCAAGGTCGAGCATGGCAAATATCTTACCAGCAATGCGAAATACCAAAGTTGTTTCATCAAAGGGGAAATCCTCAGTGACGTTTGGGAGCGAGAGACAATATTCTCTGACAGATTCGATGTTCATAACGATGAGGTTAAAAGGTCGTTACTCCTTTAGGTTTAAGGTTTTGAGGTTGTGCTGATAAAGGGGGAAGGTCTTAAGGTTCTATACGGAATGGATAGCTCTTACAAGCTAAGAGCAAAATGTCCTTAGAAGCTTAAAACTCACAATAAATTGGTTCAACATGCTCCTCGTTGGGCCAATGAGGCAAAAAGAGTAAGGAACGCGGACACCCCCCAAGAGCACTCCAATCAATTCGTCGGAGCGCGGAGAAATCAGGGGCGCCAAAGTCGAACGAGCGTCCGTAGAGCAGGATGGCACCGCGGCTTTCGTCTATTTTCCAAAGGCCTCCGCCATAAGGGCATTCTTCGTTCCATGCAAGGAGGTCACGGTGCATATATACGCGTCCGAATTTCAAAACACCGTCTTGATTAATAATAAATTTCTGGTACATAGAATATTAGGTTATGAGGTTGTAAGGTTTTGAGGTGCCCTCCGGATGAACTACAACTCTCTACTCTTCTCATCAACTCGTTTACTAAAAAACTTGTCTACTAAGAATTTAAATTGCATTACTTAACTAACCACGCTCCAAGTAACAGCATAAGGAGACCAAACGCTACGCTTGCCCCTGCATAAGCTAAGAATCCGAATAGATTTCCACTTTGCAACATTTGTTGCCCTTCGTAAGCAAAGGTTGAAAAAGTTGTAAAACCACCGCAAAGCCCTGTCGTGAGCAACAGGCACCAATGCGTTGTTGGATGCTTTCCAAAGAGTCCATAGAAAATTCCGAAAAGAAAACATCCTAGCAAATTTACCATAAACGTGCCCCACGGAAACCCGGTGGAACAAAGCAACTTCATTCCATACGATATGATAAAACGCAACGCCCCTCCCACGAAACTTCCTGCACCTACAACCAGAATGGAAGAAAATAAATTGTGTGTCATTGATGTAAAAAATCCATTAAGCATAAACTGTTGCCACTACTCGGCGTGCTCCGCCATAATCGCGAAACTCACAAAGGTAGATGCCTTGCCAAGTGCCGAGGTTGAGGCGCCCATTTGTAATAGGTATCATTAAGCTCACGCCGAAGAGCGACGATTTGGCATGAGCCGGCATATCGTCAAGGCCCTCCATCGTATGGTCGTAATAGGGCTCTCCCTCGCGCACAAGGCGATCCATAATTTTGCTCATATCTGTTCGCACATCAGGGTCGGCATTCTCATTGATAGAGAGTGCGCACGACGTATGTTGCACAAAGAGGTTGAGCATCCCGATTTGGGGCAACGGCTGCGGAAGATGTTGCATCACCTCGCCCGTAATAAGATGGCAACCGCGGCGCTTAGGCAAAAGTTGAAAGGTGGTTTGAATAATCATGCAGTAGAGTAGTTAGTTTCTTTATTTCTTCTTTGCCCAGGTATTTGCCACAACAACTCCTACCAAGCATACGAAGATAAAGGCCATTGCGGCTAAGCCGATAAAGTGGGGCGGGATGTATAAGAGGGAGATGACGAAGAGGGCGCTGATGAACATCAATACAGACATGACGAGGCGCAAGCGCTTGATGTCGATTTTTTCACGCTCCTTTTCCGAAGCGGTGTTATATCCCGCAATGAGCCAATCGCCTTTGCCGAAATAAACCACGAGGGCAAGCACGAGGAAAAGGACTGCGAGAGGGTAGATGATGAAACTTTCCATATTGAGTTCATGATTTAATGATTGCTACTTCAGCGCCTTGCCGTCAGAAAACGCCTTACCCACTTGTTCGCCCAGAGCATGGTAGGCATGGTTAATGGGATTGTAAGTAATGAGTTCCATCTTGTTGATGTCGGGTTTTCCATCGGCATCCAAGAATGCCTCATCGACAAGGATGTTTACAATTTCTGCCACGATATAGTAGCCCTCGTCGCTCACATCCATCTTGCGCTGAATGCGGCATTCGAGTGTCATCGGGAAGTTAGTAAATACGGGAGCCTCAACATGCTCAGACTTCACACTGGTCCAGCCCGTCTTCTGCATCTTTGCGGGATCGTTTTTAGCACTCACGATTCCCACGAAGTCTGCAGCCACCATCGTGCTCTTCGTAGCGAAAGCCACGGTAAAATCCGGGCAACGGTCAAGGTTCTCAGTAGTGGCGTGCGCCCCCATTGAGATGACGATTTCCTTCGCATCCCATTGCCCGCCCCAGGCTGCGTTCATCGCGTTCGGGGTTCCGTCTTCGTTGTAAGTACCTATGATTAACACGGGTTGTGGAAGCATCCACGATTTTTGTCCAAAGTTTTTCATAAAATTGATTGCGACTATTTTTTCTTTCTATCCCAATAAACCTGCAACAGTGTGAAGCCCACACTCATTGCAGCGCCTTGGAAAGCGGCGGCGGCAAAGTCAAAAGTATCTTTGCTTATCCATTGCCACAAAAGGTCGAATGCCATAAAGATGGGCACTAAGATAATGGCGAGCAAGATGTACTTTACAATCTGTTTCTTCATAATTTTGTGAGGTTAAGAGGTTAGGAAGTTATGAAATTAGAAGGTTAAGAGAAGTTTGAAGCAATATCTCAATTATATAGAAGAGAAAACTACTCAGAGACGGGCACACTGCTTTTCGGGGAAGGATAAAACTTATTTCAGCAATTTTCGTTCACCATCGTTTTCAAGGACACGCATCTGTTGAATTGCGATTTGATTCAACTTTATCAAACGTTCGGATTGCGGGATACCTTGGTCGATAAATACAGCATTGAGGTTCTCCATATTAGATAGACAAATCAACTCATTGATCGAAGCATAGTCACGGATGTTGCCTTTCAGATGAGGATTTTCGTCACGCCACTGTCGGGCTGTTTTTCCGAACATTGCCACATTGAGTACATCGGCTTCTTCAGCATAGATGATATTTGCTTGAGCAGGAGTCACCTCATCAGGAATTAGATGATGCTTAATGGCATCGGTGTGGATGCGGTAATTGATTTTCGACAATTCGCGCTTGGCACTCCAACCGATTTGTTTTTGCTCCTCAGCTTTGAGGCGGTCAAATTCTTGAATGAGATATAGTTTAAATTGTGGTGAAACCCATGTGGCAAACTCGAAGGCTATATCCTTATGAGCATACGTTCCTCCATAACGACCAGCTTTGGCAATTATACCCAATGATTTGGTTTTCTCTGTCCATTGCTTCACAGAAAGCACAAAGCGATTGAGACCAGCAGCATTTTTAATTTCCTCGAATTCGGGGGAATTAAAATTGGGATTGTACATTTCTTCCCAAATCCCAAGAAACTCTATCGTGTTTTTATTACGCAACCATTATTCTATAAGAGCCAAACCATTCTCAATAGGCCGTATCATATCAGTCAATGAAATATAGTCCTTCTCATTAACTGTTACTATAGAAATTGAAATATCCTTTACTATAATCTTAGCCATAATACTATTCATTTTCTAATGAAAAAACATACTGGAATTATTCCAATAAGAACTTTCATCCCATACAAATTTATCATTAGCGTTGCCAAGATAAACTTCACTTAAAGGAGGCACTCCTCATGCTCCTAAAAAACTTATAACCTTAAAGCCTCACGACCTCATAACCTTAAAACCTTATAACCTTACTCCACAAACTTAATCTTACTCAAATCGCGGGGCTTGGCTTCGGGTGCTTCGGCTGGATAACCTACGCCGAGGACATAGCGGAGTTTGTAGCCCTCGCTGAATCCTAATTTGTCGAGATAGGGTTTTGCCTTTTCGTTAGTAGTCAAGAAGGCGGAGGGACCGCCCATTACACAAGTGCCAAGACCGAGTTCTTGAGCTGCGAGGCACATGTTTTCGCCCATCAATCCGACGTTGAGGAGCGTCATTCCCATGAGATCGTCCGGGCAAGCCACTGCGATGATTGCCGTAGCGTTGCGGAAAGCATTGCGAAAGCCGGGAGCGTCAGCCTTTACGAAGCCGGGCATATCCACCTTCATCAATTCGGTCACTTCATTAAGATAGTTGGCATCATCTACGATGCGCACTTCCCACTCTTGCTTGTTCATCGCATTGGGAGCGTTAATGCCACACTCTGCGATCTTTTGCAGGAGTTCGCGAGGCACTTGTTGGTCAGTGTATTGGCGAATGGAGCGACGCGCCATGATGGCATCGATTACGGGAGTTTCACTGTGTTTCATAGTTGTACTATTGTCGGATTGGCAGCTACACATAGTCATCACAAATGCCATTGCAGGCATTGATATTGTCTTAAAGTTCATCCTATTTTTTAATTTTATTATTTTTTGCGTATATTAGGAATTTAAACAGTTTCTAAGTTGCTCCACGAGTTCTACGTCGGCTGGCAACCATTCTACAGTCATCAAATCCTCTGGAGCCAACCACTTCGCAGCTTGATGCTCAGTCAAATTTATGTTGCCACCCACTATTTTGCATAAGTAGCAATCCATATTTAATATAAAGTTGGGATATTCATAATCCACTGTGCTGAAAAAACGTAGGATAGAAATGTCCACCCGCAGTTCTTCCTTAATCTCACGCTGCAAAGCCTCTTCGGGCATTTCACCTAGCTCAATCTTTCCGCCAGGAAATTCCCACATCCCTTTAAAATCGCCATAACCGCGCTGCGTGGCAAGGAACCGTGAGCCATCCGTAATAATTGCCGCCACGACTCGAATTGTCTTCTTCATTTTTTTGCTTAGAAACACAAGATGCGTGCCTTTTCAAAGAAAGAAAAACCGGCACGCATCTCATTTTTTGGGAGGGTAGATACAATCCTAAAATTCGTCGTTAGCATAGAGGAAGGGGAAGATAACATTGTCCCACTCCAAAATTTCCTCAGGCTTGAAGAAACGCTTCAATTCAATCTCTGCTGTTTCAGGGCCGTCGCTGGCGTGAACAATATTTTCCTGGAAGCTCACGCAATATGAACCACGGATTGTGCCAGGTGCAGCATTACGTCCGTTTGTAGGACCAGCCAATGCACGCACAGCAGCGATAGCATCAACACCTTCGAGCGCCATTGCTACAACTGGAGCTGTCATCATAGCGTCCTTCACACGCTGGAAGAAAGGCTTTTCGCTCAAGTGAGCATAGTGTTCAGAGAGCAACTCGTCAGTGAGCCACATCATCTTCATGCCACAAATCTTCAAACCCTTCTTTTCGAAAATAGAAGTAATTTCACCAATAAGTCCGCGCTGAACAGTGCAGGGCTTCAACAACACAAGTGTTTTCTCGATTGCCATAATTTCTATAAAAGTAATTAGTTTGTTATTAATTTAATAATTCTCGTCAAAGTTAGGCTTTTTGAAAAATATAGCAAAATTTTTAAAGCCCATTTAGCATTTAAGACCATAAAGTTTGGGTTTCCAGAAAAAATTGTGCAGTTAATAAATAGGTTTTCGTAAATTTGTAGAACGAAAAACACTGAACCTCCCCTCTCCATGGTATATAACAAAGACAAAAACCTAAAGCTCTACTACTCCATCAGCGAAGTAGCCGAAGAATTTGGCGTAGCCGAAACGCTCCTCCGCTTTTGGGAAAAAGAGTTTCCACAGATAGCGCCCAAAAAATCGGGGCGCAACATTCGCCAATACACCAAAGAAGATATTGAGCAAATCCGTGTCATCTACAACCTGGTAAAAGTACGCGGCTACAAAATTGCAGCAGCACGCGAAATGCTTAAGAAAAACAAAGAGGGCGTAGAGCAAAAGTCGGAAGTTCTCGACCTACTCCACTCCATCCGTGCCGAACTCCAAGCCATCCGCAAGGAGTTGGGAGAAATAGAAGGATGAAGAAGAGAGTACAGAGTAATTTTTAGAGTACAGATAACAGAGTACTTTTTTAGAGTACAGATAACAGAGTACAGAGTACAGATGACAGAGTACAGAGTACAGAGTACAGATAACAGAGTACAGATGATAGATGACAGAATACAACTACCATCCGGATGGACTACTCACTACTCTCTACTCTATCCATCTCATCATCTCGTTAACTCGTCAACTTGTTTACTAATTAGTACAGAGTACAACTTCCATCCGGAAGGACTACTCTCTACTCACTACTCTAACCATCTCGTCATCTCGTTAACTCGTCAACTCGTCAACTAAAAATTATGATTGGAAGAATCCACTCTATAGAAAGCTTTGGCACCGTCGATGGTCCAGGCATCCGCTTCATCGCCTTCATGCAGGGCTGCCCCATGCGCTGCCAGTTTTGCCACAATCCCGACACATGGGCTCCTCAGCGCAAGGTGCAATACGAAATGACACCTGAAGAGCTACTCGAAGAGGTAAAGCGCTACAAAAATTTCATTAAATCGGGGGGCGTTACCTGTACAGGTGGCGAACCGCTCATGCAAGCCCCCTTCGTCGAAGCCTTCTTCCGCCTTTGCAGGCAAGCAGGCTTCCACACAGCGCTCGACACGGCAGGCGTCGTCTTCACCGAAGCCGCACGTGCAGCCGTTCTCCAAGCCGACCTCGTGATGCTCGATGTCAAGACCACCGACGACGAACTCCACCCACGCCTCACAGGCGTCAGCCGCCGTAACAATGCCGCCTTTATGGACTATCTTCAGGAGATAGGCAAGCCCACATGGATTCGCCATGTCATCGTGCCCGGCATCAACGACGACGAAGCCCACCTGCAACAAGTGGCCGACTATGTCAAGCAATACTCCGTTGTCGAGCGCGTAGAACTCCTCCCCTACCACGTCATGGGCAGCTACAAATACGACGAACTCGGCATTCCCAATCCCCTCAAAGGAGTCGAACCACTTCCTCAGGAACGTCTGCAAATAGCACGCCAGATTTTCCGCAACACCGTAAGCTGCGAAGTAGTATAACTCCCCCCCTTCACACCGCCCACGCATACAAATCCCGATTGCTCCCCACAGCAGCAATCGGGATTTGTGTTTTTAGGCATTTTCTTACATCGAACTCATACTATACACACATTCATCCATTATCGGACATCGGAGTAACAAAAAGCTCACTTTTACTACTTCCGTGGTGATTAATCAACAAACTTATTCTACAAAATCAATATAGGTAGGCCCCCGAAAGGACCTACCTAAATACTTGTTCGCTCTATTCAGCTAAACATTACTTCCATTCATAACCCCAAAAATGCTCGTCTTTCTTCTGAGCAGCTGGAGTTCCGGGATTGTTAGGGTCGATGGGCACTTCTCCGATTGAAGCAGCCAACATGGATTGTGATTCGATTGAAATCGATTCTAAGTTTGGAGCAATATATGCTTTCTTCATTATCTCTTTATTTGTTTAATTAATAAATTCGTTTCTTACCATTCACGATGTAAAGGCCACCCTTCACAGGCTGCTTCACGCGACGTCCGCTGAGGTCGATGATCACGTCTTCGCGCTGCTGAGCGGGAGTGATAGTTTCTACGCCCGTCGTTTCGCCACGTTCAACGATGCGCATGCGCGACATAGCAGAAGTTTCCACCTTGAGCGGAGAGTTATCGCGATTTTCAATAGAGAGATACAAGCGGAAAGGATTCAGCGCTGTTCCGGCTGCTAAGGGTTGCCAAGCGCCTGAAGTTGAAATCGCTAACTTTCCAGCCAACTCTTCAGCCGTCTTCTTCGTATAAATACCCGTTACGGTATAATTCTGATAAACAGAGGAGCAATCCACTGAATTTTCTGCCGCTGCATAAAGCGTAGCATCTTCAACCGTGATGCTCATAGCCTTGTCCGCCTCTGTCTTAGCCTTAATCAAGTATGGATAATTCGCCTTAAGTGTGCCACCCTTAATCTTGATAATTTCCATTGCCAAATCGTCAATCGTGCCATTATCATCAGTGTCATAACCATTCACGTCATTGATATACGCCACGTCATAGTGCTCAGCAACTACGTCGTAAGGCAATTCGAAGGGCACGTAAAGTGCATTCCAATAGAGGTTGGGCAAGGTACGGTTGTAAGTCAAAGTATTGACAAACAAATCAAAAGTATGGTCGTACACTTCACCATCCGTCAACTCATAATAAGTTGGTTCTAACTCTTCAATATCCACAAAATTTTTCCAACTATCCGCTTCGCTATAAGCAGCCTTTGTGCCATAAGGGACGTATAATGTCGCATCATAATTAGAAAATGGACTATAGGAAGTCGTTGGAGGAATTCTATTTAAAGAAGTAATGCTATTTAAGTTATCGCAATAACTGAAAGCATATTCTCCGATACTGGTCACACTGCAACCTATCACAACGGAATTTAAACCGTAGCAATCAAAGAAAGCACTTCCCCCAATGCTGGTCACACTATTAGGAATCTCCACTGATACCAAACGAGAACATCCGGTAAAAGCTTCTTCCCCGATACTAAGCACACTGTTACCAATCTCCAGAGATGTCAAATTATAACAACCACTGAAAGCATATTCCTCAATGCTGGTCACGCTGTTAGGAATCACCACAGATTCCAAATCTGTGCAATCACTAAATGCGGAACTACCGATAGTTGCAACATTTGCAGGTATAATTGTATTTTTTCCTCCGCAAATCAGTTTATTCGTTGCTGTTTCTATTACAGCATTGCAATTGTCACGACTATCGTAAACAGGATTTTCTGCATCAACTACAATTATAGAAGAATGTACATGTGGTTTCAAACTCGTTACATATTGACCAATGTTTGTTTTTTTACTTCTAAAGGGAAAATTATAACTATAACTCAAATTACGTCCTAAATATAGATTATCTAAATACGAATCATAAAAAAGAGGGTTCCAATCATCAGAACTACAACCACACACACCCATTGATAAAGATGTTTCTCCATCTTCTATACGTACATCTTTTAAGTTAGTACATCTATCAAATGCCTCATTATCAATTCGACCAACAGTATTAGGAATCACAAGACTTGTAATACTTGTGCAACCATAAAATGCTGCTACTTTAATTTTCGCAACATTATTGGGGATTACAAGATTTGTAACTAAAACGTCATTTAAATACAAATTACCTGCGTGCAACAATGGATTTGTATCACGATGATAAAACTGATAATCATTACCAATGTAATATTCAAAATCAATGTTACACCAAGCTGCGAGGTCGTTGATGCATACCTTTTCCAATCCATTACAACCATAAAAAGCCATCTCACCTATGCTTGTTAAAGTATTGGGAATTTTAATGCTACTGAGGTTTGAACAATTATAAAATGCATATTCATCAATACCGGTAACAGTGTAAATGCCTTCAGGAAGAGTATCAGCTGAAATTAACATAAAATTTCTTACCGTTCCTTCATCTTTCCCTGAACTTGTATTTATATCTTTTGTATATTTAACAACAATCGTATGAGCGCCATCTGCATCAAATACTTTCTCAAACTTTCCTGATTCTGTACCACTCTTCTTGATAATTTCTACTCCATCCAAAGTGATAATTAACCAATCACAACCGTTCTCACTACTAACCTCCCAATCAAATTGAAGTTTATCACCTGCATTTGCAGCAAACGCATAATCATTCTGAGAACTTCCATTATGACTTTTGTTTGTTGATGTCCAATCTGGTAAAGCTTCATTGATTAAATACTCATTTGCTGCAAAATTTAGAGTTGAAGGGATAGAAACAACACCGCTATATTCATTGGCAAATGAATCATAAGAACCTCCACGAAATGTAACTTCAACAGTTTTATCCTCTTGGGATACAACATTGTAGTAAATTCCATCCTTCACAAACCCATGAGCACTCAAGCTCCCGCTGCATAGCAATCCTATGGCTGCCAGCGTAATAGATTTAAACTTTTTCATAAATAAAATTTTATGGTTAAACAATAATTTTCGTTGAACGCAACATGTACTACCACTCAACCGAAGGGACACAAAAAAAAGACGTGGGAACTCTCGCGCTTATCTCCATCCAAGGCCTTCGCATTGCCCGTACCGTAAGATAAGCAACTTAGCCAGCCCACGCCAAAGGTATTATAAACGTGGTATGCTGCCAGCCAATAATGGCTGACATGCATACGGGTATAATACACCCACGTGGACGCCTCGTTGCGGAATCTTCTACGGCACAAAAGTTGCGAAGTTTTGGATGAGAAGATAACGTTAGAAACGTCCTTTCTGCCCCTGTGCCATAAGGTACTCGACCTCAACGCGCAATAATGGAGCGGAAATCTATGTATTGACCCACCCGCCTAAGGCTGGCGAATCATTCTACAAAAATATGTAAAAATACTGGATAGATATAAAATTAGGTACAAAAAATATAACGTATAAACAAAAAAACATGCGTATTAATTACATACTAAAATTTCAGTAATAAATAATCATGGTATTTAAATAGGCGAAACTGACTTAATTTACCCCCTTCGGTTCCCCCGTTATCAGGGGAAAGAAACCTCCTGAGTTAGCTAATCTTTGCTCACATTTATTTCAACGGTAACAGGTCGCCTCGAAGAGGCAAAAGTTCATAGCCCAGGGCAAGTGACCGTAGGGAACGTCACCCTGGGTTGGCATCCATTCCGAATGGTGCGCCCTGAAGGGGCAAAAGTAAAATTCACTCTAACATATTGATTCTCACATATTTTCACTTTTGCCCTTACAGGGCGAAAGGCTATGCGGTTCGTTTACCCAGGGTGTCGCTCCTTCGTCGCTTGCCCTGGGCTAGGGACAGTTTGGCCTTTCAGGCCGCCCTAGTAAAGATGTTGGCAAAGATTAGCTGAGTTAGGAGGAGAAATTAGTCAGATTCACTCATCGGAATATTTCCGGATGAATTATCTGGCTGTAGAGGCCGATCTCTGTGTCGGCCCCTACAGCATCCGCATGGCAGTTGTACTCTGTACGCTTTAGTTAACAAGTTGACTAATAAACGAGTTTACAAGAAGCCATCTGGATGGCAGTTGTACTCTGTACTCTATAAGTTGTACTCTATAAAATTGCCGTTGCTCTTTAGTCTGCTTTAGAAAAACAAAAAAAATTAAAAAAAGTTGTTTTGAGGTTTTAAATGCAATGTATAGATTGCGAAATCAAAAGTAGATTTTTCAATATCAAAGGTAGGAAAAACTATCTTTGATGTCGTTTCTCCGATGTTTGAAGAAAATTAAACGACCTTTGAGGTAGTTTTTGCCATTTTTAGGGTCAAAAAAGGAGGAAACTGCGTAGTTTCCTCCTTGTACTACAAAGATACAACATTTTCGGGCGAAATCCAAATCTGCTTTGATTCATGTTTTATCAGTATTTATCTGCTTTACTGTCGCAAATTCTTACCCTCCAGTGTTGCATTTTTAAAGGGAACTTCAACAACGGGATGCTCTATGCGAGGAACGGGATTTGAACACACTCTTAACTCTGCGCCCAGCTTCATCCAGCATACAAAAGAAACTCCCGAATATTTTCGTGAAAAGTATGAAAACATTCGGGAGTCGCTTATTCTTCAGCAAAACGATGAACGAGTAGCTTGCCAACAAAAAAATAATCAGCTTTCGAGTCAAACTATTTCGTTTACTTGTCAACTCATCAACTTGCTTGCTTGATCTGCCAATCAACAATCACTTTACATTCTGATTTCTGGAATACCCGTAAGGTCGCCACGAACGATTTCGAAGTCGGGGTGTACACCATAGAATGCCTGTGGGTCAACCTGCGTATCTTCGGGGATGTATGCACGCTTGAGGTTGGGGCAGTTTTCAACTGCGTAAGCCTGAAGTTCTGTAGTTCCAGGAGCTATAATGAGTTCTTCCATACCGTGGAGGTTGATGACGTAGTTCTTCTCCATCACTGCGATGGGCAGGAGTTCAACAACCTTCATTGCCTGAGGAATGTAGCAAAGCTGTGAGCCCTTCTTGTAGTAGATTACGCCACAGTGGCTCATAAGTTTTGTATTAGCTTCGTCGAGATAAACAGCTTCGATGTTGGGCGCAATACGGCTGTCGTTAAGGCCTACGAAGCTTTCGCCAAAGGTCTCGATGTTGCTACCGATGTAGAGTTCGCGCACGTTAGAGGGAAGGGGCACGGAGGGATTGAAGCTCGTAATACGGATGCCGCCTGCGCTGTAGGGCACAACCAATGCGTCGTCCGATTCCTTCACACACTTGAGGTTGAAGTGCTTGTCGGTGTAGTTGCAAACGAAATTGGTTTCGGCAAAGATATCAATATCCACAGAAAGTGGCACGAGGTGCGTGTAGCCCGTAAGGGGTTCTACTGCCCAGCGACCATTGTTAGTAGGGTCGCTCACCCACCATTTGTTGTTATAATATACATAGTTCCACGCATGACCTCCGAGCGGTTCGAGCATACCATTGATGTTAACAACGGGGATGCCTTGCGTATGGAGCATCGTGTTGAGGAGGTTGGCATAACCCTGACACACGCCCTGCTTGTCCTTGAACACAGGATAAGGATTGTTGTCTGCCCAATTGTACTTCACGTTGTTAACAATCCATGTAAAGATTTTATCGTAAACATCGGCATCCTTTTCGAGGCCTTCCACAAGATTGTCGGTAAATTCCTTTATCTCATCGTACTGCGCCTGCGTAATTTCAAAGTTAGGCATACCCGTATCGATTTCAGGACCGAGTTTGTCGAGCAATGTGTAAACTCCACGAATAGAGTTTGCTGCCAATTTTGAAGACTTATCCTTTTCGGGAAAGCTTGCCATTGTTTCAAACTGCACGTTCTCAGACGTCTGCCCTTCTTGTGGCACAAACGTTTCGTCGTCGCTGCTACATGCGCTAAACACACCCGCAGCTACGCAGAGAGGAAATAGGTAGTAACGAATTTTCATACGATAAATGTAATTGTTTTTTAAGGTTAGTACTTTCAAATTGCAAAGATAATAGTAATTTTCGGAATAGAACAATAAATCATCCCTCATTCGAACGTTAATCGTTAATCAGTTGACAAGGGAACAAGATTGTTTGACTCGAACATAGCTTATTCCGAATGGTTTCTCTGATCGCTCTAGCGTTAATCGCCAATCATTCCTCAAAGAGCGCATCTTCCAGTTTTGTGGGGACATAAGCGAAATCGAGTTTTGCCTTTGTACAATCCAATGGAGTAAACCTGGGACGTGGCGTTGCCTCCTGCATATCGGCTGTACAGATGGGGTCAATGAGCGATGCGTCCAGCTCATAATAATTTGCCACACGCACAGCCAGTTCTGCGATACTCATCTGCTCGCCACCAGCAATATGGTAGATGCCGCAACATCCAGTGCCGAGCAGCTTCAGTACAGCACCTACAATATCCTCCACCCACGTCGGCGTGCGCCACTGGTCCGCAGCCGCCGTGAAACGACTGCCCTGCGACAGGCGTTGCTTCACGAGTTCTACAATGTTGCCATGTTGCCCTGGCAGCGGTTTGCCATACACCACTTCGACGCGAAGCACAGCGTAATCCTCGCAAACAGTGCTCACCACCACCTCCGACAGGCGCTTCGTCGTACCATAAAAATTGACTGGATTTGGCGCATCTGTCTCTACATAAGCGCTATCCTTCTTGCCGTCGAACACAAAATCAGTAGAAAGATGCAGCAAGCGACAATCGTTTGCCACACACCAACGAGCCAACGTATCTACCGCTGCAACATTGAGCGCCATAGCTTCCTCGGGATGCTGCTCGCAATAATCCACAACAGAGAGCGCAGCCGCATTTATCGCCACGTCGGGCATAAACTCTTGCAACACACGCTCCATCACAGCAGCATCTGTCATGTCAAACTTAGTATATTGATACCCCTCCGCTGGCTGAATATCCTCGCCACGCGAAAGGGCCAACACTTCGTGCTCACCTGCAGCAACCAGCCTGCGCAAAATGCGGCGCCCCACAAAACCATTGGCTCCAAAGATTACAATTCTCATAATTATTTTTGTTATTTAATGGGGTAAAATTACACAAAATTCTGAAATCTGCAGATACAACTCCGCCTGTTTCTCCCCTCCTTAAGTTCAGATCTCCACAAAAAACACTATATTTGTGGAACCTTTTCAGAATCTACCCTAAAAAACGCTCTCCAACATGAAGAAATTCTTTATCCTAACACTATCTTTGCTACTAACGTTTACGATATCCATATCAGCTCAACAGCCCCAAATGCCCGTCGACTATGTCAACCCACTAATGGGCACAGACTCAAAAGTTAGCCTCTCCAACGGCAACACCTATCCTGCAATTGCTTTGCCTTGGGGAATGAATTTTTGGACACCTCAAACAGGCACTATGGGCGACGGATGGGCATACACCTATGATGCGGATAAGATACGAGGATTCAAGCAAACCCACCAGCCAAGCCCCTGGATTAACGACTACGGACAGTTCTCCATCATGCCGATGACAAAACAACTAAAGATAAACGAAAATGAACGTGCATCGTGGTTTTCGCATAAGGCAGAAATGTCCTCGCCCCACTACTACAAGGTTTATCTCTCTGAATACGACGTAACTACCGAAATAACCCCCACCGAACGCTGCGCTTTCTTTCGTTTCACCTTTCCAGAAGCCGACGAAGCCTATGTTGTGATTGACGCCTTCGACCGCGGTTCCTACGTAAAGGTCATACCCGAAGAAAACAAGATCATAGGCTATACCACACGCAATAGCGGGGGAGTGCCCGAAAATTTCAAAAACTACTTTGTCATCATTTTCGACAAACCCTTCGCATACAAATCCGTTTGGGACGGCGAAAATCTTATCAACGATGCCTTAGAAAGCCAGTCGCACCACAGCATTGCCGCCATTGGCTTTGCCACAAAGCGCGGAGAGGTGGTGCACGCACGTGTAGCTTCTTCATTTATTAGCCTTGAGCAGGCAGAGCGCAACATGCTTGAAATCGGAAGTCAAACCTTCGAACAAATAAAGCAAGCGGGGCGCGACCGTTGGAACGACGTCCTGGGAAGAATCGTTGTCGAAAGCAAGGATACCGACCGCCTGCGCACCTTCTACTCCTGCTTCTATCGCTCCGTGCTGTTTCCTCGCAGTTTCTTTGAATACGACCACAACGGAAAGCCCATTCATTATAGCCCCTACAACGGTAAAGTTCTGTCTGGATATATGTTCACCGACACTGGCTTTTGGGATACCTTCCGCTGCCTCTTCCCCTTTGTCAACCTCGTTTACCCCTCCATGGGCGAGAAGATGCAGGAAGGGCTCCTCAATGCCTATCTCGAAAGCGGTTTCTTTCCCGAATGGGCTAGCCCAGGCCATCGCAACTGTATGGTAGGCAACAATTCTGCATCCATTGTGGCCGATGCTTATTTGAAAAACATCACCCAAGTTGATGCACAGCGCATGTACGAGGGGTTGCTCTCGGGCGCCAACAGTAATCACCCGAAAGTTAAATCCACAGGGCGCTACGGCTATCAATACTACAATGAACTAGGCTACATCCCCTACGACGTAGGCATCAACGAAAACGTAGCACGCACACTCGAATATGCCTACAACGATTGGTGCATCTACCAAATGGGAAAGAAGTTAGGTCGCCCACAAACAGAATTGGATTTATACAAGAAAAGAAGTCTCAACTATCGCAATGTGTTCGACAAAGAAAGTAACCTCATGCGCGGAAGAAACAAAGACGGCAGTTTCCAATCTCCCTTTAACCCGCTGAAATGGGGCGACGCCTTTACCGAAGGCAACAGTTGGCACTACACGTGGTCGGTATTCCACGATGTGCAAGGGTTGATTGACCTAATGGGCGGCAAAGAGGTGTTCGTAAGCATGCTCGACTCTGTATTTACACTTCCTCCTGTTTTCGACGAAAGCTACTACGGGGGTGTAATCCACGAAATACGCGAAATGGAAATCATGAATATGGGGAACTACGCACACGGCAACCAACCCATTCAACACATGATTTACCTCTACAACTACGCCGCCCAGCCCTGGAAGGCACAACATTGGCTGCGCGAAGTGATGACACGCCTCTACCGTCCCACCCCCGACGGATATTGTGGCGACGAAGATAATGGGCAGACTTCTGCATGGTATGTTTTCACTGCCCTTGGTTTCTACCCCGTATGCCCTGGTAGCAACCAATATGTTATTGGAGCCCCCTATTTTCCCCACGCCACCATACACCTCGAAAACGGGCGAAAAATACAAATATCAGCCCCAAACAACAGCGATCAAAATCGCTACATAACGAAGATGAAATGGAATGGTAAGACCTACACCCACAACTACCTCCTCCACGAAGACCTCATAAAGGGTGCCCGCCTCAAATTCTATATGTCTTCCTCGCCCAATACCTTGCGAGGCACGCACGAAAGCGATGCGCCCTACTCTCTATCCAAAGATGAACGATGAACGGTTAACAACCATGCGGAGCATTCTACGTTCGTGTTTAACCATCTCGGCAACTCGTCAACTCGTTAACTTGTTTACTAAAAAAATATTCACCATGTCACAACAACCAATCATCTCCTCGGCATCGTTTGCCGACACTAAGCCCCACTACGAATTGCTCGACGGCTTGCGCGGAGCTGCTGCGCTGATGGTCGTATGGTATCACGTATTCGAGGGCTACGCCTTTGCGCAAGGCACAGGCATCGAAACCTTCAACCACGGCCACCTTGGTGTAGACTTCTTCTTTATGCTCTCAGGCTTCGTCATTAGCTATGCCTACGACGACCGTTGGCAGTCCGCGAGAGGAAAAGAATTAACCTTAGGCGGCTTCTTCAAGCGTCGATTAGTGCGCCTCCACCCAATGCTCATTATGGGCACCCTCATTGGCTGCATCACTTTTCTCCTACAAGGTGGCGTAAAGTGGGACGGCAGCCAGTCGCCCTTAGAATGGGTAATCATTGCACTCGCCCTTGGCATGCTCCTCATCCCCGCCTACCCAGGCGCAAGCTACGATGTCAGAGGCAATGGCGAAATGTATTCGCTCAATGGTCCCAGCTGGTCACTCTTCTTTGAATACATTGGCAATGTGCTCTACGCACTCTTCATCCGCCGCCTCTCCACGAAGATGCTTGCAGCGTTAGTGGTGCTCACGGGGGCGTTGTGGGGATGGTTTTCCATCGCAAACGTTTCAGGCTATGATATGCTGGGCGTAGGATGGACGCTCGACAGTGTAAACTTCTGGGGCGGACTGCTCCGCATGATGTTCCCCTTCACGCTCGGCATGCTCCTGGCGCGCAACTTCAAGCCCACTAAGGTCAAGGGAATCTTCTGGATAGCCATCGCCGCAATGTTCGCCCTCTTCTCCGTGCCCTACATCGCATCGCCAGCCGCTGCAAGCCCCATCAGCTGGAACAGCGCATACGAGTTTGCCTGCGTAGCTACGGTATTCCCCCTCATCGTATGGTTTGCAGCATCTGGCAAAATGGAAAACATTGTATCACAAAAAATTTGCAAATTCCTCGGCGACCTTTCCTATCCCCTCTACATCGTACACTACCCCGTAATGTACCTCTTCTACGCATGGCTGATTGAAAACAAGCTATACACCCTGGCCGACACATGGCAAGTGGTAGTCCTCGTCTTCGCCATCAACATCACGCTCGCCTATGCTTGTCTCAAGCTCTACGACGAGCCCGTACGCCGCTGGCTTACAAAGAAGATAATAAGATAAAGTTCTCAATCCAATCCTCTAAACTTACAAAAAAATGGCGACTGCACACTCATGCAGCCGCCTTTTTTAAATTTTCCATACGTATCGCTCAGCTCTTAGCCGTCAGCACTCTACACTAAAAACCAATTGTCCATCGTCTCCAGCCGTTGCAACGATCGGTGCGTCTTTGCAAACGCCACCTGCCAGCAAAGCGTGGCTCAACGGATTGAGCAGCATGCGCTGAAGGGCGCGCTTCACGGGACGTGCGCCGAAGTTGGGGTCGTAACCCTCTCGGGCAATCAACGCCACAGCCGAATCGTCGAGGCGCAATATTACATTCTGTTCCTGCAGGCGCTTGCAAACAGCATCTGCCTGTAGGCGAACGATCTGCTGGATATGGCTTTCGGAGAGCGGATGAAAGAGGATGATATCGTCAATGCGGTTCAAAAACTCAGGGCGGATGGTAGCTTTGAGCAATCCCATCACATCGTCCTTCACCTCCTCCTCGTGTGTATCGAAATAAGTAGCAACGTCCACCTTTGCCTCTGTTGCCCTGTCGAGTGCCTGCTGAATGAAAGCGCTGCCGAGATTTGAAGTCATGATGACAATTGTGTTCTTGAAGTTGACGGTGCGGCCCTTGTTGTCCGTAAGGCGGCCGTCGTCGAGCACCTGCAGGAGGATGTTAAACACATCGGGGTGGGCTTTCTCTATCTCGTCGAAGAGCACTACGGAATAAGGCTTGCGGCGCACGGCTTCGGTGAGCTGTCCGCCCTCATCATAACCGACATATCCCGGAGGCGCACCTACAAGGCGGCTCACGCTGTGCTTCTCCTGATACTCGCTCATGTCGATGCGTGTGAGCATCTGCTCGTCGTTGAAAAGGAGTTCGGCTAAGGCCTTCGCAATCTCCGTCTTTCCGACACCCGTAGCCCCAAGGAAGATAAAGGAGCCGATGGGTCGGCGGGGGTCCTGAAGCCCTGCTCGGCTGCGCAGCACGGCGTCGGCAACAGCCTGCACAGCGGCATCCTGTCCAACGACACGCTCGTGGAGGTCAGCGCTGAGATGGAGCAGTTTTTCGCGCTCGCTCTGCTGCATGCGGCTCACGGGGATGCCCGTCCAGCGGCTTACGATGTCTGCAATATCGTCGGCGGTGACCACTTCCTTCACCATCGCCTCGCTACCTTGACGGAGCTTCAGCTGTTCACCGAGGTCGATGATTTTAGCATCAAGTTCGGGCAGGCTGCGGTAGCGGATTTCTGCCACACGTCCGTAGTCGCCCTCGCGTTCTAAGCGCTCAGCCTCGAAGGTGAGCTGCTCGCGTTGCTGCTTGAGTTGCTGAATTTCAGCCAGCACACTGCGCTCGCCCTCCCACTTGGCCTTCATGCCCGCAACAGCCTCTTCGAGCATGGCGATGTCGGCATTGAGAGCATTAAGCTTTTTGTCGTCGCCCTCGCGCTTGATGGCTTCGCGCTCGATTTCGAGCTGGCGGAGTTTGCGCTGTGCTTCGTCAAGCTCCTCGGGCTGCGAGTCGCGCTCCATACGGAGTTTGGCAGCAGCCTCGTCCATGAGGTCGATGGCCTTGTCGGGCAGGAAGCGGTCAGCAATGTAGCGGTGCGACAACTGCACGGCGGCAATGAGCGCATCGTCCTGAATGCGCACGCGGTGATGGTTTTCGTAGCGCTCCTTCAGCCCACGCATGATGGAGATAGCGTCCTCGGGCGATGGTTCCTCAACGAGCACTGTCTGGAAACGGCGTTCGAGCGCCTTGTCCTTCTCAAAATACTTCTGATACTCCTCGAGCGTAGTGGCACCGATGCTTCGCAGTTCGCCACGCGCAAGGGCTGGCTTCAGGATGTTGGCTGCGTCCATAGCTCCCTCGCTCTTTCCAGCTCCGACGAGGGTATGGATTTCGTCGATGAAGAGAATGATGTCGCCCTCGGCCTCAACCACTTCGTTGACAACGCTCTTGAGGCGTTCTTCGAACTCGCCCTTATACTTCGCACCCGCAATGAGAGCTCCCATGTCGAGCGAGAAAAGGTGCTTGTTCTTCAAATTTTCGGGCACGTCGCCCCTGACAATGCGCTCTGCAATGCCTTCGACGATGGCGGTCTTTCCCGTACCAGGTTCGCCTATAAGAATTGGATTGTTCTTCGTGCGGCGACTCAGGATTTGAAGCACACGGCGTATTTCGTCGTCGCGCCCGATGACGGGGTCAAGCTTTCCGCTGCGTGCCTCATCAACGAGGTTGCGCGCATACTTTTGCAGCGCCTGATAGGCATCCTCACTTGTGGGCGAATCCACCTTCTTGCCGTTTCGCAACTCCTTAATAGCAGCGCGCAGAGCAGCTTCTTTGAGCCCTGCATCCGCCAACATTCTCGACACCTTTGAGGGAGTGAGCAGCATGGCGAGCAGCAACATTTCGAGCCCGACGAACGTGTCGCCTTCCTTGCTCGAAACATCGTGCGCCTTCTTCATCAAGGCCGCCACTTCGTTGTCAAAATAAGGTTCGCCACCGCCATCAACGCGTGGCAACGTATTCAAGTCAGCATCCACCACCTTAAGAAGCATGGCAAGATTCGCACCTGCTTTCTCGAAGAGGAAAGGCATCACGCCTTCGCCCACATGGAGCAATGCGTGGAGCAAATGCAACACACCCACAGCTTGCTGACCTCTCGACTGCGCTATCTGCACCGCCTGCTGAAAGGTTTCCTGCACTTTGTTTGTAAAATTCTGTCCGTTCATATATGTATAGTTATTTAGGTTATGAGGTTATAAGGTTTTGAGGTTTTGAGGTTAGAGACCCATGCGGAACAATTAGCCGTTCGAACCTTACTATCTTGTTTACTCGTTTACTTGTCAACTCGTATACTAAATAAAGTTATAAGGTTATGAGGTTCATATTTAGAGTACAGATTACAGAGTACAACTTTCTGCACTAGTAAGCTACAAAAGGCATGCCAAGCCTGTTTTTCAATACTTTTTAAACTTTCATGCCAAAATGTCATTTTCCTGTCAGCATTTTCTGCCAATTTGTCAGTAAAAGTCAAGCCGTATTCCCACAAAAAAGTTTTACTCTTTTGTCTGCTTAAGAAATAAGTATTTTTTTCAGAAAAAAGTGTATTTCGTTCGAAATAGGAGATTTTCGGAGCAAAATAGAGAGATAAAGTGACAACATCCGACATAGAAAAAACTAAGTCAAAGGTAATTTTTCCTAAGTCGGAACTAATTTTTCCTACCTTTGAGGTAGTTCTTGCCCATTTTTGAGCCAAAAAAAGGAGGAAACTGCGTAGTTTCCTCCATGTAGTACAAAGATACAACATTTTCGAGCGAAATCCAAATCTGCTTTCATTCGTTTCATATCAAGTTTATTCTGCTTTAGTGTCAAAAAACTTACCACTTTTTATCTTGGGTAAATTATTGGTCTTCCTCGTTAAGTGAAAATATTTGGGTAAGACTATTGCCATATAGCAGATATGTATTACCTTTGGCCAATGTTTAACATAAAAATTAATACTATGATCAAAAAAATTACACTGTGTTTGGCTTTGGCACTCGCGGCATCGTTTGTAAGTGCGCAAGGCATTTCGATTCTTAATCTTTCGAAACAACACAACAAAGAGCTAAATTTTAAAAAGCGCGTTACTCACAAACAGGGCCGTTCGACAAATCAGTCAATGGCTTTAAGCTCTGAGGATTTAAAGGAAACCTTATTGCTTGAAGAAGATTTTTCGAAATTCACAGCAGGTTCGGAAGCTACTCCCGACAAGAAGCGCCTCGACAACGAATTGGGAATTATCGACGATATGTATTTCCACACACCAGGTTGGGGAGGTTTTGAAGTGTATCAAGCAGGCGGCATGGCTTATCTTGGTTTCTCGCATGAGGATTACTACACAGGCATGCTCGTAACGCCAGCCCTAAATTTGAGCGGAGGAGTAGTGATTCGCCTTAAAGCTCGCAGCACAAACCCTGGAGGTGATTGGTTCAACTACAATGTTTTTGACAACGAAACGTTTGACGTTGTAGATGCTAACTATTACTACATTGAAGACACATGGACCGATGTAGAATTCATAAGTACTTATGGCACAGCCGACGCTCAATTATTTCTTTTTACAGAACAGAGCGAGGTGCTCGTTGACGATATCCAAATTTCACGCCTTACTATCGGCACACCCAACTTGCATCCTGAAAGCAATGTCACTACTGAAGGCTTCAGCATAGAGTGGGACAATGTGCCTGGCGCTAACGAATACGATGTCTTTGCCTTTGCCGACCACAAAGTAGGCGACGACAGCCTTTGCGTTTGGGCGGATTTTAATTTTGACGAAATGCAGCAGGGCGGAACGGAAAATGCCCCTGTTGTAGATTTCCTCCACGAAAGCATCTCTCTCGATAAGATTTGTCCCAATGACTATGCTGGATGGATGGTTTACACTCCTGCTTATGCTGACGGTATGGTAGGTGTGTCGGGCATATATGCAGAATATGGCATGAACGGCAGCTTTGCTTCTTCTGAAATGGACCTTTCGGGTGATGGAGGTAAGCTTACCATTTCCTTTGACGCTAAAGGCCCCGAAGACGACGTATTTGCCGTAGCGATTCTCTCTCTTACGGAAGAAGGCTATGATTACGTAGATTTTAAATACATTGGCACAACGGGCGAATGGAATCACCATGAAGTGACACTCACGGGAGGCTCAAGTTCTTCGTCTGTGCAAATCATCTATGGCGGAACAGACATTATGCTCATCGACAATGTGCGCCTCACACAAAAGCTTGAACCTGGCACACTCGTCAAGCATCAATTCCTTGCTTTAACCACCCCCAATCCAAGTGCAGACATCACCATTCCGACACGTTACATTGGCGATAAAATCAGCTATGCTGTACGTGCGGTGAGAACGCTTACCGAAGATATTGAAGGTGAAGAGTATGTGACGGGAGCACTCATGAGCGATTTCACCGAATTGCGCTATGTTGACCTCTCCGCAACGGGCATTGTTCAAACTCAAACTCAAGCAGCCTCTGCCGTTGCATACGACTTACAAGGCCGCGTAGTGGAACCTCAAAAATTGATGAAGGGACAGATGTTCATTCAAAATGGTAAGGTGAGAATTAAGGTAGGTTCTATAAATTAGCTTGAGGCGATTTAAATAATATTTAGCTGCATTCGGCAATTTGAAAATTATTTTCATTGCGCTCATTGGCAAAATATTTAAATAATATTTAGCTGCACTCGGCAATTTGAAAATAAATTTTCATTGCGCTCATTGGCAAAATATTTGCTTAAGATTTTTGAGGATTTTTCTTTTTATCGACGATGAAGCGTAGCGGGCTACGTTTCAAGGAGTTAAAGAGGGAAAGACCAAAAAGACAAGCAAAGCTACCAAGCCTGAAAAAAACAAAAGAATTTATAAAACTAATTTATAGAACCTACCTTAAGTAATATTTATAGAATCTACTTCATAAATAGAGGGTGTGTCAAGACTGACACACCTTCTATATTTAGAAAAAAATGTAACTTTGCAAATAAACTTATAAAAACACAATATAAACAATGAACGATATTCCTAAATGCCCTAAGTGTGGCAGCGAATACACTTATTTTGATGGTTCACTCTTCGTATGTCCCGACTGTGCTCACGAATTTCATGAAGCAGAAGAGAGCGCGGCAGAAGAAGTGCTCGTGCCTCGCGATAGCAATGGAGCAGAGCTTTTCGACGGTGATGCTGTGACAGTAATTAAGGACTTGAAGGTGAAAGGTTCTTCTATGGTTATCAAACGAGGTACAAAGGTGAAGAGCATCCGCCTCACGGACAATCCCGAAGAGGTGGACTGCAAGATTGATGGCAGCGGCATTGTGCTGAAAACTTGTTTCTTGAAGAAATAAGTATTGCTTTTCCTCCCAAGCATAGATATTGGCTGAAAAAAGGGGATTTCGTACTTTTGCTCCCAATATGTGGTAGGTTCTATAAATTAGCTTGAGGCGATTTGCTTAAGATTTTACCAATAAGCGCAATGAAAATATATTTTCAAATTGCCGAATGCAGCTAAATATTATTTAAATCAACTCAAGCTAATTTATAGAACCTACCTTCAACAATTCAACACACAACAAACTTTCGCACCTCCTCAATCGGCATACCTCTGCGAGAAGCGTAGTCGAGGAGTTGTTCGTCCGTAATCTTGCCTACGGAAAAATACTTTGCCTCGGGATGCGCAAAGATAAGCCCTGAGACGGATGCATGCGGGTGCATCATAGCGCTCGAAGTAAGACGTACGCCTATTGCAGAAAAATCCAATATTCTATCCAATATAAAATTCAAACTCATATCGGGCAAACAAGGATAGCCTACAGCAGGGCGAATCCCCAGACAAGGAGCATTGTCTCCAACAGCCCACACCTTTCGATGAGCGGAAGCATGCAACGTTTCAGCAGCTGCCTCTGCCAACCGGTCGGCAAGCGTCTGATAGAGCATTTGGCGATACTCACCGGCATCAACCATAAAATCAGACACATCCACCGAGGTTGCAAATACTCCCACTTTATTCCCTATTGGATGCTCCAGTGCTTCGGGAGCTACATAATCAGAAAGACAGCGACAAACGTCGCTGTCTTTTTCCATTACCTGCTGACGCAAACAAGGCAAACAAACCTCCCCGCCATCAGCATTCAAAATAATATCATCACCTTTGCTCACAGCTTCCATCACACGAGCTCGCGCTTTTACGATGAGTCCTCTTAACTCAAGTTCAAGCAAAGTCTCCTTTGCCTCAGCACATAAACTCTTCGCAGCCTCAGTTCCCATATCTTTCGCCTTAAATCCCCAAACATGGAGGAAATGCGGCCAACTGATGGACGGAAGCAATGAAGAAGGCTTATAAATTTCGTTTATCGTCATGAACGTGCAAACATTACAGCCTCACCTAACGGAGCACCCTCTACAATTTCACCATTGCTATACACTGCTGCACCATTGCAATAAGTGCTCACAACCTTCCAATCAAAAGTAACTCCCTCAAGCGGACTCCAACCACACTTACTTTGCACATCGGAAGCCTTGAGCATCCATGGAGCATCGGGACGGAGCAACACAAAGTCAGCTTTATAACCTTCACGCAAGAAGCCACGCTCAGCAATATCGAAACGCTTTGCTGGATTGTGGCAAGCTAATTCGACTAATCTTTCTATCGTCAACACACCTTCATTCACCAACTGAAGCATTGACACAAGCGAGAATTGCACCATCGGCATGCCCGATACGGCTTTTGCAGCTCCACCCTGCTTGTCCGAAAGGAGATGGGGCGCATGGTCTGTACCAATTGTATAAACTGTTCCTTCCATCAAAGCCGAGCGCAATGTCTCACGATGAGACGCTGCTTTAACTGCTGGATTGCACTTAATACGCGCACCGAGCGTTTGATAGTCTTCGTCAGTGAATACAAGGTGAGGGATGCAAACTTCTGCCGTTATGTTTGTATCGGCAGCATCGAAGAGTTGGAGTTCGTCGGCAGTCGTAAGATGCGCGACGTGCAGCTGAGCACCATATTCTTTCGCAAGCGACACTGCCAACTGGGTGGACTTAAAGCATGCTTCAGCCGAACGAATTTCAGCATGAAGCGACACGTCTGGATCATCGCCATGAGCTACTTTAGCGGCAGCCATGTTAGCATTGATGATAGCTGTATCCTCGCAATGCGTCATTATCGGGAGTCGAGCCGTTTGGAACAATCGGCGAAGCGCTTCTTCTTGGTCAACCAACATGTTTCCGGTAGAAGAGCCCATAAACAGCTTGATACCACACACGTCGGTAGGGTCGAGCTGCTGAAGCACATCGATATTATCATTCGTAGCTCCAAAGAAGATGCCATAATTCACTAAACAATTCTCTGCAAAAAGTTGCTTCTTTTCGGCGTAAGCATCGAGCGTCGTAGTTTGTGGCACGGTGTTGGGCATATCAAAGACAGTTGTCACACCACCAGCTGCGGCCGCACGGCTTTCGTGAAAAATGTCAGCCTTTTGTGTCAATCCTGGCTCGCGAAAATGCACATGGCAGTCGATAAGCCCTGGCAACAAGTACTGCCCCGTAGCATCCACCACTTCGTCAGCCTTAAGCGCATTGCATTCCGCATCAGTAGGGAACGCTGCTATCCGCCCATTTTCAACAAGCAAATTGCCTACAAATTGTTGCCCTTCGTTAACAATTGTAGCATGAAGTATAAGAGTTGTGTTTGGCATAAAAATTAGTGAAGGTAAGTTCTATAAATTAGTTTTATAATTCCTTTTGACAGAATCTTAGCTTGGTCGCTTTGCTTAAGCTAATTTATAGAACCTACCTGAAAGGAGAAATCTGCTCAAATAATCGTTAAACAAACACTAAACGCGTGGCTTAATCTTTCCAAACATCGAAGCCAAGCGGAGTTTCACCACACCAAAGAGTGCTTCGCCAAAAATACCACCACTCATCTTGCTCGTACCCAATTCACGATTTACGAAAATAACAGGCACTTCCTTAATCTTAAAGCCAAGCTTATAAGCCGTGAATTTCATTTCAATCTGGAATGCATAGCCCTTAAAGCGGATTGCATCGAGGTCGATGGTTTCGAGCACCTTACGACGATAACACTTGAAGCCAGCCGTTGTGTCGTTCACAGGAATACCTGTAATAAGTTGTACGTACTTCGAAGCATAGTAACTCATCAGCACGCGTCCCATCGGCCAGTTTACAACGTTTACTCCCGTAATATAGCGCGAACCAATAGCGACATCATTACCTTCATCGCGTACAGCCTTGAGCAAGCGGGGTACATCCTTGGGGTCGTGGCTGAAGTCGGCATCCATTTCGAAGATGTAATCATACTTCTGCTCTATCGCCCACTTAAAGCCCGTGATATAGGCCGTGCCTAATCCTAACTTACCCTTACGCTCAATGATATGGAGTCGGCCTTTAAAGTCTGTTGCCATCAGGCGCTTCACAATATCGGCTGTGCCATCGGGCGAACCATCTTCAATAACAAGGATGTCGAAACCATCCTCTAATGCCATTACGGCACGAATGATTGCCTCAATATTTTCCTTCTCGTTGTAAGTAGGAATAATCACTACACTTTTTCCAGTCTGCATATAAAAATATTCAAAAAAAAGAGGTTGATACAATGCTACAGCCTGAGTCATAAGCCATAGTGCATCGACCATCACTCGCTCATAGCTATATTTATGTTGCAAATGTAGCAAAAACCGACGATACAAACTCTTTTGTATGCCTAAATATTTCGTAGCAAAGAAGGAAAATCCTTAACTTTGCCGCATAATCTATAAATACATATAGTTATGAAAAAGATTTTATCTCTTGTGGCATTATGCGCCACTACGTTGACAGCTTCAGCTCAACAGTACACCATCGAAGGAACAGCGCCTGCTGGCGTCATGAAAGTGTTTATCAAGAACTTCGAGTCAAAAGCCATTGACTCCACTTTCGTGTCGGAAGGCAAATTCACCCTCAAGGGCGACGCTGCAGGCAAGATGTTTGCACAAGTTTACACCGACGACAGCCGCGATGTATATGTCGTACTCGATGGCAATGTCAACATAGACTTTGCCTCTGCTACCGTTACGGGGTCGGAAGACAATATTCTTCTCAGCGAATGGAAAAAGCGCTTGACAGCAAACGAGGCTGAAATCAAGTCTATCATGCAGCAATACCAGGCAAAGAAGCAGGCCGGCGAATCCGACGAAGCACTTAAGCCCCTCATCGAACGCTACAATGCGCTTTCGGCAGAAACAAGCAAGAATGTCATCACACTCTGCGAAACATATCCCAACCTTAAGTTCCCAGCACTCTTCCTCGCCTTCTACGCCTCAAACCTCGACCGCGAAGAAGTCGTACGTATTGCAGACATGAAGCCTGCTTACCTCGACCTCTCGCTCGTTGCGCGCCTCAAGACATACATCAACGGATGGCGCAGCCAAATGCCTGGTGCTATGGTTCAGAACTTCGCTATGGCCGACACTACAGGCACCGTACGCCAGCTCACAGATTTTGTAGGCAAGGGCAAGTATGTACTCGTTGATTTCTGGGCAAGCTGGTGTGGTCCCTGCCGCAAGGAAATTCCTGGTGTTAAGGAAGCATATGAAATGTATAAGGACAAAGGTTTTGACATCGTAGGCGTTTCGCTCGACAACAACAAGAAGGCTTGGGTAGGCGCAATCGAAAAATATGCGCTACCCTGGCACCATATCTCCGACCTCAAGGGTTGGCAGTGCGAAGGCGCTGCACTCTATGGCATCAACTCAATTCCTGCCACACTCCTCTTCGACCCCGAAGGAAAAGTCGTAGCATCAGGCCTCAATGCTGAAGCTTTGAAGCAAAAGTTGGCGGAAATATTAAAGTAAGGTTATAAGATTTTGAGGTTATGAGGTTTTAAGGAACCATTCGGAGGGTGTTCCGGATTCTCTAACTTTTAAAGCTCACTTCCTTATAACCTCAAAACCCTATAACCCCATAACCTTAAAACCTCAAAATAGCCATGTCTCTCTTACTAAAAAATGTAGCTGTTCGCGCCCTGTTAATCCTCATTATGGGCATCGGACTCATCGCTTATGCAGACGTTGCCCCCACCATCATTGTACGTGCTTTGGGGTTGCTCTTCATCATCCCCGGATTGGTAACCGCTCTGAGCGCCTTTGTTGCCAAACAATCTATGGGGGCTCCAATGCTGCCCTCTATTGTCGGAGGTGGTAGCATATTCTTTGGGGTCATTCTATTGTTATTTCCAGGTTTGTTTGTTGGCATCCTGATGTACTTACTCGCGGCCTTACTCATCCTTGTCAGCGGTCTCCAATTGCTGCGTCTCATCGGTATGTTGCGAGAAGGCATGCATGTCCACTTGCTCTACTTTTTCCTTCCCATCGCAACATTCCTCGTTGGCATTTACATTCTCGCCTATCCTAGCGAAACGGCAAGCTTACCCTTCGTCATCATGGGTTATGCAGCTACCATCTACGCTGTTGGCGAATTAGCACTCATCACGAAAGCTTACTGCTTTCACCGCTCAAAACGTAAAAAGGAAGAAGCGCAGCAAAGCAACATCATAGTAAGCGAGCCTAAGGACACGCCTAGCAACTAACAATAACTCCCTGGAATCGCAAGAACTTCTAGAGCTTCTAGAATATCTAGCGCTCCTAGATTTTCTAGAAACCACACGCCCTCAAAACATGACAAGCAAAATACATTTTCAATGCGACTATACTGAAGGCGCACATCCTGCAATACTTCAGCGCCTCCTCGCAACCAACATGGAGCAAACCGTTGGCTATGGCGAAGATCCTTATTGCGATGCAGCCCGACGCAAGGTGCGTGAAGCATGTAATGCTCCCGATGCCGATGTTCACTTCTTAGTCGGAGGCACACAAACCAATGCGACACTCATTTCGCACACTCTTCGCCCCTACGAAGGTGTAATAGCCGCAGACACAGCCCACATCGCTCAGCACGAAACGGGTGCCATCGAACATGCAGGCCACAAAGTGCTCACCCTTGCCGCTACCGACGGAAAAATATCCGCCCAGCAAGTGCGTACACTCATGGAAGAACATCTTGCCGACAGTAGCTTCGAACACACCGTACGCCCTGCAATGGTTTATATTTCCTTCCCTACTGAGTTAGGTACGCTCTACTCTAAAGCCGAACTTCAAGCATTGCGAAGCGTCTGCGATGAATATAAACTCCCTCTCTTTCTCGATGGTGCACGCCTTGGCTACGGACTTGCAGCCCCTTCGTGCGACCTCACACTCACAGAGGTAGCACAACTCACCGATGTCTTCTACATCGGAGGCACAAAGGTGGGCGCACTCTTTGGTGAAGCCCTCGTCATCAGCCATCCACTAATAAAATCCCATTTCCGCTATAGCATCAAGCAAGGCGGAGGTATGCTTGCCAAAGGAAGACTTCTTGGACTCCAGTTCGACACACTCTTTACCGATGACCTCATGGGGAAAATTTCACAACATGCCATCCGTCAAGCCCTCCGCATCCGCGAGGCGCTCAATGCATGCGGCATCCATTTCCTTGTCAAAACGGACACCAACCAACTCTTTCCCATCCTGCCCAACGTATGGCTCAAGCAACTCGAATCGCGTTTCCAATTCTCTTTCTGGCAGAAAACTGACGAGCAACACTCTGCTGTGCGCATTTGTACAAGCTGGGCAACTACAGAAGATAACGTCAATGCACTTATCGAAGCCATCCAGCTACTCCATTCAAAAGCAAACGCCTAATTTTAACATTAGCAAATAAGTGGGTGTGTCAAAACTGGCACACCCACTTTTTATATCACAAAGTCCCGACTTTCACAAGCTAGGCGCCTTGCCTTTTGGATTTCCGACGCACGCGTTTCCACCATAAGTAATAGCCCGTCAAGGGAAGCGACGCGCCGACGAGGGCTGCAAGTAGCCAAATCCATCGGCCTAAAGTTCCGGCGAAGGTTCCCGTGTGTAGGGTGAAAATCCACCCACTGATTTTGCGGCTGTAGGGGGATGCTTCGTAGGGCATTACTTCGGTAATTGCGCCCGAGGCGTCAAGGGTGTATTGATCGGCAGCGCGCGCATTGCCCCACGCTTCGCGTTTCACCGATGCGCTTCGGGGCTTGAGCGTTATCTGCTGAAAGGAGCCTGCAGCCTGTTGTACGTTCTCCAAAGCTTGTTGCCAAGCAAAGTCTTTGCGGCTGCCGCCCTTGCCCTTTTGGCGGTCTTCTCCCGAAGGTGCAGAATGCGCGGGCGACGCAGCAGGTGCAGCTCCGAGAAGTGCGTAGAAACCGTCTTTGTACCATTTGAACGACCACGTCAAGCCTGTTGCTGCCATGATAAACAGGAGTGCAAGCGAGAGGGCACCACCTGAGAGGTGCAGACCGTGGAAGAATGGACGCAGACCCCGACTTACGGTCACTTCAAGGCTGGCGCGGAGCGCGCGCATCGACTTTGGCCACCAGATGATAAGACCTGAGAGGAGGATAAAGAGGAAGAGCAGCGTGCTGGTGCCGACTAGGAGTTTGCCCCAGCCAATGCTGCCATCTTCTGCCCGAGCGGGGCCGAGCAACCAGCGGTGTAGTTTGAACATCGTGGTGAAGAAGGGCGCGCGTTCGGGTTTTCCGAGCACTTCTCCCGTATAGGGATTCACGTAAATACTTGCCTTTTTGGGTTTTGAGAGCGAGAATTGGTAGGAGCGTAGGGAGTCTGCAAAAATAGTGGCACCTGTAATCTTGACATCCTCGGGGAGGGCGGCTTGCGTCTGCTGGATCAATTGGTCGAGCGGCAGGCGTGCGTCGGAAGTCAGACTTACCATCTGCAAATGGCGTTGGGCACTGGGCTGAAAGTCTTTCTCCAGCGCCAACATGGCTCCGCTGAAGCAGATGAGCGCTATCACGATGCCGAAGGGCAGAGAGAGGTAAAGGTGCACCTGCTTGAAGAGTTTCTTTATCTGAATGTGGGAAGGCATAATCAGAGGTTGGTTTTGTGATTTAGGACAGATTGGATGGCAGGTCGGATTATTGTGAAACTTCTAGGCACCCCACGCCGTTGATCTGAGTGGCTTCAATTTCTACGCCCTTTGTGGCAACGGCGGTGTTACTATCAATGGCATAAATGGCAGGGTAGCCAGTTGCGGTGGTAATGGTCACATAAATTTTTCCGTTTTCGCAGAAGGTTGTCGTACCGAAACTTGTAATTTCTTTAGGTTCAGGGAGGCCTGTTATATAAGTAAGAGTCTCTGCCTCAGCATTGAAAATTGCCAACTCGTTAGCAATAAAACCTTTCTCGGTCAATGGGCGGTCGTACATGAGAAGTAGGAATTTGTTTCCCCCAGCGTGCCAACTGTTCATAAAGGATTTTCCGCCCGAGAGCGCTTCGATGTTGACGTAATAGTCGGGGTCGAACTCCGTCGAGCCACTCTTGATGCGGAGAGCGCCTGCGGGGAGCGAGGTTTGCTGACGTGGGTCAGCCATAGTCTTAGCGTAAGAGGGCGAGAATACATAAATGTCGCCATTGTCGGCACTCCAAATCATCTGGTAGTATCGCGACTTGTTGCGTCCGCAGGCGTAGCTGATGCGTTCGTCCTTAATTAGCTTCTTGGTGTGAAGCAATTCGTTGTCAAATACGGCTACCCAGCATTCGTTGGGATATTGCGTCCATTGCAACTCATCCTTCTTGTAGGAACTCGAATTGGTGCCACCCGCTTCGGTTTTCACGAGGTCGGGATACTTTACAAACTTACCGCCATCGCGCTTTGTGCCATACTGACTGAGTCCCATGGGAACGGCAGCGGTGAAGAGTTGTCCGTCACGCTCTTCTATACCTGCAAAGGTAACATATTCACCGTTGCCCAAGAAATTTTCGGAGAGATAAACGGCATCGTCGGTGTTGTTTGTGGTATACGTTTCGCGCTCCGTGTCAAGATACGTCACCAGGAACGACTTGGGCGTGTAGCCATTCTCGTCGTTCATCGCCGTAGGTCCGTCGCCCGTGGCAAAGGTCATAACATAGCGGCCAAAGGTGCCGTGAGTGGTGTAACGGCGCGTAGAATATTCCGCCGAGCGCGCCTCCAGCTGTCCCAAGTTATTGAGGATGTAAGAGCGCGTAGTAGCATTGTTGCCCTGGTTGTAGTTGAGCGCGTAAAGATAGCGGTTAGAGTGAAACAGCCATTGCGAAGCGCCATCGTTTACAAGTCCGTTGCCAAGCGCAGAAATACGCCCTTCGTCGAGCGAGCTTGTGGTGAGCAACACGGGAACAGAACCGTTTGACCCCGTCACTGTTGCCGCAATGACATAGGTGCTTGTTGTTTCTGAAGAGTCTCCAGGATTGGTGGGTGGAAGGGTTGTGGTATCGTCTTCGGAACAAGACGAAAGAACGGCAAGTGCGAAGGTAGTTGCCGAGATAGACTTGAGGAGAAATGAGTTCATAAGTATTTGTAGTTTTAAGTTTGTTCGTTGTAATATGTGGGGCATCCCCACCCCGCTCTTTTGGGCAGTAAAAACACTATGGGAGCGGGTGAAAATTATCTCAGACATAATTTTAATTAAGTGCCGAATAATTTTTCCTATCTCAGATATAATTTTTCGCGAGTCCCACTACTTTTTATTGTTTAGGAAGATGCGGAATTTTGCATATACAGCGCGCCCGGGTTTCTGTAGGCTAAAATTGTCGTAAAGGCGTGCGTCGGTAAGGTTGCGGCATTCCAAGGCGAGGTTGTAACGTCCATTTTTCAGAGCCAGGGCAAGTGTGGCGTGGTGTGCCCATTGTGTGGGCACGATGTAGTCGTTATTGTTTGCCCCGATGCGAGAAGCGTAATAGGTGAAGGCATGTGTGTATTGCACTTCGTAGGTGAGCGACAACTTATTGCCTTTGCCGCAGAAGTTTTGCCAATTTACGGTAGCGTCGAAGTCGGCAAATTGGTAGGGAAGGTTAGGCATACGGTCTTTGTAGAGCAAGTTGGCCACCGAGGTGCCCATCATGGTGCGCATATTGTCGCGTGCGTCCATTTGTGTGAGGTGTCCGCCCAGGTTAAAGAGGTCGGCGTATTGGTAGCGCAGGGAGAGGTTCATCCCTTTGGTCAACACTTTTCCATAGTTGACATACGAGGCCGCTTGCTTCCCACCCGAGAGCGAAATGATGTTGCGCTGAATGTAGTCTCTGGTATCGCGTACGATGAATCCCAGTTCGGCAAACAAGTCGTGGCGCTTTGTGTGCACATTATATATAAATGAGAGGTTGCCATTGTGACTCAATTCGGGGCGAATCTCAATGGCGCCCTGCTCCAAGTCTTCATCGCCAAAGAGTTCCTCAATCGTGGGGAGGCGCAAGGCTTTCTCGTAAGAAGCTTTCACGCTTAATCCTTTCAAGGGTAGGTTGTAAGCCACCGCGGTGCCGTATCCCCAATGCTGATGAGAGCGCTCGGCCTTCGTGAAGCTCGTGGCGTTGACATCCATAGCCACTGGGCCTTGCGCACGTACGGAATAGAATTTCCCGAATGCCGAAAGCGTCAGCTTCTTTGAGGGTGTCCACACATAGGAAAGGCCGGAGATTTGCTTCGTAGTGCGCTTCTTGATGGCATCCTTCTGTTCCACCTTCGCAAGTAGGGAAGTGTTAGAGCGCTCAAAGGCATTGTAGGTGTGACTCAAGGTAAAGGTGTGAGCGCGGCTGAGGGTGTAATCCACCTTTGCCGTGCCATTCAGATTGTGATTATCAGCGCGTGAGTGGAGTAAGGATTGCTCGCCCGGAGAATTGAGCGGTTTTGTTTCGCCCCGCCAATTGTACTTCACCTGTGCCGTGTCGACATTCGTGCGTTCGTTCTTGTTGTAATTCAGTGTGAGCGAGGCGTCAAGATTGTCCACAAAAAGGTTGCGCTTCCTCCATTGCAACGAGGGCATTAAGGAATGGCCGTGGCGATGTTTCTCGCCGTACACCGTTTCTTGGCGCACGCCCGTCTGAATCTCCTTATACTCCTGCGCATAACTCAAACCGAGCATCAAACGGTCCGCCCACGCACGCCCCACCCAACCTATTTTTGCGCTGAGTACCTCATTGTGATAAGTGTCGTTGAAGCGCTTCATGCGCTGTAAGTTGGAGCGGTCGATGCGTCCCGTTTGGAAATCCTCAACAGGCACATCCACCTGGTAGTCATTGTCGGAGTAGTTCTGGTACGCCCTAAATTCATACGTAAATCCGTTGTCAAAGGAGTGCGAAAAGGCTGCGTGCGTGCGGTGTGTGTTAAACGAACCGTAAGAATACGAGGCGTCGAGTTGCCAACCCCTTGGGCGCTTGCCCGTCACTATATTTACCACTCCGCCAAGGGCATCTGTGCCAAATTCTACGGGTACGACTCCGCGAAACACTTCAATTCGCTCGGCAAATCCTGCGGGAATATTTCCGATGGAAAAGGAACTGCCCACGCCTTCTTGAGGAACACCATCTACAAATATCTTTACGTGCTTGCTTCCAAAGCCGTCAATCATCAACTGTAGGTCAGAACCCACTCCACCCCCTTCGCGAAGCTTCACCCCAGGGGCTTTTGTGAGCGCATCGGCTATGGATTTTGTGCTTCCCTTCAAGGGGCGAAGGTCAAGGCTTACAGCATTGAGCGCCACTTGTGATGGGGCTTTTATCCCTGTGCCAACAACCACGGCTTCGCTCAAATGAGTGTCGGCGTGAGTCAGTGTGTCGGCGAGAAGGGGTTCGATGTTGTCTGCTTCTTCATGAAGGTGTGCTGCTTGAGATGTAGTGAAGCCCCAAATGAGGAACGTCAGCAGCACGTTAAGTCGAGTGAAGTTCATAAGCGTAGTAGTTTTGCGTGTTGAGGAAATAACTTTTCATTTAAGGCTAACGCTTGAACATAAGTCTGTTAGAGAAGATGCAAAGAGTTTATTTCCAAATTCGGATGCAAAATTACGTAGCAATTCATAGCCTTACAATCGCTAAAAGTAGGTATTTTGAAGGGCGAAGATCTGGAGTGCGCTCACTATATTTAGTGAGTTGTAAGCCAGCAACAGAGTTATTTTTTTCGACAACACTTCTAATTTTCAGACTGATACTTATAATTTTGAGGGTGTGTAAAAACTGAAGTGAACCCCAGAAGTTTTTTGTCTAACTTCTGGGGTTCACTTCAGTTTTTACACACCCTCTTATATATAAAAGATATACTAAAATGCACTAAATTGTTAATCCTTCTTCATAACAGCTTCTGCCAAAGCTTCCAAAGCTTTAACATCCTCTGCCTTCACGGCACCTCTAATAGTGACTTTAGGCTCTACAATATCAATATTCTTCATCTGCGAGAGCATATCGTGCATCACACGAGCCGCACAAGGCGCCCATGAGCCATTCTCTACAATAGCCACACGGCGCTGCTGATAGCTCTTAATTTTGAGGTGATGTAGGAAATCATGCATGGGCGGAAATACACTGGCATCGTACGAAGCTGCACACACCACCATGTGGCTGTACTTAAAGGCATCCTCCACAGCCTCTGCCATATCATCACGCGAAAGGTCCGTCACCGCCACTTTCTTGGCCCCCTTCTGACGCAGGATTTCAGCCAACTGCTGGGCAGCGACGGCTGTGTTGCCATGAATCGAAGCGTAGGCAACGAATACGCCCTCCGCCTCGGGAGCATAGCGACTCCAGGTATCGTAGAGTCCGATGTAGTAACCCAAATCTTCCTTCAACATTGGGCCATGCAAGGGGCAAATCATTTGAATGTCGAGCGTAGCCGCCTTCTTGAGCAATGCCTGCACTTGGGGACCATACTTTCCACAGATATTAAAATAGTAACGACGCGCTTCGCAAGCCCAGCCATCTTCCTCATGAGAGAGCGCACCAAATTTGCCAAAGCCATCGGCAGAAAAAAGAACCTTATCTTTCGGATCGTATGTAACCATCACTTCGGGCCAATGCACCATCGGAGCATGATAGAAACGAAGTTCACGACTGCCCAGCGACAACGCATCACCTTCGTTCACAGCTATACAACGTGAAGAGAAATCAGCACCATCAAAGAACAAGGGGAACATAGCTATGGCCTTCTGTGTAGCCACAATCTGCAAAGATGGATAACGTGCAGCTACTTCTGCTATAAGTCCGGCATGGTCGGGCTCCATATGTTGCACAATCAAATAATCAGGCTGTTTGCCTGCAAGAGTTTCTTCAAGATTCGCCCACCACTCTGCAGCTTTGCGACGATCTACAGTATCGAGAATCGCAATTTTCTCGTCAAACACAACATAAGAATTATACGAAATCCCTTCGGGCACAACATACTGGCTTTCAAAGAGGTCGATATCAGTGTCGTCAACACCAATATATTTAATAGTTTCAGAAATTTTAAGGTCTAGCATAATTATAAGGTTTTAAGGTTATGAGATTTTAAGGTTATGAGGTTGCAAAGTTTGAGAATAGAGAACAACAGCCTCAGATGGTTTCTCGTCACTCGTTTACTCGTCCACTTGTTTACTAATTTATGCAAATTTAAGAATTTTCTGATAAACGAAAAGCAAGAAGGGATTGTTTCTTTCTACTCCTATATTACATATGCAAAAACCTCCCTTGCCAAAATGTAGCAAAGGGAGGTCCTTATTGTAATTCAACTTGTGATCATTTACAACTAAATGCGAATCACTAAATACAAAACGCGAACCGCTAATTTCTAAAAGCTAATCACTAATTACTAAACGCGAATCGCGTAAAGTTCAACGCACACCATTCAGCTTCAAGCGTCCATCTTCAATGTAAAGTCCACGAGCGGGAACTTGTTGCAAGGGGCGTCCTTGGAGGTCATAAAGCTTTGTAGTCTTTACGCCAGTACCCACCACAGCATCAATCGATGTGGGCAATTCGCCAAATACCTTCAACATAAAGGCTACATAAGCCTCGCGCAACTGCTTCAACTGCTCAAGTGTAGCTTCTGAAGGAAGAGGTTGCATCGCTAACTTTAGCGCCTCAGCCTCTGCGTCTGCACCAACAATCACCCAATGGGGCTGCGCATTATAAAGTTGCAACTCTCCAATATGGAAGTAACCACGCGAGTTGCCAGCATCGCCCGTTGTGCGAAGTTCAACAAACTGGATAGCCTTAGTTCCTTCGGGAACTGAAATTTGGCGAACAAGTGTTTCTGAAGCATTGGCATAAGGAAGGTCAAGGTCGCAAACATCTACCACCGAAGCATCAGCAAAAACGGCGCGGATGCGTGCCTTAACAAGATGATCGGCTGTAGCATTGCTGCGACGTCCGAAGCTAAGGTAAGCACCACTCACCGGCACCTCGGGCAATGCAATCTGGATGTAATGAAGTCCATCGGCAACACTGCCCCCCTTCCACGTAGAGTGCCAGAAGGTCGCGAGGTTGCCATCAAGCAAATTGTTGATAGAGCCTTCTGCTGTTTCTGTGTATGGTGATGAGAATTGCGAACTAGAGGTGATAAGCTTTTCACCCATGCCACAAGAATCCAAAGCTTCAAAAGCAAGATGCTTGAAATACGAAAAATCTTCAGCTAGTGCTGTGCCTTCCAAAGGCAACGTTGACTTCTTTTCGTTCCATGCGGGTATCACTTCGTAGATACGAGGGGGCTCTGCACCTTGCCAAGCAATAGTGTAAGTTGTTGCACCTTCATCGAGCGCCACCGTCTGCACACCATTCTCGCCATAAATAGCGAGCGAAGTTGCGGCATGATGGTTGTAGAAACGGTATGTAATAGGACTCACAGCTGTTGAGGGAATGCAAGTAAGAGCAGAACCATCAAGCAACTCATTGATCGTAGCTCCTGTAGCATCCTGACAAGTGGGGATCGCAACCTTCTTAATATATTGCTTATTGACTTCAATTTCGCAGAGTCGCATCCACTTTGCAGTGTTAGCTTCTGTAATGCGCACTCTCACATAGCGTGCCTTCTTCTGCGCTCCATTAAAGTCGCAATACACAGCATCGTCGTTAATCTTTACATTCTGTTCAGCCGAGAGTGTCCAATCTGAAGCCGAAGCCCCCATAATACGGAGGTTGCTCCACGACTTTCCATTAGCTGAATATTGCACACGCGCCTTCAAAGGATGGTCGCCATTAGTAATACCGAAAACCACTCGCACATCCTGAAGCACCACCGTTTCGCCAAGGTCTATCATATAGTCATCACTCGTCTGCTGATTGCGGTTAAGGCTCATCCATGTTGAGTAATCGCCATCAATAATAAGATTTGCTCCATGATTTTCATAAACAGCTCCACTGGGTACACTCACTGCCACAGGGCGTACCGCCTTTGGGAAATCAATTACAAGCGAAGCATCTGTCAATGCAAAATCACGAATACCTTGTTCGGAATTGTTGAGCAATACGATGTACTTGATGGTATCCTTCACCGCTTCATCTGCGCTTGCTACAGCCTTCCAGCTCTTACCATCCGTACTGATTTGTGCCAAAGCAAGAAGCGATTCGTCAATCTGGAATTCAGAAAGTAACGTAGGCTGCGGCAATTCAAGTCCCACCCAATTATCAACATCCAAATCAGTAGCAGCCATCGTCAACGCCACCTTACCATTGTCGAGCGTCTTTACCTCGGGATTCAACAAGATAGAGTTCGAAATCGCCTTGGGCGTTGTCACTACCTGATTTACGAAATAACCATCCGTCGCCTTCTCAAAAAGATAATCCACAAAAGGCGCCATAAAGCGCTGACTGAGTTGTGCCTGACGCTTGCTCACGCTGATACCATTACCCATACCTTCAAGAGCATAAGCCGTATAGAGTGTGCTTGTCTTCAAAGCATTAATGCTGTCCACCACTTCCTTCACCAAAGGCCACTTGTCTGTGTTCGACATTTCAGCCGTCGCAATCGTAAGCATACGCTGAATGACAATAGCACGTGTGTGGAGCGTCTGGAGCCAAGGTGCAAGGTCCTGATAAAGCAAACGATCGCTCTCAACGTCACTATCCTTAAGCGCTATCACCTTCTTGCAGTTCTGCTCAATCTGCTCAAAAAGGCTCTTAAGCGCATCTGCCTTAGGATTGCCCTGTTCGAGCGAAGTCTTGAAGTTTTCAATCGTTGTTTTCAAACCGTCGGGTTCATTCCAGCGGAGGTAATAAGTAAGTGCCTTGTAAGCATCGCGCGTGTCCTTGTCGGCAATAAGACTCTTGATGCTGGCATTCCAGCTTTCCTTATTGTCGAACTCTGAGTTGTTCCACGAATAGTCGGCAATAGAGAAAAGTGATGTTTTAGAAACTTCACCCTGCTGCATAGGATTGGCAACAATACCCTGACAATTCTGAAGGTTTTCGGGCATACGTGCACCACCGTCAACAGAGGGCAGGTCGTAGAAGTTGCTATACATATCCTGAAGGTAAATCTGTCCGTCAGCATTGTCGTTGCAAGGATAGTTCCACCACCATCCCATGGGGCGACCAAATTCGCTCATGATGGTCTGCGTATGGTCGTTATTAGGAACAGACCATACGCCCTGACCTGTCGAATATACCGTAATATAGTCGGGCACAGCCTGTAGTGCCTTCATGAAGCGTTGGCGCTGATCGACAGAGCTTGCAAAGCTGTTGCAATAAATCTGAGGCACGAAATGGAGTGGACGCACTGTGTCGGCAGCCACAGCTCCTTTGTAGTTCCACTTCTTTTCAATAGCGCGCTGAAGTTCTGTAAGGCGCTGCGCATTGAGCTGCATGTCGGCATCCGAAGAGGGAATACTCACGTCGTCAACAAACACACCAAAGTGGCGCACGCCGAGCGCATGCATCTTCTCAAACTTGCTCATCACGTCGCTCACCACCGTCGAGCTACCCAAAAACTCATTACCGGGGTGGATAGCCCAAATGAAGTTCACCTTCGTAAGGCGACTCACCTCCGCAATCTCATTCACCATAGCCTGTGTGAGCCAACCATTCTTTTCCTGTTCTGCGCTGATTGTCTCAGGATAAGCGTCGCGCCAAAGCTGCGAATGGTAGGGGTCGCTCTTTGCACCATACATATAAGTGTTCATCTTGTAGCGCATCATATAGCGCATCAAGTCCTTCTTCACCGAAACGCTGTAGGGATAACCATAGTATCCTTCAACAAGACCGCGACTTTCCTGGTCTGCATAGTCATAGATTGTTGTGAAGGGAAGTGCTCCATCTACAGTCTGTTCCAACATCTGCTCGATAGAAGCAAGCCCCATAAATACAGCATTCGTATGCTCGCCATAAACAACAACACCTTTAGCTGAAACGTCAATAGCATGGCGGTCATACTTACCATTAGCAAGCAATTTCTTACTATTCAGCTGAAGTTGCTCGAGCGCTAAAGCCTCAACCGCTTCGCCCGAAGCCACCGTGCCGAGCCAAATCGTTACTTCGTCAGCAGTAATGCCCTCAGCAGTAACTTCCGTCATCAAGTAACCTTTTTCCTGAAGCAAGGCAGACAAACGCTGCTTAGTAATATCATCGATAGTCGATTCACAGACTACATTGATATTCTTAGTCAATGCCAAACTACCAGCATTCATCTTCACCGTCTGCGGAATCGGATAAATCGTGTAGTTCTGAGCCACAGCGAAAGGCGACATCAACGCCATTGCCAAGCAGCAAAATAAATGTTTAGGTTTGTAATTCATAAACTTATATAATGATTAAATAATTATTCGTGAAAAACAAAATAGCGTTATATTCAACAAATTAGTTACAAATCTACAACTTAAATTCCGCTCAATATAAAATAAAGGGACAAAAAAAGAAGATTGCAGCTCTTTTTTTACCACACCCCACTTATTTATGAGTGCAAATAATCCATTTCTTTATTATGCAGTAGGGGGCAATCTCTACACAACCTACAAATTTAGAGTACGTTTAGCAACATATAGATTCCCCATGATACGTGGGAATAAACAATGAGGCGCATGCCGTTCGAACCGCATGCGCCTCGTTATTATTTACTGAAAACTCTTATACGTCACCTTCTGCACCGCAGCATCATCATAGATAACGTCCTTAAACTGCTCGGGCGTAATGCTCACTGCATTCTTCGAAAACTCAGGAACATTGTAGCTCTTCATGCGAAGAAGGTTGAACTCAGGATCACGTTGAGGAAGGAGGAATGCCTTATGGTCGCATCCATCCTTATCAAAATAAGCTATGTAAGGACGTGAGTACGAACCATCATCACGACGCGATGCTACAACGAGCCAACGTCCGTTACTACTCCATCCGTGGTAACTGTCGGGACCCTCAGCCGAAGCACGATCGAGGCGGCGAACATTGCCCGTCACCATATCCTTTACATAAAGATCGGCATCAGCATGCCAAATGTGGAACTGTCCGAAGTCGCCCACCGTAAAGAGCAAGTAGCGTCCGTCGGGGCTAATGCGAGGCACTGCAGCACTCTTGCCCATCTCCGCACAAGCTACTTCAGTACGAAGATCGCTCACCGCTCCTGTCTGGGCATCATAGCGAAGACTCATCACATCGTAGTGCAGCGAATCGTAGATTGTAGGAATCTTGTCAGCTCGCAAGCTATCAGGAATGCCCATCAACTGGGGCGTATAGGCACGCGTAAAGTAAATGGTGTTGCCATCGGGCGCCCAACAAGGGAATGTTTCAAGATATTCCTTCGTCTTCAGGATATTCGAAATTTCCTGTGTCGCTACATTATAGTGTATAATGTCGGAGTCATAGTCGAGCACTTCAATCTTATTTGTATGACCGAGGTGGAACACCTGTCCCGTATTGTTGGAAGAGAAAACAACCCTTGCTTCTGTAGGGTGCCATGAAGGATACACAGAATTTGAAAGGATAGAGTCCGACTTCATGTTCATCTTCACCACCTTATCACCTTGCACAAAAATAGTACCGCCATGCGAACCACGCACGTGGAAGAGCATCGTGTCAGTGTTGTGGTTCTGATAGTTGTGGCAGTTGATGCAGTGGTTATTATCGTCGTCATACGAACGATTATTCTCATAAATAACATGTTCCTCGAAGTTCGTCAGATTACGCTGGTAAAGTCCCAACTGGCGATAGAGTTCGTAGCTAGGTTCGATAAGACGATAAGAGAGATATTCATCAATAGGTTCCTCAGCCACGCTTATCGAATAAGACTTAAAAGCCACCCATCCATTAGCTCGTTTTGCAAACACTTTCACTGTGAGCGACTTGCCTTTGTTATTTTCAAGCATCTGCTTCCACTCTTCTTCGTCAAAAAAGAGCTTATCCGTTTCAGCTGTCGCAACAATCGTAGCACCACTAGCATCGCTAATGCATCCAGCGAACTCCGTGCCAATCGACTTCACCTGAATGTTGAGCGGAGCAATATTACAAGGAATGGTTACGTCAGCATAATCCGGGAATATAGCTACAGCCTCATTAACAGTCTCAAAGGTTGAAGGCACCTCTTTCTTTCCACTGCCACATGCCGAAAGTATAGCAACGAGCAATGCATAAAAGGATATTTTCTTTATCATGTATTAAGTTTTTTTTAAAAAAAAAGGTTATTGCTCCTAGTTCACTCCCGCCGAAGAAGTCTTCGACTGAACCTGGTTAGGATTATTGTTTTCGCAATAATAATAGTAGAAATACGTGCCGAGCCAGTCCTCGCGCATCTTTTCGCGCAAAAGGGGCTTATCGTCGAGATAAGGACGCGCCTGGCTCACAAAACTCTGGAAACTTGCCAACAACATTGCGTCGTTAGTGATTTCAGGGAAAGCCTTCTTCACCTCAGGCATAGTGATAGACTTAATCATAATAGCTTCGCGCAACACGCGAGGCAAGCGGCCCTGATTCTTGTGGCGAAGCACAGAAGCCATGTTCAACACGCGCATCATGTCCTTAGAATAAAGCGTTGCAGCCAAGGCTGTCTTCAGCGTAGCATCGCTACCTTGTCCTAAGCCAACATTATATCCCATGAAGATCGGACGACGATAGTTTTGCTCCGTAGTCTCCTCACGAGGGAAGAGTGCCTTCACACGGATCAACTCAGGGTCCTTATCCATCAGCTGAGGATTGAGCAAAAATGTTCTCCATTTTTCTACAAACGCCTGCTCGAAAGGCACCTGGCTAAGCACAAAAAGATAGCGTTCTGCCAACTTTGTTTCGCCCTTCACCACCGCACACTTCGCCATGCGCTTGTAATTATAAATGGTAGGTCCCGACATCACATGCTGCTCCATTGCCGCACGATACGACGAGTTGAGAAGGCCGGCGTAGAAATTACAGTCGCTCTCAAAAAACGAATACTCCGTCTTACCATTAGCCACCAAATACGTAGCATCATCAGGATAGTCAAATGGAAAATCAAAGAGATTTTCGAGCAACTTATCTTGCTGCACCAACGAAATAGCATAGTAGGCAGCCACCGTGCGGTTGGGTTGCTTGGCTGACATTGCTGTTTCCTCCATCCCTTGCCAATCAGACTCTAACATCATGTTCTGAAGGCGAGCACTAAGAATGTCGTTTTCGCGAAATTGAATAGTACCAACAATAAGTGCAGCAAATGCTATGGCAACCGCTCCCACTGTCGAAACATGAGCATTGCTTACAAGTTCTGGTTTCTTACGTACGAAATGCCCTACTATAGCCACACATGCAGCCACAAGTACAACAACAATAGGAAGAAGAATCACCGTTGAAGGTTCATCATGGTAGTAAACTCGCGTACCACGCCACACCAAATAGCTAAGCGTAGAGATGGGCAAAAGGAATGTCAACAACTTCCATTTGCGCGAAAGGCGAAGTCCGTGTGCCAACAAGCAAGCCGAACCAACAAGCCACATCGTCAACCAAGCGCCGCCAAGCCACATGCTCTTAAAGGGGAGCATCAAGTAGCGTGCAGCACAAAACACCTCTCCGAAGGGCAGTTGCTTGATGTATGTCATCAATTCGGTAGAACTCGCAACATAGCAATTCTGCTGCGCTCGCACAAACACATCACCATACACAAAAGTGCAGAAGGCATAAATCGCCACTACGGCTGCCACATGCACCCAACGATAAGGAATACGTTTCCAAAATGGAGACTTCGGAGTCTCCGCAAGTGTTTTACTCATATAAATATAGGTATGTTCTGATTAAAATCTACGAAGTCCATCCGTACAATGCATTACCAACAGACACACATTCTCCGAACTTAACCGCAAAATTACAAATTTAGTGACATTCAAAGAAATAACCCGCTCCGTTTTTTAGTAATGATAAAAAATAAGTTCGAAAGTTTTAATTGTATGTACTGAAAGGGGTTCCTCAAGGGAAATATAGAGGAGTCAATTGATTTACAGACGAGTAGATATAACTAAATTCTCGAGAAATTAGTTACATTCGCCTAGAGAGGACAGAGCGAAGAAATTCGGAGTCATGGCTATGCGGAATAATAGATTACAAATCCCGAATACAACACAAAACGGTCTCATATTTTGGGGCAATATTGAACACTCTACCCACTGTGGCGTCTCCCACCCACATCTACATCTCTACATCAATAAAACCCAAACTAAAAAACAAATGGAGGCAACCAACCGATTGCCTCCATTGTTTTATCTTATACTACAAACAGTTTATTTTAGAACTTGAAGTCCAAGCTAACGCCAACTACGTCGTTCTTACGAGTGTAATTGCAAGCTGTACCGTTTGCGTTAGTGAACTTGTGGTCGTCATAGAATGAGTGCATGTAACCGAAGTTGAGCTTCAACTTTTCAGAGAACTTATAAGCACCACCTACACAGAGACCGTAAGAGCTGATATTGAAGCCAGTGTCAGTCATGTCGGCATCGTTGAAGCCATACTGAGTGCGCTGACCGCCGAGGCCCAAAGTAATCTTTTCGTTAACGTCCCATTCAGCACCGAGTGTGATTTCGTAAGTGTCGTCGCTCACTGCTGTAGCCGAGCCCTTAGCGTCCTTATCGAAGTAGTAGTTGAAACCAGCCATCGCGCGGATGTTGTCAGCAACTTCGTACTGTGCACCTACAGTGAAGAGAGCGGGGATGTCAGAGCGTACCTTCTGACCATCAGCATAAGCACCCATCAATGCATCAACATTTGCACTGTTCTTTGATTCGTTTTCAAGATTAATCTTAGCGCGGAATTCGTACTTAGCACCAATGTTCAACTTACCAAAGTTGAAGTTAGCACCAACGATAGGCTGGAAACCAAAAGCACTCTGTTCGCAATCAAGGTTGAAGTCTGTCTTCATCAAGTAAGCGCCTGTACCTGCAGTTGTTGCAGCGGCAGCATATTGCTGTGCAGCAGCAGCAGCCTGTGCGGCTTCTGTAGCCATACCAGCAGCTGCATATTGTTCAGCAGCGGCAGCATATTGTTGTGCAGCAGAAGCAGCCTGCTGAGAAACGCCACTAAGATAAGCGCTACCAGGCATAGAACCAGCAGCTGTATGAGCCATAATATTAGAGATTGCACCAGTATAAGCGCAATTTGCCATGATACCACGAACACCACCGAATACAGAGATGTTTTCTGTTACCTTGTAAGTAGCACCCAACTGAAGACCATAGAAATACTGTTCACCTGTAAGGTTTTGGTTGAAAGAGTAACCTGCACCAGCCTTTGCCAAAGAACCACCGATAAGTTCTTCAAACATAGGAAGACCACCGTCAAACTCGCACTTACCGCCACCACCAGCTACTGCGAAGTTAGCTGAAACTGACCACTTGTCGTTGATTACGTAAGCAGCCTGGATAGAAGGAATCACAGGAGCAGTTGCCTTACCTTCAAAAGTACGAGTAGTATTGGGATTGTTTACATTACCAGCGTACAAAGGATTCGTTACATTCATCTGACGCTTCTGCATAGCAGCCTGCCAAGTTACACCGAGGTGGAAGCCCTGGGGCATGAAAGCCACACCAGCGGGGTTTGTGTAAACACCTTCAATACCGATGATAGCCTGACGTGAGGGATTGCGAAGGAATGCTGCGTGCTGGTTAGTGTTAGTAAGCAAACCACCAGCGAAAGTTGAAACTGTAGCGGACATCAAGAGCGCCGCAGATACTAAAATTTTCTTCATTTTTTGTTAATTTTTTGAAAACCGGTGCAAAATTAGACCGATTATTGCACACGAACCAAAGAATTGTGCAAAAATCTACATTTTTTTTCGATAAACGTTAAAAAATACCACATAATGACATGCACACTTTGCATTATTTTGTGCAAAAACAAAAAAATGCCCGTTTCTCAAAAAACAGAGCAAAAAAAGAGAGGGGGAACAATCATGCTCCCCCTGGCTTTCGCCCCTGATATTCTACTCAATATAAATAATGGGGCTTAATTTCAAATTAATATTACAGGCTCTTTCACACACGTTGCGCGCCCTTCCAAGAAAACTACGGCTATGCACGCTTGCGCAACGTAAACTCGAATCTGAGGCCTCCTTCGGGACGATTGGTGACGGTGATGATGCCACCGTGAACCAAAACAGCGTGCTTGACAATGGCGAGTCCGAGGCCTGTGCCGCCTTTCCGGCGAGAGCGCCCTTTATCTACGCGATAGAAACGTTCGAAAAGGTGAGGCAGATGATTTTGCGCTACGCCCTTGCCGTCGTCTTCGAATCGGATGCGACACGTCTGCTCAGTGTTTTCGAGCAGCGAGATGTAAATGTTCCGCCCTTCCGAATAGGCGATGGCGTTTTCCGTAAGGTTGCTGAAGATGGAGGCTATAAGCGAAAGGTTACCTTCGATTGTGACTTTATCCTTAAAATCAACATGCAGATTCAGGCGCTCTTCGCGGGGCATAACGTCGAGTTCGGCACGCACCTCGCTGATGATGTCGTTGATAACGACCTGCTCTTTGCCGATAAGCGCACTTCCATCTTCCATTCGGGTGATGAGCGACACGTCGTTAAGCAAACGGCGGAGTCGCTCATTTTGCATGTAGCACCTACCGATTAATTCCTGCCGTTTTTCCTCGCTAAGACTGATGCCCGAGAGCAATGTTTCGAGACACACACCGATAGAGGCAACCGGCGTCTTGAGTTCGTGGTTGATGTTATTCGTGAGTTGTCGCTTCAGGCGCGAGCGCTCCTGCTCCGCTTCGTAACGGTTGACACGTTCAATATCCTTACCCAGTTGGCGCGTGGAGAAGTAGGCAGCAATGCTCACTCCCAGCGCAATCGAAATCATCACGACGAGGAACGACCAGTCGGCAGCAAGCATGTCCTTCAACGTGCTGGAATAAGGGATGGCGGTGCGAACAATGGCGCGTTCCCCGCGTGTGGCAGAGTAGAAATATTCACGCCCGTCGCTTGCCGACTGTCGCCCGATGTGGCAGCCCGCACCCTTACGCAAAGCCTCTGCCACTTCGGGGCGACTGCGATGATTGTCGAGCGAGTCGATGGGAATCGTGTTGTCAAAAATCACCGCCCCCGAAAGCGTGATGAGAGTAATGCGCAAGTCGCTGAAAGGCATTTCGTGCGTCGAGATGTAGGTTTCGAAAGAGCGCCCTTCATCAACTTCCTCCAGCAGATGGCGGTTGTACTGCTGCAACGTTGCGCTCAGAAATTCCGACTTATACTGCTTCTCGCGCAGATACTGATAGCCCACAAAGCAGAGCACCAATGCCCAGGCATAGGTAATGAGCTGCAGGAACAGGCGCTTGTGAAACGAGAGTTTAGTCGCGGAAACCATAGCCAAAACCTGAGCGGGTAACGATATAAGCACCATACGCTCCTATCTTTGAGCGCAAGCGCGTAATGTTGACATCTATCGTGCGGTCGAGCACAATGACTTCGTCACTCCACACACGACTCAGAATCTGCTCGCGCGAACATATCTTTCCTCTGTGGCGAATCAGGTAAGTCAAGAGTTCAAACTCCTTCTTTGCCAACTTCACCTCCGTGCC
>JAZLDQ010000083.1:0-36781 GCA_045614785.1 Alloprevotella sp.
GGCTACAAACACCGCACAATAAAACAATTCGATTCGTTCGGACACAAAAAAAGACGTGAAGCCCAGCTACTGTTGCTCGCTCCACGTTATGAGGCTCCTGAGAATTGCCCTGTCTGTTGAACCGAGCAACGCCGAAAGCCCCACGCCGATATGTATATAAGATTACACTCAACTAACCACACCTCCCATTGGCATACGGATACACCAAGGGCTGTACAGCACGAGTTGAGGTATGTATATAACACACCACGGGGCATTCACGTTGCTTTGTTTTTAACAGACAATTGAAATTTTCTCAGGATTTCATAACGTCAAAACCAAAGCGTAGTAAACGCCTTTTATCTATGTCTTGCCTCACTCCCTCCCGCCTTCCTTCATTTATAAAAAAAGGAAAGCATTCGTCGCGAGGCTGGCAATAATTTCACCCCATCCTTGCAAAAGGAAAAGCTCCTTTTGCCTGACAAAGGCTCATCATCGCCTAATATGTTTGCAAATATAAGGAAAAAGTATGAAATTATGTAGCTATTGAATAAAAAAGCAAGAAAATAAATATTTAATAATGGGATACAAAACGGGGGAATCGAAGCCCAGGATAGATCGACGCAGGAACCTTCTATATGATTAGTCGAAAGTAACAATATCCTAGTTTTTCATGATTTGTACGTTGCAACACGACGGGCCGACACGGAGATCGGCCCCTACACCATTCGGAAGGTCTCTCGTCAACTTGTCATCTCGTTTACTTGTTTACTAATTCGTACAGAGTACAGCAGCCATCCGGATGCTGTAGGGGCCGATCTCCGTGTCGGCCCGTCGTGATGCAACGTACGAATCATGAAAAACTAGGATATTGCTACATCCAGAAGCATTCCAACGAGTAAATCAAACAAATTTCTCCTCCTGAGTTAGGAGGAGTCCCCGAAGGGGGAGGTGGTCTGTATGAAAGAGAGAGTTTCAAAAGGGTTACCCGATGGTAACGGTGAAGTGGTATATAAATAATATAACATCCGTATGTTTTTCTGTCTAATTCTAACAGACCACCTCCCCGCCATACCGCGGTAACCCCCTTCGGTTCCCCCGTTATCGAGGGACGGAAACCTCCTAACTCAGGAGGAGAAATTAAATTGACTTACTCGCTGGAGTATTCCTAGAAGGAAAACTGTTTCTTAGAGTGAGACAAAATATTCTTGATGTCGGCACGCATAGTGTTCATATTCCCAATCTTTTTTAGCGTACTCTCTATAAATCTCATCAATGCAGTGGCGGGCTCTAATTGTTTATTATTCATACAAAAAAAAGGTTCTGAGAGTCAGCCTGAACTGACTCTCAGAACCTTTTTGTATAAAGTATTGGAAGAGATTACTTCACGAGTACTTTGCGGCCGTCAGAAGTTACGAAGATGCCATTTGCGGGCTTTGCTACGGGGCGTCCGTTAAGATCGTAGAACTTAACAGTATTGTTGCTTGTAGCGATGCCTTCGATAGCTGTGGGCGTTTCGTCCTTAATCTGAACTTCGAAAGTCGTAGCATCTGTTTCGCTCACGTAGTACACCTTGTTAGCTGCTACGTTGCCAGTGCCTGTCTTCTTCTTGAATACGCCATTTTCGAATACAAACACGTTGCCATCAACGGGGGCTGCTTTGAGCGTACCGCCGAGGAGGTTGTCTGTAGCTTCGTATTCTTCGCCCATGGGCATCAAAGGCAATTCGTAGTGGCCAGCTGCTGCTGCCAATACTACGGGACCTTCAACGTAGAAGCTGGGAGCTTCCTTGAGGTTGATGCAGTGAATACCTTCAACTACTTCTTCTCCAGTAGCTACGTAAGCCTTTACTTCTTCAGGAAGGCGTACGCCGAAGGGAAGGCTGATGGCTGCATAGCCAGCTTCTGTTACGTCAACGGGATATGTTTCGATGGGTTCAACATACCAAAGCGATGCGGGAGAGCCTGATTCGTTCCAGGGCACGAGGCGTTTGTTGTCGCCTGCGAGGTGGAGACCCTTCTTGTCGCCAGTGTGGTTCACGCAGATTACCTGGCTCTTACCGTTGGGCGAGGGTACGATTGTCCAAACACCCGCTTCTGCTGTTTCAGTCGTTACGATGGGCTGAGTTTCAACAGCACCCAACTTGCCAAGGTATGTTCCGTAGTTACCGCTATAGAGGTAGTACTGACCTTCTGTTTCAGTAGCCTTGAGACAGAAAGTTTGGTGTGCGTTGCTGAGGTTGTTGCTATTACCAGCAGTGTAGTTTGTAGCACCGGGTGAGAGGTAGAGCGTACCATTATTGCGGTCTGCATTGCGGAAGCGATACCATCCGTTGGGCTGTACATCAACAATCGGGAGGTTTGCGAGCACCTTGTTGAGCACTTCATAGCCTTCGCGTGTGGGATGTTCCTTGTATGCCTCGATTGCGCCCTGTGCTTCTTCCACAGCTTCGAATGTATAAGCTCCTACATAGTTGGCGCCAGCTACGACGTGAGCTGCCTTAACGTCGATGTTTTCTGCTACGAACACGTTGGGGTTGATGTCAGCGTTGTAAGAGTAAGCACTATCTGTGATTTGTTCGATAGAGTAGTTCTTATAAACGATAGTGTAGCCACCGCCCGATGTGCCATAAGTGTCTTCTTCGTAGATGAAGCCTACTGTGTTGTCAGCTTGCAAGCACATTGTAGAGTAAGCTGAGCTGAGGTAGCTAGCCTGATGGCGGCCGTCCCAATCCTTAGCAAGGCTGTCGGGAGTAACGAAGTCTGCAAGGCTTTCAAATTCCTTGTAGTAGATACCTACGTTAGCGCGACCAGAGCCGAAGGGCACTGACTGAAGCATGAGGTACATCATCTTGCTGTCGGCATTGCGCATTACGGGCACAAACATAATTTCGCCGTTAGTAGAGTTGCTTACAGCTACAGTACCGTTGTTTGCGCTGTTTGACCAAACTGCTGTGCCCCAGCTACCTTCGCCAGTTTCAGTGTTTGTGAAGCTATAGATATTGTAGATACGGCCACCAGATGTACGTGAGCTGATGAGGATGCTACCGTCGGGGAGTTCGTCGGCCTTGGGTTCGTCACCACCGCTGGGGATGGGCGATACGTCAACACCACCGAGCACCTTCCATGTGCCACCAAAGTCGTCAGAGTAGAGCACGAAGTTCACGTTCGAACCATCTGCCAACTTAACGAGAGGTGCGCAGTAGAGGCGGTAGTAGTCGCCAACTTTTATAGTAGAACTCTGAGAAATCTTACCCGAACCGATGAACATACAGCGGATACCACCATTGACGCGCTTGTCGAACTGTTCGTAGATAGCTTCAGAGATATCTACGGGTTGGCCCCAAGTCTGTCCGTTATCTTCTGAGTAGAAGCGAGCAATGCCTTGGTGGTTGTCACGTGTACCGTTGGGGAAGCTTACGTTGCCCGAGCAAGTGAGCACCATGACGCGGCTGCTTTCGCGGTCTGCCACGATACAGGGGTCGCCAAAGGCTACGTACATAGATGTCAGGTCGGGAGCGTTGCCACCAAGACCTTCAACGATGGGGAAGATGTCGCCCCAAGTCTTACCATTGTCCTTACTGATACGAGCGTGGATGTCAATGCGGCCGTTAGTAGCCATACCGATGTCGGCGCGGCTGTGGCGATAGTCGGCTACGGCAATGAGGTCACCGTTGAACGCTGTTGCGATACCGGGGATGCGGTAGGGAATAGCGCCAGAAGTGGGAGTGGGGAATACTTCAAACTGAGGTTCGGGGATAATCAACGAACGGCGAACAGTAACGAAGTAGTTAGTAAGCGTAATACCCTTGTTTGCACCGCTCTGTGTGTACGAAGTCATGCGTTCGGTGAGGCCTGAAACTTCAACGTGCTGCACAGATGCAGAGGTCTTGTAAGTAGTTCCGTCAACTACGAGATTCAAGCTGTATGAGCCATCGTTGTTAGTGTTGACAAAGTCGAAGCTGTAGCCAGCCACTGCGTAACCCTGAGGAGCAGTGAGGGTGTGTGTACAGTTGCCCGAAGTACCAGAGTAAACAGCGATGTAGTCGCCTACAGTTGTCATGTTGTTCTGGCCAGAACCCAAAGTGAAGCCTTCGAGCTGGGTGCTTGCCCATACAGCATGCCAAGTCTTATTGGCGTTGCTTGCGGTGAACTGACCATTTGCCTTATTGATTTCAACAGTAGTTTCGGCAAATTCGAAAGTAACGGTAGAACCAGCGTCCTTGCCTTCTGCCCAGAATGCGAGGTTGCCTACACCACCGAAGTTGTTCATAGCGTAGTCTGTGCCGTGAAGAATCACGAAGTAGCCTTCAGTGTCGGCCAACTTGTCAGAAACTTCCAAATCCCATGTTCCTACATAGCCTTCGGGAAGTGCATTGGCGGGCTGGAGAGTGGGGTAAGTAGAACCACCTGTGCCACCGTAGCCATTAAGCTTGCCCATAGTTGTGCTTGATGCGAGTACCTTTGTAGCACCAGCTTGCTTGTTGTAAATCTGGTAACCATCAGTGTCGTTACCTACGAAGCACCAAAGGTCGGCAGCGTCGAGCTGAGAGTTAATCTTTGTGAGCGCAATGCGGTCGGCGCCGGCATTGTCGGAAATCACGTGTTGGCTGGAACCAATCTGCATGGTGTACCATGTAGTACCCGCAGCAAAGTTTCCATCAACAATAGTTGTTGTCTTGAAAGGCACAGCAGCCGCAAGCGCTGTTGCAAACAAAGAAGCCAACAACATCAGAGGGAGTCTAAATTTAAAATTCATAGGCTCAAGTTTTTAATAAAATTAAATGTTTAAGAATAAAATCTTGCGATTGTTCCACAAAAGTACTGAGTTTTTAACTTCTGAGAAAAATTATTCAAACTTTAATGTTCATTTTTGTGATAATTAAGTTTTGTTTTAGATAAAAGATATAAAATGTGATGAAATTGAGGAATGAGAAGTAATAGTTTGCATGGAGTACAACTACCATCCGGAAGGCTTCTCGTCAACTCGTTTACTCGTTAACTTGTTAACTATTTCGTGCATATAAAAAATGGCCACACAGGTTTAACTGTATGACCATATATATAAAATTAATACGCTATGCGATGGGGGAAAGGTTGCTTTACATTCGCTGCGCGTGAGGACGAAAGGTTTTCAATCGCTTGGCGATTTACCTTAGGGCCAGGCACGTAAGGACTGCGCATTAGTACAAAGCGTATGCGTTCGCACTGCTGAGGCGTCAGTGTGTTGAGATAGCTTACGGCATAGTCCATGATGTTTGTCGAAACGAAGCGTTCTTTGGTAACACTGTTCGTACGCCATGCGAGTTGCTCAACAAGTTCGGGGGTGAAGACACCATCGTAGGGATAGTTTTCAAGCAAATAGCTGTCGTATTTACTCTTGTTATAAGTGGGTGTGTCATCGCAGAAGTCTGTGTCGAGATCGCAATCGCGGCTATAAGTGACAGGGTCTTCGCCAAAGCAGTGGCGCAAGCCGAGATAGTGAGCAATCTCATGGCAGAGAGAGCCAACAATCTCCGATGTCTTATAGCTTTCGGGCTCGAGGTCGTAAATATACTGCGAGTTGACATAAACGCAGTGGGGGTAATCGAGCTCGCTCACGGGGCGCATCTCCATCAACTTAGGCATTCCTGCCAGCGTGTCGGGGTGGAGAGTGTAGGGGAAAGAAGAAATGCCCAAAACCGCCTTGTTCTTTTCCTTAAAAAGACAGATGTTCAAGTACTTAGTCTGATCCCACATGTACTTAGCGTAGGTAGAATCCTTCAAAAACTCAGTGCTGTTGAGCGTAGCGATGCGCACCTTCTGACGGTCAACACCTGGCTCAGACATGGTATTGCCTTGTGGGTCGACTTCTGCTAACTTAAACTGAAGCTTGAGGTTAACTCCGCAATTGGCAAAGCGGCGATTTACGGCATCGAGCACTTTAGGAAGGTGACCTTCCTTCACATACTCAATAGAGTCGCGTTTCTGAGAGTAGAACACGTGAAAGACAACGGGAATTTCGTATTCCGTAGCATCCGTAGCATATTCTACGTCGGGCTCATTGCCGCCAGTCCATCCTTCGTCATCGCTTGAGCAAGAGAAGGTTGTGAGGGCTAATACAGCTCCTAATAAAAGCTTTTTCATAGTTTCTTAGGGAAAGAATGAATAGGTTAGTTGTAAGCAAAGCCTACAGACTTATTCAAGCCACAAGCTACAGTGTTGTCAACCACCTTGCCGTTAGCCTGAACGTAAACAATAATGCGAGCATCGCGAAGAACGTCGAGTGCATATTCGCCTGTACCCTTGTCGTAGAGTGCGCTAGAGTTAAATTCGCAGAAGAAATCGTAAGACTTTCCTTCTTCTGTGATAGCTCCATTATTCAGAGCAAAGCCATAGCCTGTAGTAGGTGCGATAGCTTTTACGCCTGCTTCGTGGAGATAGTAGCTAACGTTTGATGTACCTGTTTGGGGGAAGAATACATTGTCCTGCACGAGGGCTGCTGTAACTCGGTATTCTCCGGGATCGTCGCACTTCACCTTAGCTGCAACGCTGATTACGCCTGTTTCTTCGTTGTATGAAGTAGAAACAGCAATATTAGTTTCAGCCTCGATTGCAGACAACTCAGATACATTGTTGTTCAAGAACTTCAAGAAATAGTCTTCAGAAAGACCTGCAATCATGTAGTCGTTGTCGAAGTTAAGCTTAATAACGGGGTAGGTTGAGAAACCTGCCATGCGTGACAATGTAGCAGCACCTTCGCTATAAAGAGGGTCATTTCCGTTGTAAGTATGAATAGCCATTAACACTGCCTTTTCTGCGTTTTCTTCGTCAGCAAAGAACTTGTGAAGAGCACCAATGGCGTTGGGGCAGTACTGGCAGCCTGTGCCTGTGCCTTGAAGAACAAGTGTGCGGCGGAAGAAGTCTGAAGACTCAGGTTCTGTGTCAGCGTCCAAAGCGGGAAGTTCGTTTACAGTTGTGATTGTAAGGAGGGCATCGCCCTTTGTGTTGTTGCCTTTGTATGAAGCCCAGAATGAGTGTGTGCCCAAATCTGCGCAAGTAGCCTTAGCATCTACCAACTTCTTGTCAACTCCATCAACGATTTGATAGATAGAAGCTTTTTCAGTTACATTTTCACCATCCTTAAACACTGCGAACTTCACAGTTGTAGTGTCGCCGACTTCCATAAAGAGGTGTGTAGCAGCCAATGTGAGACCATTTGCAGAAACAGCACGGTTGGGGTAGTTTTCAAGGCCTGTCTCAGGAGTTTCGGGAGTTTCTGGCTCGTTGGGAAGAGCTGGTGCAGGGGGAGGCGTTTCAGTTCCTTCGTCGTCGCCTCCGCCACAAGCAGCGAAGCCTGTCATTACAGCAAACATTGTCAATGTTGCAAAAAACTTTGTCATCTTCATAATTAGTATGTTTTATTTGTTATTTGTTCTTAGAAAAGGTAAAACAAACCAATAGGTCAACGCTATCGGAGGATAGCATTAACCTATTGGTTTTTTGCGTTGTTATGTATTACTTCTTCAAAGACTTAATCTGTGCTTCCAAGTCGAAGAGCTTACCTTCTACGCGGTTGAGCTTGGGAAGAGCCTTCACCTTAGCATTACGCTTAACGTGTGAAGCCATGCTTACGGGCACGAGTTCGTTGCTGTTATAAACAGCGCGGTTAGCCTTGAGTACATCGTCGATAGAGAAGGGCTTAGTTTCAACAGGCATGTTGCTTGTGCTGCGAACGTAAGTAACTTCCTTGTCTGTGATGTTCTGAGGATTAGCATAACCCCAGTTGTAGCTGATAGTTGCGGGGTAATAGAGTACGCCTTCGTATTCGCAAGGATGAACAGTCAAAGTATCCTTGTTTTCAGAAATTGTTACGGGGAATTCGCAAGCCATCAAGTACTGGTTCTGACCTTCGAACATGCCAATACCTACCATGTAGTAAGAAGAGTCGAAGTTAGCCAATGGGGGGAATGCGTTCATGTCTGACTTCAATACGAGTTCGTTTTCGCCAACTACTTCGAACATAACCTTAGGACCGAAGTCGTAGAAGAGTTCGTGGCAGTCGTAAGCAGAATAGTATTCAGAAGTGAAGAGATCCCAAGGACCGTAAATCTTCTGGTCTGCAGCCTTAACATACATACCTGCGGGGAAGTTGAAGCCAACCATCTGGTTCTGGCTTTCGTACTTAGCCTGGTAGTAAGCTGCTGTAGCCTTGTAATCGTCGAAGAGTGCCTTTACCTTAGCTTCGTCGTTGTTGAGAGCTGCCAAAACAACTTCGTAAGTAGCATCGTTCTTCCATTCTTCGAATGTAGCGGGTCCGAAGTCGGGGTTCTGAGTGATAACTGTGTTGAACTTACGAGCTTCGCCAGTCTTGCTGTACTTTTCGTAGTAGTTGTAAGTATCCCAGTAGTTCAATTCCCAGTTGCCTGCGATGTCAGCGTAGATAGAAGAAGAAATCTTATCCTTTGCGGGAAGTGCACCAGCCTGAGAGTCAGCCCAGAATGCCTTAGAAGCCTTTTCGTCTTCGTTGTAAGCGATTACAGCCAAACGAGTAGCAACGTCTTCGTAAGATGTGTAGAAGATTTCATAACCTTCTTCAGAATTTACCTGCTGGAGTTCTTCTTCAGTGAATTCCTGACCATACATTTCAACCATGTCTTCGTAAGAGTAGCCAGAGTTGAGTTCGGGAATCCAGTCCTTCACGTAGTTTGCGATGTACTTAATGTTCCAAGCGTCCTTTGTTGTACACTTGAGGTTGAAGTAAACCTTGTCGTGAGTATTCTTTTCAGGAACTGCAGTGATTTCCATTTCAGGAGTGGGGAGTGTAGATTCCTGAGGAGAGAATGTTTCGTGGTAGTAAGTCTGAACAGCACCGTTTTCTTCGAAGAGACCTGTTACCATCATGTGGTAAGTAGCACCAATTTCGAGGCCGTTCATTACGTATTCGTTACCACCAGTCATGGGTTCGCCATTATTCAATACATAAGCCTGCATACCAGCTTCGCCTACGAACATGCAGAGCATTTCATAGTCTTCGTGGCTCAGGGGAAGAACGTGGTAGCTCAAGCAGTCTTCAGAAGGAACCATTTCGAAGATAGCTGTGCGTTCAGTGAGCTTCTTGAGTGTTACTTCTACGCCTTCGCCTTCAGCGGGAGCTGCAGCAGGAGCTGTCCAGAAGTACTGCTTAGCATATTCGTGAGTGAAAGTTACGCTTTCGTCTGTGCAAGTTTCTGTGTAATCGCCGAGGAGGTCTGCGCTGAAGCGTGAGTTGCTCCAAACGCCCATGTCATCGTCAATCCAGTCGTCGCCGCCGCCTGTCATTTCGTAGTAAGGAATCCAGCGCCATGTTTCGGGCCATACGTTAGGCACCTGAGCATAGTGAGCTGCAGCGATCATCATTACGAAAGCAGAACCTGGCTTTACAACATATTCCATGTCGTACATAGGAGTGCCATCCCAGTCTGTTTCAGTGTACCAGTAGTCGCCATCCTTGATTTCGATAGTCTGAGGACCCTTGTAGTGAATGTTACCGATTGATTCGAGGAAGCCTGCATCGCTCTGACCGAAGTACATCTTCATCTGTTCGTAGTTACCACGATCGCCGAGCAAGAGCAACCAGTCAGCAGTGTCGGGCATGTTAACGTGGAACTTGACAGAGTTTGCCTTAATGTCGATCATTGTGATGAGCTGATCGCCATAGTTAGCAGTTGTAACGCTAATCATGTCGGCGTTTTCGTTCAAGAACTCGCCGTTGAGGTCCTTAACTGCAACGTAGATGTTGTAAGTAGAGTTACCTTCAAGACCAGAAACTGTGATAGTGTCCTTGCCGTCCTGAACAGCAACAACAGCGTCTGCATTAGCAAACAAGAGGTCTGAGCTCATTACGCCAGCGTTTACTGTGTCGTCAGAAGCCTTAACAGCCTTGTAAGCCATTTCAGAGATGCTTGTAGCTTCGAGTACGAAGTCTGCAGATGTAACTGCGCCTGATTCCAAAGCTTCAACAGTAGCCGAAGGAGCCGCGGGAGCACCATTGCCACCACCTGTGGTTTCTTCGTCATCGTCGCTACAGCTTGTAAAGCCAACGCCCATACCTACGAGCGCTACGACCATAAATGACCAAAACTTTTTCATAATACAAAAAGATTTGTACCCCGTCCGACTAAGTTGTGCGACGATAATCGGAAAAACGAGGAGTAAGTTTAATTTGTTTGTGTGTTTAGTAAGTGCACGAACTTACTTCCTTAATATTATTTAATTTGAAAAGTGAAAAAAATAAACATTTCCACAATCTAGGAGTTTTAGAGTATGCCGTATTGGTATGTTGCAAAATTCTCTAATCTACGTATTTGCGGAAACGCTCAATTTTTTATTCGGCTGCAAAATTATAGAAATTTTAATATCTTCAAAGCTATTTAGACATTTTTTTACATAAAAAGCGGCAAACTCCTTCGTTTTATAGACAAATGCCCCTTAATAAGTTGCAAAATGAGATTTTATTCGCAAACAGCTTTGATTTTGTAAAATGAGTTTTGCAATCTATAATCTTGTAGGTTTCCCCACAATTAATAGATTTGTTTGGGGGTTAGTGTTTGGTAGATAATATATTTTGATAAACGTCAGTTGATTACCCTTTAAAATCAAAGTCAACAATTCATTTTTGAAGTTTAAATGCAGATTATTGGGCGAAAAATTCATTTTTTAATATATAATAGTGGTTGGTATAGACAAAAAATTGTAATTTTGCTCAAAATTTATACTACCGAATGCAAATCCCTTACATGACGGCAGACGAAGCCGCCGCACACATCCAACACGGCGACATCTTAGGCATCGGAGGATTCGGACCTGCAGGTTCGCCTAAGACCCTACCGCCAGCCATAGCGGCACGCGCGATGAAAGAACACGCAGAGGGGCGTCCATTCAAGGTAGATGTTATCACAGGAGCCTCAATTGGTTCCAGTTGTGATGGAGCGCTGACGCAGGCCGACGCTATCGACCGTCGAATGCCATTCAGCGTGAATGCCGATTTGCGCAAGGCCTTCAACAGCGGGCGTGTGCGCTACACAGACCTCAACCTCTCGGACAATGCCACGCATATACGTCAGGGTATGACCGGACCTATCACGTGGGGTATCATCGAAGCTGTAGAGGTGCAGAAGATATGCGGAAAAATCCGACTTTACCCAACGGCAGGGATTGGCATTGCGCCTACAGTTTGCCGATTGGCTGAAAAGGGGGTTTTCGTAGAACTTAACCAGTGGCACTCACAACGTCTTATCGGGCTACACGACATCTACGAAATTGAAAACCCCTGGAATCGTAAAACTGTTGGTATCAACAGTATCACCGACCGCATTGGCAAACCTTACATAGAGATTGATGAAAGCCGCATAGCAGGCGTCATCTGTTGTAACCTCCCTGACGAAGCTCGTACAATGCTCCCAGGAAGCGAAGCCACCGATATTATCGGACAGAATGTGGCGGACTTCTTGGTTTGGAATATGAATAAGGGCTATATCTTCCGCGATAAGCTTATCATGCAGTCAGGGGTAGGGTCGGGTGCAAACGCCGTGCTTGGTGCACTCGGACAATGCCCCGAAGTGCCCAATTTCAGCATTTATACTGAGGTGCTTCAGGAAGAGCCGCTTCGCCTTATCCTCGAAGAGCGCGTGAACGAGGCTTCAACAGGAGCGCTGACCATCAGTACGGAGAAGCTCACAGAGCTGACCGACAACATCCAGTGCTTCCGCGACCGCCTTATCATCCGACCTTCCGAAATTTCGAACTGCCCTGAAATCATTGCTCGATTGGGCATTTGTTCGCTCAACACTGCCATCGAAGTAGATATTTACGGCCACGTGAACTCTACCAAGATCTGCGGCTCGCGAATGATGAACGGAGTGGGAGGTTCGTGCGACTACACATGCAACGCTATGCTCTCTACCTTTACTTGCACATCAACGCAAAAGGGCGGAACCATCTCAAGCATCGTTCCATTCTGCTCGCACATCGACCACACAGAACACTATGTTGATGCCATCGTCACCGAATATGGTGTGGCTGACCTCCGCAATAAGTGTGCTACCGAAAAGGCTGAGGCGCTCATCGCTATCGCCCATCCCGACTATCGTCCACTTCTGCGCGAATATATGGAGATTGCTCGACAGCAGGGCGGACATACTCCGCACATCATCTCAGCAGCCTTCGCCATGCACGACACTTATCTTCGCAAAGGTGACATGCGACTTACCGATTGGCGTGAATACATGCACTAAATCCTTACGTAAGGCAGGAAACGCGCATTCCGAATTCAAATGATTCGACAAAAGAAACAATAAATACAAACTCTATTTAATTTTTTTAAACAATGAAGATTAAATCTTTCGCATCACTTGCGTTGGCTGCACTCACAATCACTTCGTGCAGCAAGATGGGTGAACTCTCAAGCGACAACTTCACAGTGGTACCTTCACCCCTCGAAGCAGTTGCAGACCAGGTTCCTGTAACTATCAATGGTCGTTTCCCCGAAAAGTACATGAAGAAGAAGGCTACGGTTACAGTTACTCCCGTACTCCGCTTCGCTGGAAAGGAAATTGCAGGTCAGCCCGCAACATTCCAGGGTGAAAAGGTGGTTGGCAACAACCAGGAAATCTCTTACAAGTTGGGTGGCAACTACGTAATGCGTGCAAACTTCCCCTACGAAGCTGATATGGCGCAGAGCGAACTCTACCTCACATTCGACGCTAAGAAGGGTAAGAAGACTTACGATGTGCCCGAAGTTATGGTTGCAACAGGTGTAATCTCTACTTCAGCTCTTGCAAAGTCTGTAATCGCAGAAACAAACGGTGCTGTTTCAACTGATGCTTATCAGCAGACAGTAAAGCAGAGCCAGGAATCACAGATTAAGTACCTCATCAACCAGTCAAAGGTTCGCCTCAGCGAATTGAAGTCTGCTTCTATCGCTGAATTCGTACAGATTCTTCGCGAAATCAAGGCTAACCAGAAGGGTCTTGCACTCGAAGGTATCGAAATCTCAGCTTACGCTTCACCCGATGGTAAGCAGGCATTCAACGAACGCCTCGCTGAAGCTCGCCAGAACACTTCTTCAGAATACGTTCAGAAGCAGTTGAAGGAAATCGAACTCAACACAAACATTGATACTAAGTACACTGCTGAAGACTGGGATGGTTTCAAGGAACTCGTTGCAGCTTCAAACATCCAGGATAAGGAAGTTATCCTCCGTGTTCTCTCAATGTATGCTGATCCCGAAGAACGCGAACGCCAGATTAAGAACATTTCTGCTGCTTACACAGAACTCGTTGACGAAATTCTCCCCGAACTCCGTCGCGCACGCCTCACTGTAAACTACGTTCTCATCGGCCGTACAAATGCAGAAATCGCTCAGCAGTACAGCGAAGACGCTAGCAAGCTCAGCGTAGAAGAACTTCTCTACCTCGCTAAGATTCAGCCCGAAAACCAGAAGGCTATCTACACTACAACAGCTAAGTACTTCCCCAACGACTATCGCGCTTACAACAACCTTGCGATCCTCGCTACTAAGGCTGGCGAACTCGATGCTGCTAAGGGCTTCCTCAACCGTGCTAAGGCTCTCAACGCTAACGCACCCGAAGTTAACGCTAACCTCGCTATCGTAGCTCTCGCTGAAGGCGAAACTAAGACTGCTGAAACATTCATCGGTAAGGCTGCTAACGCAACTAATTACAACGAACTCGTTTCTGCACTCCAGACTCAGAAGGGTAACTACTCTGCAGCTGCAGCTTCTGTAAAGGGCGTAAACACTAACGCTGCTGCCCTCACACAGATCCTCAACAAGGACTACACTTCTGCTCTCGCTACACTCAACGCTGTAAGCGAAAAGACAGCTACAACAGACTACCTCAAGGCTATCTGTGGCGCTCGCACAAACAATGTAGAAGCTACTGTTGCTGCTCTTAAGTCAGCATTCTCTAAGGACGCTTCTCTCAAGGCTCGCGCTCAGAAGGACCTCGAATTTGCTAAGTTCGCTGAATCTGCAGCATTCAAGGCTCTCTTCTAATAAGAGATTAAGATTAAAGTCTTAAAAATATTTCCCGCCAGCATCATGCGTGATGCTGGCGGTTTTTTTTGATTGCTGGGGTCATTTATGCCCTAAAAGGTAGGGTGTTGAAATAGAGATTATTACTAACTTAGGGATATAAGACTGTAATACAACAGCTCTTTCTCCTTTATGGTAATATGTTGTAATAAGCTGAAAATAAAAAGTTTTGTTTTTTTTATTGTGTGTTTATTTTTACAGACCACCTCCCCCGTTCGGTTCCCCCGTTATCGGGTGACGGAAACCTCCTAACTCAGCTAATCTTTGCCCACATCTTTACTATGGCGGCCTGAAGGGCCAACCAGCTACCAGCCCAGGGTAGAGCGACAAAGGAGCGGCACCCTGGGTTAAGAACCCGCGCGGTCTTTCGCCCTGTAAGGGCAAAAGCGGGAAAAGTTGAATATCAATTCATTATGCATATGATATTGCTTTTGCCCTTTCAGGGCGAACCATTCGGGGTGGCCCCCTACCCAGGGTGTCGTTCCCTACGGTCACTTGCCCTGGGCTATGAGCTTTTGCCTCTTCGAGGCGCCCTTTTACCTAGAAATAAATGTGGGCAAAGATTAGCTAACTCAGGAGGAGAAACTAGTTTGATTCACTCGTTGAAATGTTTCCGAATGGCAGTTGTACTCTGTACGCATTAGTAAACAAGTTGACGAGAAGCCATCCAGATGGCAGTTGTACTCTGTACTCTGTTATCTGTACTCTATAAACGCTCTGTACTCTAAATAACATTGCTCTTTAGTCTGCTTAAAAAAATGCATTTTTTTGTTTTTTCTTCGAAATTGGCGGTTTTGAGAGCAAAATTGGGGGTGAAAATTATGAAATACGACATAGGAAAAACGACATCAAAGATCTTTCCTCCGATGTTTGAAGAAATTTAAACGACCTTTGAGGTAGTTTTTGCCATTTTTGAGCCAAAAAAAGGAGGAAACGGCGTAGTTTCCTCCTGGTAGTACAAAGATACAACATTTTCAGACGAAATCCAAATCTGCTTTGGTCAGCTTTCGTTCAGCTTTAATCTACTTTGATGCTCAAATCCTTACCTCTTTCTTGTTTTTGTTTTGAAGCATTTTCGTGACCAATATAATGTATGTATGCCGATAAAAATGGCTATGAAAATTAGTGGTAATGAAAAAGAGGTTGCGCAAAACTTGTGCAACCTCTTTAATCAAACATAAACATAACAATTTTTTTCTCACGAATTTCTCCCGCGCTGTCCAGCGAAGGATTTTCTACTTGCAAAATTACGAAGATAAAAATTGCCTGACAATACTCAAAATTGAGGATTTTTGAATCGCTTAACGTTCTGTTCTACTCATAAATAGTGATAAAACGAGGGTGTGCTGCAGTTTCGCTCCTCCTATATTTCTTCTTTTCCGTTAGCCGACTCTTTTATTTAATGATGCGATTGCGCTGGTTGTTAGCCTTTTCGGGTTTTGACTTGCCAATGCGCTTACCTGTCGATTTCTTTTTTGCACTCGCCTTTGCTTTGTAGGCAAATGGATTTTTCTTGTTTGCTACCATAGGCATTTGTTATGCTTCAACGAGTTCGCCCTGAAGTGTGGCAGAGGAAGCTGCTGTGATGCGTACGCGGACGGTTTGTCCGGGATGGTGGCCACGGCGGTCAAAAACGACGACTTTGTTTTGCTCTGTTCTGCCAAAGAGTTGTTCGCGCGAACGTTTTGATGTGCCCTCAATAAGTACGTCGTACTCTTTGCCAATGCAGGCTTGGTTGGCTGCGAGCGAAAGTTCGTTTTGCAGCGCGATGAGTTCTTCGAGACGGCGAATTTTAGTAGCTTCGTCGATATCGTCGGGGTAGTGCTTAGAAGCAAATGTGCCTGGGCGTTCTGAGTATTTGAACATGAATGAAGAGTCGTAGGCACAGATGCGCATGAGCGAGAGCGATTGCTGGTGATCCTCTTCCGTTTCCGAGCTATAGCCTGCAAAGATGTCCGTCGAAAGTCCGCAGTCGGGGATGATTCGGCGAATGGCTGCTACGCGGTCGAGGTACCATTCGCGCGTGTACTTACGGTTCATGATTTTGAGTACGCGGTTTGAGCCGCTCTGCACAGGCAGGTGGATGTGGCGACACACGTTGGGCTCTTCAGCAATGACGTGGAGCGTTTCGTCAGACATGTCCTTGGGGTGAGACGTTGTGAAGCGCACACGCATACCTGGAACGGCGCGCGCCACTCGACGTAGGAGTTCGGGGAAAGCAATCACTTCACCGCCTTCTGCACATTCCCAACGGTATGAATTTACGTTTTGCCCCAACAGGGTTACTTCCTTGTAGCCACGTGCTTCGAGATCCTTCACTTCGGTAAGGATGCTTTCGATATCTCGTGAACGCTCGCGTCCGCGTGTGTAGGGCACGATGCAGTAGTGGCAGAAGTTGTTACAACCGCGCATGATGCTCACGAATCCTGAGAGGTGGTTGCCATGCACGCGCTGTGGCACGACATCACGGTAGGTCTCTGTCAGTGAAAGCTCTACATCTATGGCTTTTTCGCCCAATTCGGCTTGTGCGATGAGGTGGGGCAATGTTAGGTAAGAGTCAGGCCCCGCTACGAGGTCTGCGCCGTGGTCGTTGATAAGCCCTTCCTTCACGCGCTCTGCCATGCAGCCGAGTACACCGATGATGAGTTTGCGACCCTTGCGTTTGAGTGCGTTGAGTGCTTCGAGGCGATGAATGATTTTCTGCTCAGCATTGTCGCGCACGGAGCAGGTGTTGAGGAATACGGCATCAGCCTCGTCGAGAGATTCACACGTTTCGTAGTCGGCCATCTGCATGATGGAAGCCACTACTTCGCTATCGGCTACGTTCATTTGGCAGCCATAGGTTTCTATATAAAGTTTTTTCATAGTTGCCGCTCTATATATAATAAATGAGTGATTGTTTCGAATGTAGAATGGGTGGTTTTGGGTGTGTAATGTTCAAACCTTTCTGATAACGCTGCAAAATTACTAAAAAATTGTAACTTTGCAGCCCCTTTAACTTTTGTTAGGATATAACAATGCGTAAACTTACTATCGAAGAAATGGGCCGTATGGACATTCAGAGTTTCAAAGCGGCCGAAAAATTACCTTTAATCGTTGTGCTCGACAATGTACGCAGTCTTCATAATGTGGGCAGTGTGTTTCGCACGGCTGATGCCTTTCGTTTGGAGTCTGTGTATCTTTGTGGCATCACGGCATGTCCGCCCTCGGCAGAGATTCACAAGACGGCGCTTGGTGCTGAAGACAGCGTAGAGTGGCATTATGCTAAGGAAACGTGCGACGTTGTACGTATGCTCCAGCAGCAGGGTGTCGTAGTGTTTGCTGTAGAGCAAGTGGAAGGCAGTGTGATGTTGCCCGACCTCGAGCTCGATTCTGCGAAGCGCTATGCCGTAGTGATGGGCAACGAGGTGAAAGGTGTGCAGCAAGAGGTGGTTGACCTTTCTGATTATGCACTTGAAATTCCGCAATATGGCACAAAGCACTCCTTGAACGTGTCAGTTACGGCTGGCATTGTGATGTGGGAGTTTTTGAAGCGATTGCCTATTTCGTAACATTCGTGAGTACAAACATGTAAAGCCGTTACCCCTTCTTTTTGCCTAAATTTTAGCAATTTAGCACCTAGTTGTTAGGTTATATTAACAAAATATAGGGTGCAAGCGGTTGAGTTTTGGAAAAAACTCGTATATTTGCACGTTGAAAATTGTCCCTATAGGTTGTCTCCACACGTATAGGGGCGTGTTTTGGTTTAAAAATTAACAAATAACAATAAAAATAAACACAATGCAAAACAAAGGATTTGTAAAAACTATCGCAGTGTTGCTGACTTTGATTTGCTGCTTCTACTTCTCGTTCTCTTTCGTGACAAGTCACTACAACAAGAAGGCTGCAGAAATCACAGCTACACAGGGCGTTGATGCAGGCGCTGCTTACCTCGACTCTATGCGCAGCGAAAAGGTTTACCTCAACTGGAAGACCTTGAAGGAATGTGAGGAAATGCAGATTGGCCTCGGTCTTGACTTGAAGGGTGGTATGAACGTCATTCTCGAAGTTAGTGTGCCCGATGTTGTTAAGAGCCTCGCTGGTGAAGAAAATGCTAAGGACGCAGAACTCCTCCAGGCAATTGCTGAAGCTCAGGAAGGCGCAAAGAAGGGTAAGGGCGATTTCGTTGAACTCTTCGTTAAGGCTTACCAAAACATTAAGGGTGAAAACAAATTAGGTGGTATCTTCGCTACAAAGCTCAAGGAAAAGGGTATCACTTATACTTCAACAGATGCTCAGGTAGAAAAGGTGATCAACGAAGAAGTTGACGCTGCCGTAGCTAACTCAAACGAAGTGGTACGTTCACGTATCGACCGCTTTGGTGTGGCTCAGCCTAACATCCAAATCCTTCGCGGTAAGGGTCAGGTAGGTCAGATTATGGTTGAAATGCCTGGTATCAAGGAACCCGAACGTGTGCGCAACCTCCTCCAGGGTAGTGCAAACCTCGAATTCTGGGAAACATACCGTGTAGGCGAACTCCAGTCAGCACTCGCTACTGTTGCTCAGGTTGAAGTAATGCTCGACACTGTAGCTACTACACTTTACAATCACCTCCAGCCCACAGGCTATGCAGAAACTTGCATCTTGGGTTATGCACGTGCAACTGACACTACTGTAGTTAACAAGATTTTTGCTACAGAAAAGGCAAAGGCTTCACTTCCTAAGGGTCTTAACCTCGCTTGGTCAGTAAAGCCCGAATCTGGAAACTTCTTTGCGCTCTACGCTTTGAAGGCTAACAATGGCGAACCCGCTTTGGCTGGCGACATCATCGCTGACGCTAAGGACGACTTCGACCAGTACCACCGTCCTATTGTGTCAATGACAATGACAACTCAGGGTGGTCGCGAATGGGCTACAATCACTCGCAAGAACCTCAAGCGCGAAGTCGCTATCGTTCTCGATGGTTATGTATATTCAGCACCCGTTATTCAGTCAGAAATCAACGGTGGTGTTTCTCAAATCTCAGGTAACTTCACTACTGACGACACTCGCGACCTTGCTAACGTGTTGAAGAGCGGTAAGATGCCTGCTCCCACAAAGATCGTACAGGAAGAAACTGTTGGTCCTTCACTCGGTGAAGCATCAATCGTTGCAGGTTTCACAGCTTGCGTGTTCGCAATCGTTGTGCTCATGATCTTCATGTGCCTCTACTACGGTGTAATCCCTGGTATGGTGGCTAACTGCGCATTGCTCCTCAACTTCTTCTTCACATTCGGTGTGCTTGTATCGTTCCAGGCTGCCCTCACAATGAGTGGTATTGCCGGTCTCGTTCTTTCACTCGGTATGGCAGTCGATGCTAACGTGTTGATTTACGAACGTACAAAGGAAGAACTCCGTGCAGGCAAGAACATCAAGGAAGCACTTGCTGCTGGTTACAGCAACGCATTCTCTGCTATCTTCGACTCTAACTTGACTTCAATTATCACAGCTATCATCCTCTACAACTTCGGTACAGGACCTATCCGCGGTTTCGCCCTCACATTGGGTATCGGTATCTGCGCAAGCTTCTTTACTGCTGTTTGGATGACACGTATTGCTTACGAACACTTCCATGCTCGCGACAAGTGGTTGAACCTCACATTCTCAACAGGTTTATCAAAGAACTTCCTCAGTGGTGTATTCTTCAAGTTCGTTCAGAAGGCTAAGAACTCATTCGTAGTGTTTGGCGTTGCAGCTGTAATCTGCTTAGGATTCATCATGACTCGTAGCCTCGCTTGGGGTATCGATTTCACTGGTGGTCGCAACTACGTTATCGAACTCGAAGACAAGAACGTTACTCCCGAACAGGTGCGCGAAGCGGTAGCTACAAAGATTGGCGAACTCGATCCCAATGCTTCTGTAAGCGTAATCTCAATCGTTACTACTGACAACAAGGCTGTTCGCGTAACTACAAACTACCTCATCGATTCTGACGCTGACAATGCTGACGGACAGGTAGAACTTACAGTTTACGAAGCGCTCCATGGTGCAGGCCTCGTTCAGGCTGATTTCGAAACATTCAAGGATCGTGAAAACCGCGCAGGTGGTTCAATCATCTCAGCGCAGAAGGTTGGTCCTTCAGTTGCAGCAGATATGGCTAAGGGTGCAATCGTCAGCGTAATCCTTGCGTTGATTGCAATCTTCCTCTATATCCTCGTTCGTTTCCGCAACGTAGCATTCTCTATCGGTTCTGTTGTAGCGCTCGTGTTCGATACGCTCTTCATCATCGGTATGTACTCTATCTGCTGGGGTTGGGTTCCCTTCTCACTCGAAGTTGACCAGACATTCATCGCAGCTATCCTTACAGCTATCGGTTACTCTATCAACGACAAGGTGGTAGTATTCGACCGTATCCGCGAAAACCTCGGTCTCTTCCCCAAGCGCGACACTGCACGTTTGTTCAACGAATCTGTAAGCCAGACATTGACTCGTACAGTTGTTACTTCAGGTACAACACTCCTCGTACTCCTCTGCATCTTCTTCCTTGGTGGTGACAGCATCCGCTCATTCTCATTCGCTATGATTCTCGGTGTAGTATTCGGTACGCTCTCTTCAATCTTCCTTGCAGCGCCCATCGCTTACAAGACATTGAAGAACAAGATTGTTGCTGAAAACGAATAACTCGTAGTTTAAGAATAAGATTAGCGCCCTCATCGAATTTATCGGTGAGGGCGCTTTTTATTGCGTTTGAAGCAGAGAATGTGCAGCAATTTTTTGGGCGACGGTTTTACGCTATGTACTTTGTTGTACCAATATCCATTGTGCTGTACTCAATATTAATATATATAGGCTCCGACAGCTAAGCTGTCGGAGCCTATGTTTGAGTTATTAGTTTCAACCTGCAGTGTATCAGTATCTGAATGTGCTACCGCCTAAAAATTCGCGTAGCAATGAGGTTGGAGGTAAGCCCTGGATGGAAATAGGCTTGAGATACGAGAGGAATTTAAGCAGGCGGATGGCCTCAGTGTATTCGGGTGCAGATTCCGGAACGGCTTCGAGCAACGGAAGTGCCTGCTCGCGCAGCGCACCCAATTCGAAGAGCATCGCAGTGTTGATCATCTCGTCGGCTTCTTCCTGGAAGGGGAAAATCCATTTTTCCTCGCCGGCTCTTACGCTGGGCCATCGGCGAATGGTGTCCATGGCGGAGCATCCACGATACTTGTGGTCGCGCACAATGCGGCGCAAGAGGCGATTATCCGTGGTGGGGATGTAATTATGGTTGTCGAGCAGGATTGTGGTGAGTGCTGAAGCATAAATTTTGAACTTGTTTTCAGCGGGGATGTCCTTTGTCAGTTCGGGATTAAGCGCATGGATGCCTTCGAGGATAAAGATTGTTTGCTTTGTAGGCGTAACAGTCGTTCCGCTCATTACGCTCTTGCCCGTTTGGAAGTCGTAGCGCGGAAGTTCCACGGTTTCGCCCTTGATGAGTGCGTTCATCTGCTCTGTGAAGAGCGGTATATTCATGGCGTGTACGCTTTCAAAATCGTATTCGCCGTTGGCATCGAGCGGCGTCTTGTCTCTGTCAACGAAGTAGTCGTCGAGCGATATGGGGACGGGGCGTTTTCCGCAAGCCATGAGCTGTACGCTCAGGCGTTTCGAGAATGTAGTCTTTCCGCTCGACGAGGGGCCGGCAATGAGGATTACCTTCAGCGAAGGATTCTGCACGATTTTGTCTGCAAGGCGGCTGATACGCTTTTCCTGAAGCGCTTCGCTCACGTTGATAAGGTCGTTGGCATAGCCGTTTTGGCAGGCTGCGTTGAGTTCGCCAATGGTTGAAACGCCAATAATCTGCTGCCAGTTGTGTTGCTCGCGGAATACGTCGAACATCTTTGGCTGCGGAATGAGTTTGCGCAGTTCCGTAGGGTTCTTAGCGTCGGGAACGCGGATGAGCAAGCCGTCGCCGTAGGGGATGAGGTCGAACAGGTAGATTTGGCCCGTCCTTACGAGCAGTGAGCCGTAGAAGTAATTGGCTACGTCGCCCAGTGTGTAGTAATGAGTGTAGATACGTCCGTAGCTTTCAAGCAGTTTTGCTTTGTTTTCCAGTCCTGCGTTGCGGAAAAGCTCCACGGCTTCTGACGTATAGCATGTGAGTCGGTGGAAAGGCAAGTTGTCATCGATGATGGCCTGCATGCGCGCTTTTAGCTGCGCCACCTGAGCTTCTGTCACCCCGCCAGGCAGGTCAAGGTGGCAGTAATAACCGTTGCTTACGGGCGTATCGATGCGGAGTGTGGCTGAAGGGAACAGATCGTGCACGGCTTTGTAGAGCACAAAGAACACGGAGCGTGTGTAGGTGCGGTGTCCCGAAGCCGACGTGATATCAAGAAATTCGATGTCCTTGTCGTTGTAAAGCACAAAGTGCATGCCCTCCACCTTGTTGTTTACCTTGGCGCTAGTGCAGCCGTACGGCATGTTTATCTCCAAAAGTTCGTACACTTCTTCAAGGTTAAAGCCCATAGGCACCTTGTGTGTTCTGCCTGTGTTGGCGCAGTGAATGTTGATAGTCTTTGCCATGGTGAAAAGATTTTTTATAAGTGAAATTAAGTAGGGTTCTTTGATTAGTGTGCTTGCAGCCAATTGTCGCCCAATCCCCATTCAGCTACGAGCGGCACTTGCATGCTATAGGCGCGTTCCATTTCCTCTACAACAATCTGCTTGACGATGTCAATTTCTTCCTTGGGCACAGAGAAGTTGAGTTCGTCGTGCACCTGGAGCATCATCGTTGTGCTGAGTTGTTCGGCCTTAAGCCTGTTTGCTATGCGCACCATAGCCAGCTTTATGATGTCTGCAGCTGTGCCTTGTATGGGAGCATTGATAGCGTTGCGTTCTGCATATCCGCGTACTGTGGCATTGGCCGAATGTATGTCGGCAAGATAGCGGCGTCGGCCAAAGTCGGTCACGATGTAACCGCGCTCGCGTGCAGTCTCGATGCTTTTGTCCATATATGCCTTTACGGCGGGATAGGTGAGGAAGTAGTCGTCGATAAGTTGCTTAGCCTCCGTACGGCTCACATTCATGCGTTCGGCAAGGCCAAATGCCGAGATGCCGTAGATGATTCCGAAATTGGCAGTTTTGGCTTTGCGGCGCTCGTCGGAGGTTACTTCTTCGATAGGCTTCTTGAAGATTCGCGCAGCCGTTGCGGCATGGATATCGTGTCCAGCACGAAAGGCTTCAACGAGGTGCTCATCGCCCGAAAGGTGTGCCATGATGCGAAGTTCGATTTGTGAGTAGTCAGCGGAGAGGAAAATCTCGCCTTCGTAAGGCACAAAAGCGCGGCGAATCTCCTTGCCGTCGGCATCGCGGATAGGGATATTCTGCAGGTTGGGGTTTGACGAAGAGAGTCGCCCCGTAGCTGTCACAGCTTGATTGAACGAAGTGTGAATGCGTCCTGTTGTAGGGAGTATCAGCTTGGGCAACGCTTCGATATACGTAGAGAGTAGCTTCTTCAAGCCTCTGTGTTGAAGGATTTTCTCAACGATAGGATGTTTTGACTTTAGTTTTTCGAGTTCTTCTTCCGATGTAGAGTACTGTCCTGTCTTTGTTTTCTTCACTTTTGCTGAGAGCTTAAGTTCTCCAAAGAGCACTTCGCCCACTTGTCGTGGTGAGGTCAGTACGAAGCTATGGCCTGCTAATTCGAAAATCTCAGCTTCGAGTTGCTGTAAGCGCTGATTGAAGCTGTCGTTTGCTTGTTTTAAGGCTTCAGTGTCGATGCGCACACCAGCACGCTCCATTTCCATCAACACGGGCATCAGGGGCATCTCTATGTTGCGAAAAACTCCGCCAACTCCATTTTCCTCCAATTCTTTCTCAAGCAGAGGTTTCAGTTTCAGCGCAATGTCGGCGTCTTCACACGCATAATCGCAGATGTTTGCGGCTGGAATGTCGGCCATCGAGCGCTGCGCCTTGCCTTTGGGTCCGATGAGCGACTCGATAACAATGGTCTTGTATTTAAGGTACACCTCAGCCAGCAAGTCGAGGTTGTGGCGCATTTCGGGCTGAATAACATAGTGGGCGAGCATGGTGTCGAATAGTGGACCCTCAACGCTGATTCCGTAGTTCGAAAGCACCATAAGGTCGTACTTCATGTTCTGTCCCACTTTCTCGATGTCGGGATGGGCGAAGAAAGGCTGAAATTTGTTCACTACTGCTCGACATTGTGCTTCGTCTTGCGATACCGGTACGTAGTAGGCTTCGCCTGGTGCTATGGCAAAACTCATCCCTACGAGTCGCGCTGTGATGGCTTGGGTGGAAGTTGTCTCGGTGTCGAATGCCACGCAAGTCTGTGTGCAAAGCTTTTCGCAAAGTGCGTCGATAGCCTCGGGGGTGTCAACTAGCGTGTAGTGGTGGGGTACGTCGGCGAGCGTGCTCAGCTGCGTTGTGAATGTAGTATCAGCTTCTGTGCTTTCTGCAGTCTCTTCTAATATGGAGAATAGGTCAAGTTGCTGTGCTGCTTTGGGTGCAGTCTTCGTTGGAGCAGAGGTCGTGGGCGAAGCCATCGCTATATCAGGAAACAGGCGCGCAGCGAGCGTTCTGAACTCCAATTCTTCAAATATTTTCATCAGTTCTTCCACGTTGGGCGACTTCTTTTCGAAGTCTTCAAGACGGAAGTCCATGGGCACGTCGGTCTTGATGGTGACGAGGAATTTAGAGAACTTGATAGCCTCTGCATTGTCGCTGATTTTGCGTCCGATAGCCCCCTTGATGCTATCCGCCTTTTTGAGCAGGTTCTCCACTGAGCCATATTCGCCAATCAGCTTTGCAGCCGTCTTTTCGCCAACGCCAGGGCATCCTGGTACGTTGTCGGCAGCATCGCCCATAAGAGCGAGCAAGTCGATGACTTGGAGCGGAGAGGTGATGCCATATTTTTCGCACACCTCTTTGCTGCCCAACACTTCCATACCTTTTGCTCCGCTGCCTGGTCGGCACATCAGGATGCCTTCGTCAACTAGCTGTGCATAGTCTTTGTCGGGTGTCACCATTTTCACGGTAATTTCTTCCGATGCTACGCGCTTGGCAACGGTTCCGATAACGTCGTCTGCTTCAAACCCCGGTATTTCTAAAATAGGTATGTTGTAAGCACGAATAATATCCTTTATGATAGGTACCGCAAAGCGTATGGCTTCAGGTGTGGCTTCGCGTTGCGCCTTGTATTCAGGATACATTTCGTGGCGAAAAGTGCCGCCTGCAGGGTCGAAAGCTATAGCAATATAGTCGGGTGATGCGTTGGCCAACAAGTCGGCCAAGGTGTTGACAAACCCTAAGATGGCACTCGTATTTTCACCTTTCGAGTTAATACGTGGTGCGCGAATTAAGGCATAATAGGCTCTATAGATAAGGGCGTATGCGTCGAGCAGAAAAAGTGTTTTCATCGTTGGTTTTCAAAGTTTTGTTGTTGACGGCATTCGTCAAACTACATGTGTTGTTTTAGTTACCACACAAAGTTAGCGAGAATCTTTTAGCCGAACAAAAAAACGCATGATTTTTAAAATGTGGATGGTATGTTTGGCAAAGGAGAAATAAGAAATCTGCGAGCAGTTGTACTCTGTACCATTAGTTAACAAGTAAACGAGATGACGAGTTGACAAGAAGCCATCCGGATGGTAGTTGTACTCTGTACTCTGTTATCTGTACTCTATAAACGCTCTGTACTCTAAAAAAACATTGCTCTTTAGTCTGCTTTACAAACGCGCATTTTTTTCAAAAAAGTTGTTTTTTCTTCGAATTTGGAGGTTTTGAGAGCAAAATTGAGGGTAAAAATGAGAACATACGACATCGGAGAAACGACATCAAAGATCGTTTCTCCGACCTTTGAAGAAATTTAAACGACCTTTGAGGTCATTTTTGCCATTTTGGGGCCAAAAAAAGGAGGAAACGGTGTAGTTTCCTCCTGGTAGTACAAAGATACAACATTTTCGGACGAAATCCAAATCTGCTTTTATTAGTTTTATATCAAGTTTAATCTGCTTTAGTGTCAAAAGACCTTGCTTTTTTTCGAACTGAAAATGTTTTACTCAAGTGTTGAGAAGTCAATGTCGGGGGCAATGGTTGTGTTGCCTGTACGTTCGAAATAAGTGCCTGACGTCATATTCTCATCAAAGATTCCGCCCATAGAAAGGAAGAAGTTTTCGCTTTCACTTTGCGCAAAAGCAGTGAACGTTGATAGCGCAGTTAATGCAAATGACAAGAACAGACATTTTATCCCTTATCAACCACAGCCCCACATACCGGACATACCCAATAATCTTCATGCTCTTCCATATAGGCGGAACAACAACAGGGACAGGCAGGAGAGATAGTCATGTATTGGAGGTTATTCATATAGTTGTTTTAATAAGACATAGGTTAGAGGGCATGTCCACCTGATACTTTTATTACCTGTCCGGTGATCATTCTTGCTTGTTCACTTGCTAAGAACAAGATTGTTTCAGCAATATCTTCTGGTTCAATGAGTTGGTTCATGGGGATAATCGGTAGAACTGCTTTTTCTAGATCTTCATCAATCCATCCTGTTTGAGTAGGACCAGGAGCAACACAATTTACCGTAATGCCATACTTCGCAACTTCAAGTGCAATGCTACGAGTAAGTGCTTCTAAGGTTGCTTTGCTAGCTCCATAGGTAATCTGACCGGCAAAAACTTGCGAAGCATCTGTGGAAAGATTGATGATTCTTCCATAGTCCCCTCTATGGTTAATCATTTCTCTTGTCATCATTATACTTCCTCTAACATTAACAGCAAATGTATCGTCAATAACATTTGGGGTAATCTTTTCTATGGTGTCTAAGCCGTCCATATCACCTTCAGCAGCATTGTTCACCAAGATATCAATTCTTGCGTACCGATCCATGACGGTCGAATAGATTGCCTTTACATCATCTTCATTTGAAATGTCACTTTCTAAAATGATATAGTCAGCATTTATTTCCTTAAGTTTGCTTTCTACAATATCAGCGTTTCCAGCATTGGCTTCGAAATATCTGTCTGTGCCATTCTTGTCTGTCTTATTCTTATCGAATGGACGAAAGATTTTCTTGTACACTAATACTACTTTTGCTCCTTCACGAGCAAATGCTAATGCAGTTGTAGCTCCAATTCCTTGTGGATTGTTTGCTCCAGTAATTAAGGCTACTCTATTCTTTAAACCGTAATTGATCATATTATATTACTGAGGATAAATTGATTTGTGCTTTAGTTTACCCCTTTACCTGATCCATAAACTCCTTTGCTGGCTTAAATGCCGGTATGTCATGGGCAGGTATGATGACAGTGGTATTATTAGAAATATTACGGGCTGTCTTATCCGCTCTATGCTTGATGATGAAGGTTAAAATCCTGTTTCCTAATATGGGGCCCTTCTTTATCATAGGAATCAAAGTCAAATCCGTATTTATTTAAAGCATCTCTAAACATTGCAAGCATTTTTTCGTTAGAAATTATGATGTAATTCTCTTCTTCTGTGCTTCTTACAATGCAATTATTCAACGTTTCTTGAAATTTTAAAATGTTGTTAAGAAATATTGATGCAATTTTATAAAAATATCATTAATTGGTAAAACATTAATAACTTTATTTTGATGAATTTGAGCAAAACAAATGGGCACAAGACTCATTAGCCTTGTGCCCACAACTTTGAATATGATGTTATTCAATAAAAATTATGCTACCTTTTCGAGGCGCTTCATCATGACGAACATGAAGAGTGCAGAGATGAGGCAGAGTACAACGAAGATGCCCCATACAGTAACCAATGAGAGGTCGCCCCAGAACATAGAACCAACTACAGTAAGCATATTACCGAGCGCTGTTGCTACGAACCAGCCACCCATCATCATACCCTTGAGCTTGGGAGGAGCTACCTTAGATACGAAAGAGATACCCATGGGTGAGAGGAAGAGTTCGGCAAATGTGAGTACGAGGTAAGTGTTGATAAGGAGGCTGGGTGAAACGAATGCTGCTGATTCACCTGCAACCTTCTGTTCGTTGGGAGAAAGGAGGCCCATAGAACCTACTGCCATCACTACGAAACCTACAGCTGCGATCAACATACCATAAGCAATCTTGCGAGGTGCAGAGGGTTCCTTACCCTTAGATGCGAGGTAAGAGAATACAGCCATGCTTACGGGAGTAAGTGCTACAACGTAGAAGGGATTGAATGTCTGGAAGTACTTAGCGTCAACGCTAACGATTTCAGAAGCTGTTGCTGAATATTGCCAACCGAGGTAAGCCAACACAGCTACTACGATTGCGCCTGAGATAGCCTTAGCCTTAGAAGTCTTGCTCTGGAATACAGAGAAAGCTGCATAAACACCGATGACAACGGCTACGAGGTTCCATACATTGAAGAGTGTGCCAAGGAAGCCTGTAGTTGTCTTTTCTGTAAATTCGTTAGCGAAGTAAGTGAGTGTAAGACCATTCTGGTGGAATGCCATCCAGAAGAAAATTACTACCGCAAACACGAGGCAGAGTGCTACGACGCGTGCCTTTGTTTCAGCAGGAGTAAGCTCTTCAGCGGGCGCAGCTGCTGCATTGTTGTCTGCCTTCTTTGCAGTGTTGCCTTCAACGTGCTTGAATGTTGAGCGGCAAGCAAAGTAGATAGCCATAGAGATGATGAGCGATACGCAAGCAACACCGAACGCGAGGTGGTAAGAGTCTGCCTTTGACCAACCGAGGTCGTTCATACCGTAGTCCATAATCTTGATGGCTGCAGTGGGTGCAAAGAGGGCACCAATGTTGATCGCCATGTAGAAGAGAGAGAACGCTGCGTCGCGCTTGTTGGCATATTTAGGATCATCGTAGAGGTTACCTACCATTACCTGGAGGTTACCCTTGAAGAGGCCAGTACCTAAAGAGATAAGACCGAGTGCACCTACAACAGCCCAAAGTGCTGTGCTACCAGCTCCAAAAGGAATTGAGAGTAACAAGTAGCCAAGGAACATGATTGAGATACCAATAGTAACCATCTTGCCATAACCTAACTTGTCAGCGAGGATACCACCAACGAGGGGCAAGAAGTAAACGAACATCAAGAAGCTTGAGTAGTAAGTACCAGCTTCAGAACCCGTCATGCCAAAGTTGTCCTGCATGAAGAGTACGAATGCTGCCAACATGGTGTAGTAACCAAAGCGCTCACCTGTGTTAGCAAGGGCAAGGGCGAAAAGCCCTTTAGGTTGTCCTTCGAACATAGAATTTAAAATTTAAAGAGTTATTGATTAAGAAATGATTTTTGAGGTTGTGTGGGGGAGACTAGATAATCTATATTTCTAGAGTTTCTAGATACTCTAGATGTTCTAGATGTTCTAGATATTCTAGATGCTCAAGATATTCTATAGTCTCTATAATATCCGCTTACTTTTTCAGCACCTGCTTGAGGAACTGAGCCGTATGGCCCACGCCGCTTGCTGCGACTTCTTCGGGCATTCCGCTGGCTATAAGTTGTCCGCCACCGCGTCCGCCTTCAGGACCCATGTCGATGAGATAATCGGCTGCACGTATTACGTCGAGGTTGTGCTCGATGACTATCACGGTATTGCCTTTTTCAACAAGTCGGTTGAGCACGCCGAGGAGTACACGGATGTCTTCGAAGTGAAGCCCTGTTGTGGGTTCGTCGAGGATGTAGATGGTTTGTCCGGTGTCGCGCTTAGAGAGTTCTGTGGCAAGTTTTACACGCTGGCTTTCACCGCCCGAAAGGGTTGTGGAGGATTGCCCCAGCTTGATATATCCGAGACCTACATCTTGCAGGGTTTTGATTTTATGCAGAATGTGTGGTACGTTTTCAAAGAACTCAACGGCTTGATTGATAGTCATATCCAGAACATCGCTAATGCTCTTGCCTTTGAAGCGCACTTCGAGCGTTTCGCGGTTGTAGCGTTTGCCGTGGCAAGCTTCGCAAGGAACATACACGTCAGGCAGGAAGTTCATTTCAATAGTCTTATAGCCATTGCCTTTACATACTTCACAGCGTCCTCCTTTTACGTTGAAGGAGAAGCGTCCAGGCTTGTAGGCACGCATTTTCGATTCGGGCAATTCCACGTAGAGGGCGCGAATGTCGGAGAATACTCCCACATACGTTGCAGGATTGGAGCGTGGCGTACGGCCGATAGGGCTTTGGTCCACCGCAACGACTTTATCAATATGTTCAAGGCCTCTCACTGTGCGATAAGGGAGTGGCTCGCGCGACGAACGATAGAAGTGTTGCGATAAGAGCGGTTGCAACGTGTTGTTGATGAGCGACGATTTGCCAGAACCCGATACGCCTGTTACGCAAATGAATGTTCCTAATGGGAAATCAACGGTTACGTCCTTAAGGTTGTTGCCCGTACATCCTTCAAGCGTCAGAGTGTTGCCATTGCCTTTGCGGCGTTCTTCGGGCATTGGAATTTGTAAATTTCCATTAAGATAACCAGCCGTAAGCGTTGAGGTTGCCAACATTTCCTGCATGGTGCCTTGGAATACGACTTCGCCACCCAAGCGTCCTGCCTTGGGGCCCATGTCGATGATGTAGTCCGAGGCATGCATCATGTCTTCATCGTGTTCGACAACGATGACGGTGTTGCCCGTGTCGCGCAACTTTTTGAGCGAGTCGATAAGGCGCACATTGTCGCGCTGATGGAGTCCGATGGAGGGTTCGTCGAGAATGTAGAGCACATTCACGAGTTGCGAGCCAATCTGCGTAGCCAGTCGGATGCGCTGACTCTCGCCGCCCGAGAGTGTCATTGTAGAGCGCGAAAGTGAAAGGTAGTTGAGCCCTACGTCGATGAGGAACTTCAGACGTGTGCGCAATTCTTTCAATATTTCGGTGGCGATAGCTCGGCTTTTATTGTCAAGGTTTTCCTCTACACCGCTGAGAAATTCGTAAAGTTCAGCGATGTCCATAGAGGACAATTCATGAATATTCTTGTCGGCAAAGCGATAGGAAAGGGCTTCCTGATTAAGGCGAGCTCCATGGCAGCAAGGACATTCTGCGGTTTTCGAGAACTGGTCGGCCCACTTCTGAGCAGCAGCAGTCATTTCGCTATCTGCCATTTGCTGGATGTATTTTACAAGTCCGTTGAACTCTACATAATAGTCGTCCGAAGTCTTAGCTACTGCGGCAGGGATGCGCAAACGGTCGGGGGAGCCATTGATAATTTCGTCTAAGGCTTCGTCGCTTAGTTCGTTGATAGGCGTATTGATATCAGCGTCGTGCTTGATAAGGACGGCTTCGATTTCCCAAAAGATGAGTGCCTTGCGATATTTGCCTAAAGGTGCCAACCCTCCGTCGTAAATGGATAGTTGTGGATTGGGGCAAACCTTTTCGCGGTCCATGACGTTGACATAGCCAAGTCCGTTGCATTTAGGACAGGCTCCGCTTGTAGAGTTGAAAGAGAAATTGTGAGGTGCGGGTTCTCGGTAAGCCAAACCTGTGGTGGGGCACATCAATCGTTTGCTCAAGAAGCGAGGTTTTTCGCCATCGCTCATGTCGAGCACAACAACGAGTCCGTCGCCTTGCTCCAAGGCTTGATGAAGACTTTTTTTGAGTCGCTCAGCGTCTTTTTCACGAACGATGAGTCGGTCTATAACCACCTCAATGTCGTGATTCTTATAGCGATCTAGCTTCATGCCTTGTGTAAGTTCGCGCAGTTCGCCATCTACTCGAACATTTAAGAATCCTTTCTTACGAATATTCTCAAAAAGTTCTTTGTAATGTCCTTTGCGATTGCGCACCAAGGGGGCAAGCAGGTAGATCTTATGATCTTCATAATCGTTGAGTACCATTTCGAGGATGCGTTCCTCGGTATATTTCATCATCGGCTCGCCTGTGAGGTAAGAATAGGCCTTACCCGCTCTAGCGTAGAGCAGACGAAGAAAGTCGTAGATTTCAGTAACCGTCCCGACGGTCGAACGTGGATTCTTATTCGTCGTTTTTTGTTCGATGCTGATAACTGGGCTGAGGCCTGTGATTTTATCTACATCTGGGCGTTCGAGATTGTCGAGGAAGTTGCGCGCATAAGCTGAAAAAGTTTCAATATATCGGCGCTGACCTTCAGCATAAAGTGTGTCGAAGGCCAACGAACTCTTACCGCTACCACTAAGCCCTGTGATAACGGTAAGGCTATTTCGAGGAATTTCAACGTCCACATTCTTAAGGTTGTGAACGCGAGCGCCAAATATTTCTATCTTTTTCATTATGCCCGTAATGAACTATTGAGGGGCAAAAATACTGATTTTTATCCATTTGAGCAAACATTCGGATTCTGCAATGTCAAATTTCCTTGAAATTAGGAGGGAGGAAATAAAAAAATAAGAAAGGAGAAATGAAAAAGGAGAAAGAAGAAAGTCCATGCGGAAAGTTGCTTAGGCTATTTCTCCTTTCTCCTTTTTCATTTTTCATTTCTCTTAGTTCGTGCTCGAAGGGTCGTCCTTGACACCTTTAAGAAGAGTGATGGTTTTTCTTATTTTGTACTTTATACCATCAGCTCCGAGGGCGTCGATATTTAGGAAGTAGGCTCCATCGGGGGCGTAGTCACCGCCAATTCTGCCGTCCCATCCGTCTTCAAGGTTGTGCCACTCATGAATTTTCTTGCCCCAACGGGTAAATACCATCGCCTTAAACGAAACAATACTTTTGTACCCTTCCTTTACCTTTAATACGTCATTATAGCCATCGCCATTAGGTGTGAAAGCATTCGGTACTTCTAGTCTTGATTCAGTGATAGTTACCGAAAATGGCGAATCCATCGAATATTCTATGGTGTCAGTACCTTCAATAAACGATATCTTCAGTTCTACGATAAACGTACCCGATTGCAAAAACTCATAATCCAGGTTTTCGTCAAATCGTTTGATGATAGGCTTTGTATCAGGGCTTTTTGTAATGGTCCATTCGTATAAAGGAATGTAGCTACCCACGTTTTTGGGATTTGCTAAAAACCGCGCTTTTAAGGGGGCATCGCCGTTGTAGCTCACAACGTCTTCTTCTTCGCCGTCAGCATTGATGATTATCATTGTGGGTTCGGCCGACGGAAAATCTTGCGCCCAATTTATTGTAGGGAAAACTAGTAAGCTTGCTAAAAATATTAGGAATCTCATTATTGTAGAAAGGTAATTTTGTTGGTTTGAAAAAGAATACAATGTTCGTGATTACGATTCAGGCTTTTCGCACATTATCAAGCAATGTGTTTCGTCGTAGAGTGTTGTTGCAAACCAGTAAGCACTTCCTCCTTCCGCCAATTTAAGGCGTTTGCGCAGCTCTGCCACCGTAGCAGGGAAATTTCTTACCGTAAGGTTTGCCTTATTTGTCTTCCCGGTCTGTTCTTTCAATTCTTTTTTTGAAAATCCGCAGACATTTGTTATCTTGAAACATCTTCCTGGAAAATTCACAACGTATGCCCCCGATGTGTACAGATGGCTATTAGGGTGAAGCTTCTGTAAGCCATAACGAACACCAATGCTTTTAAATGCTCCTGCTTTGAGTACTGCTGCTGATGGCTCATAAAGATATCCTTTTACCTCTGAAGTGAAGGCAGATTGTATTTCCGTTTCTTCAGAGAATTTAAAAGAAAAAGTAGCTCCGCCGTCGGCGCAATAAATGGTAGGTTCATCGCAATCTCCAAGTTCTTGCTTCAGAACGAGTAGCAGGTCCTTGCATTCGCCATGTTCGGCAAAAATATGAACCTCACTCACATTCGTCAGTGCATTGAGCGCTTGCTTCAAGTCGAGCATTGTCGATAATTTGATGACGACAACCTTTGCTGTGGCCAAAAGTTGTTGCTGTAGCTCAACGACATTCGGCTCGCAGTCTTCGAGCATAACGACTTTTCTTCCTACATCGTCACGTCTTGCAGGGTCCAGGAAAAGCAAATCCAAATTCTTCAGCGAACTTAAAACCTCGATGGAATCGCCATTTTTTATCTCGGCATGGCTAAGTCCAAGAAGTGGAAAGTTGTGCCGTGCTATTTCGCAAAGTTCTGCTTGACGTTCTACATAAAGGGCGTTCTTAAAGTGTCGTGCTACAAACGAAAAGTCAACTCCAAGCCCCCCAGTGAGGTCCGCCATGCTTTCGCCGCCATTGGGAAAGAGCCTCTTCACTATTTCTGCCTTATACACAGCAGCCGCTTCGCCCGAACATTGTTCGAGCGCTAGCTTGTGGGGGTAGTGAAGCTCGTCAACAGCCGCCCACGAAGGCACTTTTTGCGACAGTCGTTGCCATCCCTCTACTTGTCGAAGGATAAAGGATGCATTGCTCCGTCCTGCTAATTTGAGCGCCAAGCGTTGTAAGTTTTCGTTGCGAAATTCTTTCATATATAGTATTTATAAGTGCAAACTTACGCAAAAAACATTGTACTATAAGAATTTGTCGGATAAAAAATAAAGTCTTACATTTGCAATTATTATGACTTTGTAGGCGCAATGATTTCTTTTGTGAAGTAAAAAGATGCCTTTGCGGCTGGCAATGTCATACTTTTGAGTTGTAAAATCAAAACATTATCATACTATCTACAAATGATTAAAAAGTTTTTTTCTTTTTTATTCTTTGCTGCCAGTCTTGCAGTATCTCAAACTTTGGTTGCACAAACCAACGAACAGCAAAATTTGTTCGTTACCAACCCTCAGTCTGCACATCCCTATCGTATCCCAGCCATTGCCACAGCTGCTAATGGCGACATCTTTGCTATCTCGGACTATCGTCCTTGCGGTAACGATATCGGCTATGGCGAAGTTGACGTAAAATGCCGTATTTCTAACGACAACGGTGCTTCGTGGGGCGAAGAGTTCTTCGTGGCCGATGGTATCGGAGACAATAATGGAGGCGAAGTTTGGAAGACAGGTTTTGGCGATGCCGCTATCGTTGCCGATGCTGAGCGCAATGAGTTGTTGGTAATGCTTGTTTGCGGAAAAACCGTTTGCTGGAGCGGAAACTATCTTCCCAACGATCCCCAAAGTAATCCCAACCGTGTAGCTCGCGTTCGTGCTAAGTTTAACGAGAATACCTACGAGTGGGAATGGTCTAAGCCTGTGGAAGTTACTGAGCAAATCTACAGCCAGTTTGTTGACGAGAATGGAAAGCCCACAGTGCAGTCGCTCTTTATTGGTTCGGGTAGAATTTGTCAAAGCCGCCTCATTAAAGTAGGCGATTACTATCGCCTCTACTGTGCGGTGTGGACAAAGAACGAAGGTAATCGTGTACTCTATTCCGACGACTTTGGCGAAAACTGGTTCATTCTTGGCACAGTAAGCGATCGTCCTGCTCCTGCTGGCGACGAACCTAAGTGCGAAGAGCTTCCCGATGGTAGCGTAGTTCTTTCAAGCCGTTGCAATGGTCGTTATTTCAATATTTATTCGTACACAAATATTCAGGAAGCCAAAGGTAAGTGGGGTTCTGTAGCTTATTCAGGTCCACAGACCAACGGTGTGAATGCGGTCGGTAACTCTACCAACGGTGAAATCATGATTCTTCCCGTTGTTCATAACGCTACAAAGCAGAAGACTTTCCTCGCGCTTCAGTCTGTGCCTTTTGGCCCAAAGGGACGCCAGAATGTAGGTTTTAGCTACAAAGAGTTGAGCGATTACACCACAGATTTTGCTTCTCCCAAACATTTAGCTACTGATTGGGATGGACATTGTCAGGTGAGCAACTTGGGTTCTGCTTATTCTACAATGACATTCCAGAAGAATAACACCATAGGTTTCCTCTACGAAGAGTCAACTTTCAATCGCGACTACACTATCGTTTATCGCAACCTCAGTATTGAAGAAATCACCGACGGCGCTTATTCTTACTGCGATGATAAGAAATTCTTAAAGAAGTATATCGCCAACAACGTAGCGCTTCAGCGCGTTACAGCTCATATTGCTGAGAACCAAACGAACTTCAAGGTGGGCGAAATTCACCCCTTAAAGCGCAAGGAATTTTTGAAGATAGCCAAGAAAGCGCGTTCAAAAGCCACTCCCGAGGCTATCGCAACACTCAACGACGCTATGCTCAACGCTCCCCTTCCAGCCATTAATGGCGAGCACTACTATTTGCGTAATATGGGTTTTGAAGAAGGTAAACCAGCTTACAACGACAATCTTTATATGACAGCTACTGCCGAAGGTGTCACTGTTAAGCCTCACGATCCTAACGATAAAGGTCAGGCCTGGACATTCCTCCATCGTAGCAATGGCGAATGGATGCTCTACAACGCTCACTACAAATGCTATATTGGTAAAGTAGGAAAGACAAGCAGTATCATTCCGCTAGCCAACAATGTAGCCGATGCAGGATGTTTCGCATTGCGTAGCGATAGCGAGGGCAAAACGCTCCTCGTTGACGTTAATGCCGCCAACCCTGATTATCCATGCCTCCACCTTTCACAACAGCACAAGTTAGTGGCTTGGAACGGCTCGCAAGCTTCAATGTGGGAAATCTTGGTTACGAATGTCGATAAGTATAGAAAGTAAGATTTTGAGGTTGTAAGGTTTTGAGGTTGTAAGAGCTATTCAGACCGAATGGAATATCTTAAACCTTACAACCTTATAACCTTACGACCTTATAACCTTACAACCTTATAACCTTACAACCTATAATTTAATAAAACCAAGAGGGTGTGTCGAATTGAAGTGCCCCCCAAAAGTTAGACGTTAAACACGTTATTTATTTTTAAAGAATTGAGCTCGGTATTGCACCGGGCTCATTCCTTTTAACCTCATTTTTATTCTTTTATTGTTATACCATTCAATATATTCCTTCAAAT
>JAZLDQ010000084.1:0-6780 GCA_045614785.1 Alloprevotella sp.
ATCAGCTTGGTCGCTTTGCTAATCTTTTTGGCCTTTTTATTTTTAACTCCTTGAAACGTAGCCCGCTACGTTTCGTCGTTGTCAAAAACAAAAAATCTCAAAAAACTTAAGCAAATCAACACAAGCTAATTTATAGAACCTACCTTAAAAGATTGATATTCAAATATTTTTGGCTTTTGCCCTTACAGGGCGGAAATCCATGCGGACTATTTACCCAGGGTGCCGCTCCTTCGTCGCTCTGCCCTGGGCTGGTAGCTGGTTGGCCCTTCAGGCCGCCCTGGTAAAGATGTGGGCAAAGATTAGCTAACTCAGGAGGAGAATTTAGTTTGACTCACTCGTTGGAATATTCTCCGCACGGCAGTTGTACATTTTATAGTTAACAAGTAGACGAGTAAACGAGTTGACAAGAGAGCCATCCGGATGGTAGTTCTACATCTTAGTAAACAAGTTGACGAGTTGACAAGTTAACGAGAGAGAGCCATCCGGATGGTAGTTGTACTCTGTACTCTGTTATCTGTACTCTATAAACCCACTGTACTCTAAAAAAACATTGCTCTTTAGTCCGCTTTAGAAAGGAGAAAAAAATCAAAAAAGTTGTTTTGGATTCAAAATGGGAGGTTCCTGGAGCAAAATTGGAGGTGAAATTTACGTCCTATGAGATAGGAAAAACGATCTTTGATGTCGTTTCTCCGATGTTTGAAGAATTTTAAACGACCTTTGAGGTCATTTTTGCCATTTTAGGGCCAAAAAAAGGAGGAAACCGCCGGGTTTCCTCCTTTTAGTACAAAGATACAACATTTTCGCGCGAAATCCAAATTTGCTTTGATTGCTGTTTGAACCGCTTTCTTCTGCTTTACTGTTACAAATTCTTACCTTTTTTATTTGTTTACGGCAGAAAGAAATATCTTAGTGATGATTAATATAATGTGGTTTCGTAAGCCTTATTTTTTTAACCTAAGCACATCATTACAATCACTTGTGCTATTATCACTCGCAGGAACATACACAGTGGATAGACTGAGGCATAGGCAATGTTGGCTTTGTCGCCAGGAAGTATGTCGCCTACGTAGTTGAGCGCAATGGGGTTTGCCATCGCTCCGCAGAGCATTCCGGCGGTTGTGGGCACGCTCTTCTTGAAGCATACGACCGAAACAACGCCCATGATGATGACGGGCACAAAGGTGATGGCCATGCCCCAACCCACCCATGCGAGGGCTTGTGGTTGCATTACGGTGGTGATAAACTCTGCGCCAGCATCGAGTCCAAGGCAGGCCAAATACATGGAGAGCCCCAAGGAGCGAAGCATGAGGTTTGCACTTGTGGTTGTGTAGGCCACCATGTGAAGGCGCGGCCCGTAAGCTCCGATGAGGATGCCCATGAGGATGGGGCCGCCTGCTAAACCTAAGCGCACGGGGAACGACATTGATGGGATGTGGAAGGGAATGCATCCTAAGAGCAAGCCGAGCACTATGCCGATAAATATCGTCACCATGTTGGGCTCATTGAGCACCTTTACGGCGTTGCCCAATTCTTCTGCCACTTGGTTGAGGCGCTCTTTTTCGCCCACGACGGTGATGCGGTCGCCCATGCGGATTACGAGGTCGGGCTTGGCAACGAGCAATAAGCCGGCACGCTTCACGCGGCTCACGTTCACTCCGTAGCGTGTGCGCAGCTGTAGTTCTCCTAGGCGTCTGCCGTTGACGTGTGAGCGTGTCACCAGGATGTTTTGCGACACAAGTTTCGCGTCTAGTGAGTTCCAATCGACGTCTTTGGCATTCCAGTCGGTTCTGTCCAGTTCGCCAAAGACGACTGTGAGTTGATCTACGTATTTCTTTTCGGTAATAACGAGGATGCGGTCGCCTTTTTCAACAATCGTTGTTGAAGAGGGCAGGATTGCCGTTTCGCCACGCCACAAACGGGTGATGACAAACTTCGACTCGTCGAATTTTGCGATTTGCGAAAGGGGCTTGTTGAAAACGGCGGGGTTCTGCACGAAGAACGATGCGATGAAGGCTTCGCCCTGAGGCTTTGGCTCGTTGGAGCGCTCGTGGCGCAGGAGCCAACTCTTCATCAGCATGATGGCGATTATGACGCCCAACATACCAAGCGGATAAGTTACAGCACAACTCAGTGCGGCGCCTGCTGAAGGCTCGTTAATCATCTTCAGCGTTTGCTGAGCAGCACCGAGTGCAGGCGTATTGGTGGTGGCTCCGCAGAGCACGCCCATCATGTCGGCCAGGTTGTAGTCGAAGCCCCATACGATGCCCAGCAGCATGGCTGTGCCGATAAACACAACGCCTGTTGCAAGCATATTGAGCTGTGTGCCCCCTGTACGGAAGGTGCTGATAAAGCCGGGACCAACCTGAAGTCCCAGTGTGTAAACAAAGAGTACTAAGCCAAATGATTCGGCATAGCTGAGCATCTGTGCGTCAATCTTCAAACCAAGGCTTCCGGCGAGGATGCCAATGAAAAACACAAAGGCTACGCCAAACGAAATGCCGCGCACTTTGATTTTTCCTAAACTAAGCCCCAATGCACAAATGAGGCATATGATAATAACCGCCTGAACGGCTGAATGTACGAAAATCGTATCTTCTAACCACGCATACATAAGTGTTAATGCTATTGTTGTGGTAATAAGTTGTTTACAGAAGTTTCGCTGGGTGCTCAACTTCTTAGGTTATAAGGTTTTAGGTTGTAAGGTTTTAAGGTTTGCCATTCGGTTTGGGTATTTTTTTAAGAACTAAAAGTCTGAACAGCTCTCATAACCTTAAAGCGAAGCGACCTAACAACCATACTCAACTGTAGCTCAGCGAAAACTGAGTAATATATTAGCGTTGAATCGTAATTTCATAGGTTTCATAAACGGCTCCACGCGCACCGAACCCCTCCTTCTGATGGATGAGTCCTTCGTTGAGCACCCATCCGCCTTGTTCTACGCTGATGCCGAAGTCGAAGTAGCGCTTGTGGGCATAGCGTGTGCCAATCAAGTGGTCGAAGAGGCCGTCGAGAGCGCCTGAATTTCTCCCCCCTTCGGTCGAGGCGATGTATTGCACGTGGGCAGTTGTTGTCGTTTCGAATACAACGGCCCCAGCTACGGTTTCTCCGGCGTTGTTCGTAACCCTATGGAGACGGATGTGCTCCGGAAATCGCTGGTGCAGCAATGTTATTTCTTCAACCGTGTGGACGGGATTTGTGTGATGGCGCAGCTGTAGGTTTTCCGCTAATACCGTCCAGAAAAGGTCAAACTTTTCGTCTTCAATGATTTGCAGTCCGGATTTCTCGAAACTGCGTATTTTGCGGCGGCGAAGGCTTGCGTAAGGGTAGCGCTCCGACAGTGGAATCACAGATGAGAGTTTGCACTGCGTACGCACGGCTCCATGGCGGAAGAAGGCGTATCGCTCCTCCTCGCAGGGGTAAGTGGCGTAGAAGGTGGGCACGGGGCTGAATACAAACTTATTGATAGAGGTGTGCACACGCAGGAAGTCAATGAAGGCCGTGACGACTTGCAACGTTGTTGCTGCCGTAGTCTTTGGCGCCAACAGTAGGCCCCCATAGGTCAATCCTCGGTGTGACCACAGTGTTGACTCGCTCTCTTCGGCAGGCAGCAGGGCTACTAATTCCGCCCCTTTGTAGAACATCAGTGAGTGGTCCTTGAAGCGATGTGCGTGATAGTCCATAAATTCCCGTTGGAGGAGGAAAGTACCATTGCGCGAGTGGACTACAAAGTTGTTCCACGAATCTTTTAGAGAAGGTTCGTAGTGCACAATATTTATGGTCGGAGATTCTTTCATAGTCAGAATTTCTTATGGATGCTCCTTAAGAATTCATCGTAATCATTGATGTAAGTTTCAAGTCGGTAGCTGTCCGAAGCCAGTACCATAAGTACGGCGTCGGCTGAGAAGTTCGAAAGTTCAATCCATGTATAGGGAGGCACTAACAAACCCTTGTCTTTCCCTACCAAATGGTAAGAACGGCGCCCTTCAGCATCTTCTAACAAGATATCAACACTACCGCTCACAGCAATGAGGTATTCATAACAAGACGTGCTTGCATGGTGTCCTCGTACAGCACCCTCGGGCACACTGTGTAGCCAGTATGCACGATGCATGGTGAAGGGAAAATCCTTGTTCTCCTCAACGATAGTAAGACTGCCGCGGCTGTCGGTATGTGTTGTAAGTTTGTCCATATGTTTTAAAGCTTCCAACAATGGAGCGTGTTTCTTCATTATTAAATAATGTGTATGCTCGCATGTTGTTACCCAATGCAAAATAACCATTTTTATTTCACTCCACCAAGTCGCAACTTAGGATTTAAAGTATAAAATATATCAGGGTCGAAAAACGCAATTACAATTTCTTCTGTGGCAGGAAGGATTTTCGACCATTCTCCTATTTTAAATTTTCTTAAACCTTGTCAGTTTCAGTAATTTGCGTAAATTTGTAACCGCGTGATGGCAATTGAAAGATATGTCGCCACGCAATAAACCGGCGAATCTTTCTCTTTCTTACGCAGAATGCGCGATGAGCATACAAATTGGATGCCGAGCCATTGCGGATGCTGTAGGGGCCACTTTATGTTGGCCCGTCGTCCCACAAGGGGCGAATACACGTCTGCACAAAACAATTGCGCACACGCAACAATAATTGGCGATTGCGCGTCAAAATAAACCGCACAATTCATTACGCCGTTTCGGCGTACGGGCCGACATAAAGTGGCCCCTACACCATTCGGATGAAATTCCAACACTTTGAAATTTTCAATATTTATTAATTAATACATATTTATTATGAAACGCAAGTTGCAGAGCGCGCCTACTAAGGGCCTCTACATCATCAATGGCAAGAAGGTGTTGGTGAAGTAAAAAGCAATACGGAAATAAACATTGGAAAAAACGACGGGCGGACCATTTGCGGTTTGCCCGTCGGTGTGCTTGCCCTATTGGTGTTGTGTTCAGTACTGAGGTAATGATAGGGGAGAGTGACTTCTGTATTGTTGCCTTAAAAAAAGTGGGTGTCACCTTCAGAGCGACACCCACTTTTTGTCAATATTGGTTATTCTGACCAATCCATCTTAGTCATGCGCACATAGCTTTGGTAACGCTTCTTCGCCATTTCCTGACAAGCAGCGAAAAGTTCTTCGGCTTCGTCGGGATATTGCTTCAATACAGAGAGGAAGCGCACTTCGCCCTTGAGGTAATCTTGGAACTTGTCCCACTGGGGGTCCTTAGAGTCGAGCTGGAAGGGGTTCTTGCCTTCGGCTTCGAGAGCGGGATTGTAGCGCCAGAGGTGCCAGTAACCGCATTCTACAGCTGCTGCTTCTTCTGCCTGTGCCTTGCCCATACCCTTCTTGAGACCGTGGTTGATACAGGGAGCGTAAGCAATTACCAATGAGGGACCGGGATAAGCTTCTGCTTCGCGGAGAGCCTTGAGGCACTGTGCCTGGTCGGCACCCATAGCAATCTGTGCTACATATACGTAACCGTAGGTTGTAGCAATCATACCGAGGTCCTTCTTGCGGATGCGCTTACCTGAAGCAGCGAACTTCGCAATTGCACCAAGAGGAGTTGCCTTAGAAGACTGACCACCTGTGTTAGAGTAAACTTCTGTGTCGAGCACGAGGATATTTACGTCTTCGCCTGAAGCAATCACATGGTCGAGACCACCGTAACCGATGTCGTAAGAAGCACCGTCACCACCGATAATCCACTGGCTACGCTTTACGAGGTAGTGAGAGAGTTCATCAAGTTGCTTTGCCATTTCGTGACCCGCAGCAACGCCAGCTGCGATAAGAGGCTTCATCTGTTCGGCAATAGCCTTAGTCTTGTCAGCATCTTCCTTATTGTCAATCCACTGCTGCGCGAGTTCCTTCATTTCGTTGCATGAGCAATCGCACATCGCAACCTTCTTCAAGAGGTCTTCGAGGCGGAGGCGCATCTTCTTGTTTGCGAGTGTCATACCGAGACCGAATTCGCAGAAGTCTTCGAAGAGTGAGTTTGCCCACGCAGGACCCTGACCCTTTTCGTTAGTTGTATAAGGAGTTGAGGGGATAGAACCTGAGTAGATTGAAGAACAACCTGTAGCGTTAGCCACCATCTGGCGGTCGCCGAAGAGTTGAGAAACGAGCTTCACATAAGGTGTTTCACCACAACCCGAACAAGCGCCAGAGAACTGGAAGAGAGGTGTAGCAAACTGGCTTACGCGCACATTGCTCTTGATATCGAGGAGATCTTGCTTGCTCTTAACGTTCGCAACGCAGTAATCCCAGTTAGCAGCTTCGTCCAATTCCTGCTGGAGGGGCACCATCTTGAGGCCGGGACCCGTCTTGGGCGAACCGGGACAAACGTCCACACAGTTACCGCAACCCAAGCAGTCCATAACGCCTACCTGCATGCGGAACTTCATACCCTTGATGGCAGCGGGTGCCTTGATTTCGAGTGTCGGAGCGTTGAAGCCTGCTGCTTCTTCGTCGTTCATCACGAAGGGACGGATGCAAGCGTGAGGACAAACGTACGCACACTTGTTACACTGGATACAGTTGTCGGCTTCCCAAGTAGGAACGAAGGCACTTACGCCGCGCTTTTCATAAGCAGAAGTGCCCTGGGGCCAAGTACCGTCTTCGTAACCCTTGAATGCTGAAACGGGGAGCAAGTCGCCATTCTGTGCATTGATAGGACGTACTACGTTGTTGATGAATTCGGGATCGTTGTTTGCCACAACTTCGTCAGCGGGAAGATTTGCCCAAGCTGCATCAACGGGAAGTTCCTTGTATTCACCACCA
>JAZLDQ010000085.1:0-7314 GCA_045614785.1 Alloprevotella sp.
CGAAGTTGCTTCTTCAGTATTCATCGAGCCTTTCCAAATCAACCCCGGTGAAGAAAAGGAAATCCTCGTAAATCTTAACAACCCCGATTTGGAAGTCATCAGCTTCCAGTTCGACCTCCAACTCCCCGAAGGTATTGAAGTTGTTTACGACGAAGACGAAGAATACTACCTCGTTGAAGCAGGTTCTCGTTTGAAGAGATCGTACGTAGTTGATAGCAACAAGTTCGACAACGGTATCTTTAGAGTATTAGCTTATAGCTAAAAGAACGAACCTGTCAAGGGAACTTCAGGCGATATTGTTAAGATTACCCTTAAGGCTGCCGACACATTGGCTGATGGTATCTATACCCTCAACTTTATGGAAACAACGCTTACAAAGGATGTAGAAGGCAATAGCGTTAGTGTTTATCCTGAAAACACTTCATGCGCTGTTAGCGTAGGCAACGCTACAGGCATCGAAGCCGTAGATGCAGCTGGCAAGCGTCAAGTTATCTACGACCTTATGGGACGTCCTACTAACGCTAAGCAGCGTGGTGTTTACATCATCAATAACCAGAAGGTGGTGAAGTAGCACAGCGTGCAACAACTTTAAAAGAAAACCTCGTTCACACATACTTCTCTAGATGTCGTCATCTATATAGCAAAATGTGAACGCCAACACTTTCAAGAAATGAAAAAGATATTCAATCATATATTGAGTTGCACCCTCATCGCAAGCATGAGTGTGGCTCCTCTCGCGGCTCAGGAACAGGAAGACAAGGCGCTCCACGTGTTCCACAAAGACCGAACCTACGAAATTCTTCCCATCAATGCCGACACACGCATTGAGTTCGACTCTACTCCCTATATTGGCGAATCAGCTAATGGTCAAATCATGCCTGGTGATACTGTCATCATGCGTGGCGGTATGGGAGTTTCAGATTACCTTTATTTAAAGAGTAATCGTCCCATAGAGGTCAAGACAAGCGCCGACTGGCTATTTGCGCATACTCTTATCAACAATAATCTTTCCTCGCAGGAAGAAAAGTTGGTTCGCCTCTGGACAAAGCCTAACTTTACAGGCAAATCGCGCAGCGCCAAAGTTACGGTTACGGCTGAAGGAGTAAGCGCGAGCTATCACGTTGTTCAGATTGCCGACAAGTTCTCGTTCGCAACTGATGAATACTACAATGGTGGAAAATGGGATGGTCCTACTTCATTAACAGAAAATTATGAGTATGATAATTACTATTATTACTCTCGCGACTGGTTAGGTAAAAATGAATATACCACGAACCGAGTTTCGATAGGAGTAGTGCCTTGCTATGACGTTACATTGCAAAGTTATCCAATCTGGATGGATTTAAATTATTTCGTCACAATGGATAGCCAAAACGACACGACCAACTACCAAGCGCTTTACGAAGAAGTTGAAAAGCTGAGCGATAAAGACCCTGGTCGCATGCTTGGCAGCTACTCTTCGTACGCAGGCTTTACGCTGACTCCTCATTTCGGAACTTCTGAGAAGAAGGGTAACGTCGTTTTCAGTAATAAAGATGGCGAAACAGCCGTAGCCAGCGTTAAGCATCATGCTATAAGCATGGACAAGCTTTACGACAATTGGTATAGCTATGATTGGGCAGGAACTAACAGCATTAATGCTCATATGATTCAAGGTTTTAGAGGAGTGATGATGCTTTCCAACATGATGAGCAACGATATGAGTTTGTACATGTCGAGCGACCCTTGGAAATATGACCATAACATAGATTATTATGGAGAACAGTATATTCGTAGCTCTGGTTTATGGACGTTCTTCTATAACATCATTGGTGAAGCCAACTTTATCATCTCCAGTGGCGTTACTGCAGTCGATAAGACAAACGTTCTGCCCATCCTTGCGCAGTGTTATGCGCTTCGCGGCATCAGCTATTTCTACCTGGCGCAGTTCTTCCAACACACTTACGCTACGTCGCAAGACGAACCTTGCGTGCCCATCGTGCTCTCGGACTACGAAACGTCCATCTACTCGCGCGCCACTGTGAAGCAGGTGTTCGACCAGGCTGAAGCCGACCTTTTGAACGCAGAAAAGATGCTCGAAGGCTGGCAGCGCAGCTCGAAGAACGAAATCAATAAGGAAGTGGTGCAGGGCATGCTCTCTCGCCTCTACCTCGTAGAGTGCGAATGGGCGAAGGCTGCTGAAAAGGCGCGTGCTGCTCGTCAAAACTATACTTTGATGACCTTCCAGGAAGCTTACGACGCTAACTATCAAGACATCGAAAACTGCGAAGTGCTTTGGGGGCAAGATGTGACTACTGAAAACACTGATTTTTACGCATCATTTCAATCATGGCTTTGCGCGCAGAGCACCGGTTATGGCGGACAAGTTGGTGCATTCCAGCTCATTGATGCAAAGCTTTACAACAGCATCCCTGCTTCCGACGTGCGCAAGGATTTGTTCTACCAAGTACATACTCAATATGATTCTTGGACAATTCCTCCTTATGCCAACAAGAAGTTCAAGCAGGTAAACGACTTCTTGGGCGATGTCATCTACATGCGTGCTTCTGAGCTTTACCTCACCGAAATCGAAGCCCTCATCATGGCAGGCAAACAGGCTGAGGCCGATGCCCTCTTCCAGCAGTTTATCCAGAATCGTAACACGTCGTTCGATGGCAACGTTACTAAGGCTGAAATCCGCAAGCAGCGTCGCATTGAGCTTTGGGGTGAAGGCTTCTCTTACTTCGACCACCGTCGTTGGCAGATGGACCTCGACCGCAATTACGAAGGTAACAATGAAGCTGCAGGCAACGAACCTCAGAACATTGCATGGAACGAAGCACGTTGGCGCTTCCAGCTTCCCAAGAGCGCCTTCGGCGTTGTGGACGATTTGACAGCTGAACATCAGAACAACTTGGAAGCTCAGCCCCAGTCGCTCTTGTTGCCAATGAATCAGCCAGACCCCGAAGAAGTAGAGCCTGTTCGAGACATGGTCTATAATTTCGACTTTAGCTCCGTAGCAAGTATTGAATCGTTGTTCTCATCACGCCATCGACTCGCTGCTTCGCACGAAAGTGCCGAAAGCTTTATGGTTGGGGATATGAGCAAACTTGTGGGGGAAGGCTTTTGCGGTTTGGTGTCCAGTCCTTTTGATAGCAAAGTGTTGTTTACGCAATTAAGTGCTTCGTTACGAACCAATTCCGTACATAACATAGCAGGCGCTAAACTTGATTTTGACGGCATGAAACATCCTCAAATTGAAATCAATGCTATACAGATGCAACATTTTTTCGGAATGAAGGATTATCCAGGTCATTTTGAAGTGTACGTATCAGAAAACGAAATTACTTCTGTCGATGAGTTGAATGCCGCAACATATATCGGTACCTCAAAGGAAAATTCAGCCTACAACAATTACATGGAGTCAATAAGCGAATTTCCTCTCCTCTTTGACATTCCCACGAAGTATCACGGAAAGGAATGCTACGTTTACATCTCCAACAAATCGTGCTATAACTCAACCGACTATGACCCCAATCTCGGTGTACTTATTATAGGCATGAAAATACATTATGCTAAGTAACGGCGATAGACAATATTTCGTTTTTAGATAATATATAAAAAGGATGTGACACGTGTCACATCCTTTTTTTGCATTGTTCATCTCGAAATGGGCCTTAATAGAATGGGTGTTCAAAATTGGCATTATTACCAATTTTAAATACGATTTAAGAGAGGGGGGGGTAAAATTGTAAGAAAAGATGAGACAGTTTTGAGTCGTATTTAGAATCAAAATTTGCTAATCCGGATGGTCAAGACGCCGAAGGTGTCTCCGCTCAATAACCGGGTTTGAGCGAAGCGAATACCCGGGGGTAAGTGGTATCTGGTTGATGCACCCCGAAGGGTGTGCCCCTTTTATAGGACTAGATGTTGGGGCACCCCTCCAGGGTGCATCTTAGAGGTTTTCTCAGCCGGGGGTACTCGCTCCTCGCTCGCACGCCCCGGTTACTGAGCGGAGACGCCTTCAGCGTCATCACCAAGCAATTTTTTGGATTAAAATAGAAATTGTAAGACACTAATAATCAGCAAAGTGCTTTATTCTTTTTAGTCTTTGTAATATTATCAATTTTGACCCCCCTACCTGAAGAACTAACAAGTGGGCAAAGATTAGCTAACTCAGGAGGAGAAATTAGTTTGGCTCACTCGTTGAAATGTTTCCGGATGGCAGTTGTACTCTGTACTCTGTTATCTGTACTCTGTTATCTGTACTCTATAAACGCTCTGTACTCTATCAAAAATCCCGTTGCTCTTTATTCTGCTTTAGAAACGTGCATTTTTTTCAAAAAAGTTATTTTTCGTCTGAATTTAGAGGTTTTGAGAGCAAAATTGAGGGTAAAAATTATGAAATACGACATCGGAGAAACGACATCAAAGATCTTTTCTCCGATGTTTGAAGAAAATTAAATGACCTTTGAGGTCTTTTTGGCTATTTTTGAGCCAAAAAAAGGAGGAAACGGCGTAGTTTCCTCCTTGTAGTACAAAGATACAACATTTTCGCAAGAAATCCAAATCTGCTTTGATTGCTTTTTAAACTGCTTTTGTCTGCTTTAGTGTCACAAAGTCTTACCCTTTTGTGTTGTTTTTCTCGTACTTATCGGGGTCTTCCTGACAATTCATATGCGCATGAGCCGACGCAGATTTCTATCACTTTGCTGCTAGATGTTTCTTTATTTATTGTCCAGCCAGCAGCATATTCACAATAGCCGACACGTCGGACACGTTGATGTTTCCATCGCCATTGACGTCCGCAGCCTTATTGTAAGTTGGATTGTCGGAATTGAGCAATATACTAACGATCGACGACACGTCGGACACGTTGATGTTTCCATCGCCATTGACGTCGCCTACGCGCAATGATGTCACAGTGACTTTAGAAGTAACATGTTCTACTTCGAACGCTGTCTTTGCGTCGGTCTTTGTCATTACGGTATTCTTGTATGATATTTCATAATCGCCATCAGCGAGGTTTTCATCGGCTACTAATGTCACATTAAAGATTTCGCCTTCTGTTCCTTCTATTGGAATGTTGCGCATTGAGTAGCAAATGAAGCGAGTGTAGCCCTGTGGTGTCAATGTACTTTCGAAGTTAAACGAGCGAGCCACGCGGTCGTTATTGGTTTCGGCTACAATGTAGCCCTCTTCATCAATCTTCGGTGTGATGCCTTCGGGGAGATAGAGGTCAACTTGGAAGGAGATGATGTCTTCCGTGTTGCGCATCAGGATGGGGAGTACGAATTCCTTGCCAGCACAGATTTCGATGTCTTCACCGTAGATGACGTTTTCGTAGAGTGCAGGGTCGGTGGCCGTTGGCGCGTCTGCTTCACCCTTCAATATGCGTGCGGTGATGCCCTCAACCTTGTGTACTTGCTTATCCGTGGCCGACAGGCGAATGTTGCGGATAGAGATGGTGTGATAAGCCGCCGTGGCGTCGGCGCTGAGCGTAATGGGCAGGTAGAGGATGGCGCCTTCGTTGCCCTCAATAGTGGCATTAGCGAGTGAGTAGCCTATGATGCGAAAAGCTCCGTCGCTCACCACGGAGTAGGCCACTTCGTGGCTTTCGTCGAGGCGTGCTGTTTTTTCAAAATTCACTGATTCTTCACCCGTTTCGGTTTGCGTAGCCAAAGTTATGCCGTCAGGCAAGTAGAGGTCGAACTGGAAGGCAGTAAGCTCGTCTACGTTGTTGAGCAAGATGGGGAGCTGATAAGTAGTTCCGGGCGCTACTTCTGCGTCGTCAGCATAGATAAGGTTGGGATGATCCATGTCGGGGGCGTAGGCAGCGCAGAGGTATGCTTCGTAGGCCGCTTGCATGGCGAGGACTTGAGCGGTTGTGACAGTGCCGTTTGACAATGCGTTCTTCGCATTCTCCAATTCAGCAAGCAGGTAGTCCATCACCTCTTGGGGCACTTCATCGTCAGTAGATGAATTGTTATCTAACTTGGCTTCCCACACTCCAAATTCGGAGAGGGCAAAGAAATAGTTTTTCTCGTCGTTGAGATTGTTGACTGCGTCGAAACGAAGGTAGCGATACGCCTGGCTGAGTCCGGCCATGCCGAAGCCGATGCCGTTTGCCACTTGGTTCATATACTGATAGCCGTCGTAGTCAAAAATCTTGGTGTAGTCGTAGCTGTAGTCGAGGTAAAGCATGGTTTCGCGCATCCAATGCTTATTGTCGCCATCATCGTTGGAGCCATAAACCACCCATTCGGTAGGTGCACGGTTTGCGTTGTAAGTAGAAGTGTTTCGCTTAAGCACCTTTACGGCAATGGCGCTGAGTGAATTGCCTTCGCCCAGGTCAACAATGAGGTTGTGGGGCACTTCCGAATCTTCGAAATTGCTCCAGTTAGAGTGGAAATAAGTGTAGTAATCGTCGTCGGCAAGCGATGTCAGCTCGCCCTCTGTGAGCTCAGGCGCATTGCATATCACGTTGATAGTGGCCTCAAAGGTGTCGTCATTATAGCTTAGGCGCACATAGCCATGGTCGGGGAAATTGCCGTCGGGCTCAACGCCAACAGGCACGTAGGTCTTTCCGGCCGAAAGGCTCTTTTCTGCATTCGAAACGAGTTCGCTAAGGCGTTGTATTGCCGCGTCATCGCCATCTGCTTGCTGCTGCGCCATCGCTACTCCTGCCACAAGCGCCATTAATGAAAGTAAGAATTTATTCATAGCAATCTTATTTTGTGCTCAATTGTTATATATACTATTGTGCTACAAAATTACGGAAACTTTTGTGAAATAAAAAAGAAAGGGCACACCTTTTTACGGGTGCGCCCTTTCTAATAATATATCTCTGAAACAGAGAGGATTCTTTCTTACTTAATCACCTTCTTACCGTTGATGATGTAGATGCCACGCTGCTTAGCGTTTGTAGGACGGCCGTAGAGGTCGTAGATTGTTTGACCCTTGCCAGCCGCATCGATGCTATTGATGCCAGTAGCATTGCCTACGCTAATAGCACATGAAGTGTTTTCAGGATAAACACTAACGCTTTCTCCTTCTACATCCTTTGTAAGCGTTGTTTCCATAAAGTTGAGGGTATAGATACCATCAGCCAATGTATCCGCTGCCTTAAGGGTAATCTTAACAATATCGCCAGAAGTTCCCTTAACAGGTTCGTTCTTGTTGCTATAAGCTAATACTCTAAAGATACCGTTGTCGAACTTGTTGCTATCTACTACGTACGATCTCTTCAAGCGAGAACCTGCTTCAACGAGATAGTATTCTTCGTCTTCGTCGTAAACAACTTCAATACCTTCGGGGAGTTGGAGGTCGAACTGG
>JAZLDQ010000086.1:0-11889 GCA_045614785.1 Alloprevotella sp.
GAGCTGGTTGCGGAATACTTCAACAACATCTTCTGATTCGCCCTTACGCATAAGGCCGTGGTTCACGTGTACGCAAACGAGGTTTTCGCCAATCGCCTTAAGCAAGAGTGCTGCTACTACAGAGCTATCAACACCACCTGAGAGGGCGAGGAGCACCTTCTTATCGCCCACCTGACGACGGATGAGTTCCACCTGGTCGGCAACGAAGTTCTTCATATTCCAGTTAGCTTCAGCCTTGCAAGTGTCGAACACGAAGCCTTTTACTGCAGCCTTGATAGCCTCTTCGTCATTTTCAAATTGGGGAAGGCTCACAGCGCAAGTTGCTTTTGCATGACCTGCTGCAATAACAGGATAACCTGCTTCATAGATTTCGGGGAGGACATCGATTTCTACACCGTCGATAACGTTATTAGGACCACCATTGATGATGATACCCTTAACGTTTGGCAATGCTTTGAGCTCTGCTGCTGTAATGTCGTGGGGATAGATTTCACTGTACACACCGAGTGCGCGAATTGCGCGAGCTACCACCGTATTTTCGTGGCTACCCAAGTCAAGAATGACAATCATGTCTTGTTTCATAAGGCTTCTGAATAAATAAATGTATTTTTTCAGCGCAAAAGTACAGATTTTCATTTTTTCTGCAAAAAAGAGAAAAGATTTTTTTCGCAGAATATTTCATATTTTTTTTGAGCACGAAATGTTTTAAGCTTTTCTATTTATTTTGGAATGTGAAGTATAAATAATAAAGGAAAATTATCCACTAAACTAAAATATTTTACGAAAGTGTTAAAACAAATTTGTATTTTTGCATTTAATAGTAAGATACACGTGTGCATTGCCTATTATTGTGCACAACAATAAATTTTATGAAATTTTAAATATTACATAACATGGCTACAGTTGACGATAAGAAAATTATCTTCTCGATGGTAGGTTTGACCAAGACCATCAAGCAAACAAACAAGACAATTCTTAAAGATATTTACCTCAGCTTCTTCTATGGCGCAAAGATTGGTATCATAGGTTTGAATGGTGCGGGTAAATCTACTTTGATGAAAATCATTGCAGGCCTTGACAACGACTATCAGGGTGAAGTTGTATTCTCTCCTGGCTACAGCGTTGGTTATCTTCCTCAGGAACCACAGCTCGACGATAAGAAGACTGTTCGCGAAATTGTGCAGGAAGGTGTACAACACATTGTCGATGCACTTGCAGAGTACGAAGAAATCAATCAAAAGTTTGGTCTCCCCGAATACTATGAGGACGAAGATAAGATGAACCAACTCTTCGTTCGTCAAGGTGAACTTCAGGACATCATCGACGCTACAGACGCTTGGAATCTCGACAGCCGTCTTGAACGCGCCATGGCAGCACTTCGTTGCCCCGAGCCCGACCGTACGGCAGAACATCTTTCGGGTGGTGAACGTCGCCGCGTAGCACTCTGCCGTTTGCTCCTCCAGAAGCCCGACGTGCTCCTTCTCGATGAACCTACCAACCACTTGGATGCTGAAAGTATTGACTGGTTGGAACAGCACCTCAACCAGTACGAAGGTACTGTTATCGCTGTTACCCACGACCGATACTTCCTCGACGACGTAGCTGGTTGGATTCTCGAACTCGACCGTGGCGAAGGTATTCCCTGGAAGGGCAACTACTCTTCTTGGCTTGAGCAGAAGTCTAAGCGCATGGAGATGGAAGAAAAGGTGGCAAGCAAACGCCGCAAGACACTCGAGCGCGAATTGGAATGGGTGCGCATGGCTCCCAAGGCTCGTCAGGCTAAGGGTAAGGCACGTTTGAACTCGTACGACAAACTTCTTGGTGAAGACCAGAAGGAAAAGGAACAGAAACTCGAAATCTTCATACCCAACGGACCACGCCTCGGCAACAAGGTTATCGAAGCGCAACACGTGGCAAAAGCCTTTGGCAACAAGCAACTCTTTGGCGACCTCAACTTCATGCTTCCGCCTAACGGCATCATCGGTGTGATTGGTCCTAACGGTGCGGGTAAGACTACACTTTTCCGCCTCATCATGGAACTCGAAAAAGCGGATGCTGGTACGTTCGAAGTGGGCGAAACAGTGAAACTCGCTTACGTTGACCAACAGCACAAGGACATCGACCCTGCAAAGTCTGTTTACGAAGTTATCAGTGGCGGTGCTGAACTCATGCGTATGGGTGGCAGAGAAATCAACGCACGCGCTTACCTCAGCCGTTTCAATTTCTCGGGGGCTGACCAGGAAAAGAAGTGTGGTGTACTCTCTGGTGGTGAACGCAACCGCCTTCACCTTGCTCTCGCTCTGAAGCAGGAAGGCAACGTCCTTTTGCTCGACGAACCTACCAACGACATCGACGTCAACACACTCCGTGCACTCGAAGAAGGCCTTGAAGCCTTCGCAGGTTGCGCCGTTGTCATCAGCCACGACCGTTGGTTCCTCGACCGTATCTGCACACACATCCTTGCTTTCGAAGGCGACGGCAACGTATTCTTCTTTGAAGGTTCATATTCTGACTACGAAGTAAATAAGGCTAAGCGCCTCGGTATCGAAGAGCCTAAACGCATCCGCTATCGCAAGTTGGAAGAGTAAAGCCATTTTTATATATTCTAGAGTTTCTATATTTTCTAGAAAGTCTAGATACTCTAGAATTTCCTCTTAACAACCTCACAACCTCATAAACTATGAAAGGAATCGTTCTTGCAGGAGGTAGCGGCACACGCCTTTACCCCATCACAAAAGGAATCAGTAAGCAGCTTATCCCCATCTTTGATAAGCCCATGGTTTACTATCCCATTTCCGTATTGATGCTTGCTGGCATTCGCGACATATTGATTATATCAACACCTCAAGACCTTCCAGGCTTCAAGCGTCTGCTTGGCGATGGTTCGGACTATGGCGTGAACTTTACGTATGCCGAACAGCCCTCGCCCGATGGTCTGGCACAAGCCTTCATTATTGGTGAAGAGTTCGTGGGTGATGACTGCGCTTGCCTCGTCTTAGGCGATAACATCTTCCACGGAAGCAACCTCCGCCACATGCTTCGCACTGCTGTCGAAACAGCCGAACGCGACAACAAAGCTACTGTCTTTGGCTACCGTGTCAACGACCCCGAGCGCTACGGCGTTGTAGAGTTTGACGAAAACGGCAACTGCAAGAGCATTGAGGAAAAGCCCCTCAAGCCTAAGTCCGACTATGCTGTTGTAGGCCTCTACTTCTATCCCAATAAGGTTGTTGATGTAGCAAAGAACATCAAGCCCTCAGCACGCGGAGAACTCGAGATCACGACAGTAAATCAACACTTCCTCGAAGACGACGAACTCATGGTGCAAACACTCGGACGCGGCTTCGCATGGCTCGACACGGGTACACACGACAGCCTTTCAGAAGCCTCAACTTTCATTGAAGTTATCGAAAAGCGTACGGGGCTCAAAGTGGCTTGTCTCGAAGGCATCGCTTACGAACAAGGTTGGATTACTCGCGAAAAGCTCATAGAATTGGCACAACCTATGATTAAAAATCAATATGGCCAATACCTAATGAAGCTAGCAGAACACGCATAACACACTTTTCTTTTAAAAAAACACCAACTATATGATCATAGCAGTTGATTTTGACGGTACTATCGTTGAGCACCGTTATCCCGAAATAGGCAAAGAAATCCCCTTTGCCATCGAAACCCTTAAACGCCTTTCTGACGACGGCCATCGCCTCATCCTTTGGTCTGTGAGAGAAGGTCAGCTTCTAGAAGACGCTGTAAAGTGGTGCGAAGAACGCGGTCTGCGCTTCTATGCTGTCAACCGCAACTTCGACGAAGATGGCGACAACGAAGATCGCAACAGCAATGCAGCCTACAGCCGCAAGCTCAAAGCAAAAATGTTTATTGACGACCGCAACGTAGGTGGCCTTCCTGACTGGGGTGTGATTTATCAACTCATTAGCCGAAAAATCACTTACCAGGAATATCTGATGGAACAAATGCAAGGCGGCATGCCCGAAGAAAAGAAAAAGCCTTGGTGGAAATTCTAAACGCAGCCCCACCCTTTTAAGCCACAATCCGGAATATGAAAGTGCTTTCTGCACAACAAATGCGAGAGCTCGACAGGCTCACCATCGAAACGAACAACGAAACCTCCCTCGACCTAATGCTACGAGCAGCTACCGCCTTTAGCGATGAGTTCTGTAAGCATTGGGCCGAGGATGCGTCCGTTGTTATTTTTGCAGGTCCGGGCAATAATGGTGGTGATGCTTTGGCTGTTGCTCGCATCCTCATTGATAGGGGTTATGAAGTGAGCACTTATCTCTTTAATCCTCAACACAAGTTGAGTGCAGACTGCGAAGCTTGCAAACAACATTTAACCGCACTCCAAGGAATCCGTTTTCTTGAAGTAAACGAACAATTCGAGCCTCCCTTCTTACATAAAGGCATGGTCGTTATCGACGGACTTTTTGGCACTGGATTGAACAAACCACTCTCAGGCGGCTTTGCATCATTGGCTAAATTCATCAATGCATCTCCTGCCACAGTCGTTTCTATTGACATGCCTTCAGGACTCATGTGCGAAAGCAACTTGCAAAACAATACCGAAGCAATTGTACAAGCCGACTATACCTTCACTTTCCAATACCCCAAACTATCTTTACTGCTCGACGGAAATACTCCCTACTATGGAGAAGTAACAATTCTCGACATCGGACTTAACAAAGACATAGCCAATCGTATGGAAACAAAATACCATACGATTGAATTAAACGACATCGCTCCACTAATTTTACAGCGGAGCAAAACAGGTCACAAAGGGACTTTCGGTACGGCATTGCTAATTAGTGGGAAATATGGCATGGCAGGCGCTGCTATACTTGCAGCAAAAGCCTGCTTACGATCGGGCGTTGGAAAAGTAGCCGTACATACTCCTTTTCAGAACAACGACATTCTTCAAATTTCCACTCCCGAAGCCATCGTTCTCCATGATGCCAATGCCACTCATATTACAACCATTCCCCCTAACCTCGATATTTATGACAGCATTGGAATAGGTCCAGGTATTGGCACTCACGACGATACAGGCAAGGCGTTGCAGCAACTCATTCAAACGGCAAAGAAGCCCCTCGTCATTGATGCCGACGCTCTCAACCTATTGAGCACTCACCGCCATCTCATCGCCCAACTTCCACAAGGCTCTATTCTGACTCCACATCCTGGTGAGTTACAAAGAATTATGGGGAAAACGACTTCCTCCAATGCCTTACTGCAAAAAGCGCAACAACTTTCAGAAACTAGTCGTTCGTACGTCATTCTGAAAGGACATGCAACAGCCATTTGCACTCCTACAGGCGAAATTTATTTCAACACAATAGGAAATTCGGGCATGGCAACAGCTGGAGCAGGCGATGTGCTTACAGGCATACTCACATCACTGCTAACACAAGGATACTCACCTCTCCACACTTGCCTGTTAGGAGTGTTTATCCACGGACTTGCAGGCGACAACGCCGCCACAACGCTTGGAGAGCACAGTTTGATTGCCTCCGACATTATCAGCCACCTTCCCGCAGCCTTCAGAGCTTGCAGTTCTTAATTCTTAAAGCCCACCATAACCCCACCATACTCCTTCGATTACGCAATATGAAACGAATCATCACAACCTGTCTCTCCGCCCTCGTCATGGCCAGCGCGACTTCACAAACCGAAGTCAGAGACTACCGCCCTGGCGTAACTAAAGAAGGCATTACCTACTTCTTGCCTACTACAAAACTCCAAATCGTCATCACCGCAAAGCGCACTACCCACAAGCCTGGAACATTTGCCAACTATGCCGAACGTTATCTCAGAACCAGCGATGTCGTGTTTGCCGAAAAAGAAATTTGGGACTTAATGAGCGTTGAGATGTCAACACTCGGCGCAGCCGACCCCACACAAGCTTATACCATAGCACACAACATCAAATCAACAGCTCCCTTTGTGCGCCTAGCTCCCGATGGACGCTTACTCTCCATTAACTGCGAAGCTGAAGAATTAGACGAACTTCAAGAAGGTTCTGTGCAGAAAGTACACACCAAGCGCCTCGACCCCGATAAATATAAGACGCAAGAAATTCTTTCCGCAGGAAGTGTGCCTAAAATGGCAGAACTCACAGCCGCAGAGATATACGACATTCGTGAAAACCGTTCTCTTCTTGCTAAAGGCTTAGCAGACTTTATGCCCAAGGATGGAGAGCAGCTTCGCCTAATGCTACAAAGCCTCGAAGAGCAAGAAGAAGCCCTCTTACAACTCTTCAAAGGTACTACTGAGAGCGAAATCCACACATTCGTACTCGACTACATTCCTCCCACCACCGATGTCAAAGGTGAGGTGCTCTTCCGCTTCTCTACACGCCTCGGTCTCGTTGAAGCCGACGACCTAGCAGGAGTCCCCTACTTTATTGATATTCTCGACCTCAAAACGCTCCCTGCACCAGTTGAGCAAACTCCTACGGAGGAAAAGAAAAAAGGATTAAAACATCTTAATAAAAAAGAATCAACCGAAATTCTCGACCTTCGCTACCGTCTCCCAGGCACTGCTCGCATCAGAGTGTACGACATGTCGAACACGCTTGCACAAATTGAAACTCCACTCGCACAATTCGGCCGTATCGAACACTTAGGAGGCGACCTTTTCAACAAAAAACTCCAAACGAGCATACAACTTTCGCCTGTAACCGGTGCGCTAATGAAGATTGACATGATAGAACCTAAGAAATAGTCTTTCGTTTACAAACAAAAAACTTCGCCATCAACTTTTGGATTCCTTAAGCTGATGGCGAAGTTTTGTTTATAAAAACAATAATTTCAAATCAATTCATTTTTTCAAGGGAGATAATTTTATTTTCAAGAGAAGAAAATTAATTTTCATTACTTGAAAATAAAATTATCAGTAAGAAAAAACTATCTATCCTCCTTATTCAATCTTACGAAGGAACATCAATCCCGAAGTGTTATTACCATCGGGAGCATAACTTTCAAGTTCGATATGGAAAGGTGTTCCTGCTTCAAATTCTTTGAGCTCAAAGCGATAAGTTGCGGGGGCATCGCCCACCTTCAATGTCTTATCCGCTGAAACTTCAGCCATCAACTCCTGACGCTTCCAAAGTTTGAGTTTTCCGAGTCGCAAAGCCTTATCACCACGCGTAGGAACAATAGTCAACTCATAAGTCGCATTGCCTGCCACCTTACCCGTAACTTCAAACTTCCACACACTAGGCTTTGTCTGTACGCGGAGGGGTTCCCAACCGAATACGTGTTCTCCGAATTGCTTATATGCCGAATAGTCGGGCGCAAAATACAATGGCAAAGAATACTGCGTTGTCGATACAACTGTTATCGCTCTCAAATCATCACGTTTTGCTACAACAATAGGCTCTGTATAAACTGCTGAGTGAACAGTAGGATAATGTCCGTCTGTCGAATATCTAATGGTAGCTCCAGGAACGTCGCAAGCCAAAGTAAATCGCAAACTACCATCAGCCAATTTTTCCTCCTTCTCGATGCGAGGCACTGGCAAACGATAATGGCAATCCTTATAATCCAAACGCTCAAAGTGGCTGCTCAGACGAGTGCGGAAGTCAACGAAGTCACGCTTATTCTGCTTGCTCCATGCCACTTCACTCAATGCCTGCAAACGAGGGAACGTAAGATACTCTGCATAGTTTTCCGAACGATTTTCGTCAAGATAAGGAATTTCCTGCAATGCTGTGCCATGAATAAACTGATCGCTCCAATAGCAAGCCTGCACACCAAGCACGGTTGAGTTTTCTGAATAATCGTTTACGGGCATCGAGTAGCACTTCTCCAAAGAAATGGGCGGCATCCATCCTGCAGCCTGCACTTCGCCAGGGATTGATTTTTCTGGAAAGTCAAAATACATGTGGCTTGCAGGCGTCAGAATCGCCTTGTGTCCTGTATTAGTAGCATGAATAGAGTCAGCCACATTGTGCCAAATAAGCGCCACTACAGGTTCGTCAACCTTACCGCGCATAATGATTTCTTCCCAACCAATGAGCGTGCGGTTCTTTTTCTTCATCATCTTAGCTACCACATTTGTCAGGTAACCTTGCAGCTCCGAAGCCTTACTCAAGCCTTCGCGCTTCATGAGTGCCTGACAATCGGGACACTTTTCCCAACGTGTATATACAGCCTCATCACCCCCAATATTAATATATGAGGAGGGAAATAATTCCGCAGTTTCTTCCAACACATCCTGCAAGAACTGAATTGAAGTTTCCTTACCTGCACAAAGAAGGTCACGACTGATGAAGTGACGTGTAGGCAGCTCATGCTGAACGCCCGTACAGCTCAACCAGGGATAAGCCACCACGGCAGAAAGAATATGTGCTGGAAACTCAATTTCAGGCACCAGCTCTACGCCTCGCACCTTTGCATACGCCACCATCTCGCGAATATCATCTTGCGTATAAAAACCACCAAGGCGCTTAGTGTCTGTACCTGCCCATGCGCCAACCTCTGTGAGGCGAGGATATTTCTTGATTTCAAGACGCCAGCCTGAGTCATCAATCAAGTGAAACTGAAGTTTATTCAACTTGTACATCGCCATCATGTCGATGTACTTCTTCACAAACTCTTTGTCGTAGAAGTAGCGTGCTACGTCGAGCATCATGCCTCGCCAAGGACGCTCGGGAGCATCCTGAATCTCTACACACGGAGCCACCCAAATAGCATTACGCTGCCACTTCTGAGAATATATTTCAGCAGGGAAAAGTTGCAACAACGACTGAATACCATAAAAAGCGCCACTCGCATCAGCAGCCACAATTCGAACGCCCTTGGGAGTCACCGAAAGGCGATACCCCTCAGCCTTCATGCCAGTCTTATCATCTGCACTCAACACGATAGTACCCTTACTCTTTCCTTCCTTCATCACAGCAACGCGGCCTGTCGATTGCACTAACACCTCCTGCAAATATTCTGCCTGCGCCTTAAAGGCTGCATCATAAGCTATTACCACCTTTTCAGGCAATTGAAAAACGCCCTTCGTCTGCTCCATCTGTGCAGGTATCGGAATGATTTGAATAGGTTCGGGAGTCTGCGCATAAGCCATGCTCACACCAAAAAAAGATACTCCCAAAAGAAAATTTCGCAGAGAAAACTTCTTCATAAACGTTTTATGTATTTATATAATTGTACTTCATGCAAATATACATTATTTTATACAGACCAACCCAATTTCAAAGCGCTTTTTGAGCAGAATCAACACAAATACTTTACGACTTACCAATTTACCTCCCGTTTTTTTGTTGAGGTTAAGAAAAAACTCTAACTTTGTTTTTCAATACATAATAGAAATCATAAAAAATCTACAACAATTTTTAATTTTAATTATTTAATTCAATCTTATGAGAAAACTCTTATTGATGCTCGTCGCCCTGTTGTGCTCTGCAGCACACGTTTGGGCTGACAAAGTGACAGACTTGGCGCAGCTCAGCAACGACAAGGTCTATTTCATTCAGAGCGAACGTGCATTCCTGATGTACAGTTCTGCAGTTCCTGGTGAAATTTGTACGAACAACGGTAGTGCCGTTGAGAAAGTAAGTAAGGATTTGACTGACCCCAATCAGCAGTTCCAAATCATCAAGAACGGCGACAACTACTACCTCTTCAGCGTAGGTGCGCAGAAGTACGTAAGCACTAATGGTAGCTACGAAGCAAACGCTTCTTCAGTATTGAAGCTTGAAAAAGTAAGCAACGCTTCTTACCCCTGGAAGTTGTGCATCGGTAACAACGGTATGAACTCACAGATTCCTGGCCAAATGCCTGCTGGTATCACTGTAAACAGTTGGACTACCACCGATGCAGGTAACTGCTACTACATCGAAGAAGCCATCCCCCTCGACAAGGCTTATGTTATCACTATCCTCGGTACTGACGAAGCAGCCAGCGTCACTTACAATGGCAACACGTACGAAAACGGTGCTTCTATCGAAACAACTGAAAACATTAAGGCTTCTGACATCGTAGCCGCTTCAGTTGAAGGCATGTTCCCCGTTATCACCATCAGTGGTCTCAACATCTACGTGAGCTACTTTGCTAACGACACCAAGTTCTACACTATCCAGAACGGTAAGGGTGGCTACGTAAGCGTGAGCCCCGAATACTCTGACGGCAGCGGCCTTAAGCTCACAAACAGCAGCACACCTCGCGACAATAAGGGTATCTGGGCGTTCGTAAAGAAGGGTTCTGCTTACACTGTTTACAACTATTCTACTGGTCTCTCTAAGGTGCTCGGCATCACTGGCACAGAAGCCAACGCTCGCACAAACATGGTCAACGAAGGACAGACTGGCTACGACACTAAGTTCCAGGGCACATTCAACCTCGGCAGCAGCAATGCATCTTACATCAAGATTGCCAACACCAACAAGTGGTGGAACATGCGCGGCAACTACCTCGCTCTTTGGGATTGGTCAAGCGTTACTGGCGACCAGGGCTCTATGTTCTACATCTCTGAAGTAGACCCCGCAGACTTCCCCGACGAATACTTCTACGAAGTGAGCGACATCAAGGGCGTATCTACTTTCTCTCCCAAGAACCCCAACACTCTCTGGTACAAGACTTCAGCTGAAGCTACAGGCGTAAGCTACCCCTGGATGGAATATGCTCTCCCCATCGGTAACGGTGAATTGGGCGCAATGATCTTCGGCGGCGTACACAACGAAGAAATTCAGTTCAACGAAAAAACTCTTTGGAGCGGTCCTGCAAACGTAGTTGGCGCAGGCGGTGGTAACCGTACGTTCATGAACTTCGGTTCTGTATTTGTTGAAAATGCCGATAAGGCTATTTGGGACGGTGTTACTGACTACGTACGCTACCTCGACATCGAAGAAGGTATTGCAGGTGTAGAATTCAAGAATGCGAAGGGTTGCAAGTTCACACGCAAGTACTTCTCTTCAGCTCCCGACCAGGTAATCGCTGCTCAATACAAGGCAGAAGGCACAGACCTCATGAACCTCAAGTTCACTATCGACCCAGGCAAGGGCATCAACGCAAGCAGCGTAACTTATGCTGACGGTGCTGCTTCATTCTCTGGCAAGATGACATCTGTAAGCTTCGCAGCTCGCCTCCACGTGGTTGCCGACGATGCAGCTACAGTAACTACTACTGACAAGGGCATCATCGTAAACAACGCTACTGAAGTGACATTCTACCTCAAGGGTGCAACAAACTTCAATGGCGACATGGAAGTGCTCAACAACTACTTCACAAGCGAGACTGCAGCCGACGTTGACGCACGCACCAAGAAGACCATCGAAGAAGCTATCGAAAAGGGCTATGCAGCTGTCGAAACAGACCACATCGCTGACTTCACTGCTATCACTAAGCGCATGACATTCGACCTCGGTCTTACAACTCCTACTGTTGACACTAAGACATTGGTTGACAACTACTACCCCAACAACACGAACGCAAACAGCACAGCTAACGACCACTTGTTCCTCGAACAGCTCTACTTCCACTTCGGTCGTTACCTCGCTATCAGCTCTAACCGTCAGCCCATCGCAGCTCCCAACAACTTGCAGGGTATTTGGAACGACCGTGGCACAGATTCTCCCTGGAACTCTGACATCCATACGAACATCAACATCCAGATGAACTACTGGCCCACAGAAATCACGAACCTCTCAGACCTTCACAAGCCTTTCGTCAACTTCATCATCCGCGGCGCACAGAGCGAAGGTTGGAAGAACGTAGGTAAGCAGTACAATGGTGGTTATGGCTGGAGCGTGCTCACAGAATCTTCACTCTACAACAGTATGAGTACATGGGGTAGCAACTATCTCGTTGCCAACGTTTGGTACACAAGCCACCTCTGGACACACTGGCGCTACACTCAGGACAAGGA
>JAZLDQ010000087.1:0-5971 GCA_045614785.1 Alloprevotella sp.
TTGCAATATTGCATCGTGGGCAAGGGCGAAGGTGAGTGGAAGGAAATTACGGGTGCGACTTTTGACATTGCTTTTGCCATTTGGTATGCAGGTTCCGAAGCAGCGTTGGGGCTCACTGTGTATGATGCTTTTACAGACCCAACGAGATGCCTGAAGGTATTTCTCGAAGTGATACGTAAGGGAAAATTGCAAGGTGATGACTACCTCAACTACAGCGTGAAGGATATAATATTCCAAGAACAAAAGTTCCTTCACCTCTTACAACCCGAGGACAAGCAATGGTTGCTCGATTTGGACCGCACCGAAGCCGACTGCATCGTGCTTGCAGGTATGTATCGCAGTTTTCGCACATGGGAAGAATCTTTTACAGATGAAGATACGGGCGAGACGGTAACAATTGAACGCCACGAAATTCTTGACACTCCTTTGTTTGAAAGTCATGAAGGCGAGGCTGAAGCATTGTTGGAAAAAGTGTGCAAAGCTAGCGATACACGTCGCAAGATAAAAGACATCGTCTGGACATTGAGTATCTACACGCCACTGAACTATACACGCCTGTTGGTTGACAATATCGAAAACCTATACGATGATGACCGCCTTTGGGCATACAAGGAGATAGGCGACCTCTACCGTTGGGGAAAAGAGGAATTTGGATTCTTTATCGACAAGCAAAAGGCGAAGGAGTATTACGACAAGGCTGATGTTACCGACGAGAATCCGCTTGAGGACAGTGATAAGCATGACGACCCTGACCCATGCATTTACATATATACTGTGAGAGGTGAGATAACTCCATTGAAGGAACTTACAGAGAAAATAGCAAACAAATATGGCGACACAAAGAATGAATTAGGTTGGTACGTTCCGATGAATATCTTTATGTACTACCTTGTGAGGACAGACCCTAAACGAGCAGACTACTGTGGCAATCTTCTAAGTGCTGAAGAAAAAGCTGGTGCACTGCTGCTTAAGATTGAAACCGAACGTGGTCAGAACGCATTAGCCTATGCCCTGAAAGCAAAGTTCCCGGAGCTCGAGGTGGAAATTGAAGAAGTTCTTTATGAAGATGATACGTTCGAATAAAAGCAACACGCAAAATGAAAACATCTCTTTCAAAATCAAGATACACGAAATATTGCCAGTGCGCTAAGGCACTTTGGTTGAGTGTGAACAAGCCCGACGAGGCTACCGTGGATGCCGGTGTCGAGGCACGCTTTGCCGAGGGCAATGTGGTGGGCGACCTCGCCATGGGACTCTTTGGCGACTTCGTGGAAGTAACTACTATGAAGGACGGACGACTCGACCTCAGCGCCATGATTGAGAAGACGCAGGAAGAGATGCTTCGCGGTACGGAGGTGATTTGCGAAGCATCGTTCAATTATCGGAATGCGGGAGAGAGCAACTACTGCGCCGTGGACATCCTGCGCAAGACGCCTGACGGTTGGGCCATCTACGAGGTGAAAAGCACCACCAGCCACGTGGCAGACGTAGCAACAATGAGCAAAGAACTGGTGGACAAGGTAGAGAAGTATGCCAAGGATATTGCCTTCCAGAAATGGGTACTGGTGCAGTGCGGTGTGAAGGTGACAGGCACTTACCTGGTGACGCTCAATAGCGACTACGTGCGTCAAGGCGACTTGAATGTGCAACAACTGTTCAACATCATTGATATGAAGGAACTGGTGGAGAACGAATACCTGAAAGTTACTGCCCAACAGCGCCTGGCACACACGGCATTGCAGGGCGACGAGCCTCAGCAGGGCATTGGCACACATTGCAGCGATCCCTATCAGTGTGCTTTCTGGAACTATTGCACCCGCCAGGTGGGGCTGGATTTGGAGAACGACAAAACCACGGTGTTCGACCTCTACCGCATGAGCGCCAAAAAGAAGTTTGAATTCTTCGACCAAGGCAAAGTGACCTTCGAGGATGTGCAGGGCGAAAAACTCAATGCCAAGCAACAGATGCAGGTGGCGTGCACACTCAACAATACCGAGTATGTCAACAAGCAGGGCATACAGGAGTTTTTGGATAAAGTGACCTATCCGCTCTACTTCCTCGACTTCGAGACCATGCAGCAGGTGTTGCCACAGTTTGACGGCACACGCCCCTACCAGCAGATTACCTTCCAGTACTCGCTACACTATATTGAACACGAAGGTGGCGAACTGAAGCATACAGCCTTCCTCGCCCCAAGCAATGGCACGGACCCGCGCCGTGCATTGGCAGAGGCGCTATGCCACGACATACCGACGCATAGTTGCATCATGGCATACAACGACCCCTTCGAAAAGGGACGCATCAAGGAGATGGCAGAGGCGTACCCCGACCTCGCTGCCCACTTGATGAATCTTCATGGCAATATCATCGACCTGCTCATACCTTTCCGTGATGGTCACTGCTACCGTCCCGCCATGGGTGGTTCGTTCAGCATCAAGAGCGTGCTTCCCGCCCTTTTCCCCGATGATGAGGAACTGAACTACCACAACCTCAACCCCTTGGTGCAGAACGGTGGTCATGCCATGACCATCTTCCCGAAAATTAAGGACATGCCGGCCAAAGAGGCAGACGAAGCACGCCAGGCACTGCTTGCCTACTGCCACCTCGACACCCTCGCCATGGTGCGCGTGTGGGAGAAGTTGTTGGAATTAGTGAAGTGAAAAGAATATTAACGTTCAATATAGATCTCACGAAACAGTATATTCCCTTCATCATCATCCCAAAGAGCGTGACGAAGATTGGCACCATGCCCTTTGACGGTTGCGTAGGCTTAACGAGCATCTTTTTCTCTGGATGGGTGAGTAAATTTTCCCTAATTCTTCAAGGGAGGCACAGGTCTTACCCAAAAAGACAAGGGCGAAGGAAAAGAAATAAGAACCTATAAACAAATAGGCGCTAAAATCCCCGAGGCTGCCCCATACGGAGCAGCCTCGGGGATTTTAGCGCAGGAATAGAAGGGGATTTTTAATAATGAGTTTCAAAAACTGGCAATCGGGACTACAGATATCTTATATCCCTTCTTTTCTATGATGCGCGCGTCGTTGTTGGTTACAATGACAAGGTTGTTGCATCTCAACTCTTCAGCACACTCTATCAGACTATCAACCTCTCGCCTCTCCGTCTTGGGGTTACTCATGTCGTAGCATACTTGTATCAAGCGCTCGATGTGTGTACCGTGTCGAAGTACAAAATCGGTCTCCTTGTCATTGCGCGAGCGGTAATAAAACAATGTCTTGTCTACGTCGTATCCTCTGCGCATGAGTTCTATGAAGACTTGATTCTCAAGTAGGCGTCCGAGGTTATCACTCAAAGAAAATGCTTTCGCTGCAACAAATCCATTGTCAACAACATACACCTTTCGTGGTGCCTTCTTCATCAATTTCAACTTGTTGTTGTATCGTGGCAGGTAGTAAAAGAGGTATGGTTCGTGAAGATAGTCCATGAACTTTTTGGTCGTATTCACACTGGATAGTCCTAACTCTATGGCCAGTTCGTTGGCGCTAATCGGATTGCAGAAGTTGGATACAAGGTATAGAGCAAGGTCGTTCAGTTCTGTGATGTTGCGCACATTGTGACGCTTGGCGACATCTTTCCACACGATAGAGTCGAACAATGTATCGAGGTAACCTCGAGTGAGTTGGCGCGAGGCAACCACTTCGGGGTATCCGCCATTTCGCATGTAGTCGTCAATTAACACTGATGCTTCGGTCTTGTGGCTCTCTTCCAAGCCGTGAAGGTCGAGTTTGTGCCAGTCAAAGAACTCTTCAAGGCTGAAAGGAAACATCTCTACTTGGAGATATTTGCCGGTCAACGCGGTGGCCATCTCGCTTGAAAGCATTTTGGCATTGCTGCCCGTTATGACAAGGTTTTTACCTTGCCTGTAGAGTTCGCTTACCCATAAGTCCCAACTCGGAAGGTTCTGCACCTCGTCGAGAAGAATGTATTCGTATCCGGGAAAGACATCATCCAGTGTCCTCATGACAAGGTTCGCATCCCAAGCATCGAGTAGGGGTTGATTGTCGAAGTTTAGATAGGCGAAATTCTTGTCTCTCAACATCAACAACGCTTGTGTCGATTTGCCTACACGTCGAGGTCCAGTTATCAGTTTGATAAGGTGGCTACTCAATAGTAGGTTCATGTCATGGCTGTCGTGACGGGGCAGATAGGGGCGTGACACCAGTTCGTCTCGCTCTTTGCGTTGGTTAAGAATTATTGTCTTCATTTGTTTCCTCCTTTCTTCTTTGCTTTGTGGCAAATTTACAGATTTTATTCAAGAAAACAAATCCTATTGCATAAAAAAAGCATTATTTTATGCAATATATAAATTCCTATTGCAAAAAAGAACAACGGGCAAACATATCGCGTTGTGAAGAAAAACAGTTTCATCCGTTCAAACTGTTGACAAAAAGAGATTCAGTAGAGCTCTAATAATCAGTGTTGTACTGTGTGTGATGAAAAAAAAATTATCCCAATTTTTGAATTTTTTCCTCTTTGTTGCTATATTATGGATGAACCAATAAAAACAATAGTTATGATAAACAACAAAGCATTAGTCTGTTCCTATGTGGCGAAGATTTTCGCTGACGGTACCAAGTATCACGAATCTATCAAAGAGTCGGACAACATCGGTTATATCTACGATGCAGTGGAGGAGTTGCTCAATACAAAACTATCGAAGCAGGAAAAAGCGGAGTTGCCTCTTGATGTGCAGATAATAAGGCTGACGGAGCGAACCAAGGATGATTATGACGCCCAACTCATCATTGCCGCATACTTGCTGATGACGGTCGCACCACAGCTCTGAACATCGGCGCATTGAATTTTATCAATCAACACGATGGCACAGCTCACAGATTGTAGTTGTGAGCATAACCGACCATATCAAGCGAATATAGTCCGAACCATATCATAAAAGCATTGACAACCTCGCAGTCGTCAATGCTTTTTTATTCTTAGACAAAAAAGAATTTACAGCAAACGTAGGCGAACATGGTTTAATAAAACAGTAAAACTATGACAGTAAAGCAGACAAAAGTAGATATAAAACGAATGAAAGCAGATTTGGATTTCGTGCGAAAATGTATTATCTTTGCAATACAAGGAGGGAACCAGCCGGTTTTCTCCTTTTTTTGAGCCTAAAAATGGCAAAATGACCTCAAAGGTCATTTAAATTTCTTCAAACATCGGAGGAACGACATCAAAGATCTTTTTTCCTACCTTGCATGTCACAAATTTCATCCCCAATTTTGCTCTCAAAACCTCCAATTTCGAAGGAAAATACAACCTTTTTCAAAAAAAACATTTTTGTAAAGCAGAATTAAGAGCAACGGATTTTGAAATGAGAAATGAGAAATCTGCGAGTGAGCGAGCGCAATCAAACTCGTCCCAAATTGCCGAGCGTGAGCAGATTTTGGCAAGACTGAAATGAGAAAGACCATGCGGCGAATCATCGCGGATGCTGTAGGGGCCGATCTCCGTGTCGGCCCGTGGTGTTATAACGTTAAAATGTAGCAAAACTAGGATTTTGTTACGTCCAGAAATATTCCAACGAGTGAGTCAAACCAAATTATCCTCCTGAGTCTGCTAATCTTTACTTGGGCGGATATTTCGGAACCTTGCTACAAGCGTTCTCATATCATAAATTCTTTTGATAGTGCAAATATAACAAAACTGCCTAAAAAAACAGCAGTTCCTGTCAACTCAAGAAAATATGTGGGTTAATCTTTTGACTTATAGTTACTTTTAGGATAAGAAAAACTATATAATTCTGTGCTATCTGGCAAAAAAACACAAAAAAAGCATTGACAATCTTTCGACTATCAACGCTCTAACAATTCAGTCGGGGTGACTGGAATCGAACCAGCGACCTCACGCCCCCCAGACGCGCACTCTAACCGGACTGAGCTACACCCCGAATTGCGAGTGCAAAATTAGTAAATTCCTACAACATACGCAAGAGTGAAAGCACACA
>JAZLDQ010000088.1:0-10719 GCA_045614785.1 Alloprevotella sp.
TATTCCTCACTGCTGCCTCCCGTAGGAGTCTGGACCGTGTCTCAGTTCCAGTGTGGGGGACCTTCCTCTCAGAACCCCTAGACATCGTCGCCATGGTGGGCCGTTACCCCGCCATCTAGCTAATGTCACGCGAGCCTATCCGTTTCCGAATTTCTTTAATGTTCAAAAGATGCCTTAAAAACATACTATGGGGTATTAGTCGGCGTTTCCACCGGTTATCCCCCTGAAACGGGCAAGTTGCTCACGCGTTACGCACCCTTGCGCCGGTCGCCATCAAGTGTTATTGCTAACACTCATGCTGCCCCTCGACTTGCATGTGTTAAGCCTACCGCTAGCGTTCATCCTGAGCCAGGATCAAACTCTTCATTGTAATATTTAAATTATAATAATTATCTGACTGCTGACTGCAAAATATCCAATCTATCAAGTAAAAGAATTAACGGTACAAAAATTATTACCCAAACTTAGTGCAAAAAACACTAAAGTTGTTCTCTTGTACTTCTCTACTTAAAAAGTTTATGAAAATCTATCAATGTGCGATTGCTTGACAGGGGTTATTTCCCGTTAGCGAGTGCAAAATTACAACCTTTACACAAATTGGCAAGAGAATACCGTGAAAAAAGTTAAGAAGATACTTCGATTTTGATTTTTATCAATAATAATTACTTTGTTTTGAATTTTAAATAATCCAATAGTTATTAAAATATCCTATTTTAGCTCTGAATTCGGGGTTTTAGAAAATCGGATGGTATTTTTGGTTACTCATTATTATTTATATAGAGGGGATGTTTTCATTGTTTGTAAAGAAGAATTCCGAATAGTATACTCGGAAAAATTTATGTCGGCCTGCACACGACAAGGCATAATTACTTTTTTTTTGGGGGGGACCACAGATTTACACAAATCTTCACAAATGCCATTCGGAATGTTTTTGCACTGCATGGATTCGTGAAAATTTGTGTCAATTTGTGGTTAAAAATTACACAGAGTTTTTTACAGACCACCTCAGATATTTACAGACCACCTCCCCGCCATACGGCGGTAGCCCCCTTCCCTTACTTCCATTGCTTTAGAGAACAAGTACTTTCGATGCGCTCTTCCAACTTATCATTAATATTAACAAAGAAGTCCATGCCTGTGAGCGCTTCAATTTCGTCTACGGTGGTGGCTGTTTGCTCCATGGTTTGCTTGGCATTGGAATTAGCGTAATAGAAGCCGATGGCTTTTTCTTTACCTTCGCGCATAGAGAGGACTACTTTGAAAAAACCTTCGGGGACTGTTATCTTTAAATCCTTACCAATGGTTTTATGCTTTGCGCCTTTATAAACTGGTCCACACACGATATATACAGCTCCTTCTTGCTTAGCCCAACGACGACAAGCACTTTCAAGCGTTTCCCAACCACCAGCATTCAACGTATGCGTTTGCGGACAGATGTTACTCATGTAGAAACAGTCGTTCATCGCCTCACGACTCCACTTCATGTCTGCAGCAGGCACCATATGGCCACGATCGTAGCCTGAATTAGTGTAGTCCGCATGCGTCACTTGATGATTCTCTGGCAATAAAGGGTCTGGATCAAAATCATTTGCACGCGGCAGCTCACCTGCGGCTTCGTCTGCAGTAAGTTCCCAAGCCACCCAATTGGGATTATTATGTTCGCGATTAAAAGAGAGCGTAAAGCCTGTATGTTCCAAAATACGCTCCGGGGTATGCTTAAGGCGTCCTGGGAGTTCTATTTTGCGGGTTGAAGTCTTACTCACCGCTTGTTTTGCAGCAGATTCAACATCAGCAGCACTTTCTTTGACAGACTTCACGACATCTTTATGGATGCGTTTTGCTTCCTTCGTAACATCTTTGGCGGCATCATCAATATAGCCTGTCACATCATCTACATAACTGGAAGCATCGTCAACCACTTTATCTGTTTTATCTACTACGAAACCTAAACCAAGGTCGCGCATTTCATCTTTTTTACAAGTATATCCCCAGATGCCTAAAGCAAGAAGAAGCAGGAGAAGAAAAAATATTTTTTTCATAAGAATCTGATTTACGACAAACAATTACGCTACACCAACACACCGCGGCATAGCTAACAAAGAAACAAACAACTCACAACAACCCTACCTCTCACACTCTGCACAGAGGCCTTTGAGCACAAAGTTAGCAGAGGAGAGCGAAAAGCCTGGGGGGAGAATGACTTCAGGAATGGCAACATCGTGCAAACAGAGGGTGCGCTGACATTTTTCGCAATAGAAATGCACATGAAAATCAGAAAGCGCATGTTCATGTTCTTCGCCACAACGACAATGTTCTTCGCAGAGCGCAAACTTTGTTTGCCCACTACCATCCTCTACTTGATGTATGATATGATGTTCCAAAAAGATATTGAGCGTACGGAATATGGAAGAACGATCCACTGTCTCCAATTCCGACTCCAACGCCATCAGCGAAACGGCACAATCCTTTTCCTGCAAAGCACGCAGGACAAGGATGCGCACGGGAGTCGGACGAATTCCGCGAGCATTAAGTATTTGAGTTTGAGCCGTCATCTAAAAATCCTGATTTTAAGAAAACAGAAGAGCAGCACCAAAGTCCATTCGGCGCTGCCCTTTATTTTTTGTTGCGGTTATTGTTCTACCACTTCCACATAGTCCGCCAAGCGCTTCGCCTTGTCGCGCACCTCATCGAGGTTTGCATCGAGCGGAGCATTTACCACGACAACACCCATGCGGCGACCTACACGCGTAGTGGGCTTGCCAAAGATGCGAAGATCGGCATCTTCTTCGCAAGTGAGTTCAAGTCCCTTATAAGCAGGAGCATTTTCACTGGCAAAAGTAGAGAGAATCACAGCGCTCGCACCAATACGCATCTGCTTGATGCAAGGAATGGGCAAACCGAGAGCTGCACGTAGGTGAAGTTCAAATTCGTTGAAGTTTTGCGTACCAGCAAGTGTCACCATACCTGTGTCGTGGGGACGGGGTGAGAGTTCTGAGAAATACACACCATTCTCATGCGAAAGGAAGAATTCTACCCCCCAAAGGCCTGCACCTGTGAGTGCTTCTGTCACCTTTGCTGCCATCTCCTGCGCCTCCTTCAAGTGCTCGGGCGCAATAGCTGCAGGCTGGAAGCTTTCACGATAGTCACCTCCCTTCTGTACGTGTCCGATGGGAGGACAGAACAACGTAGGGCCACCCTTCTGCGTTACGGTGAGCAACGTGATTTCGCTATCGAACTTAATAAACTCTTCGATAATCAATTCTTTGAGGTCGCCACGACTACCGGAGATACCATACTCCCACGCATGCTGCAAGTCGGCAGCGCTCTTCAAGACGCTCTGCCCCTTGCCCGACGACGACATCAAGGGCTTCACCACGCAGGGGAAACCAATCTGCTCAGCCGCCGCCTGGAGTTCTTCGAAGGTTGTGGCATAGAAATACTTAGCCGTCTTCAGGCCCAACTCCTTCGCAGCGAGGTCGCGGATAGCCTTGCGGTTCATCGTGAAATTCACGGCGCGCGCCGAAGGAGTGACCTGTACGCCCTCAGCCTCAAAGTCGTAGAGGCGCTCTGTGCGGATGGCCTCAATTTCGGGTACGATGATATCGGGACGATGCTTACGCACAGCATTTTCAAGCGCTTCGCCATCAAGCATAGAGAAAACTTCAAACTCATCAGCAACTTGCATTGCTGGAGCACCAGCATACGAATCACACGCAATAACGTGCTGCCCTAATCGCTGAGCTGCAATTGTAAATTCCTTACCAAGTTCACCACTACCAAGAAGAAGAATTTTTTTCATATCCAGTTTCTTTAATTTCAAATCTTTAGTGACATCAGCCTAGCGCCTAATGTCCGTTCTGCAAATTTATAAATAAAATCAGAATTACGGAGCGTTTCATGGGTTATTTTATTTTTGGTAGGTTCTATATTTTTTTAACTGACCACCTCCCCTTGTAATATGCATCAGGCGTGTGTGTTGGTTAAAACAACAGATCACCTCCCCGCCATACGGCGCCCCCCTTTCCTTTCCCACGTTATCGGGTGACGAAAACCTCCTAGCTCAGCTAATCTTTGCCCACATTTATTTCAAGGGAAAAAGTCGCCTCGAAGGGGCATAAGCCAGCACACCACAAGGCATAATTACCATTTTTTTGAGGGAACCACAGATTTACACGAATCTTCACAAATGCCATTCGGAATGTTTTTACACCGCATGGATTCGTAAAAATTTGTGTCAATTTGTGGTTAAACATTACACAAAGTTTTTTTACAGTCCACCTCACATATTTACAGACCACCTCCCCCTTCGGGGACTCCTCCTAACTCAGGAGGAGAAGTTAGTTTGACTCACTCGTTGTGAACCATCCGGATGGCAGTTGTACTCTGTACTCTGTTATCTGTACTCTATAATCGCTCTGTACTCTAAAGAACATTGCTCTTTATTCTGCTTTAGAAACAATAAAATTTTTCAAAAAAGGTTGTTTTTTGTTCGAAATGGAAGGTTTTGAGGGCAAAATTGGAGGTGAAAATTGGGACCAACGAGGTAGGAAAAAAGATCTTTGATGTCGTTCCTCCGATGTTTGAAGAAATTTAAATGACCTTTGAGGTTATTTTTGCCATTTTTGAGCCAAAAAAAGGAAGAAACTGCTTAGCTTCTTCCTTGTAGTACAAAGATACAACATTTTCGGGCGAAATCCAAATCTGCTTTTGCCTACTTTCGTCCCGCTTTAATCTGCTTGCATTCTCAAATTCTTACCTATTTAGGAAGGTCATTATCACTCCATCGCTAATCTACTTTATCACCTTCTTTCTTTCGAAAAGCATTGGGAGCCATCCCCAGATGAGTACGCACGTACTTACCGAAAAAGCTAGAGTTCGGGAATTGTAATAAGAACACGATTTCCTTTATCGACTTGTCGGTGTGGAGTAAATAATAACGAATATCGCGCACGATATACTCCGTAATCCATTGCAACGCAGTGCGCCCCGTCACCTTCTTACAAACTTCTGAAAGATGCTTTGGGCTTATACACAACTCTGAGGCATAGTCTTCGATGAAGCGTGGGCGTGGTTGCTGCTTTTCCAACAACCCGATGAAGCGCATCACAATCTTTTCGCTCTGCCCGAGCTTATGCTCTACATCGGCCTTGCCATCCGCCAATATGTCAATCACTTCGCACAGGAAACACTTCGTCAGTTGACGAATGATTTCGTGCGCATTGGGCGTATCCATCCTTTTGAAGCGCTCATTATATATATCTCCATAGAGCGACAATCTATGGCGCACCTCCTCGGAGAGCGACACAACGGTATAATCGCGCTCAAAATGGAACATTGCAGCCGAAAGCAAATTGGAAAACGGCACACTGTCCAAAAGGAAACTGCGCGAAGCTATGAGCACATTGGCTTTATAATCGGAACGACTCATTTGCATGGGTTCGAAAATAGCATTCGTGCACACCAACAAATCTCCAGCCTTCATGTGTAAGGGCTTATGGTTGATTTTTCCTCTCATCTCGCCTTCACGCACGATAGAAATCATCACATCCGTTAATTTCACGTATCCCGAAAGCAGCTGTTCTCGGTCATACTGCACAAGATAATCAGAAGTGATAAACAAGAAGTCATCTCCACTGAAACAATCGCCTTTTATTGATTGTCGAAGATCCTGAATACTAAATTCTTTTACCATATTTTAATAACAAAATTTCAAAGGTTTGATTCCGCTGCAAAATTAGGAAGTAATTTCGAAATGCAATTTTCTATACACGTGCTTAGTTTGTTCTAAAATACGGAACGAATTTATCAAAATTTCGTTCAATGAATATTCAGTTCGAAATGCAATACGATTGGCAGATGGTCACTACAGCCTCCATTGTAGAAACCGCCCAAAAATGTTCGTTTTGGATACACCACCTTGCGAAACATCTTGCGCTTAAAGTCGAGCAAGAAGGGAGCATCGAATATGCGACAGCGCTCTTTAGCCAAACTCACGCTTGCACCACGCAACAAATCGGCCGAAACAAATATATGGTCAATATCGCTCCATTGATTTTGAAAGAAATAGGTACCTTTGACCGAAGCATCGTATGTGGAGACTTTCGGGATTGCATAAAGCGAGTGTTGCGACAATGAATCGTCGCCCCGATAATTTTTTACTCCCAAATGGTGCGACAAGCATAAGTCTGCGACATCTGCATTCATATCGCCCATCACCACGATCTTTGCAGAAGGGCGCTCAGCCATCATGCTATCTATGTGTAATCTCAACGTTTCTGCCACATGCGCACGATAAACCTCCGAAGACGCTTCTCCTCTGCGACTTGGCATGTGAGCCACAAAAACCGAAAGGGTGTCGAACGTTGGAATCACCCCCTCTACTTTGAGTATATCTCGCGTCGGACGCTCTGCAGCAGGCGGAACGATAGGCAACGAAGCTGCCCGTAATACTTTAAACTTAGCTGGTTGATAAAGCAGCGCGACATTAATGCCTCGCCTGTCGCTCCCATGCGTAATGCAAAAATCATAGCCTAATCTACTCAAGGAAGTGCGGTGGGTCAGATCGTACAACACGGAATCGTTCTCCACCTCAACCATTCCTACCAAGTCGATAGGCGTTGCACCACCTGCGGCAGCAATCACACGCGCCAAGCGCCCCAGCTTTTTCCAATACAGGCTTGAAGTCCAATGGTTCTTGCCAGTGGGTGTGAAGTCTTCATCATTGTTCACGAGGCTCGGTATCGTGTCGAAAAGATTCTCCACATTATATTGCATAATGCGGAAACTCACCTGTGCCGATGTCGTAGCAGAAACCAATGTTAACGAAAAAAGGAGGGGCAGGAAAAACCACGCGTAGCCATTTCTCCTTTCTCCTCTCTCCTTTCTCCTTTCAAGCGCAGTCCTACTCATGGTGGTAAGGTTCGCCCTTGAGGATGGTCATCGCCCGATAGTATTGCTCTACGAAGAAGAGGCGCACCATCTGGTGGGAGAAGGTCATGCGCGAGAGCGAAATCTTTTCGCGCGCCATGGCATAAATCTCGGGCGCAAAACCGTAGGGCCCGCCCACAATGAAGACAAGGCGGCGCGCCACGCTCGCCTGCTTCTGCTGCAAATAGTCGGCAAACTCTATGCTGCGAAACTCGCGTCCGGCTTCGTCGAGGAGCACGATGTGGTCGCCCTCGCGCAGGCTCTTCTTCAGCAACTCGGCTTCGCGCTGCTTCTGTTGCTCGGGAGTGAGCGATTTTGTGTTCTTCAATTCGGGTATCACCTCGATGTCGAAAGGTTGGTAGTGCTTCACGCGGGCTGCATAGTCGTCAATCAACGCAACAAGGTGTTTGTCAATCGTTTTACCGATGACCAGGAAAAGTGTTTTCATTGTTTCCTCAAGATTACAAATTTTTCATGCTACAAAATTAATAAGTTTAAGTTAAAACTACTAAATTTGCGGAAGTATTCCCTTCGCAGTGCAGGCAAACTCGACTTTACGCGCCACTCTTACGGCGAAGGGGGTGGAAATATGAACACGCAACGATGAATTATCAACAGGAAAAAATAAAACCCTACAGCCCCGACGGCGCCAAGGGAGAGCAGGTGGAGCAGATGTTCGACAACATTGCGCATAGCTACGACTTCCTCAACCATGCACTCTCCTTGGGTATCGACAAATATTGGCGAAAAGCGGCGCTCAACTCGCTCAAGCCCTATGCGCCACAAAGCCTGCTCGACATCGCCACTGGCACGGGCGACTTTGCCCTCCTTGCAGCAAAGATGCTGAACCCTCGCTCCATCATTGGCGCCGACCTTTCGGAGGGCATGCTCAGCGTGGCGCGCCAGAAGGCCATGCGTAGCGAATATGCCCGCAACATTACGTTTCAGAAGGAGGACTGCATGGCGCTCAGCTTCGCCGACGGCAGTTTCGACGCCATTACCGTGGCCTACGGCATCCGCAATTTCGAGAACCTCGACCGGGGATTGAGCGAAATGCTGCGTGTGCTCAAACCGGGCGGACGCTTGGTGATCATCGAACTGACTACGCCGCAGAAAGCTCCTATGAAGCAGCTCTTCGGCTTCTACTCACGCGTTTGGATGCCCACAGTGGGCCGCCTCATCTCGCGCGACAAGCAAGCTTACACCTATCTGCCAGCCACGATGGAAGCCTTTCCGCAAGGCGAGCGCATGACGGAAATCTTGAGCAAAGCAGGTTTCACCGATATAAACTTCAAGCGCTTCACGGGCGGCATCAGCACACTCTACACGGCAGCACGTCCTTAACCCCACCCATTCAATTCTCAAAGCTATGCACGAAGAATACGGACTTATCGGACATCCACTCGGACACAGCTTCTCTGCCGCTTTTTTTGCAAAGAAATTCGAGGCTGAAGGCATCAATGCCACCTACAGCAACTTCGACCTACCTTGTATTGAAGACGTGGAAACGATGCTCACAGCTCATCCTCAGCTACGTGGCTTCAACGTCACCATTCCCTACAAGCAAGCCATCCTGCCCTACCTCGACACGGTGAGCAGCGAAGCGCAGGAAATCGGTGCGGTCAACGTGGTCAAGGTAGTGTACGACAAAGAGGGCAAGCGCTCGCTACACGGATTCAACTCCGACGTCGTAGGTTTCAGTCGCTCCATCGCTCCACTGCTGCAGCCCCACCACACCAAGGCCCTTGTGCTCGGCACAGGGGGCGCATCGAGAGCCATCGTTTATGGACTCAAGCAGTTGGGCATTGCATCAACTCTCGTCAGTCGTCGCCCGTGTGAGGGAGGACTCACCTATGCCGACCTTGACACAGACACGTTAAGCTCGCACACCGTCATTGTCAACTGTTCGCCCGTCGGGATGCATCCAAACTGCGACGATGCACCACCCATCCCCTACGAACATCTCAACAAGCGCCACCTCTGCTACGACCTCGTTTACAATCCTGCAGAAACGGCTTTCATGAAGCGCAGTGCGGCTCAGGGAGCCAGTGTCAAAAACGGTTTAGAAATGCTCCACCTCCAGGCACTCGCGGCTTGGGAAGTTTGGAACGAAAATTAAAAAATTTTACTTACCTCATAAATTTTAACCTTATGGAAACATTATTTTGGATAGTGCCAGCGGCATCCTTGCTCGCACTATGTTTTGCGTGGTTCTTCTACCGCCAAATGTTGAAAACCTCTGAAGGTACAGAGCGCATGGCCTACATCGCTGCTGCTGTACGTTCGGGTGCAATGTCCTACCTCAAGCAGCAATACAAGGTGGTAGGCATCGTGTTCATCGGTCTCGCCATTCTCTTTGCAGTGATGGCCTACGGCTTTAACCTCCAGAATGGTTGGGTACCCATTGCCTTCCTCACGGGTGGTTTCTTCTCTGGTCTTGCCGGATTCTTGGGTATGAAAACTGCCACAGCAGCTTCGGCACGTACTGCCAACGCTGCCCGCCAGTCGCTCAACGGCGGTTTACGCATCGCCTTCCGTAGTGGCGCTGTGATGGGCCTCGTCGTTGTGGGTCTCGGCTTGCTCGACATCTCTTTCTGGTACCTCTTGCTCGACTGGCTCATCCCTGCTGGCGACAACCCCACAGCGAAACTCTGCATCATCACGACAACAATGCTCACCTTCGGTATGGGTGCTTCAACTCAGGCGTTGTTTGCGCGTGTCGGTGGTGGTATCTACACAAAGGCAGCCGACGTGGGTGCCGACCTCGTGGGTAAGGTAGAAGCCAACATCCCCGAAGACGACCCCCGCAACCCTGCAACTATTGCCGACAACGTAGGCGACAACGTAGGCGACGTGGCTGGTATGGGTGCTGACCTCTACGAAAGTTACTGCGGCTCTATCCTCGCTACTGCGGCTCTCGGTGCAGCAGCCTACATGATGAGTGGAGACGTCATGATGCAATACAAGGCGGTGATTGCCCCCATGCTCATCGCAGCCGTGGGTATCGTGCTCTCATTGGTAGGTATCTTCGCTGTGCGCACTCACGAAAACGCTACGATGAAGGACCTCCTCCGCTCGCTCGCTGTCGGCACAAACCTCAGCTCTATCCTCATCGTCTTCGCATCGTTTGGCATTCTCTACATGCTCGGACTTGAAAACTGGTGGCAGATGGGTTGCACCGTAGCAGTAGGTCTTGCAGTGGGTATTACTATCGGTCAAGCTACAGAATACTACACCTCGCAATCGTACAAACCCACGCAACGCATTTCTGAAAGTGGACAGACCGGTTCGGCTACAGTGATTATCTCGGGTATCGGTGTGGGTATGCTCTCAACATGTATTCCCGTTGTAGCGGTTGTAGTGGGTATCATCGCTTCCTATCTCCTTGCTACAAACGGCGATATGAGCAACATCTCCATGGGACTTTACGGTATCGGTACTGCTGCAGTAGGTATGCTCTCAACATTGGGCATTACGCTCGCCACTGACGCTTACGGCCCCATCGCCGACAATGCAGGCGGAAATGCCGAAATGAGTAGCCTCGGTGCAGAAGTGCGCAAGCGCACAGACGCTCTCGACTCGCTTGGCAACACAACAGCGGCTACCGGCAAGGGTTTTGCCATTGGCTCTGCAGCATTGACAGGTTTGGCACTCCTCGCTTCGTACATCGAAGAAGTGCGCATCGGACTCGAACGCATCGGCACTACTACGCTCAGCATCGACGGTCGCGAAGTGGCATTGGCTCAGGCTTCGTTTGCCGACTTCATGCAGTATTACAACGTGACACTCATG
>JAZLDQ010000089.1:0-73652 GCA_045614785.1 Alloprevotella sp.
AGATTTGAAGGAATATATTGAATGGTATAACAATAAAAGAATAAAAATGAGGTTAAAAGGAATGAGCCCGGTGCAATACCGAGCTCAATTCTTTAAAAATAAATAACGTGTTTAACGTCTAACTTTTGGGGGGCACTTCACATGGACACACCCTCATTATAAAAATAGTTATACAATATTTTCCTTCAAAGTCTTAATCTGCATTTTATAAAGCTCGCTTATTCCTCGCCCACCTTCTCCATCTTATAGCCTAAGTTGTAGAGTTGTAATGCAGCACCGACGCGGAAAGCTACACGCACTGTGCTGACATATACACGAAAAGCCATTGGGCTCTGAGGTTCTATCTGCTCGGCCTTAATAGCTGAAAGACAGGACTGGGCAATGCTCTGAATGAGCGCTACCAAAGCCTTTGTCTCTGTAGCTTCGGGATGATAGCCCACCTCTTCGTAGAGTATCTTTTCATCCATATCGTCAAATCCACGAGCGCCATAGAGCATGCAGTATTCCGTGTCAGAAAAGCGTTGGAAGTCAAGGTCCCAAAGATGAGCCAACCCAATACCGATGTATGTAGCCCACGCTATCGAAACCATAGGGTAGTCTATGATTTGAGGCACTGCATCTGCCAAATAGTCGGACAAATAAGTTTCAAACTTTTCGTCGAGATCGTCCGTTCTCAGCAACTGCGTTCCCATAGCTCCACGCGCATGTAGTTGACGCAATAGGTTTTGCTGCAGACGTTGCTCGAATGCATTAAGGTATTCTTCGTTAGATAAATGATTTTGCATAAAAAATCAGTTAATAAGATTATTTAATCTAAAGCAAAAGAAGAACGAAAGACTGTTCCATCTCACGTTCTTCTCGCACAATTGAGCCGAAAGCGGGACTCGAACCCGCGACCTACGCATTACGAATGCGTTGCTCTACCAACTGAGCCATTTCGGCAAACCCATAAGAGAATCAAGCAACGATGCCCACATCCTCAAATGCGGTGCAAAAGTAGAAAGTTATTTTGACTCAACAAAATAAATACTCACTTTTTTGCCATATACGTTGCACCACAACAAATTCCACAAAGCCTCACTGTTTGCAATGATTCAAGTATTCTGCCAATTTCCGTTCTGCTGCATTATCTGCCGGATGATAGAGCTGTTCATGCTGCAACGAATCTGGCATATATTGTTGCTTCACATAATGGCCTGGATAGTCGTGCGGATAAGCATAACCTGCATGGTAACCCAATTCAGCCATCAACTGTGTTGGCGCATTACGCAAATGCAAGGGTACCGGCAAATTGCCCGTATGCTTCACCAATTCGATTGCCGAATTAATGCCCATATACGCAGAATTGCTTTTGGGACTTGAGGCCAGATATACAGTAGCTTGCGCTAATGGTATGCGCCCTTCGGGAAAACCGATTCGCTCCACAGCCTCAAAGGCAGCATTGGCCATCAGCAAGGCATTGGGATTGGCAAGTCCAATGTCTTCGGCTGCCGAAATCACCAGGCGACGGGCGATGAATTTAGGGTCTTCACCACCCTCTATCATACGTGCCAACCAATAGAGCGCCGCGTCAGGGTCGGAACCTCGAATACTTTTGATGAACGCCGAAATGATATCGTAGTGCTGCTCGCCATCCTTATCGTAAGCCAACGGATTCTGCTGCAAGCAAGCATACACAAAGTCATTGGTAATACGAATGATGCCCTCTGGCACGGAGGCTTCGAGCAAATCCAATATATTCAAGAGTTTGCGCGCATCGCCACCGCTAAAACGCAACAGCGCTTCAGTTTCAACCAACTCAAGCTGGCGCTCTCGCAACACGCAGTCTGTTTCAATTGCTACGCTTGCCAGTTTCAGCAGTTCATCCTTAGTCAGACTCTTCAACACATACACCTGGCAACGCGACAACAGAGGGCGAATAACCTCGAACGAAGGATTCTCCGTAGTTGCACCAATGAGCGTTATCGTGCCCTGCTCCACAGCTGCGAGCAGGGAGTCCTGTTGCGACTTTGAGAAACGATGAATTTCGTCGATAAAAAGGATGGGGCTTGGCGCTGAGAAAAAGCGTTCGCGCTTGGCACGATCAATAACTTCGCGCACCTCCTTCACTCCACAATTTACGGCCGACAATGTATAGAAGGCAGTCTTCACGGTCGAAGCTACGATCTTTGCCAATGTTGTCTTGCCCACCCCGGGAGGCCCCCATAATATAAATGAGGACACGCGCCCCGACTCGAGCATACGCCGAAGCACAGCCCCCTCACCTACGAGGTGCTGCTGCCCTATATAATTGTCCAAAGATGTAGGACGTAAACGTTCTGCTAATGGTTGCACGATAAAACTATTTTATTTATGTTGTGAGGTTTTGATTAGAGTACAACTTACAGAGTACAGCTGCCTGCGGGGTATTTTTTTAACACAGATTGACACTGATTTTCACAAATGAATGTGATTAGAGTACAACTTACAGAATACAGCTACCTATCCATCTCGTCTACTCGTTTACTTGTCAACTTGTTTTCTAAGTCGAGCCTAATTATCTTGTTAACTTGTTTACTCGTCTGCTAAATAAGGTCTTGAGTCTTAAAAACCTTACAACCATAAAGCGAAGCGACCTTATAACCTCATTTTTATTCCTCCACCTCGCTTAACTCCAGCCAACGCATCATCTTGAGGTCCAACTCTTCGGTTAAGAGCGGTAATCGCTTACTTTTCTCTGTCAATTCTGCCACGGAGAGCGTGCCACTACAAAGCGCTTCTTCTATATGTTGCTTCTCAGCCTCGAGCGTGGCGATGTCGGCTTCAAGTTGCTTAAGTTCTTGCTTTTCCTTAAACGAGAGTTTCGCCTTACGGTCTGCACCGCGAGTAGCTGCGGATGAAGCTGGTACTGCACCTTTTGACTTCACCTCCGCCTCCTCTTCCTTGGGCATAGAGCGATATTGCGTATAATTACCAGGGAAATCCTCTATCTCAGCATTGCCTTTGAACACCAACAAGTGGTCAACTACCTTATCCATAAAGTAGCGGTCGTGCGACACGACAATAACACATCCACGGAAGTCAGCCAAATACTCTTCGAGCACATTGAGCGTAGCGATGTCTAAGTCGTTGGTAGGTTCGTCGAGAATCAGGAAGTTAGGATTCTTCATCAGCACGATGCAGAGTTGCAAGCGGCGATACTCGCCCCCACTCAATTTATACACATAATCTTGCTGGCGAGAAGGTGGAAAGAGGAAATGATTGAGAAACTGCATAGCTGTAAGGTGGCGACCACCACCAAGGTCTATCGTTTCGGCATACTGACGAACAGCATCAATAACCTTCATCTCGCGTGGCAACTCCATTGGCATCTGTGAGAAATAACCAAAGCGCACCGTCTCGCCTATCACGAAGCGACCCGAATCTGGGCGTTCTTCGCCCAGCAGCAACTTGATGAACGTCGTTTTGCCAGTGCCATTATTACCCACAATCCCCATTTTCTCGTAGCGAGAGAAATTATAGTAGAAATCTTTCAGAATCTTCGTTGTAGGAAATTCCTTCGACACATATTCAGCCTCAAAAATCTTCGAACCTATATAGCCACTCTTAATATCCAGTCGAGCATTGCGCTCCTGCTGTCGTCGCTTTGCCACCTGTTCAAGTTCATAGAATGCCTCTTTGCGAGAACGTGCCTTCGTGCCACGTGCTGAGGGTGTGCGTCGCATCCATTCCAGCTCCTTACGATAAAGATTGGCAGCACGCGCCACTGTAGCATTAGCCACGTCTATGCGCTCCTCGCGTTTTTGCAAATAGTAAGCATAATTACCACGATAGGTGAAGAGTTGTTGCTCATCAAGCTCGATGATTTCCGAGCATACACGATCAAGAAAATAGCGGTCGTGCGTCACCATCAAGAGCGAACGAACATTTCGACGCAAATAATTCTCCAACCACTCAATCATCTCTAGGTCAAGATGGTTGGTAGGTTCATCCAAAATCAGCAAATCAGGATTAGAGAGCAACACACGTGCCAGCGCCACACGCTTAAGTTGCCCTCCCGAAAGTTGCCCCATCAGTTGCGAAAAATCGGGAATTTTGAGTTTTGACAACAATTGCTTGGCAGAGATTCGATGTTCTTCATTAGCTGACATTTCATCGCCATTAAGCAAGCTCTCCTGACCTTGAGTTACAGCCTCCAGAACAGTTTCTGCAGGATTGAACTTGGGATTTTGCAACAAATAGCCTACCCTCAAATTGTTACGATAAACAATCTTTCCCGACTCATAATCTTCCGTGCCAGCTAGAATATTCAAAAGAGTTGACTTACCAGCCCCATTACGAGCAATGAGCCCCACTCTTTCGCCTTCTGCCAACGAAAATGAAATATCCTCAAACAAAACGAGGTCGCCTATACGCTTCGAAAGATGTTGAACGTCTAAATACGGGTTTGCCATAAGTGCCTAATATATATATGAGTAATTAGAACCGCAAAATTAATAAAAAAAATTCAACAATCACATAAGAAAAAGCTTATACCCTCTCTTTTTATATGAGCCCAAAATTGCCAGTTCTCTATTCTTGACGAACCGAAGAGCCAACCTACATTTAGCCTATAGCATGTTAAGGTAGGTTCTATAAATTAGTTATTTTTATTTCTTTCGGCAGATTCCCAGCTTGGCCGCTTTACTTATCTTTTTTGTCTTTTTCTCTTTAACTCTTTGAAGCGTAGCCCGCTACGCTTCGTCGTCGTCAAAAAGAAAAATCTCAAAAAATCTTAAGTAAATATTTTGCCAATGAGCACAATGAAAATATATTTTCAAATTGCCGAATGCAGCTAAATATTATTTAAAGCGCCTCGAAGCTAATTTATAGGACCTACCTTAAACAATAGTCTTCCCAATGCATGCAATAGAAAGCAAAACGTGCTGTAAAAAAGGTAAGAAATTGCGACAACAAGCAGGCTAAACATGAACGAAAGCAGGCCAAAGCCGATTTGGATTTCTGCAAAAAAAGTTGTATCTTTGTACTACAAGGAGGAAGCTATGCAGTTTCCTCCTTTTTTTGGCTCAAAAATAGCCCAAAAGACCTCAAAGGTCATTAAAAATTCTTCAAACATCGGAAAAACGACATCAAAGATCTTTTTTCCTACCTTGTAAATCGTAATTTTCACCCCCAATTTTGCTCTCAAAACAGCCAATTTCGAGCCAAAAACAACTTTTTTTTATTTTTTTTATTTTGCTAAAGCAGAATAAAGAGCAACACTATTTGAAATCTGCGAGTGAGCGAGCGCAATCAAACTCGTTTAAATTGCCGAGCGTGAGCAGATTCTGGCAAAGCAGAAAGGAGAAAGACTATGCAGCGAATGAATCAAATCGAATTCCTCCCCTGAGTTAGGGGAGGTGTCCGCAGGACGGAGGTGGTCTGTAACATCATTTATACCTTGAGAAGAGTGTGTTCAGGCTCACGCAAAGGCGCAAAGAACACAAAAAGAGGAGGAGAATTTAGATAAAAACTTTTAAAAAGTTCTCATAATAAAAAAATATCATTACCTTTGCGTCCACAAAATAAGGATAACATGTCTGTTACCCTTTGTATCTCCCCATATCTTCATACTTTTGACACGCAAACATCAATTAAGGCGGTCATTATAGATTTCTAACATTTTTTTCGAAGAGAAGGGTTTACTCTTACAAGCCAAATTACATAATAAGCTTTATGCCTATTTACACTCACGATCAATTGATGATGGTAGATGTCAAGCAACTACAATCAATTGCAGCCGACTTCAACCTTGCTCATAAAGACAGCGAAGATAAGGAGTTGTTGGTCAAAGAAATTGTTAAAGCACAAAGTTCTGAAACGGAAGAAGTCACACCTCCTGTAAAACGCAAGCGAGGACGCCCTTCAAAGGCGGAATTGGCTGCACGCGAAGCCTTAGCTTTAGCGCAAGAAGAACTTGCTAAAACCACTCTTTGCACGCCAACTTCAGAAGATAATAATACTTGCGAAACATCTTCAGCCGCAAGCACAGTTCCTACACCTCACGAAGAACTCCCTCAAGAGGACATTCCTGCTCAACAAACTAACATTGTGGAGGAACAAAACTCTCCTCTTGTTGAAGAAACAGCCAATACAGACACTACAGGTAAGGACGAGAAAATTCTTGTAAACGGAAGATGGGTAAAACCTGTTGATAAAGACTTCCTCATCATTCAGGACGTTCCCTGCCTCAACCAGGAGTCAACACCCACACCCTCTCCCCAGAAATTTCATAAATTCAAGGACGACCCTCTCGTCAATAAGCCACAACCTCAGCCAGAAAGCAAGCCCTCGCCCACACGTAAGCAAGAAACTGCTGCCAACTATCGCGCCAGCATCAAGCGTATGGAAGAAAGCATTTTGCTCGATGGTAGTGGCGTGTTGGAACTCACAAAGGAAGGCTACGGATTTCTGCGTTCGGCCGACTACAACTATCTCACCTCGCCCGATGACATTTATGTTTCACCAGTACAACTTCGCCAGTACGGCCTCAAGCCTGGCGACATCGTGGAAGGCAAGGTAAGAGTACCTCGTGAAGACGATAAATTCTTCGTACTCCAGAGCGTTGACTTTATTAACGGCATGACGCCCATGCAAGTGCGCAACCGCGTAGCTTTCGAACACCTCACTCCCCTCTTCCCCGACGAAAAATTCAATCTCTGCACCGGCCACAACGATAGCTACTCACGCCGAGTGGTTGACCTCTTTGCACCCATTGGTAAGGGGCAGCGTGCGCTCATCGTTGCACAACCCAAGACGGGTAAGACAATGCTCATGAAGGAAATTGCCAACGCTATTGCAGAAAATCACCCCGAGGCTTACCTCATGATGCTCCTCATCGACGAACGTCCAGAAGAAGTGACTGATATGCGTCGCACGGTAAAGGCCGAAGTTATTGCTTCGACATTCGATGCTCCAGCTTCCAACCACGTAAAGATTGCAGGTATCGTGCTCGAAAAGGCTAAGCGCATGGTGGAATGTGGCCACGACGTCGTTATCTTCCTCGACTCTATCACCCGCCTTGCACGCGCCTATAACACCGAAGCTCCTGCATCAGGTAAAATCCTCTCGGGTGGTGTCGATGCCAACTCATTGCAACGCCCAAAGCGTTTCTTTGGTGCAGCACGCAACATTGAAGGTGGTGGCTCGCTCACCATCATTGCTACAGCACTTATCGACACTGGCTCGCGCATGGACGAAGTCATCTTCGAAGAGTTCAAGGGAACAGGCAACATGGAACTTCAGCTCGACCGCACATTGGCCAACAAGCGCATCTTCCCCGCTGTCAATGTCATTGCTTCAAGCACACGTCGCGACGACCTCCTTCACACACCCAATACGGCTAACCGCATGTGGGTATTCCGCAACTATCTATCAGATATGAACAGCGTAGAAGCTATGCAGTCGGTACTCAAGCAAATGGAGAACACTCGCAACAATGAAGAACTGCTCGTCACTATGAGCAAACCATAAATTCTACCATCATGCAAAAATTGGAACTCTTAGCTCCAGCACGCAATGCTGAGATTGGCATCGAAGCCATCAACCATGGAGCAGACGCCGTATATATTGGAGGTCCACAATTTGGTGCACGCGCTGCTGCAGGCAACTCACTAGCCGACATTAAACGCTTGTGTAAACATGCCCATATCTTTGGTGCCAAGGTGTACGTAACGCTCAACACTATCATCTACGACCACGAGCTCGAAAGTGTTGAGCAGATGGTGCATCAGCTATATAAAATCGGGGTTGATGCCCTTATTGTGCAAGACTTAGCACTCACAAGACTCAACCTCCCTCCCATAGAGCTCCATGCATCAACACAATTAGACATTACAACGCCCGAAAAGGCAAAAATGCTAGAAGCTGTTGGCTTTAAACAAATTGTCCTCGCCCGAGAGCTCAACCTTAAGCAAATAAGCGCTATCCATGCAACGTGTCCACAACTTCCACTCGAAGCCTTCGTGCATGGTGCCCTCTGCGTGAGCTACAGCGGACGTTGCTACGCCTCTCAGCATTGCTTCCAGCGCTCTGCCAACCGAGGCGAATGTGCCCAATTTTGCCGTCTGCCTTTCGAAATCATTGATGGCGAAGGCAAGGTAGTTCACGCACTGTGCCACCCGCTATCCTTGCGCGACATGAACCGCTCCGCCCATTTGCAGGAAATGATAGAAGCTGGCGTAAGCTCCTTTAAGATAGAAGGCCGACTAAAGGATGCCACATACGTCAAAAACATTACTGCCCTCTATAGCCAAGCGCTCAACGACATTATCGCAAGGAATCCCGACCGCTATCAGCGTAGCTCGGCAGGACAATGCACTTATTCCTTCACACCACAAGCAGACAAGAGTTTCAATCGCGGATTTACCTCCTACTTCCTGCATGGCAAGCGAGGAGAAGAAGCCAGCATTCGCACTCCAAAATCAAAAGGTGAACTTATCGGAAACCTGCGAGCTATCTCACCACGCGGCGTGAGCATTATGACCCACGAAAGTATCCAGCTCCATGCTGGCGACGGCCTCTGCTTCATCGACCTTGAAGGTAATCTGCAGGGATTTCGCGCAAACACCGCTATGCGCAATCCCACTACACGCTGCTTTGACATCACTTTTGGCCCCACAGCTCCACAATGGAGTCGCAAACAATTGCCTGGCAGTGTGGTTCGAAAAATTGAAGTTTACCGCAATGCCGACACACAGTTCGAGAAGTTATTGGCAAAGCCCACCGCTTCTCGTAAACTAAAACTCGACCTCAAGCTCACGATTAATAATGGAGCACTACACCTTACGGGGCTAGACGAACTTCACCGCTCAGCCTCCATATGCATCACAAGCGAACTAACACCCGCTCGAGAGCCACAGGCTGACACCATCATCCGCCAACTTATGAAGCTAGGACAAACACCCTACTACGCTGGCGACATTGATATTGCGCCACAAGCTACAAACTTGTTTGTTCCAGCTTCGCTCCTTACGTCGGCACGTCGCGAACTCATTGACTTGCTACTCAAAGACGCTTCACGCATACACCGCCATGCGGACGACCAAAGCAATTTGCACACATCCACCAAAATTGACACACTCTTACCCAAACAGCTCGACTACACTGCCAACGTTGCCAATCGAGAAGCACGTAGTTTCTTTACAGAGCAAGGTATCAACTGCATCCAACCTGCTTACGAGCTTCAAAAGCCTTCCGAAGCTGTCCCCATCATGTTTTGCAAATATTGCTTGCGCCACGAACTCGGTATCTGCCTTAAAAAGCTAAAACCTGAAGCACGCAACTTCAAAGAGCCATTACGCCTTCGCAGTACGGATGGTCGCACATTCCGCCTTAAGTTTGATTGTGCAAAATGCGAGATGCAGGTGCTGCCTGAATCGTAAAAGATGAGAGATGAAAGATGGGAAATGAGAGTTGAAAGTTAAGAGATGAAAGTTGAAAGTTGAACAAAGAACTATTACTCATCTAAGCTCTAAGCAAAAAGTGGAATTTGAGAAAATCGGCCTAAGCATCGAATTCTCAAATTCCACTTTTTTCGTAAGCTATTGCTATCACTAAATCATTATATAGTTCAACGTGTATTTCATTGTTACGCTTCGAGTCATAGAGCAAACTATCTGTTCTCCATTCACAAGCCAACCCCTCGCATAAAGAAACACCAGGCTCATCTACCAGCTTATACAGCGCTTCTTTTGCACTCCAGCCTATAGCGGCAACCATTTCCGGAGTTGCATACTGCAAAGCCTGTTTCCACTCTGCATCCGCCATAAAACGCTGACGCAGACGCAATTGTCGCGTCGAGATATGCTCAATATCTATACCTATGGGAGCATCACACAATGCTATTGCGACATAACCTTTTGTATGAGATATACTGATGCAAGGTGCATCTTCACCACAGAGATAGGGACGCCCTGTGGCATGATAGGCAATCTCAGCCTCAGCACCACAAATGATACTTAACAAAAATCGCGTTGCCAGAAACTCGAATTGCCTACTCTCCGACTTATAGCGAGAGCAAGCAATGCGTACAATCGACGCTGGAAGACTACTCTTAAGCTGCTGAATCGTAAGCTCTAACGTTGGCAACAAATACACAACTGCATCATGGCTCGGCAAAGCAAAGCGTATTGCCTGCAAGTTAGCTGGCAATACGCTCACTTGTTTAAAATGGTAATTCCTTATCATCTTGCGCATCTGCTGTAGTGGAGGATGGTGCCACCGATTCAGGTTGAGGAGCAGCAGCGGACGATGTGGGCTTTGTTGAAAGCATCTCCATAGAGTTTGCCCACACTTCGGTGATAGTATGCGCTATACCCTTTTTGTCTGTATAACTACGCGTGCGGAGTTCGCCTTCGATATAGAGTTTATCTCCTTTGCGGACGTATTTTTCAACTACTTCTGCAAGTTTTCGCCACAACAACACACGGTGCCACTCTGTACGTTCAGGCACAACAGTGCCATTAGGCAGAGTGTAACCCGCCGTATTTGTAGCAAGACTCAGCGTAGCAGTTGCCACGCCTTGCTCTATATATCTCACTTCGGGATCACGCCCTACATTGCCAATAAGCATTACTTTGTTTAATGACATAATTTTTAAGGTTATGAGGTTTGAGGTTAGAAGGTTATAAGGTTGTGAGGTTTTATCTCAATCTCTCGGATGAGCGCACAAGGCGTTCGTCGCTTAAAATGGCTTTCTTCGCTAAAAGCGTAAGCACTATTGCCACTGGGGGCATAGCGAAAGCTACTGAAGGCAACGCTGAAGCCTCAGCCTTAAGCATAAACACTGCAGCATAAGTAGCCATAGTTACCCACAACAATGCAGTAAAAAGCATCTGATAAGTGCACCATCTTGCTTGACGACGACGATTGTTATAGTCAAAAATAATGCGCAAAGCAAAAGCAATGCTCACCACTGCAAAGAAGATTCCACCCCATGCCACGCCAGGACGTGCTGGAAATACTCCTTCTGTGAAGTTAAACACAAAGCTAGCAAAAACGGCTGCTTGACCGTTCGCCTCAAAATTTGCAAAGGGCACAAATGCCATCAACGCAATGCACACGATAGAAAGAAGTAAATAAACAGTTTGAATTCGTTGTATCATTTTCTTAATAAATAAATTAAATTGCTATTAGCGCAAAGTTACAAAAAAGAAAGTAGACAAATGAAAGCTTACGCAGCTATTTCACTTGTCTACTTCAAAAATAGTATCTTAACCCTATTGTTTAGTCATCAAGATGTTCCTTATCCTTTGCAGGATTGCGGTGGTACACTCTTCCGTGAATAAACTCTTCAGCAGCGATAAGTGTAGGCTTGGGAAGCTTTTCGTAATAGCGGCTGATTTCAATTTGTTCGAGATTTTCGAAAGTTTCTTCCAAATTGTCTGCTCCAGACGAGAATTCCTTCAACTTCTTATTAAGGTCTTCCTTCATCTTCACAGCGATTTGGTTTGAGCGCTTCGCCATGATAGCAATGCTTTCGTAAATGTTGTCCGTACCCTTACAGAAGTCCATAAGGTTGTGAGTCACGGTGTTTGTGGGAGCCTTTGTTTTCTTGTAATCCATAAATATATGAAGTTTTTTTATTTTTCTATGCAATAATATTATTCAGCAGGGACATACTTCTTTGCTTTTTCAAAAAGCTTTGTTGCCTCCTTCATAAAGGTAGATTCGGGATATTCATTAGTAAATCCGTAATATTCATCTATCGCATTGTGATAGCGTTCCACCTTTTTTTCGTCTATACTCTTTTCTGCCAACTCAAATTTAGCTTTCAGTATGAGTATAGCAAACTTTTCGCGCAGTGTTGTGTAGGGATAACTACGGATAGCATTCTCGGCTGTCACCACACATGCTTGGTAGTTGCTACCTCCATTGGTACAATTGCCAAAATAATCGCCTAGGTCGTAATAGAGCTTTGCCGAGAGATATTCCTTCTCAACGAGTAAGTCCTCCATATAATATATATGCGCCATGGCTTGCTCGCGCTTTTCGCTGTTGGGGAATACTTCTACAAAATTCTGAAACTCTGTGATAGCTTCGTAGGTGGCTGACTGATCGAGCTTCGGCTCAGGAATCTCAGCCATCAATGCCATACCTGCGTAGAAGCGTGCATCTTCAGTATATTGTCCCTTGGGATAGGTTTGATAAAACTTTCTGAGGACAGCAGTTGCCGCTTCATAGTTTTCTGCGTAGAAATGACTCATCCCTAACAAATACAACGACTCTTGTCCATACTCTGTCCCCTTCAGCGAAGTTACAATCATCTGCAAAACGGTTGCAGCACGATTGTATTCGCCCTTTGCATAATATTCCTTCGCAGCAGTGTACTTATAATCAACGTCTGTTGACTTAAGCACCTTGTTGTAGTTGCCACACGAAGCAAATAACATCAAAAAGCACAGGAGTGATAAGTATGTGATATTAATGAGCCTACTCATTTATGTATTCGTTAAAATTTATTCGGCAAAATTACAAAAAGCGGATGAATCTTGCAAGAAGAAATCACCACTTTATGATTTTTTAAGTATTCCTCTTCACATGGTTGTTATTCAGCCTTTGTATTTTTCGCCGTGGTCGCTCCTTTTTTCAATGGTTTGCGTCCTCCGCCACTTCGTTTACCCTCTGCACGAACTGGCTTACGTTTTTGCGAGTTTGAAGATTGTTGTTTCTTCCCATTCACCGCCGACTTTGTAGTTTTCAATTCAAGCTTTTGAAAACCTTCGGGCAACTCTAAGCGTGGAATCTTTTGCTCCAAAAGCGCCTCTATTTGCTTGAGTCGCAGTGCATCTTTCTCACTGACAAAAGTCACTGCTCTACCCTCACGCCCTGCACGCCCTGCACGCCCTATGCGGTGGATGTAATCCTCTGCATCATGTGGTGTATCAATATTCACCACCAATTTGATATCATCAATATCAATACCACGTGCTACGATGTCGGTGGCTACAAGTACGTCCACTGCACGTGCCTTAAACTGCTGCATCGTCTTGTCGCGCTCTGCTTGTTCGAGGTCAGAATGCATGGCGGCAACATTTAATTTCTTTCGCAACAAAGCATTGTAAATTTCCTTTACACGCTGCTTCGAAGAGGAAAACATGATAACTCGTTCGGGAGGTTCTTGCACAAACATATGCTCAATAAGCCTTAGTTTATCAGCTTCTCGCAAAACGTAGATAGCTTGCTCTATCGTATCAGCAGGTTTGCTTATGGCAATGTTTATCTCCACAGGCTGATGCATAATGCTCTTTGCAAGTGCTCTGATTTTTGGAGGCATTGTAGCAGAAAAGAGCACCGTTTGTCGCTTCTTAGGCAGCTGCTCCACAATTGTCTTTATGTCTTCAGCAAAACCCATATCAAGCATACGGTCAGCCTCATCAAGCACAAAGTGAGTCGTCTTGCTCAAGTCGAGCGTACCGAGTTGCAAGTGCGTAATCAGTCGGCCAGGTGTGGCTATCACCACGTCGGCACCCTGCTGGAGCGAACGCCTTTCCTGCTCATAACGAATACCATCATTACCTCCATAAATTGCGACGTTCGAAATATTCATATAGTAGGCAAAGCCCTGCATGGCTTGATCTATCTGGCGAGCCAGCTCACGCGTAGGCGCCATGATAAGACAATTCACAGCATCCTTGGGATGCTCCTCTTGCTGCAGCAATGTCAAGAGTGGCAACAGGTAAGCAGCCGTCTTTCCTGTGCCAGTTTGAGCAATCCCCACCACATCCTTCTGCTCTAAAAGCGGCGGTATGCACTTTTCCTGCACAGGGCTGCATGTCTCGAAGCGCATGTCGTAGAGCGCATCTAATATATCTTCTGAAAGAGGGAGGTCTTCGAATAGCATAAAGGTAGGTTTAATGTAAGATTTTGATTATTAACATACACCATCTACTCTGGCGTACGCTTATAAAGCCAAAAAGCAATACCCGCAAAGAGGATATTGGGTATCCACACAGAAAGCATAGGTGGCCATCCTGCATTAATAGCAAACGTAGCCGAAATGGTTTGAAACAGTATATAGGCAAAACTCAAAGCTATACCCACCGCAATCGAAAAGCCCATCCCTCCCTTGCGCTTTTCTGAAGATAGCGAAGCTCCAATAATCGTAAGGATAAAAGCCGCAAAGGGTGTGGCATAACGCTTATGATACTCCACCTCAAACGTACTAACCCCCGACGCACCGCGCAGACGCTGCTTGTCGATAAACTCATCAAGCTCGGGCAACGTAAGCGTTTCTTGCTGACCTTTAATATAGAAGAAGTCCTTGGGTTCCATCACAATAATCGTGTCAATGGACGAACCACTGCGTATATTTTCCTTTTGTCCTTCAAGCGTTCGTATCTGATAATTTCGCAACGTCCAGGAGTATTTGCGTGCTGCCAGCGTGTCGTATTGTATTGTCTGCGCCGTCAAGTGGCTCACAAGTTTTTTACCCTCAAAGCGGTCGAGCGAAAAGCCATACCCACTCTTGCGGTTATTGTCAAAACGCGTAATATATGCCACTACGCCCGTATCCACCTGCATCTGTATGTTCTCCGCAACGGTAATGTTGCGCTTCTTGATGTACGTATTCTCAAAGTCCACCTTCGCCACATTGCCACGAGGAATAACAAATGCCCCCAACACAAACGTCGTTATAGCTATCGCAGCTGCCGAAATCATGTAGGGGCGCAACAAACGACGGAAGCTCATCCCCGCACTCTTCATGGCTATAATCTCAGAATTATCGGCCAGCTTCGTTGTAAAGAATATCACACTGATAAACACAAACAACGGGCTAAACAGATTTACGAAATACGGAATGAAATTCACATAATAGTCCATCACCACCTGCGACGCCGTAGCTCCACTCTGCGTGAACTTATCAATCTTCTCATTAAAGTCGAAGATGATGGCAATCGTGATGATGATACCTATCAAAAACAAATATGTCGACAAGAATTTCTTGATGATGTACCAATCTATCTTGTATATCCCCAATTTCTTAAAATCAATAATCATAGATTCAGTTTTAGTTGACAAGTTTTTGTAAGAGTACAGAGTACAACTGCCGTCCGGATGGTTTCTCGTTAACTTGTTAACTCGTCAACTTGTTTACTAAGATGTACAACTACCATCCGGATGGTTTCTCGTCCACTTGTTTACTAATAAATCACAGCCTTCTGCTCAACTTCACCACCATCTCGCGCTTCCAGGCCAAGAAGTCGCCAGCAATAATATGCTTTCGCGCTTCTTTTACGAGCCACAAGTAAAACGCCAAATTATGGATACTGCCAATCTGCAGCGCCAGCAACTCTTTTGCCTTATACAGATGGTGAAGATAAGCCTTCGTGTAGTGCAAATCTACAAAACTATGCCCCATCGGATCCACAGGCGAAAAGTCCGTAGCCCACTTAGCATTGCGCATATTAATAACGCCCTCCGAAGTAAAAAGGCAAGCATTGCGGCCGTTGCGCGTAGGCATCACGCAGTCAAACATATCCACACCACGCTCGATAGCCTCAAGAATATTAACAGGCGTGCCCACCCCCATCAAGTAACGAGGGCGGTCCGTGGGCAACACTTCGTTGACCACCTCAACCATTTCATACATCACCTCAGCAGGTTCGCCCACCGCGAGCCCACCAATGGCATACCCTTCAGCCCCTTGTTCCGCCATAAAGAGCGCACTCTCACGGCGCAAATCCTTGTAGGTACACCCCTGCACGATAGGGAACAGCGATTGATGGTAACCATACTTCGGCTCAGTTTCGTTAAACCGCTTTATACACCGCTTCAGCCAGCTGTGAGTCAAGTCTAGACTTTTGCGCGCATAGCTATAATCGGCCGTACCTGGAGGGCATTCGTCGAAAGCCATCATAATGTCAGCACCTATCGAGCGCTCTATGTCCATCACACGCTCAGGCGTAAAGAAATGCTTACTCCCATCAATGTGCGAGCGAAATTCACAACCCTCATCCGACAACTTACGGATACCCGTCAGCGAAAACACCTGGAAGCCACCCGAATCGGTCAGCATTGGGCGGTCAAAGCCATTGAACTTGTGCAATCCCCCCGCCTTCTCTATCACATCAAGACCCGGACGAAGATACAAATGATACGTATTGCCAAGAATAATCTGCGCCTGCACATCATCCTTGATTTCATGAAGATGCACCCCCTTCACACTGCCTACCGTGCCGACAGGCATAAATATCGGGGTTTCGATTTGACCATGATCAGTCGTAATAAGCCCTGCACGCGCATGGCTATTCTTGTCCGTACACTGGAGTTCAAAAGTTAAGGGCATAATATATCTTTTGGGTGTATATTTTTCGATTAAGAATACAATACAGCTAATTTCATGCAAAATTACAAAAAACTAATGAAACACACGACATCCAAAGACGCCGAAGCTGCTTAATTTTAAATACAATTCATTACCGCTCATAAGTTTCTCATGCTAATTTGAGTTTCACACAACTCCAATCCACCCATAAAAGTTTATAAATAAGGTAAAAAATCGTGACAGCAAAGCAGACAAAAGATGCTGTAACATCAATTAAACCAGATTTGGATTTCTTGCGAAAATGTGTTATCTTTGCAATACGAGGAGGAAACTACACCGTTTCCTCCTTTTTTTGGTCCCAAAAATGGCAAAAATTACCTCAAAGGTCATTAAAAATTCTTCAGACATCGGAGAAACGACATCAAAGATCGTTTTTCCAACCTCGTATGTCATAATTTTTACCCTCAATTTTGCTCTCAAAACTTCCAATTTTGCACAAAATACACTTTTTCTAAAAAAAATCTTATTTCCCAAAGCAGCCTAAAGAGCAAAGCGATTTTTACACAAAAAAGACGGGGAGGAAAAGAAAGAATTTATTTTATAGCCTCATAACGCTACATACCAAAAACTTCTCGCTATCTTTGCAAAGTATATCCCCATTAACTGCGCAAAACAAAAAAAAACATTATGCCGACACCCTACTTTGATTTTAAGCAATTCAGAATCCGTCACGACCGTTGCGCCATGAAGGTGGGCACTGATGGCGTATTGCTCGGTGCTTGGTCGCCCGTAGATGGAGCTGAGCGTGCGCTCGACATCGGCACGGGTTCGGGGCTGATAGCCATCATGTTAGCACAGCGAGGGGCGCGGAAAATCACTGGTATAGAAATCGACGCTGATGCTGCGGGGCAAGCTGCAGAAAATGCCGCAGCGTCACCCTGGTGCGACATCATACAAATTAAGAGGACGGACGTCGCCAGCTTCAGTGAGGAACAAGGATTTGACCTTATCGTGAGCAATCCTCCTTATTTTGAAGAAGCTCTACAATGCCCCGACAGCCGCCGCTCAGCAGCCCGCCATGCTGACACGTCGCTGAGCTTTGCGTCGCTTGCCTTCCATGCACGAAGGCTCATAAAAGAGGGCGGTAGGTTTTGCGTTATCATCCCCACTTCTGCTGAATCCTCATTCATGGCGGCATGCTCGCTTGAACGCTTCACGCTCGTGCGCCGCACAGCCGTCATCACACGAAGCGGCAAACAGCCACGCAGACTTCTGCTCGAACTTCGCCAAACAGCGCAACCCATCGTCGCTACACACGACGAACTCGTACTGATGGACAACAACGGAAATCCGCGTTCCGAAGCCTATATGAAGCTGACTGCCGATTTTTACTTGTAGATTGTGAGGTTGTAAGGTTTGAGGTCTTGAGGTCTTGAGGTTGTGAGGTGCCATCCGGATAGACTACTCACTACCCCTGCCTTTCTCCTTCCTACGTATTCAATTCTCTAACTTTTCCTTATCTCGCTCTGCAGATTAAGAAATAATTCTTAAATTTGCAGAAATTTACACAAAAGAAGTAGGGCATGCTAATTGATTTTCAAAACGTTGACATACTTATCGACGAACGCCCCATATTACAAAACGTAACATTCCAACTACAAGAGGGTGAATTTGCCTACGTCATAGGCCGAGTGGGGAGCGGAAAGAGTTCGCTCCTGAAAGCCATTTATGGTGAGCTGCATACGAAAGGTAAGCAAGCATGCGTTATGGGCTTTGATATGCAAACGCTGCGAGCAAACAAAATGCACAGCTTGCGACGTGCGCTGGGCATCGTCTTTCAAGACTTTCAGCTGCTAACCGACCGCACTGTTCGGGAGAACCTTGAATTTGTGCTCCGCGTGACGGACTGGCCCTTCGACGAACGAGGCTCACGCATCAACGAGGTGCTCAGCGAAGTCGGTATTGCCGACAAAGCAGAACGCTACCCCCACGAACTCTCGGGCGGAGAACAGCAGCGCGTGGCAATAGCCAGAGCATTGCTCAATCGGCCAAAACTCATCTTGGCAGACGAACCAACGGGCAACCTCGACCGCGAGACGGGCGAAAGCATTATGCAACTATTCATGAATATCCGACAGCAGGGAACTGCTATCATCATGATCACCCACAACCTTGGCTTACTTGAGGAATACCCTGCAACTTCCGTCATCCGATGTGAAGACGGAAAAGTAGAAGTAAGTTCGAACTAAAACGCACAAAATAAAAGGCTAAAACGTAAGATACAAGGACTAAGAAGATACCCTCTTGTCTATAACAAACTCTCGTCAACTAAAAAAACACTTCATATGAAAGTACTTAAGTTTGGAGGCACATCGGTAGGCTCTCCCGAAAGAATGAAAGAAGTAGCTCGCCTTATCACAGAAAGTAGCGAGCAAAAGATAGTGGTACTCTCGGCCATGTCGGGCACAACAAACACACTGGTAGAAATTGCCGATTACCTGAAGAAGGGCAATCGTGAAGCTGCCAATAGCGTTATCAACAAGCTGCGCGCAAAGTACATGGTACACGCCAAAGAGCTACACGCTGCAGCTGAATGGGCGACAAAGACTTCGGACTTCCTGGAAGACGAGTTCATGTATCTCCACTCATTCTCGGGAGCAGAATTTACCCCCACGACTGAAAAAACCATCCTCGCACAGGGCGAAATGATGTCAACCAACATGATGACCAACTATCTGAAGGAAATTGGCATCAAGGTGATGCTCATCCCTGCACTCGACTACATGATGACAGACAAGAATGGAGAGCCCGACTTGGCATATATCGAGACCAACCTCAAAGCCATCCTTGCTGAAAATGCAGGTTACGACATCTACATCACACAGGGCTTCATCTGTCGTGATGCTGACGGACGCATCGACAACCTTCAGCGTGGAGGCTCTGACTACACAGCCAGCCTCATCGGTGCGGCCTTGGGAGCCGACGAAATTCAGATTTGGACGGACATCGACGGTATGCACAACAACGACCCACGCATCGTAGAAGGCACAACTCCCGTGCGCCAGCTTCATTTTGACGAAGCTGCTGAGTTGGCTTATTTTGGCGCCAAGATTCTTCACCCCACATGCGTTCAGCCCGCACGCTTTGCTGGTGTGCCCGTACGTTTGCTCAACACGATGGACCCCAGCGCTCCTGGCACACTCATCAACAATGAGATGGAGTTTGGTAAGATTAAAGCCATCGCTGCCAAGGACAACATCACTGCCATCAAGATAGTAAGTAGCCGCATGCTCCTCGCAACAGGTTTCTTGCGCAAGGTTTTTGAAATCTTCGAAACGTACAAGACAAGCATTGACCTCGTGACGACTTCGGAAGTTGGAGTGAGCCTCTCTATCGACAACAACAGCCGCATCTACCCCATCGTTGAAGAACTCAAGAAATACGGCACTGTAGAGGTGGACGAAGATATGTGTATCATCTGCGTAGTGGGCGACCTCACATGGGACAATGTCGGTTTTGAATCTAAAGTGACAGCCGCTCTCGAAAACATCCCCGTTCGCATGATTTCGTATGGTGGTTCTGACCACAACATCTCTTTCCTCATCCGCGGTTGCGATAAGCAAGAAGCCCTTCAGGCATTAAGTAAGAAGCTATTTTAACCCCCTTTTCTCAAAATGGCTAACAACTTTTATAAAGACATAACAACAGACCAACTTTGCGACTTAGAACGCAAGGTTGGTCCGTTCTACTACTACAACACAACTGTTTTACAAGAAACACTGCAAACTATCAAGCAGGCTACGGCAGACACTCCACACTTTCACGTACATTATGCAGTAAAGGCGAATGCTAATCCGAAATTACTGAATTTGATTTGCGAAGCTGGATTAGGAGTCGACTGTGTTAGTGGAGGTGAAGTGAAAGCCGCAATTGATACAGGCTTCAATCCACAGAAAATTGTTTTTGCAGGCGTTGGTAAAAGCGACCGCGAAATCAGATTGGCGCTTGAAAATGATATACATTGCTTCAACGTTGAAAGCATCCCTGAACTTGAGGTAATTAACGAGTTGGCTGAAGAGTTGAAGACCACTGCTCGTGTGGCTTTTCGCATCAACCCCAATGTAGATGCTCACACACACGAAAAAATCACCACAGGGCTTAACGAAAACAAGTTCGGACTCGCCATGGAGGACATGATTCCTGCTATGCGATTGGCAAGCGAACTCGAATATGTAGAAGTCGTAGGATTACATTTTCATATCGGCTCCCAAATCTTGGACCTGGAAGTGTACAAATCGCTCTGCCACCGCATCAACGAACTTCAGCTCCAACTCGAGGCCGAAGGTTTTTCAGCAAAGAGCATTAATGTAGGAGGAGGGTTGGGCATTGATTACGTTCATCCCAACGAAAACCCAATTCCCAACTTCAAGGAATATTTCCAAATCTTTAAAGATAATTTAGAGTTACGACCAGGGCAACAAGTGCACTTCGAATTAGGTCGAAGCATCGTTGCACAATGCGGAGCACTCATTTGCCGTGTACTCTACATGAAGCAAGGCCATACGAAAAACTTCCTCATTGTAGATGCTGGCTTCACAGAGTTGATTCGCCCAGCCATGTATGGCAGCGTACATTTCGCCGAAAATCTGAGTGCAGAGGGCAGCAACAGCCAACGCTACGACATCGTAGGACCTATTTGCGAAAGTAGCGATGTCTTTGCTAAAAATTATCACCTCCCCACCTCACAGCGCGGCGACATTATCGCCTTTCGCTCGGCTGGTGCATACGGCGAAGTAATGGCTTCAACTTATAATTGTCGCACACTGCCCCAAAGTTTCCTCAACACAGACTTTAAGTAAAAACATACTCATTATAAATACACTCACATTTAAACAATGGAACTAGCTACTAAATATTCTCCTGAAGCCGTAGAAGGCAAATGGTACCAATATTGGCTTGACAACAAGCTCTTCAGCTCTAAGCCCGATGGACGCGAACCTTACACCGTCGTTATTCCTCCCCCTAATGTAACAGGTGTACTCCACATGGGACACATGCTCAACAACACTATCCAGGACATTCTCGTGCGTCGTGCACGTATGGAAGGCAAGAATGCATGTTGGGTGCCAGGTACTGACCACGCTTCTATCGCAACTGAAGCTAAGGTCGTAGCTCGCCTTGCCGAACGTGGCATTAAGAAGGCTGACCTCACACGCGAAGAGTTCTTAAAACATGCATGGGAGTGGACCGACGAACACGGTGGCATCATCCTCAAGCAATTGCGCCGCGTAGGTGCATCATGCGATTGGGATCGCACAGCCTTTACGATGGACGACGAACGCTCTGAAAGCGTCATCAAAGTCTTTGTTGACCTCTATAACAAGGGGCTCATCTACCGCGGTGTGCGCATGGTTAACTGGGACCCTGCTGCTCAGACTGCACTATCCGACGAAGAAGTTATCTATAAGGAAGAAAACTCTAAGCTCTACTACCTCCGCTATATGGTGGAAGGCGACCCCGAAGGCCGCTACGCTATCGTTGCTACCACACGCCCCGAAACCATCATGGGCGACACAGCAATGTGTATCAACCCCAACGACCCTAAGAACGAGTGGTTGAAGGGTAAGCGTGTCATCGTGCCCATCGTAGGACGCAGCATCCCCGTCATCGAAGACGAATATGTTGACATCGAATTCGGTACTGGTTGCCTTAAAGTAACACCCGCCCATGATGTCAACGACTATATGCTCGGCGAAAAGCACAACCTTCAGTCTATCGACATCTTCAACGACAACGGTACGCTCTCTGAAGCTGCTGGCATGTACATCGGCATGGACCGCTTCGATGTGCGCCGTCAAATTGAAAAAGACTTGCTCGAAGCAGGCCTTATGGAAAAGGTGGAGCCTTATACTAATAAGGTGGGATGCTCAGAACGCACAGGCGTGGCTATCGAACCCAAGCTCTCAATGCAGTGGTTCCTCAAGATGCAACACTTTGCCGACATCGCCCTTCCTCCTGTGATGAACGATGAGCTTAAGTTCTACCCCACAAAATACAAGAACACCTATCGCCACTGGCTCGAAAACATCAAGGACTGGTGTATCTCTCGCCAGCTTTGGTGGGGCCACCGCATACCTGCCTACTACCTCCCCGAAGGTGGCTATGTTGTAGCAGCAACAGCCGAAGAAGCATTGGTATTAGCAAAGGAAAAATCAGGCAACCAAGCTCTTACGCTCGCTGACCTCAAGCAAGACGAAGACGCTCTCGACACATGGTTCAGCTCATGGCTTTGGCCTATCTCCCTCTTCAAGGGCATCAACGAACCTGGCAACGAAGAAATCTCATACTACTACCCCACAGCCGACCTCGTAACAGGTCCAGACATCATCTTCTTCTGGGTAGCACGAATGATTATGGCAGGCTACGAATATATGGGTGATATGCCCTTCCGCAATGTTTACTTCACAGGTATCGTTCGCGACAAGCTCGGCCGTAAGATGTCAAAGTCTCTCGGCAACTCGCCCGACCCACTCGACCTCATCGACCGCTTCGGAGCCGACGGTGTGCGTATGGGTATGATGTTCTCTGCACCTGCAGGCAACGACATTCTCTTCGACGACACTCTCTGCGAACAAGGCCGTAACTTCTGCAACAAGATTTGGAATGCCTTCCGCCTCATCAAGAGCTGGAATGTTGACGCCACCATCGAGCTCCCTGCAGCAGCTCACGAAGCCAACGTATGGTTTGCCGCACGTCTTCGTCAGAGTGCAGCCGAAGTAAGCGACCTCTTCAAGAAGTATCGTCTCTCCGAAGCGCTCCACGAAGTGTACAGCCTCTTCTGGGACGACTTCTCTGCGTCATACCTCGAAATGATTAAGCCAGCTTACGGAAGCCCTATCGACGCTGCTACTTACACTACAGCACTCGGCTTCTTCGACCACTTGCTCCACTTGCTCCACCCCTTCATGCCCTTCATCACAGAAGAACTTTGGCAGCACCTCGCTGAGCGCGCAGAGGGCGAAAGTATCATGGTGAGCCCCCTCACCATCCCTGCTCCCGCAGAAGGCGACAATGCCATTTTGGAAGCAATGAACCACGTAAAGAACACTATCACTGGTGTGCGTGCCATCCGCAATAGCAAAAACATTCCTCAACGCGAGCAACTCAAGCTCTATGTTAAGCCTGCCAACCCTGCACCCCAGCTTGCCGAACTCGTTAAGAAACTTGCTGGCGTGTCTGACATCATAGCAAGTACAGAGCAGCAGGCAGGAGCCATCACCTTCCTCGTAGGCACAACAGAATATGCTGTGCCCCTCGAAGGACTTGTCGATGCAGAAGCAGAACGCGAAAAAGCAATGGCAGAAATCAAGCGTCTCGAAGGCTTCCTCCTCGGCATCGAAAAGAAGCTTGGCAACGAACGCTTCGTGGCCAACGCACCAGCAGAGGTCGTAGAGCTCGAACGTAAGAAGAAGGCCGATGCCGAAACCAAAATCGCAGCTCTCCGCCAGCAATGGGGATAAAGATTGTTTTACTTGAAGGTTTTAAGACCATACAGACCGCATGGCCTTAAAACCTCATAACCTCACAACCTATGAAGTACGGTTTTGATAACGACAAATATCTCGCCATTCAATCCGAGAACATCAAGCAGCGCATTGCCCAATTCGGCGATAAGCTCTACCTTGAATTCGGCGGAAAGCTCTTCGACGACTACCACGCCAGCCGCGTGCTCCCAGGATTCCACCCCGATAGCAAGCTCAAGATGCTCATGCAACTGAGCGACTGCGCAGAGGTAATCCAGGTAATCAGCGCTCTCGACATTGAGAAAAACAAGGTGCGTGGCGACCTCGGCATCACTTACGACGAAGACGTCCTACGTCTGCGCGAAGAATTCCAACGTGTAGGCCTCTACACCGGCGCCGTTGTCATCACACACTACAACGGACAATCCAGCGCCGACGCCTACCGCTCACGCCTTGAGCGTCAGGGCATCAAGGTGTGCTACCACTACACCATCGAGGGCTATCCCAACAACGTAGCGCTCATCGGTTCTGACGACGGTTTCGGACGCAACGACTATGTTGAAACCACCCGCCCCCTCGTAGTAGTAACAGCTCCAGGCCCCGGAAGCGGAAAGATGGCTGTATGCCTCAGTCAGCTCTACCACGAAAACAAACGTGGCGTAAAGGCTGGCTACGCTAAGTTCGAAACCTTCCCAGTGTGGAGCCTCCCGCTCAAGCATCCTGTCAACATCGCCTATGAGGCAGCAACCGCCGACCTCAACGATGTTAATATGATCGACCCCTTCCACCTCGAAGCCTACGGCGAAATCGCAGTCAACTACAACCGCGACATCGAGATATTCCCCGTGCTCAACGCCATCTTCGAAAACATCTATGGCGAAAACCCCTATAAGTCGCCCACCGACATGGGGGTCAACATGATTGGCTTCTGCATGAATGCCGAAGACGTATGTTGCGATGCAGCGCGCGACGAAATCATCCGCCGCCACTACGATGCCCTCGGTCGCTACGCCCTCGGTGCAGACAACGAGCACGAGGTGAAAAAGATTGCGCTCATCATGAAGCAAGCCAAGCTCACTACGGAATATCGCCGCACCACCGTAGCTGCCCACACACGCAAGGAAATGTGGAACTGCCCAGCCATCGCCATCGAGCTGCAGGACGGCACCATCATCACCGCAGGCTCCAGCGAACTTCTCGGCCCCAGCGCAGCGCTCATCCTCAACGCCACAAAGCATCTTGCTGGCATCCCTCACGAAGTGAAGCTCATTCCACAAAGCATGATAGAGCCTATCCAGCGCACCAAGGTATCCTTCCTGCACGGCAAAAACCCACGCCTACACACCGACGAAGTGCTCGTAGCCCTCTCCGTGCTTTCTACTACCGACGACAACTGCCGCCGCGCGCTCGACCAGCTGCCCAGGTTCGACGGATGCCAAGTGCACTCCACCGTGATGCTCAGCGAAGTAGACCGCAAAATCTTCAAAAAGCTCGGCGTAGGTCTCACCTGCGACCCTGTAAAGAAATAAAATCTTTGCACTATTATAAAAAAGCATGGAGAACGTTCCTACTCAGGATATTCCCCATGTTTTTTTTTGTTTGTATTAATAGATGATTTCTATAAACAAATTTATTACTGTCCGCTAAACATGCATTAACCCCGAATTTTAGTCGTTTTCATGTTAGACAAGCCCTCTGTAAAAGAGTTACAACGGCTGTCCGATAAAGGAATCACTCTATAGATACCAATAGGTTCTTCATATATGGTCATATTGGCCTTTTAAAGCCATATTCTGCAGTTTAACCCCTATAATGATGGTAGTTATATGCTCAACACATCGGCTGTCCGAGAAAATAAAGCTTGAAAAATACCTTCAAATTTTAGCGGACAGTAATAAAACAAATTAGTAAACAAATTGACGAGAAAACGAGTTGACGAGAAGCCATCCGGATGGCAACTGTACCCTATCAAATTCTCGTTGCTCTTTAGTCTGCTTAAAAAAAATGCATTTTTTTGTTTTTTCTTCGAATTTGGAGGTTTTGAGAGCTAAATAGGGAGTGAAAATAAGAACATACGACATCGGAGAAACGACATCAAAGGTCGTTTCTCCGATGTTTGAAGAAAATTAAATGACCTTTGAGGTCTTTTTGGCTATTTTGGTTCCAAAAAAAGGAGGAAACTGCGTAGCTTCCTCCTGGTATTGCAAAGTTAATACATTTTCGAACGAAATCCAAATCTGGTTTGATTGATGTTTAAACAGCTTTTGTATGCTTTACTGTCAAAAAAATCTTACTTTTTTTGTAGCTACTTTTAATCGTGGAACAGACGAATGCGTTGCTCTTCGGAGCGCTTGCAGATGAGTAGCACTCCATCGTGCTCGGCAACGATGCAGTCCTCAAGTCCTTGCACTACGACTTGTCGGAGCGACGAGGTGTGTACCACATTGTCGTGAGCCTCGATGAGACGAACGTCTGTGCCTACTGTAGCATTGTTGTAGCGGTCGTGAGGGAGTTGCTCATGAAGAGAGCCCCATGTGCCGAGGTCGCTCCAGCCAAAGTTGCCGGGATAAACAAAGATTTCTTCGGCTCGCTCAAGGATGGCGTAGTCCACAGAAATTTCCTGACATTTTGGGAAGTCGATATCTATAGCGGCTTGTTCTTGTTCGGTGTCGTAAAGCGGCAGAAGACGCTCAAAAATGCGCGACATATCGGGTTCGTACACTCGGAAGGCATTGACAATGGTCGAAACGCTCCACACGAAGATGCCTGCATTCCATAGATAGCCCGATTGCTGGATATACTGACGTGCGGTTTCGAGGTTGGGCTTTTCCTTAAAGCTATCTACGCGGAAGATGCCACGATGGCGTGAGGAGGAGTAGCTAAGGTCGCCCTTGATGTAGCCATAACCCGTTTCGGGGCGTGTAGGCTTGATTCCGAGGGTAATGATGGCATCGGTTTCGGCGGCAAAGCTGATGCATTCCTGAATGGCAGCTTGAAATCCCTTGAGGTCAAGGATTGTATGGTCGGAAGGTGCTACGACCATTGTTGCCATGGGGTCACGCTTCTTGATGCGCCATGCTGCATAGCAGATACATGGTGCGGTGTTGCGCCTACAGGGTTCGTGCAAAATATTTTGAGTGGGCACTTGGGGCAACTGCTTGCGCACGAGTTCGCCGTAGCGAGCTGAAGTGACCACCCATACATTTTCGGGCGGGATAATACCTTCAAAGCGTTCTACGGTGAGTTGTAAAAGTGTCTTGCCGCAACCAAGAATATCGAGGAATTGCTTTGGACGGTCGGCATTACTTAAAGGCCAAAAGCGGCTACCTACGCCGCCTGCCATTATGACGAGATGATGATGTGTGGGATTCATGAGAGTGGGGAGTAAACGCCAGGGCGATGAGAGATTATCGCCAGGGCGATGATTTTGGCATTAATCTGCGACTTCTTCTTCCTGCATATTGCCCTCAATGGTGAGGCGGAAGATGGTAGGTTTTGCATTCGAACGAATAGTGATGGTCTTCTTGAACGGCCCGAAGAGTTTGCCTTTACCATTGTATGTGATGCTCACTTCGCCTGTTTTCCCGGGCTGAATGGGTGTCTTTGTAAAGTTTGCCACCGTACATCCGCAAGATGTGATAGCCTGATGGATGACTAGTGGCTCATTGCCCGTATTAGTGAACTTAAAAACATAGCTTTGACTATCTTTTTCGAGGAACGTGCCGAAATCGTGAGCAGTCTTTTCAAACTTCATGACAGCCTGTGCCGACAAGCTCAGCGTGCCAATGAATAGCATTAGGACAAGGAGTGAAAATAGCTTTTTCATAAAGAAAAGTAAATTATTATTATTGCTGTTGACTGCAAATGTAATACTTAATCTGTTAATAAAAGTATTTCTTTGAAAAAATCTGCAGCATGTACGACTTTTGTAGCGTTTGTTTTTGTATTTTTGCAAAGATAGTAGAGGCTCCCCTAACTTCTCACTTAGTAAACAAGTTAACAAGTAAACGAGTTGACAAGATGGTTTGACTCGAACGCTTGCTTAACGCTACATAGTAGTTGTATTCTGTAAGTTGTACTCTAATCATACACTATTCCAACGTAATCACTCATTAATCTTAAGAATGTTATATGGCAGAACGCATTATTTTAGGAATTGACCCTGGCACCAATGTATTGGGCTATGGTGTGCTCAAGGTGTGTGATGGACGTCGGGTTGAAGTGATTGCAATGGGAGTGATTGACTTGCGCCGATGTGCCGATGTTTACCTTAAACTTGGGCGTATCTACGAGCGAGTAATGGGTATTATTGATGCTTTTCTGCCCAACGAGCTTGCCATTGAAGCCCCCTTTTTCGGCAAGAATGTGCAGAGCATGCTTAAGCTTGGAAGAGCACAAGGCGTGACGATTGCAGCTGCTATTAGCCGACAAATACCTATCAGCGAATATGCTCCGCTAAAAGTGAAACAAGCCATTACAGGCAATGGCGCCGCAAGCAAGGAGCAGGTGGCAGAAATGGTGAAACGCGTGCTGCACGTTGATGCAAGCAATATGGACTTTCTGGATGCAACAGATGCATTAGCCGTGGCATACTGCCACTATTTACAACAAACTCCACGCGGCGTTAGCCTTTCTGCAAAAGCCGCTAAGACGAAATCAACAAGTAGCTCATGGGCAGACTTTGCCAAGCAACATAGCGACCGCATACATAGCCGAAAAAAAACGATTAGCGATTAACGATTAATAGTTAACAAGTTAACAAGTAGACGAGTAGACAAGAAGGTTTGACTCGAACGCTTGCTTAACACTGCATAGCAGTTGTACTCTGTACTCTGTAAGTTGTACGCTAATCATACCTTCTTGTCTACTTGTTAACTCGTCAACTCGTCAACTTATCCACTTGTTTACTAAATTATGAATAACCCCGAAATAGAAAAAGCCTGGACCATCATTGCAAATACGGGCTACAGCCTTTTCCTTACTGGACGTGCTGGTACGGGAAAGACCACCTTTCTGCATCGCATCACAGAGCAACTGCCGAAACGCGTTGTTGTGTGTGCGCCAACAGGTATTGCCGCCATCAATGCCAAGGGGGTAACGCTTCATTCTATGTTCCAATTGCCTTTCGGCCCGTTTGTACCCGAAGACACATTGCTGGCGAAGCGCAAAAACTTCACATTGCGTAAGAATAAGATTAAGCTGATTCGCAGCATCGACCTTCTTGTAATCGATGAAGTAAGTATGGTGAGAGCCGACGTGCTCGATGCTGTCGATGCCGTGTTGCGCCGCTATCGCCATCGCGACCTGCCCTTTGGCGGCGTTCAGTTGCTGTTGATAGGCGACTTAATGCAGCTGTCGCCCGTGGCGCGTGAGGACGATTGGGCTGTGCTGAAAGACCATTACAAAACACCCTATTTCTTTAGCAGTCAAGCCTTAAGCAAATTGCCTTACTTCACGATAGAATTAACTAAGGTGTACCGACAAAGCGACCGCGACTTTATCGACCTGCTCAACAAGGTGCGCGAAGGCATCATCGACCCTACTGTACTCAAAAAGCTTAACACACGATATATTCCGAACTTTGAGCCTAAAAAAGAAGATGGATACATTCGCCTTACGTCGCACAACCGACAAGCCGACATCATCAATCAGCGCGAACTGGATGTACTCAAAGCAAAGCAGCGCGCTTATACAGCCAAAGTAGAAGGTGAGTTCCCCGAGTTGTCATACCCTGTAGATAAAGAATTAACGCTAAAAGAAGGTGCGCAAGTAATGTTTGTGCGCAACGACTCTGTGCTTAAATACTACAACGGCATGGTGGGAGAAATCATAAACATGAACGACGATACCATCGAGATACGCCCCACTCACGCTCACGACACAATAAAACTCAAGCCCTGCGTATGGGAAAACACTAAATACGAACTTAATGAAGCGAATGGAGAGATAGAGGAAGTCGTCGTAGGCACTTACACACAATTTCCGCTACGATTGGCATGGGCCATCACGATTCACAAGAGTCAAGGCCTTACCTTCGACCGTGCTATAATCGACGCACGCCATTGCTTTGCCGCAGGGCAAACATACGTTGCACTATCGCGCTGTCGCACTTTCGAAGGGCTCGTTTTGAGTTCTCAGATAGGAGCTTCGGCAATTCTTACGGATGGCGAAGTTAATAGCTATCACAGCCGCATGTCGGAGACGACTCCATCAGAAGAGCAACTCAACCATCTGACACAGAACTACTACATACAGATCGCCACTGAAATGTTCGATTTCACTCCTATGCAAAAGCGATTCGACGTTGTACTACGACTGTTGGAGGAACACTTCTACCGACTCTTTCCGCGCCTGCTTGATAGCTATCGCGACATGCGAAGCAAGATGCAACAAGAAATCGTTGGTGTGGGGCTCACTTTCGGAGCACAAATCCGCTCCATCGTCGTGCAAGCTGGAGCTGAGTATGAAAAGTCCACACAATTACAAGAGCGAATGCACAAAGCAGCGCCCTATTTCATCGCGAAAGTAGAAGAAGTGATGGAACTTTTCAGGAGCAACAACCTCAACTCCGAAAACAAGCGCATAGCACAACTCATGACCGAAGCACGCCAAAACTTAAAAGGCGAACTAACACTCGCACTCGGCCTCCTTCGACATATCGACAACGAGGGTTTTCAGCTACAAAAAGCCCTACGCAAGAAAGCAGAACTCCAAATCGAAACACTCTCAGACGAAGCGACTTCGGAAACAGACACCAACAAACCCTCTAAATCTGAATCAAAATCTAAAAAAGCCTCTGACATTCCCGAGGATATTCTTCACCCAAAGCTCTTTGAACGTCTGCGCAAATGGCGCAACGAAACTGCAGCAGAAAAGAGCATACCTCCCTACGTCGTATTCTCACAAAAGGCACTGATAGGCATCACCAATCTTATGCCCACATCGCCCGAAGAACTCAAGCTGGTACCCTCCGTAGGAAAAGTAATTATTGAGAAATACGGAGTATCTATCTTGGAAATTATTATGAAATACAAGAAAAACAAAGAAAAATAGCAACCTACAGAAGCAAGAGGCCATCTCCAAAAATAAAAACTACCCATGCCAACTACATTTGCCAACACGCTCATAACATGGTATGCCAACAATGGTCGCGACCTCCCATGGCGCCACACGTCCGACCCCTACCCCATTTGGTTATCCGAAATCATCCTTCAGCAAACAAGGGTGAACCAAGGCATGGACTACTACCATCGTTTTCTCAATCGTTTTCCAACAGTAAACGATTTAGCGCAAGCCAGCGAAGACGAGGTACTACGCCTTTGGCAGGGGCTAGGTTACTACAGCCGTGCACGCAATCTTCACGCAGCCGCCAAGCAGATAGTCGAAAATGGTGGTTTCCCTACGACCTACGAAAAAATTCGTAAGCTTAAAGGCGTAGGCGACTACACCGCAGCTGCCATTGCATCTTTCGCCTTCGGACTGCCTCACGCCGCCGTAGATGGAAACGCTTACCGCGTGCTTAGCCGTTATTTTGATATTGACCTCCCTATCGATTCAACACAAGGGAAACGTCAGTTTCAAGAACTCTCACAAAGCCTGCTACCGCCAAAGAAAGCAGCCATTTTCAATCAAGCCATGATGGACCTTGGCGCCACCTGCTGCACTCCGCTTTCGCCACGCTGCCAGGAATGTCCGCTTGCAGAAGGATGTCTTAGTCTTGCACATGGAGTTATACACAATCGCCCAGTAAAACAAAAACGCATTTCCATCCGTACGCGCCATTTTGCTTTCATCCTGGTCACCACCCCCACCCACCTTTTACTTCAACAACGCCAAGGCAAAGACATTTGGCAAGGTCTCTATCAACCACCTGCCATAGAGTTCGAAACAGCCCCTGAAGGAAACGAAATTCTTCACATTAATTGGGTAGCTCACTATCTAACCCACCCTGGCGCAACGCTTCAGCCTCTTACCAAAGGCATGACACACCAACTCACACACCAACTCATCATTGCCGATGCATACCACATTAGCTTACCAGAAGTACTAGAAGTTCCAAAAGACTACCTACTAGTGCCATTCGATAAATTAACAAACTACGCCTTTCCAAAACTCATCTTACGAATTCTTGAAGAACTTAAAGCGTAAAACAAACAAGGTTGGACATCAGATGACGTCCAACCTTGTTATTATATGAACTTACAAAATTTCTAGGATCAATCACAACACCAATATCAATCTTAATCTACCTCTTCATCATCAGCAATAGAGAAGATTAGCGTTGTTGCTCCTATAGTTATCACATCGCCTGGCTCAAGACGCGCCCATTCGCGCGGAGCTAGCAGATGAGAGCCTAAGAAAGTACCTGTATTTGATGGTGCATCTCGCAAGCTACATACAAGTTCACCTGTAGGACGTATAACGGCTTTTACAATACAGTGTGTCGTATCGACGCTTGGATCTACAGTCTTTATAGGTGCATTGGCACGGGTGCCCTTCACTAATCGTCCTACTACATTTTCGCCTTCATATAGGGGAATTTGTTGCTTAAAGTGAAAAGCATTTTCAACAACTGTGAGCCAAGCTAAAACAGGCGCTTCCTCTTCTTCCTCCTCAACCTCTTCTATAGGTTTTGGCATAAGAATTCTTAATTTAAATTGCTTATGACACTCTGGGCATTCAAAAACGAGACTTCGTCCAGGCTCATATTGTGTTTCGTCAAAAAGTATGGCTTCGTCACACTTCGGACAACGTATACGTTTCATAGCGGTAAGCGTTTAAAAATTAACGTTTAACGATTTTCATTCTTCGTTCATTTCTTTAGCACCCAAGCTTCTTCAAATCCTTGGGCCGACTTTCGAAGACTACGAAGCGCCTGAGCAGCTTGTTCCTCACTATCGTAAGAACCAATTACGACTCTAAGTATACCTTGCTTACTAAATATACTGGCATCATGACCTTCTTTTGATAATTTATCGACCAATCGCTCAGCATTAACACGTGGTACTTGACTACAAACAACTACCGTATAAGTAGCTGCCGCTGGAGGAATACTTGCCACAGGTTGTGTAGGCGTTTCTACTGACATTTCAGCGAGTAATTCAACCTGCTCTAAAGCTACTTCATCTTCAGTAACTATCCGAGGAGAAAGTTGAGTTTCAGTTTGATTTGGAGCCGAAAACACATCTGTTGCAAAAAAAGCAGCTTGACGTAAATGAGTATCTGCCGTATTGCTTACGGGCACAGACCACGCAAAATAGCATACAAGCATTACAATAGCTGCTGCCACATAGTTTACGACTTCGCGACGTAATCGTATTGTGTAATATCGTGCGTCTGCCGCTGTGCTAACAATAGTTGACTTAGCTATTATAGCATCAGGGGAATCTGTTTGAGCTACGAGGTGTGATTTTGTCTGTACAGCATCGAGCCCATAGAGTTCTGGTGCTAACGTGCCTGCTTCATTCGCTTCGAAGGTATAGACTCCATCAGCCTTAAGATAAAGCGTTCCTACTCCATGAAGGTCGTACTTGCCTTCACGAAGGAGAGCTGACTTCATCTCTGAAACAGCCAACTGAACTCGCGCTGCAGCCTCTGAATATCCAATGCCATAAGCCGACATGTAGGACTGCACTAGCATGCCATCATTCACAACTAAATGACGGTTAAACTTTACGCTACGATAAGGAGGCAAGAATACACCTTCTGCCTCTATATAGCGTGCTGCTACGTACTGCGTGATAAATCCTCCAAATTCAGGAATTATCACACAATGATGTTGCAACAGCAAACTTTCTATATGTCGAGATAAATGAAGCACAATATTATAAGGTATGTAGTTGACAAGTTTTTAGTTAACGAGTAAACAAGATGGTAGCTAATCGCTAATCACTAGTTTAGGAGTTTTTAGTTAACGAGTTGACGAGAAGGTATGATTAGAGTACAACTTACAGAGTACAGAGTACAACTGCTACGCAGCGTTAAGCAAGCGTTCGAGTCAAACCATCTTGTTAACTTGTCAACTTGTTAACTCGTCAACTATTAATCATTAATTAGCTGACATAAAATTTTCGAGGAAGCGCACATCGTTTTCTGAGAACAAGCGAAGGTCCTTCACTTGATACTTCAAGTTTGTGATACGCTCTACTCCCATACCGAAAGCATAGCCTTTGTAAACCTTTGAGTCTATGCCACATGCTTCAAGCACATTGGGGTCTGTCATACCACAACCAAGGATTTCCACCCATCCAGTGTGCTTACAGAAGCTACATCCCTTACCTCCACAGATATTACATGAAATATCCATTTCAGCCGAAGGCTCTGTAAATGGGAAGTATGAAGGACGAAGACGAATCTTTGTTTCAGCACCGAACATTTCCTGAGCAAACGTGAGGAGTACTTGCTTCAAGTCGGTAAAAGACACATCCTTATCTACATACAGACCTTCTACTTGATGGAAGAAACAGTGTGCACGCGCCGAAATAGCTTCATTACGATACACACGCCCCGGACAAATCACACGGATAGGGGGCTGCGTTGTCTCCATCACTCGGCTCTCGATAGAGCTTGTATGAGTGCGAAGAATTACATCGGGGTGTGCTTCGATGAAAAATGTATCTTGCATATCGCGAGCAGGGTGGTCATCAGCAAAATTCATTGAGCCAAACACATGCCAATCGTCTTCCACCTCGGGGCCTTCGGCCATTGCAAAGCCAAGACGCGCAAAGATATCGAGAATTTCATGCTTAACAATAGAAAGGGGATGGCGTGTGCCCAACTTAACAGGGTAAGCCGTACGAGTAAGGTCAACGTCAGAGAGGTCCTCATCTGTCGTTGCAATATTCAAGCGCAACTCTGCAAGCTTGTCCTGCAAAGCTGTTTTGAGTTCGTTAATACGCATACCGACTTCGCGCTTCTGCTCACCAGGAACATTGCGAAATTCAGCCATCAAATCGTTCAACAAACCTTTTTTGGATAGATATTTTACTCGTAGCGCTTCAAGCTCTTGTTCGTTAGTTGCGCTGAGCTGAGCTACTTCACCAAGAAGCGTTGCAATTTTTTGTAACATATTGTTAAGTAGGAGAATTTTGGATAAAGCGAGAAAGAGAAAGTCCTCAAGCCGTTTTTGTCAAAATGCAAAGAAACAGCCTAAAATGAAACACCAAAATCGTTACAGTGCTCACTTTCAGGACAAAACATTGGCTCGCATCACTCTACAAGATATACGTAGAACTCGCAGAACCGCCTTTTCACTGCAAAGTTATACAATTTATTTTAAAAAAGGTGGTCTTCTTTCTAAGAAAAGAGTTACTTTTGCTCATCTTAAAATAAAAATGAAGCAGATGTCACTTCGAAATCTAGTATTATTTATTCTGTTTGCAACATGTTTCCTCTCGTGCTCTAAAAGTCGCTCAGACGAAGCGACCCATAAGGTCGTAGAAAAAATAACAATGCAAAAGGACACTCTAAGCCTTCCTGAAGACAAAAGATATTACAGAGATAGCGAAGACGATGTTTTCGACGATTTTTTCTACAATTTCATTATCGACAAGGAGTTCCGCAAAAAACGCATCAAGTTTCCACTCCCCACCACACGCTTTGGACAAATCACTACCATTGCGTCGAAAAAATGGAAAGATATTGAGCCTTTAAAAAACTGCACGACTTACGCCCTGCTCTTTTCGTCAAAAGCCGATTTGGGGGCAGAAAAAGACACCACAATTACAGACGTTGAAGTTGACATTATTCATTTGAAAGCAGATAGCATTCAACAACTCTTTTTCGAACGAAACGACAACCATTGGAAGCTCTGCAAAATGCGAACGATGGCAATCACTTCACATGCAAACCATAGTTTCTTCACTTTCTACAGCAAATTTGCCAACGACTCTGTTTTTCAACATCAGCATATAAAAAATCCATTCTATTTTCAAACCGAAGATGAATATTCCAACGAAGTCATCGAAGGTAGTGTAAATGCAGAAGCTTGGAGTGAATACTGCCCTGAGTTGCCAAACGACATCCTAGTTTGCATCAACTATGGCAAGAAAATCCGCACTTCCGACGAACGCTATTTTGTTCTGTCAAACCTCTCTGCTGGACTTTCTACCACATTAAAATTCAAACTAATACGTGATAGTTGGAAACTTACAAATTTGGAAAATTATTAATTAGAGTTTCGCTAGTGCTCAACTCCTTAGGTTTTAAGATTTTAAGGTTATAAGGTTCAAGGTATGCCATTCAGTGTGGTTGCCTATAAAAAATAACCTGAATAGCACTCATAACCTTTAAGCGTAGCGACCTAATAACCTTACAACCAGACTCTGGCTATAGCCCAGCGAAAGCCCGAGTTATTAACGTTCAAAAGCAATGGTTTCAAGCCTCAAAAATTACGACCTCACTCATCATAACACCTTTGGTTTGCCTGCAAGTTGCGACCTTTTCGTGGAATACGAAAACGTAGAAGACCTTCAAGGCTTTCTACTCAACACACCTCATTTCCTACGAAGCAAACATCTTCACATCGGAGGAGGTAGTAATTTGGTATTCACAAACCACTTTTCTGGAATTGTATTGCATTCCGCAGTTAAGGGTAAAAAAGTATCTGAAATCGACAACAATGTTTTTGTAAAAGTTGGAGCTGGCGAAGATTGGGATGAATTTGTAGCATGGAGTGTGGATCATGGTTACTATGGGCTTGAAAACCTTTCGCTCATCCCAGGCGAAGTAGGAGCCTCGGCAGTACAAAATATTGGAGCTTATGGAGTAGAAGCAGGAGATTTCATCACTGAAGTCGAAGCCATTGAGCTCGAAACTGCAAAGGTAAAAACATTCAAATCGGAAGAATGCCAATATGCATACCGACACAGCATCTTCAAAGCAAAGCTTCATGGGAAATATGCAATAACTCACGTCACATTCCGACTATCAAAAACTTTCCATCCCAACTTCTCCTACGGCGCACTGCAATCGTCACTTGAAGCAAAGGGCATAACCTCGCCCACCGCACAAGACTTAAGAAAACTCATTATAGATATTCGTAACGAAAAGCTGCCTCACCCCTCCACCTTAGGAAGCGCAGGTTCGTTCTTCATGAATCCTATCGTAAGCGAAGCCCTCTTCAAAAAATTGAAAGAAGCCCACCCCGCTCTACCTTTTTACCCCACCACCGACGGCGTAAAAATCCCCGCTGGCTGGCTCATCGAACAATGCGGATGGAAAGGCCGAAGAGTTGGAAATGTGGGAGTATATGAAAAGCAAGCGTTGGTGTTAGTCAACCACGGAGGAGCCAACGGAACAGAAGTCAAGCATTTAGCTCAACGCATTGTTAGCGATGTAAAAGAAAAATTCAATATTGAGCTACAGCCTGAAGCTAATTTTATATAGTAATATGACAATTACTTTTTTAGGTACAGGAACCTCTACGGGAGTGCCCCAAGTAGGCTGCACATGCAACGTGTGCCAATCTCACGACCCTCGCGACAAGCGTTTGCGTTCCTCCATCCTCATCCATACAGATTGCGGCAAGCGCATACTCATCGATTGCACCCCCGACTTTAGGCTGCAACTCCTTCAGCACGTTAAGCCGCAAATTCCTCCACACGCTCAAACCCTACCGCTATGGCCCATCGATGCACTGCTCATCACACACTTTCATGCCGACCACATCGGAGGACTCGATGACCTACGCCCAGCCGAACTTTACGGACAGGTGCCCATCTATGCAGAGCCGAATGTATGCAGCGACCTACGCGAACGCCTAGCCTATTGCTTCGCTGAAAATCCCTATCCAGGCATCCCCTCCATGGCTCTGCATACGATTGCTCCCGACGTCGCTTTTGAAATTAGCAACCTACAAATTCTACCACTGCGCACAATGCATGGCGAATTGCCTATCCTAGGATATCGAATTGGGGAAAAGCTTGCATACATCACCGATATGAAAACGATGCCCGAAGCCAACATTCAGCATCTTAAAGGCATTGACACACTCATCATCAACGGCCTGCGCCACACACCCCACCCCACGCACCAAACCATCGAAGAAGCCACCGACTGGGCCATTAAACTAGGAGCAAAGCGAGCATACATCACCCACCTTTCCCACGCAGCAGGACTCCACAGCGAAGCTCACAAGTCATTGCCACCTAATGTCAGCTTCGCCTACGATGGCCTCCAACTCCTGTTGTGAGGAGAGAGTAGAGAGTTGTGAGAATCCATCCGGATGGCATTTCTCATTTCTTCTTTCCATAAATCCCCTTTCTCATTTTAATAAAATATGTCAAGAAAAAAGAAACCCCTCCCCTTACTTGAAAATATCACCATCACAGGTGTTGCCGCAGAAGGCAAGGCCATTGCAAAAGTCAATGACCTCGTAATTTTCGTTCCCTACGCCGTGCCTGGCGATGTTGTCGATCTGCAGATTCGCAGAAAAAAGCACAGCTATGCCGAAGCCGAAATAGCACGCATAATAACGCCCTCTCCCTCGCGCATCGCCCCCGTGTGTCAACACTTCGGAGTTTGCGGCGGCTGCAAGTGGCAATGCCTGCCCTACGACCTTCAGCTCAAATATAAACAACAGCAAGTGGAGGACAACCTACGGCGCATCGGCAAGGTTGAACTCCCCGAAATCACCCCCATCCTTGGCAGCAAACAGCAATACGCTTATCGCAACAAGCTCGAATTCGGATTCTCAAACAAGCGCTGGCTCACAGCCGAACAAATCAAGAGCAACGAACGCTTCGACAATATGAACGGAGTGGGTTTCCACATCCCTGGTGCTTTCGACAAAATCCTCGACATCCAGCAGTGCCACCTCATGGACGACATTTGCAACAGTATTCGCAACGAAATTCGTAACTACGCCCTGCAGCATGGCCTCACTTTCTTCGACCTCCGTCAAAACATCGGCCTGTTGCGCAACATGATGATTCGCCTAGGCATGCACACCTCCGAACTCATGCTGCTGCTCCAATTCCGCTTCGACAGCCAGGAGGATAAAGACAGCGCACTCGGCTTAATGGCCCACTTGCAAAGCACCTTCCCCGAAATCACGTCGCTGCTCTACGTCAACAACACAAAGTGTAACGACACGATCCACGACCTCGACGTTCACACTTTCTACGGCACTGACTTCATCTACGAAACGATGGAAGACCTCCGCTTTAAGGTAGGTCCAAAGAGTTTTTATCAAACCAACACCGAGCAAGCCTACGAACTCTATAAAGTGGCACGCGACTTTGCAGGGCTCACTGGCGAAGAGCACGTTTACGACCTCTACACAGGCACAGGCACCATCGCAAACTTCGTTGCTAAACGTGCCAAGAAGGTCATCGGCATCGAATATGTGCCCGAGGCTATCGAAGACGCCAAAGTCAATGCCCAACTCAATCAGCTTGACAACACACTCTTCTTTGCTGGCGACATGAAAGACATCCTCACGCGCGACTTCATCCAGCAACACGGCACACCCGACGTCATCATCACCGACCCACCCCGCGCAGGCATGCACCCCGACGTCATCGACACCATCCTCCATGCCCACCCCAAGCGCATCGTTTACGTCAGCTGCAACCCTGCCACACAAGCACGCGACCTCAGCCTTCTCGACGTAGCATATAAGGTTGTCAAAGTGCAGCCCGTCGATATGTTCCCACAGACGCATCATGTTGAGAACGTCGTCCTGCTCGAAGCAAGAGATTAGCAATCGCTAATCTCTAGTTGACAAGTTTTTAGTTAACGAGTAAACAAGATGGTATGATTAGAGTACAACTTACAGAGTACAGAGTACAGCTGCTATGCAGCGTTAAGCAAGCGTTCGAGTCAAACCATCTTGTCTACTCATCAACTTGTTAACTTGTTAACTCGTCAACTATTAATCACTAATCCCTAAAACCATGCCCGCAAACCACCATAACTCCGCACTGCGCGCCAAGCTACACCACTTGCTCACCACCGTCTCCGCCGACACACTGAGCAAGAGCTTCAGCGCGCTAAGCAATGCCGAGCAAAAAGCCGCGGGCCACCTGCTCTCCCACGAGCTGCTGCCTGCGCTTTCGGCCGAAGCCTATCGCAGCGCCTTCCTCGCGCTCGTGCCCCACCATCCGAAAGCCTACCTCGTCACCTTCCTCCTAGCAGCCACCCAGCGCCATGCCGCAGGCACATTGAGCCTCCTCGACCCCCTTTTTGCCGACTACGCCCACACGCCGCTCACACCTATTGACTGCCAAAAAGCGCTCACCCACCTGCTCCCCCTTTGCAGCCAACCCGAGGAGGCAGACCACCTGCTGCGCCTCTTCGCCCCCACGAGTCCGCGTCTGCGCATAGCCCACCTGCTGCGCTGCACGTCGGCACCAGCAGCCTACGCACTCTTCCTCGAGGCGAAACGCGAAGAAGCCGACATCCCGCTGCTCAAGGAAGTCAGCACCGCCCTGCGCCGTCGAGGCGATGACCTCGCCCTCCGCCTCGCCTCGCTACTCCAAAGCTACTTCTCGCTCCCCGGTCCTACCACTACGCGCCCCCTTCTCGAGCCCTACCAGCTGTCACAGCTCGAAGGAGGCTATCCCGCGTTCCTTAAAATCGTAGGAGCAACCTCCTCCCCCGCTTGAAGCGCAACCCACATTTCAGGTTGGAAGACGACGAATTAAGATCACTCGGTGAAAGCAATAAAAAAGGTAAGAATTTGCGACAGTAAAGCAGACAAATACTGATTAAACATGAATCAAAGCAGATTTGGATTTCTTGCGAAAATGTTGTATCTTTGTAGTACAAGGAGGAAGCTACGCAGTTTCCTCCTTTTTTTGGCTCAAAAATGGCAAAAATCACCTCAAAGGAAGGAAAAAATTCTTCAAACATCGGAGAAACGACATCAAAGATCGTTTTTCCTATCTCGAAGGACGCAAATTTCGCCCTCAATTTTGTTCTCGAAACTTCCCTTTTCGGGGCGAAAACGTTTTTTTTTAAAAAAAATTGCTTTCGTAAAGCAGAGTAAAAAGCGATGTGTTTTTAGAATACAAAAAAATAGGTTGAGCATTGCGCCCAACCTATTTCCGTATCTTTAACGTGAAAGGAAAGAGACAATATTACTTAAGAGTAACAGTGATGTCCTTTTCGATTTCTGTGATTTCTACCTTATCTTCACGGAGCAACCAACCGAGGCCGAGGAATACATCCTTTTCTGCCTTTGCCTTAATAGCCTTCTTGAGGTCCTTACCTGTCATCTGTCCGTTTTCACTGAGTGCAGTCCAAATCTTGCCTGCGAGTTCGCCAGCTTTGCTTACCATAAAAAAATAAAAATGTTTTTAATTAAAAAGTTTGTATAATAAATAGTCATTCAATGCATCATGACTGAAAATCAGTGCAAAATTAAGTTTTTTAACAAACGAAACGCAACCCGCTGACTAAAAAATGCATTTTTTTTTCGTTTTAACCTATGTTTTAGGTAATTTTGTCAACCTAAATTTGCAGTTGTATTTATGCTATCAATACTTATCCCTACATACAACTTTGATTGTCTGCCGCTTATCTCGGAGCTTGCCACGGCTTGCGACGCCTGCTCACGCCAGGATTCCGCCTTCGACTACGAAATCCTTGTACTCGACGACGCTTCGCCTAACCACACCCTATCTGGCCACGTCGAGGCCGGATGCTCTCGAATGCCGAAAGTGAGATGGATGAGCAATGTCCACAATGAAGGACGCTCGCGCTCGCGTGCTACGCTGCTAACTGAAGCGCAGGGCAAGTGGGTGCTAATGGTCGATGACGACGCACGCCTTGTCAATCCTCACTTCATAACGAACTACTGGAGCATGCGCCACTGCGCTGACGTCATCTGCGGTGACCTCGTCAACCCCGCTCACTGCCCACCAGGCCACGAACTGCGCCACCGTTACGAGCGCTCGGCCGAACCTCGCCGCACGGCATCAAAGCGCAACCGCCACCCCTACGAACGCTTCACTACATTCAACTTCATGGCTCTACGCTCCGCCATCGCCCCTATCGGCTTCAATCCCGACATACGCGAATATGGCTACGAGGACGTGCTACTCGGCTTCGAGCTACAAGCAAGGGGCGTCAGCCTGCTCCATACAGACAACCCTCTGCTCCACACAGGCATCGACAGCAATGCGGAATTTCTCAGCAAAACGCGCGCCGCCATGCGCACGCTCGCCACGCTCCCCCTCTCTGCGCGCCAGCGCATAGGAGCCTCGCGCCTAAGCCTCCAACTCGAACGATGCAGGCTGCGCTACGTGGCTGCTCTGCTCCTGCGCCCCCTCCTGCCCCTACTCGAGCATCAGCTGCTGAGCCATCGCCCCTGCCTTTTCGCCCTAAAACTCTACAAGCTGGGCTACTTCCTTAACCTCTAGCCACACGCACATACATCGGCACACACATTTTGCGACTTTCGATGCCTCACACAGCCCCCCACGGAAACACAATAAACATGCATCATTATTACCGCTCGCCCATCCGTGAAGAGGATTTATATGCTGTACGAATTAGTTAACAAGTTGACGAGTTGACAAGAGCGCCATCCGGATGGCAGTTGTACGCTGTTATCTGTACTGGCTCTTACGGTGGAAGTTGAAGCCTACGTAGAAATTAAGATAGCTGATAAAATTGCGGAAATTAAAATAGGCCTTTTTATAGCCATAGCCGTAGGTAACGAAGGAGGCGCCAGCGTAAGTGCGTGTGTTGTTCCACACGATGGCTGCACGCCCTGTGAAGTCAATGTTGAAGGTGCGCACGTCGTCAATAAGCACATCCTTATCCCAAGGTTCTCCAATCGTCTTTTTATAACCTAGAGCTGGCGTGAGGGAAAGATTGAAGAGCCAATTGCGAGCAAACACCCAATTGTAGGCATAGCCAAAACTGATGCCTGCGTTGTAGTACTTAATGCGATCAATTTTCATAGCAGGAAGGAGCCGTTCCTGGCCGCTAGCGTCGAAACGCAGGTCGTGAGGAAGGAGGGTGTGATTGAAGTGGACTTTGTGGTGGTCGTAGCGAAGGCCGAGGATGAAGGAGCCTGCGCTGATGCGTTGCACGGTGCTCTGAGCATAGGCAGCGGGATAGGAGAAGTGACGATGGTTAAAAACGTAGTAAACGTTTGCCATCATAGAATAGGCCTTCATGCCGTCGAAGCGCTGTCCGCTAAAAGCATCGGACTTGAGCCCCTGAAAACCATCGATACTGCCGATGGTAAAGTCGGCTTTATTACGAATATACATAAGGTCGCAACCGAGCTTTGCGCTATAAAGCGAGAGGTTAAACTCCGTGTTTTTGCGTGCCTCGCCCATGCTGCCTACATCCATCATGTAGCCCAAAAAGATCCAACGCCAACCAAAGTAGGGGCCTACCTTTATGGCGGGACGGGGCGAGATATTGATGGCCTGTTTCACATTGCCATCTTCGCTCTGTGCGGAGAAGCGATATCGCTGCCAATAGTTAGTGTTTTGCAACATGGCAGCATAGTTGTAATAATTCGTCTCGATGTAGTTGCGGTCGAAGTTGTCGAGCTCCTTCACCTTCTTTTTCACCTCAGTAGCCACTCCTCCTGCCACCTTACCTATGCCACCAGTAATAGTGCCCCACAACTCATGACCAGAAGTCGGGATGGAGTCAGGAGACGAAGTTATGCTGTCGGCGTGGAGCACGATTTGGCCGACAGTAGTTTGCGCAATTACTATAAATATTAGAGTTATTAAATAACGCATAAATGGAAATGGAGAAAGAAGATTACTAGAGTACAACTTACAGAGTACAGAGTACAACTGCCTTCCGGATGGCGCTCTTATCAACTCGTCAACTCGTTTACTTGTTAACTAATTCGTACTCTAAAATATTAATCCTCAAACCTCAAATTTTATAACTTACCGAGAATGCGGTCAACCACCCAGTTGACGGACGTGGCGCTCACGCCATCGCAAGTACAGATGGCATTGCCTTGCAGATGCTCTACCACATTCTTGATGAGCGGAAGTTGCACATACTGAGGATTAGCAACCGTAATCTCTTGCATACCTGTTTGGGTGTGAAGCACTATGGGACTATAGGTGAATACAGAGAAGCTTACGGAGCCTTTATCACCAATGATTTGGATGCTATCTTCGCGCGCCGACTCGTGGGCTACGAAGCACCAGCTGCCTGAGCCTGGCACACCATTTGCAAAGCGGAAGCATGCGCTCACGCTATCTTCGGTGGTGTAGAGGTGGCCACGATTGGCAGTAAACCCTTCGGCTTCGATGATAGGGCCGAACATCTCTTGTAGAAGGTCGATTTGATGGGGAGCAAGGTCATAAAAATAGCCTCCACCAGCTATATCGGCCTGCACACGCCATGGTAGGCTCGTTGAATTATAATCCAAATCGCGCGGTGGTACAGCAAAGCGTATCTGCACGTTTATCACATTGCCGATTTCACCCTGCTCTACCAACGACTTTACCTTCTTAAAATAATCCAAATAACGACGATAGTATGCCACAAAGCAAGGCATCTTGGTCGTTTCGGAAATACGATTCATACGGCAGCAGTCTTCGTAGTTGGCAGCCATGGGCTTTTCTACATAGACGGGCTTGCCAGCCTTCATTGCCATAATAGCAAAAGTGGCGTGAGTAGAGGGGGGGGTTGCGATATATACTGCATTCACGAGAGGATCGTCGAGCAGAGCTTGAGGGTCAGTATACCAATGCTTAATGCCGTGGCGCTCGGCGTAGGACTTTGCTTTGTCGGCACGACGGCTCATAACGGCTACGACTTGTGAATTTTCAATAAGGGAAAAGGCGGGACCACTCTTTTTCTCGGTCACTTCGCCACATCCTATGAATCCCCAATTTATTTTTTTCATAATCTTTTTTTTTACTTACTTACAGCCTTGATTATTTGCATTGTTGTAGAATCTGTTGCATAAATTGTGGTGGTGGCAACACTCCGTGCTGTTGAATCTGTTATTTCGGCCTCTACAGCCCAATCGGACAGAAAGCTGGCAGCCAATGTTGGAGCAGCTCCACTATCGGACTTCATCAACGAAAATACCGCCGAGAAGTACGAATCGCGGTTATAGGTAGGTGTGCCCTCACGGCGAAACATTTTGTCGCGCGGATAGCAACAAGCAGTCACTACGAGAGGTTTCCCATTAAAGCTAGCTCGGCGGTAAAGCTCAGCCACGTAGGTGTTAGTGTGAAAAAAGGCATTCTTGAGCCCTTGAAAAAGATTAGTAGGAGCTACCCATCCATAATCCACCGGACGAAGCTGCAAGGTAAGAAAATCGACCACCGAGCTTCGCTCTAAGCGATTTTGACTTGGGGTGGACGTTATAACCCTGGAAGACGGTGCTGCCACGCATATCAAATGATTGGCATCCAACTTATTAATGATTTCAGCCTGCTCCAACGTCGCCACCTCCCAAGCTATAATCTCGCGATTTTTCAGGAATTTCTCAATCCAGCTCACATTGCCCTCTTCACCAATTGCCACCAACACGCGAAACTTCCCCTTACGCGCCAACTTCAACAATGCCTTGAGCTCGGCAGCACTGCTTACCTTAACACGCAGCGCATTAAAGCCCATTTCTGCCATATCCTGAAGCGAAGAAGATGTCACTTGATGCAGCTTAGCGTTAATGCCCACAAAGACGAATGGCTTGTTGTCAACATAAAACGAGCCTTCCTTAATGCTGACAAACGCTGTGGCAAGCTGAGCTACAGCAATCGCCACGATGAGTAAGATATATCGTAAATTCACGGTTAATCAAAATTGAGTTGTAGTTTATGCTTACGAGCTTCAGATAGCGACACTACAGGCTGCGCAGTAGATTTTTGCTCACGCAGCTGGCTTTGCTCACGATTAAGTTGGTCCACAAAGCTTTGGCGTTCGTTTTCATTAATAATGCGCAAAGCAGCTAGCGCAAATTGCGATGCATCATTGGTCCAAACTACTGGAGATGAATATTGAGGAGCAATGAAGAGCGCAGTATGAACGGCAGATGTCGTAGCACCTCCAATGAAAAGAGGCGTCGTAATCCCCTCAGCTTCAAGAGCTGCCGAGATTGCCGACATATGAGCTAAGGAGGGAGTAATAAGTCCGCTAAGCCCGATGATTTGTGGCTTTAAACGCTTTGCTTCTTCGACAATGGCTTGCGTCTTAACCATCACACCCATATCAACAATGTTAAAACCATTACAGCGAAGCACTGTAGCACAGATATTCTTCCCTATATCATGCACATCGCCCTCTACAGTAGCTAAAAGCGCTGTAGGTGCATGGCGCTGAGTCTTAGCATCAGCCTCCATCGCTGGCTCAAGTAAGCTTACGATTTGCTTCATCGTCTGAGCTGACTTAACGACTTGCGGCAGATACATTTCGCCTGCTCCAAACTTCTTACCAACACTCTCCATAGCCGACATTAGAGGGCCCGAAACAATGTCGATGGGCGACATCTGCTGTAACAATTCTTCTACATCCTGCTGAATCGTGGAGCTATTGCCACTCACCACAGCTTGCGATAAGCGAAGGTCGGCACTGAGCTCGACAGTTGGCAAGTCTGTTTCTTTAGCTACTCCTGTTGTAGCAGCCTTCATTCGCTCTGCCCAGCTGAAGAGCTCTACCGTAAGGTCTTTGCCTTCAACAAACAAAGCGTTAAAGAGTTTTTTTAACTCAGGCTCCACACCGTCACCCGTAAGCGATGCTGCTGGGTTTACTATCGCCATATTCATTCCGGCCTCGCGTGCATAATCAAGAAACACTGCATGCATTGCCTCTCGAAAAGCATTGGCACCACGGAATGAAAACGAAAGATTGCTAACACCTGCAATAATACCAACACGAGGCATTTCGCTACGAAGGCTTCGAGTTGCCTTCAGGAAATCCATAGCATAGCGCGAATGCTCTTCAACCCCAGTGCATACAGCCAGCATATTAGGGTCAAAGATGATGCGCTGCGGTGGAAAATTCAACCGTTGTGTAAGTAAGTCATAAGCCCTTCTACACACCTGCATTCTGCGTTCGTAAGTCGTAGCTTGCCCCTCTTCATCGGCAGCCATCACAACGAGGTCGGCACCAAAATCTAACACTTCCTTTGCCCGCTCCAAGAAAAGCGATTCACCCTCCTTCAACGAAAGCGAATTGACAATCATTTTGTTTTGAGCAGAACGCAGAGCCACACTTACCACTTCCCAATCAGAAGAGTCAATCATAAGCTGTCGGCCCACCAACAAAGGTTCGGCAGGAAGCAATCGTAGAAGCTTTTGCATCTCGACCTTCGCATTGAGCATAGGAGCATCTAAATTGATATCTATCACTTCAGCCCCTTGTGCCACTTGCTTACGGGCTATGGCCAAAGCCGATTCGTACTCACCCTGCTCTATCAACCTTGCAAAAGCTCTCGAACCTAGTACGTTACATCGCTCACCAACTACAATGAATTCTTCCTTTTTTGAGTCGAACTGAGTAACGATGCGGTGCCTCACCTCTTCCGAATCAATACAATGACGCAAGGCTTCAATATGACGCTCCGTTGTGCCACAACAGCCACCGACTACATTGAGTTGCCCTGATTTAAGCAACGGCAAAAGCTCTCGAACCATGTCTTGGGGCATTTGTTCATACGCCCCCCATTCGTTAGGCAACCCTGCGTTGGGATAAACTCCAACGTGGCAAGCTGCAATCTTCGCCAACCTTTTAACAAAAGGAGCTAGCATTGCTGCCCCACCACCACAATTGATGGAAACGATGAGCGGACGGAAACTTTCTACTACAGCGTAGAAATCTTCCAACGTCTGCCCTGCCAGCATTCTACCCGAAGCATCATTAAGCGTAATGCTAATCCAAAGAGGCACCTCCACTTGCACAGCTCGCATCGCTGCATAAGCTCCCACCCATGCAGCCTTCACATTGAGCGTGTCAAAAGCAGTTTCAATAAGCAACACGTCCACCCCTCCCTTTATCAAAGCCTCGGCTTGCTGAGCGTAAGCAGCTGCCAACTTGTCAAAAGATATACGCGAGGAATCGTCAGCCAACGTCAAGCTATGGCTCGTTGGCCCCATGCTCCCCGCCACAAAACAAGGTTTACCCTTTTGGCTTTGCCACTCTTTCGCAACATTCTTTGCAATCTGCGCTCCTGCCAATGCCCAGTCATAAGCCTTGTCTGCATTACCTTCCTCACCCAATGCCACACTATTGGCAGAGAATGTATTTGTCGTGATAATATCCGCTCCTGCCTTAAGATAAGCAAGATGCACATCAGCTATCGCTTCAGGGTGTTCTTCATTAAGACGCTCTGGCCGAGCTACGTTCCATCCACGTTGCTGCAGGAGAGTGCCCATTGCGCCATCAAGGAGCAATATCTTGTGATTGAGTAAGTTTGCTAAATTCATAAGTTTCGGCATTTTCTCTATTGAAAATGAACATCAGTGATCACGACTGCACCCACCTTACGGTTAAGTTCGTTTACATAAAAAGCTCTGCGCATCTGCAATTCGGCTCTTACGACAGCCGAAGAAACCTGTACATAAAGTACTTGATTGTAAATACGCTTTCCAATCGTATATTTAGCAACAACAGGGCCAGCCACCTCCTCCCAAAGCTCCAAAAGTCGGTATTCATTGAGTGGAGTTTCAAGTCCTTCCTGACGAAGAAAGCGCATCAGCACATCTGTCAGATTCTCTGTTTTTCGACGTTCCATTTCATCAACTTTCTGTTATCACACCATTATCTACGTAGAATAGCTTATAAGCCTTATGCGTTCTTTCCAAAAGCTGGTCTATATGTTCACGATTAGTGTCTGTAATAATTATCTGTCCAAGGTCGTCACTTGCAACATAATCAACGATACGCGCCACCCTACCTGCATCCAATTTATCAAAAATATCATCGAGCAGCAAGATGGGCATACTTCCACGCCCCCTCTCACGCAAAAAAAGGAATTGAGCAAGCTTCATAGCGATAACATACGTCTTACGCTGCCCTTGCGAACCCTCATATTTCAACGGTTGATCAGCAAGCATCAGCGCAAGGTCATCACGATGAGTGCCATGCAGCGTATATCCTACTATTCGCTCCTTATCACGAAAACTTTCGAGTTGATGTTTCAACCCTCCTCTCGAAAGATGAGACGCATAGTCAATACGCACCACCTCTTCTGCTCCATCACAAAGTTTATGATAAAGTTGTTGAAACAAAGGCTGAAAATCTTCAACAAATTGCTTGCGACACAAATAAATATAATCTGCATCCATACTCATCATATCCTCCACCACATCCATCACGCCAACATCGGACATATCCTCTTGCTTAAGCAAAGCATTACGCTGCTTCAACGCCTGCTCATAGCGCACTAGCGCCTCAACATAACGACTATCATACTGAGCAATCACCATATCTATAAACCGACGGCGCTCCTCTGCTCCTCCACCCACCAAATATTCATCACTCGGAGCTATCATTACCAACGGAATGCGCCCTAAGTGCTCAGAAAGGCGCTTATACTCCTTCTCACCACGCCGTATGCGCTTACGCCCGCCACGTTTTAGGCTAATATCTACCTGTTCGCAACCACCGTCCTCACGCAAGTACTCACCCCTAAGCATGAAAAAATCTGCATCATGCTTAATGTTTTGCCCATCAGCGCTAGCATTGTTGCTCTTACAAAACGAAAGATAAAACACAGCATCAAGCACATTCGTCTTTCCCACCCCATTGCGTCCTACAATGCAGTTGACGTTGGGCGAAAGCCGTAAGCAAGCCTCCGCTATATTGCGATAGTTGAATAGAGATAACGTTTCCAGTTTCATATTTAAAGTAAGGTTGCATACACAGCCTTTGCTCACAGCAAGGAGTGCTACACCACTATATTCTTTTTTACTTTTATTCTTGACTTGCAAACTTACACAAAAATGCCCTTATTTGGCTACATATTTCTCAAAAATGAAACCACAAATCATCCGAAAGTCAGTTTTTTAGAAAAAACCTAACAATATTCTTTAGCATTCAACCGAAAATCACTACTTTTGCCACCGAAATATTAAAATACACACAAATATCACATTATGAAGAACAACGCAAATACCCCCGAGAACCCCACTGCGGAGGTACTCGCTTCAAGCAGCGCATGGTTAGAAACTAACAAAAAGACACTCATCGGTACAGTTGTAGCACTCTTCCTCATCGTAGGTGGCTACCTCAGCTACACCAAGCTCTACCAAGAGCCACGCGAAGAGCGCGCACAATCACAGTGTACACAAGGCCTCTCATTCATCGCTCAAGGCGACTATGCAACAGCTCTCGCTGGCGATGCAACATTCCTTGGCTACGAAAAGATTGCAGCCGATTTCTCTGGCACAGATGGTGGCAACCTCGCAAACCTCTATGCAGGTCTTTGCTATGCACACCAGAACAAGTATGCTGAAGCCATCAACTATCTTGAAAAGTTCAATCCTCAGGCCGACCAGTCAATCTCAGCTATGGCACTCTACGCTCTCGCTAATTGCTACGCAGCTGAAGGCAACCTCGACAAGGCAGTAAATACATTCAAGGAAGCAGCAGATCAAGCTGACAACAGCGCACTTAGCCCCATGTGCCTCCTCGAAGCAGGCAAGCTTCTCGAAAGCCAGGGCAATGCAGCCGAAGCACTCAAGCTCTACGAACAAATCAAGCAGCAATATCCTACTGCACAGCAAGCAGCTCCCCAGCAAGTAGGTGCAGCAGCATTTGCAGCAGAAATTGACAAATACATCCAGCGCGCAGCTAAGTAAGCAATGAGCGCATACACTCTTTTTTAGAGTACAACTTACAGAGTACAGAGTACAGTTACCATGCGGAGCGTTTGACATCAGCAAACACCATCCGGATAGAGTTGTACGCTGTACTCTGTACTCTTTCAACACTATTCTATTTTTTTTCATTTCACCCTACAAACCTGCTACACATATTATGTCATCCTTTTCATACGCAGCATCTGCTTCACAAAACATCCCCGACGCATCACAATACCGCTTCGGAATTGTCGTAACAGAGTGGAACTCACACATCACCGACGTACTCCTCCAAGGAGCTATCGACACACTCAAACAATACGGAGTTGACCCCTCAAGCATCACCATCGAACGAGTACCCGGAAGCTTCGAACTTATTTATGCCAGCTCACAACTCGCCAAGCGCGGCTATCTTGATGCAGTCATCGCCATTGGTTGCGTCATCCGTGGCGACACACCCCACTTCGACTACATCTGCCAGGGAGCAACTCAAGGCATCGCCCATATCAACGCAACCGCAGACACTCCTATTATATACGGTATCCTTACTGTAAACAACGAAGAACAAGCTTTGGAACGCACAGTTGGCAAAATCGGAAATAAAGGAAAGGAATTTGCACTTTCTGCAATAAAAATGGCAGAATTCTCTTGGCAGTTACAAAATTAGTTCTTAACTTTGCATCGCAATTAAGGGAAAGAGCTACTAAAGCAGCGAAATCCTAAAGGTGCAAAAGGGCAAATACCAGAGTGGCCAAATGGGGCAGACTGTAAATCTGCTGGCTTACGCCTTCGGTGGTTCGAATCCATCTTTGCCCACACAAAAAAGAGGAAGAATTTTAAGATTCTTCCTCTTTTTCTATATCCCCCACCCACAACTATCAAAGGAAAACTCCGATATTTCGACACGCCTTTGTTTTACGAAAAAACAGAAGCACTCCATCGTGCCGTTCTTCTTGACATGCTTATAAAAATCAGCGAATGTTTCGGAACAGGAATATTACGCCAAAAAAAATGTTTAGTGATATGTAAATAATAAGTTGCTTCAGTTCAGCTTGTATTTTTGATTGATTTTCTTCTTATGAAGAAGGAGCATAGCGGGCTATGTGACTGACGAACAAGGAGTAAAGCAACAAAAAAATACAACTGCAAACAAAAACGAAAGGAAGTGATACGTTATTAAAACTGATGCAAGTTATTTTTTACATATCACTTAAGGTAAGATTTTTACACTAAAGCAGACAAAACTTGATATAAAACGAACAAAAGCAAATTTGGAGTTTGCCAAAAAATATTGTATCTTTGTACTACAAGGAGGAAACTACGCAGTTTCCTCCTTTTTTTGACTCAAAAATAACAAAAACTACATCAAAGGTCATTTAAATTTCTTACGACATCGGAGGAAAGATCTTTGATGTCATTTCTCCGATGTCGTATATTCTTATTTTCATCCTCAATTTTATTCTCAAAACCTCCAATTTCGAAGAAAAAACAACTTTTATAAAAAAAATGCAAGTTTGTAAAGCAGACTAAAGAGGAACGTTTTTTTTGATAGAGTACAGATAACAGTTTACAGAGTACAACCGTCATCCGGATGCTGCAGGGACCGATCGTCGCGTCGACCCGTCGTGATGCAACGTAGGAATCATAAAAAAACTAGGTTATTGTTACATCCAAAACATTCCAACGATACTTCTAGATGCCACTTCTTTGCCTATCTTTGCGTAAGACAAAATACACATTACACCTCACAGCATACGGGCTGACACAAAGTATCCCCTACACCATGCAGACAAAAATTCATAAACAATAAATCAAGAAACATCTTGCTGTAGAGACCAATCACAGTGCCAACCTATGAAAAATATCACCCAAAACAAGCAATACAAAAACTACATTACAAAAAAAATCCCGTTGAGCCTTACGGCCTAACGAGACATCCAAACATTTAATCTTATGAAAAAAACTTTTTGAGCGGAAAACGAGACTCGAACTCGCGACCCCAACCTTGGCAAGGTTGTGCTCTACCAACTGAGCTATTTCCGCAAAGGGAGTATTATATATATTGAGCGGAAAACGAGACTCGAACTCGCGACCCCAACCTTGGCAAGGTTGTGCTCTACCAACTGAGCTATTTCCGCAATAAGTGAAGAGGAGGAGACTCGAACTCCCACGTCGCAATTGACACTACCCCCTCAAAGTAGCGCGTCTACCAATTCCGCCACCTCTCCAGTTATGCTTTTAAAAGTTTTTGCCTGGTGCCCAGAACAGGACTCGAACCTGCACGTCGTGAAACACTCGCACCTGAAACGAGCGCGTCTACCATTCCGCCACCTGGGCATTAGGAAATCCCTATACTTTCGAGCGGAAAACGAGACTCGAACTCGCGACCCCAACCTTGGCAAGGTTGTGCTCTACCAACTGAGCTATTTCCGCAATAAGTAAAAGTGAAACAGAACAACATTTAAAACAGCTTTAAAGTTTTCTGTTTTGCGGGTGCAAAGTTACAACTCTTTTTTAATTCTCCAAGCTTTTAATAAAAAAAACTTAGTATTATAGACGTCAATTATATTTTTTATCAAATTGAATGCGAAGTTGAGTTTTCAATTCTATCAAGAAGCAAGTTTGAACACCATTTAACATATACCACAAACAATATTTCACGTTAAAAAGCTTCATTTACACAATTCTATAAGAATCCTTTGGACAGGCAACACATTTTTGTAACTTTGCAAGACTTAGCATCAAAAAAAATAATAAATAGGCCTGTCTATACTCTAACACAGTAAATACACACTCAAACTTGTGTATATCCACATTGCCTGCTTACACAACTTCTTCCCCTCCAATGAACAATAGTACACTACCATTAAAATATAAGTTTCCTTTTTCGCATTCGGAGAACAATTGGTTTGTTATCGTTGTGCACAACAATAGCGAACTAAAACTTCAAGCATTACTGAAGGAGGAAGCAGGCATCAATAGTTTTGTGCCAACACTGCGCACACGGAAGAGAGATGCAAGAGGCCGTTTTTATTATGAAGAAAAGATCGCTATACGCAATTACGTATTTGTTAACAGCAGCTACGACAAGCTCAACACGCTTCGCACTACAAACGAAAACAAGTTTCATTTCAGTTTTTTAAGCAAAGATTATTATGAAGGAGAAAATAGAATTGGCAGATTACCTGTAACTATTTCTCGAAACGAAATGAACAACTTCATCGCCATTGCAGGCAACAGGGAGGAAAAAGTAAAATTCCTCAATGCTGACGAGTTAGACCTGAGCCAGGGAGAGCGAGTACGCGTCATTGCAGGTGATTTTGCAGGCGTAGAAGGTGTATTTATGCGCATCTCAAAGAAACACGAGCGTCGCGTCGTTGTACAACTTGAAGGCATCGCCACAGTAGCAACAACCGCACTACCAGCTGCCTTTGTCGAAAAAATTTAAAAAAAATAGAATCGCAGCAACAAATTGCTGACAGATACAAAAATATGAAAACAACCCAACCGGCAGTTTCTGTCATCATCCCAGTTTACAAAGCAGAGTCCTATTTGCACCGTTGCCTTAATTCGCTCAAGGCTCAAACACTACAAAACTACGAAGTGCTGCTCATCAACGACGGAAGCCCAGACAATAGCGGAGAAATCTGTGATAATTATGCCTCGGAAGACGTTCGCTTCAAAGCTTTTCACAACAAGAACCAAGGTGTCAGTGCCACGCGCCAATTTGGCATCACTCATGCCCAAGGAAAATACTCCATACATATAGACCCCGACGACTGGGTAGAACCAACTATGCTTGAAGAGTTATTCACTAAAGCAGAAGCCGAAAATGCAGACATGGTAATTTTCGACTTTATCGCAGAATATCGCAACCGAAAGAAATATTGCAAGCAAGAGCCCACCGAAATGAGTGCAAAAACGGTGTTAAAAGAGATGTTCTACAGCCTACATGCCAGCTGCTGCAACAAGCTCATTCGCCACGAATGCTACAAGCGCTACAACGTAAACTTCCCGCAAGGATTCTCCTGCTTTGAAGATCTTTACGTCATCACAAGCCTACTATGCAACCACATCAAAGTGGCATACATTCCAAAAGCCTTCTACCACTACGACAAATTTAGCAATCCGAATTCTATCATAAAAAACTATACTCAGAAAAGCTACGAAGAGGACATGCGCATGTTTGCCGCCTTCCAAGAACACAGCAACAAGCTGGGAGAGCACAAACAAATATGCCTCGAAACATTGGCAATACATGTCGTTGCAAGAGCTTTCAACAGTGGTATTTTCAGTGGCAAGGAGTTCCAAAACAATTTCAAATTCCTCCTTCCCTACATAGAAAATACTAGCAAACTCAAACCTTTTAGAAAATGGAAGTTTACAACCGCATGCAAGGGATACTACTCACTCATCTTTTTACCCCAACGCATTGCTAAATACATCAAACTACTTTTTAGAAATAAATAAAACAACAGGGTGTGACGACATTTCGTTCACACCCTATTGCATATCTTCCTTTTCTAACTCAAAATATTCAACCTCTACTTAAAGAGATTCTTAAATCGATAAATCGCCTGCGCCGATACGCCCCATTTACGCCAAAAATAAAACGACTTAATTTTAAGTAAGTCTTCTTCCAATTCGCAAGGCACAATAGAAGTCTTAGCCTTGTTCAACAAATCATTCAAATCATCAATTTGTTTTTGAGCATTAGGTATTTTAGCAAACAACAAACGCACGTAAAAAATCAGCAAAGAATTTATTGTCATCACCAATAACCTACGCTTATGTTCCGAAACAGGTGTTTGCAACGCCACATAGTCATCTACCATCTTCGAAGCATTGACATAAAAATGGTGATGTGATTTTAGCATAGACTCCTTCGACATTGTTTGTCCATCACGACCTAAGTAATAGCAATAAATTGTTTCGCTAAAAAAGCAACAAGTCTCAGAATAAAGATGCGAGTAGAAAACAAACTGCGAATCCGTATAACTTATACCTTCTGACTGAACGTAATTGTTTTTCAAAAACAACTCGGTTCTCGTAGCCATACAATGCATTGGACGGAAATTCACCAAATCCTTGCTATCCCAACACAATTCATCAATTTTGAAAACCTTCCCCAAAAGATTATCTGCACAACTATACTGCTTATCTACTGTCCCATCTGCTTGAAGAATGCAATAAGGAGAAAGAACAATATCCGAATCCGACAATTGCAAAAACCTCACATATCTCGACAAATTACAATTTTCATATCGATCATCGGCATCACAAATTCGAAAATACTTACCTGTCGCAACTTTTAATGCCGCATTTATACACGAACCATAATTCCCGTTTTGTTGGTCTATCACCTTAAATGTATGAGGGTAGCGTGATGCATAAGATTTAGCAATCCCCAAAGACCCATCTTTACTTCCATCATTTACCACAATCACCTCAAGCAAATCCATCAATGAATCTTCAAGCAAAAAAGAATCCAAACACCTAGTCAACAGCGACTCCATATTATAAGTTGGAACCACAACAGATAACACTTTTTCCATATCGTAATTTCAAAATTCAGTTTTATCGCTGCAATATTCGCAATTTTTCCTTAGATAGCCAAACAAAACACAATGCAAATCCCTCACAAACGCATTTTCAAAATTTACCATGATATAAAACCACATAAAGTGTTGCAAATAGAAAGCGCAAAAAAAATCTTAAAAAATTAAAAATCCCCAATTTAAAATTTGTAGTTGCAACAATTATTCCTATATTTGCATAAAATAAACTTTTGTAAAGTAAAAATTACAAAACACCCCATTCTTAATCTTTAAGGATACCTTCTCTGGAGGCATTCTTTCTAACCACTACTACTATTATGAAGACGGATCTTATCATGCAGCAACTGGCTGCAAAGCATCCTGGCGAACCCGAATTCCTTCAAGCCGTTCGCGAAGTACTTCTCTCTATCGAAGACGTTTACAATCAGCACCCCGAGTTTGAGAAAGCAAAGATTGTAGAGCGCCTTGTGGAGCCCGACCGCATCCTCACATTCCGTGTGCCCTGGACCGACGACAAGGGCGAAATCCATGTGAACATCGGCTACCGCGTGCAATTCAACAACGCCATCGGCCCCTACAAGGGAGGCATCCGTTTTCACCCATCCGTCAACCTCAGCATCCTTAAGTTCCTCGGATTCGAACAGACATTCAAGAACGCACTCACCACGCTACCCATGGGAGGCGCCAAGGGCGGTTCCGACTTTGCTCCGCGCGGCAAGAGCGATGCCGAAATCATGCGCTTCTGCCAATCGTTCATGCTTGAGCTTTGGCGCAACTTAGGTCCTGACCAGGACGTACCGGCCGGCGACATCGGCGTAGGCGGACGCGAAGTGGGCTACCTCTACGGCATGTACAAAAAGTTGGCACGCGAACACACAGGTACTTTCACCGGCAAGGGCATGGAGTTTGGCGGTTCGAACCTTCGTCCTGAGGCAACAGGTTTTGGTGCGCTCTACTTTGTAGAACAAATGTGCGCAGACTACAACATCGACATCAAGGATAAGACGGTGGCTATCTCAGGCTTTGGAAACGTAGCCTGGGGCGCAGCAAAGAAGGCCACAGAGTTAGGCGCAAAGGTCGTTACGCTCTCAGGTCCTGACGGATATATCTACGACCCCACAGGCGTGAGCGGCGAAAAGATTGACTACATGCTTGAACTCCGACTCTCGGGCGAAGACATCGTTGCACCCTACGCTGAAGAATTCCCCGAAGCAACCTTCTTCCCCGGCAAAAAACCTTGGGAGCAGAAGGTGGACATCGCCCTGCCCTGCGCTACGCAAAACGAGCTCAACGAAGAAGATGCCAAGATGCTCGTAGCAAACGGCGTGCAGATTGTTGCAGAAGTGAGCAACATGGGTTGTACGGCAGAGGCTGTTGATTACTTTGTGGAACACAAAACTCCCTTCGCTCCCGGCAAGGCTGTCAACGCGGGCGGCGTAGCTACTTCGGGCTTGGAAATGTCGCAAAATGCCATGCACCTCAGTTGGTCGAACGAAGAAGTAGACATCAAGCTCCACACTATCATGAAGGACATCCACGACCAGTGTCTAAAGTTCGGCAAGGAAGATGGCTACATCAACTTCGTCAAAGGTGCAAACATCGCCGGATTCATGAAGGTGGCACGCGCCATGTTGCAACAAGGATTGGTATAAAACTACAACCGGCAACGGACTACAGCCCCAAACCATAGCCCCACGAATTATCCTATAATCACAACAAAGATAGACACGCTCACTCAGTGGGGGTGTCTATTTTTATTTATTGTCCAGATATTCAAGCGGGATGACCATTGACCTGTACGGACGCACGGCTCTCTTTTTTATTGCTATTTTTCAAGCGGAACCACCATTGGCCGTACCTGCCAAGTGAGATTTCGCCTCAAAAAAGATGGGTGGTGATGTAGAAGCAATCATATTTTATATTACCTTTGCAAGTAGAGTACATTGAGTAAAAAATTAAACAAAATACCTTATGGCAAATCCAAACGAACAAGCAGTACAATCCCCCAAAACCTCAAAAGTTATTATTGCGGTGAATACATCCGACGATGTGGGCTATTTTGTAGATAGCGAGGGGAACAAACTCTTTAACAAGCAGTTTGAAGGAGTAAGAAGCTTCTCTCAAGGCCTTGCGGCGGTCAAGCAAAACGACAAATGGGGCTATATCAACACAAAGGGAGAGGTGGGCGCACCTTGCATTTATGATGGTGCGAAGAGCTTTTTTAGAGGTCTTACCCGTGTCAAGCAAAACGGCAAATGGGGATATATCAACCCCAAGGGAGAGGTGGTTGTACCTTGCATTTATGACTGGGTGGAGGACTTCTCTGAAGGCTTTACCTGTGTCAAGCAAAACGAAAAATGGGGCTATATCAACACCCAGGGAGAAGTAGTCATTCCTTGCATTTATGACGGTGCGGGGTGGTTCATTGAAGGCCTTGCCCAAGTAATGCAAAACGAAAAATGGGGCTATATCAACACCCAGGGAGAGGGAGTCAATCCTTGCATTTATGACGTTGCGGGGAGCTTCTATAAAGGCCTTGCCTTTGTCAATCAAAACGGCAAATGGGGCCTTATCAACCCCCAGGGAGAGGTAATCGCACCTTGCATTTATAACGAGGCGGAGGATTTCTCCGAAGGCCTTGCCTCTGTCAAGCAAAACGGCAAATGGGGCTATATCAACACAAAGGGAGAGGTAATCGCACCTTGCATTTATGACGAGGTGGAGAGCTTCGATGAAGGCCTTGCCCGTGTTGAGCAAAACGAGAAATATGGCTTTATCAACACGAAGGGAGAGGTAGTCATTCCTTGCATTTATGACGATGCGTGGCACTTCTCCGAAGGTCTTGCCCATGTTGAGCAAAACGGCAAATGGGGCCTTATCAATCCCCAGGGGGAGGTGGTCATACCTTGCATTTATGACAAGGCGTGGGCATTCTTTGAAGGCCTTGCCGAGGTCAAGCAAAACGGCAAAAGTGGATTTATCAACCCCCAGGGAGAGGTAGTCATTCCTTGCATTTATGACAAGGCGGGGTATTTCTCCAAAGGCCTTACCTATGTCGAGCAAAACGACAAATATGGCTTTATCAACACGAAGGGAGAGGTAGTCATTCCTTGCATTTATGACGATGCGTGGCCTTTCTCCGAGGGCCTTGCCCGTGTTGAGCAAAACGACAAAAGGGGCTTTATCAACACAAAGGGAGAGGTGGTCATTCCTTGCATTTATGACAATGCGGAGGACTTCTCCGAGGGCCTTGCCCGTGTCGTGCAAAACGACAAAGGGTCCATCTTCAACAAAGAAGGAAAGGTCATTGTGGCAGAATGTGACAAGTGGGAAACCCATTGGTCAAAAGTAGAAATGGAGTAACACCTCACGCTCCTCAAAAATACGAGAAGCCTTTTAAATTTTTATACCACCTTTGCAAGCAAAGTGCATAAAACTAAAAATAGAAATACCTTATGGCAAATCCAAACGAACAAGCAGCACAATCCCTCAAAACCTCAAAAGTTATTATTGCGGTGAATACTCCCCATGGTGTGGGGTATTTTGCAGATAGCGAGGGGACTTTCCTCTTCAACAAACAGTTTGAGGAAGTAAGAAGCTTCTCTGAAGGCCTTGCCCTTGTCAAGCAAAACGACAAATGGGGATTTATCAACACCAAGGGAGAGGTAGTCATCCCTTGCATTTATGACAGGACTGCGGGGAGTTTCTCTGAAGGCCTTGCCCGTGTCGAGCAAAACGACAAATATGGCTTTATCAACACAAAGGGAGAGGTAATCGCACCTTGCGTGTATGACGAGGCGGAATGGTTCTCTGAAGGCCTTGCCCGTGTCGAGCAAAACGACAAATATGGCTTTATCAACACTAAGGGAGAGGTAATTGCACCTTGCATGTATGACGAGGCGGTGAGCTTCTCTGAAGGCCTTGCCTCTGTCGAGCAAAACGACAAATGTGGCTATATCAACCCCCAGGGAGAGGTAATCGTACCTTGCATTTATGACGATGCGGAGAGATTCTCTGATGGCCTTGCCCGTGTCGAGCAAAACGAGAAATATGGCTATATCAACACCCAGGGAGAGGTAGTCATCCCTTGCATTTATGACGATGCGTGGCGCTTCTTTGAAGGCCTTGCCAAAGTCGTGCAAAACGACAAATATGGCTTTATCAACCCCAAGGGAGAGGTGGTCATTCCTTGCATTTATGACTGGGCGGATACCTTCTCCGAAGGCCTTGCCTATGTCGATCAAAACGACAAATATGGCTTTATCAACACAAAGGGAGAGGTGGTCGTTCCTTGCATTTATGACGGTGCGCGTGAATTCTTAGAAGGCCTTGCCCGTGTCGAGCAAAACGGCAAATATGGCTTTATCAACACAAAGGGAGAGGTAGTTATTCCTTGTGCTTATGACGGTGCGGGGTGGTTCTCTGATGGACTTGCCCGTGTCGAGCAAAACGAGAAATTTGGCTTTATCAACACAAAGGGAGAGGTAGTTATTCCTTGCATTTATGACCATGCGTGGTGGTTCTCCGAAGGCCTTGCCCGTGTTGAGCAAAACGGCAAAGGGTCCATCATCAACAAAGAAGGAAAGGTCATTATGGCAGAATGTGACGTGAGGAACACCAAATGGTCAAAAGTAGAAATGGAGTAGCTTCTCAATCCCCCAAAAATAAGCCTCGGTTTTACAGGATTTATTTACATCCATAAATACATACGGAGAGCAGCCCCCGCGAGGACTGCTCTCTTTTTTTATTGCTATTTCAAGCGGCACCACCATTGACCAGTAGTCCGTACCTGCCAAGTGGAATGCCATTCGGAAAATTAAGCGACTCCAATCCCCACCTCGCTTTACAGATTACAGATTACAGTTATTTTGAAACTCACATGCTCCCCTCAGCGTAAGAAATAAAAAAAATATTATATATATAATAACTTATTTCGTGTACTATTTTTCAAGTCTCTGACTTATCAAAATAAAAAACTGTAATCTGTAATGCAAGGGGCATCCCCCTCCGAGAGCGCGCCATCAATCAATAAGTGATTTTATGGGTAAATTGCGCAGATATAAGCAGATTTTAGTAAATTTGAAGTGTGATTTGATAGTAGCTGGATTAAGGCTTCTGCATCACCCCTTAACAAACGAATTTATAACGGTTAATCCGCACACATTATGGCAAAATATGAAATTATAGATGGCGTGGCAATCCTCCCCGAAGGTATTGAGATGATTGAGGACTATGCATTCTCGTATTGTAAAGAATTGAAGCGCGTGGTAATCCCTCAATGGGTGCGTAGAATTGGGAATTGTGCTTTTTATGGATGCGAAAACCTTGAAGTCGTGGAGTTGCCCGAATGGTTAGAGGACATAGGTAAGGCTGCTTTTTGGGGTTGCTCTTCCTTAAAAGAACTGAATTTGCCTCAATGGGTGAAACGGATTGATGGGTATGCTTTCAGGGGTTGCAAATCTCTCCAGAACCTTTCTATCCCCTCATCTGTGACGCATATTGGAATGGGTGCGTTTTCATGTTGCTCTTCCTTAGTTCGTATAAAAGTGGATTCAAACAATCCGGTGTACGACAGTAGAGAAGATTGCAATGCGATTATTCATACTGAAAGTAATACATTGATTAGTGGGTGTTCGAATACGATTATTCCACCCTCGGTAACATCAATAGGAGATTGGGCTTTCTCGGATTGCACCTCCCTTACCCAAATCAGCCTTCCACCCTCAGTAACATCAATAGGAGAAAAAGCTTTCTGGGGTTGCACCTCCCTCACCCAAATCAACCTTCCACCATCGGTAACATCAATAGGAAAGTGCGCTTTCTGGGGTTGCACCTCCCTTACCCAAATCAGCCTTCCACCCTCGGTAACATCAATAGGATATTGTGCTTTCTGTCGTTGCACCTCCCTTACCCAAATCAGCCTTCCACCATCGGTAACATCAATAGGAGGTGGGGCTTTCTGGTGTTGCACCTCCCTCACCCTTGTTAAAGTATCCAAGAATACGGGAGTGGCGGGAGATGCTTTTGAGGATTGCCCAATGGTCAAAATTGAGCGCTATTAAAATTTTCAAATTTTGAATCATTCTATCACATTTTCTTATGCACCCCTACCCTTGGGGTGCATTCTTTTTTATATCTTTGTAAAAAAATAAAGAACTTTAGCGCAGTAACGGGCAGTTCTATAGAAATCATTACGCACGATGGTGCAAAGTTCACTTGCTCTCAGAGGGCACTGAGGGCTCGAAAGTCTCAGAGTTCTCCCCCACCCCTCAACGATGCCTACACAGCCTACGACCCTCAAGCCAAAACAAAATTAATAGACCTCCTCGCCGCCATGACCTGCATTGAAAATGGCATCAGCATGAACGACGTTGACCGTAGGGCTATCGAGAGGGGATTGGAACGGGCGTTTTGATAATAGAGTACAACTATCAGAGTACAGAGTACAACTATCAGAGTACAGCTACCATCCGGATGGTTATTTATTCGCTTGCGCACGAACAACAATCTGCGAGCAACAGACTACAGGCTATAGACAACAAACATTAAACTACGAACAGCAGGCTATAGTTTAACACTGCCAACCATAAAAACGGACAACAGACTCAAAGGCAAGTCTGTTGTCCGTTTTACATTTATCATTGTCTATCATCCATTGGCAATTACAAAGCTTGCTTAACTGCCACGACGAAGCATGCAACAATGGAAACCAAAATCAATATCAAAAATATGATACAGAAGTAGTACAAACTGGTGAATATAGCCTTTGTCACAGCTTTTGCCCACGACTTTACGCCATAAACATTGCGGAAAGCAAGCGTCAGATATGCGCACGAAACGATAATGAGCAACCATTGCAGCAGCCCTACGGGAGGAGCAACGATGAGATGCAACACATAGATGAGCAGTATGAGCAATTCGAGCAAAGCCGTGTAGTGAAGCGCAAAAACAAGGTGGTGAATACGCGGACGCTTTTCCTTACGTTGCACAATGCGCAAAGAGAATGCCACCAAAGGCGCTGTGAACAACACCATCATTGGGAAATATTTCGTGCAAATCTTCACTATCTGTTCCCACACAGATATCAATATCGCAACCTCCTCAATCTGCCCAACAGCATCCATTTCAAAATGATAATATTCATCCGATTCGCCGGGAACGATGACACTATCTTCGATGAGCGCATGCGAAACAGCAGCTTTCCATTTGTCAAGCGTTTGGCCTTTAGAATCCTCAATCGTTTCGACATGAGCAATGACGTTGCCATACTCTCGACTCAGCATCAATGGAGCTTGCAACAGAATCGTATCGAACGAACTCGTCTTGAGTTTCTCTGCATTCGCTTCATTCTGTACATACGTAGCCATCTGAAGAGCGGGCGAAATAAGTTCGTTCTGCGTAAATTCCTCAACAGAATGGCTCAACTTCGTAGGACTCGAACAAAACACGAACAGCGTGATGAAAATAAAGAGCAAAAACATGTTCAGCTTGATGGGATGCTCCTGCCCGTGGTGCTTACCCGAGATATACTCATTCGTGAGTCGCCCCGGATGCGAGACCAATAATTTCAGCGTACGGAAGAAACGTGGGTCCCACACGAATGTGTGGTTCACATATACCATGATAAACTTCCTGATGCTGGGCACTTTGCCTATCGCTTCCTGACCGCAGGCATGGCAATATTTTCCCTTCAATTCAGCACCACAATTCAAGCACTTTTCATAGGGCGGATTCAGGGGAGTGAGTTCCTCTGAACTCTTCTTTTTCTTATTAAACATTCTTTATTTGTGTTGTGTAATGATAATTCGTAAAATGCAACAGTTCTTAAAGAGTGCAAAGTTACGTTAATCAGCCCATTGCACCAAGGATTCTACGAGTTTTGAGACCTCTAAATAGGCTATTTACAGATTTACAGTTATTTTTAGAAATGCTTTTCACAAAGCACAAAACAAACCTTCAATTAGACACCCAACAGAGATGTGTCGCTCTCTCTCGGGTGTCATAATTACAACCGTATTTATAAACTTAAAGATAGAGATTGGATGTTATCGTCTCTATCAAAACGGAGGTCTATATTTCAGCAGTCACTAGACGCTACCTCGAAGATAACAAACGCCAGCATCACACATGGGTCTGACTAACGATTGCGGATGATTTCGAGAATGAGATCTATAACTTCTTGAGTTAACCCTTCTTCATGCTCATCTTCACCTTCATCATCAGACTCATCGCCTTCTTCATCATCGAAATCATCACCTTCTTCTTCATCAGATTCATCTCCACCTTCATCATCTCCACCTTCTGACTCATCTTCATCACTAATGAAGCTGTCGGGGTTTGGATTACCTGTAGGAAAGTAAGGATTGATAGAAATCCAGTCGCCCCAACCTGTAGCTTGCTGGAACTTCAAACCTGGGTATGCAGCTTCATATCCCAATTGATCCCAAACGAGGGTATTAACAATAGTTACGCCTAACGAAAGGTTCAAGTCTTTGAGAACTGTTTTATTGACTTGTTTGCAAAGAACCGCTTCAGTTAACGCACGATTGAGGCGACTTGATATGTCTACCAATTTAGAAGTGTAACTGGAGAAGCCACCATTCACGAGAATTTCAGAGAAATTACGAATATCGTAGAAGGGGAAACCTGAGTCATACTGGTAGCAATTATTCAAAGCAGTAAGTAACGTAAAGTAGATGCCTGCTTCATCAGTTGTCATGCTTTCAGGATCTTCATTGTACTTTGCGGCAATCTGAACCATCTCTTCCAAATAGCTTGAAAATACGTTGATTTCTCCCAACAGATTATCCATCTTGCTAAGATTGACAAATGTGAGATCTAAGGGATTACTTAACACACCCCAATGTGATACGGTCTCATAACAATAATCTTTAATGGCTTGCTCGAAGTTTGTAGAGTGGTTCAAATGGTACATGAGCGAGTTATAATCGCCACCAATACCCGGAGTAATATGACTTGCTGCTAAAGCATAATCGGCACACTCCGTAAGACCAGATAAAACCTCAACCATACCCATCAGGCAAGCATCGTAATAGATCATCTTCATCTTCGTGCCTGAGTCATTGATGCCCTTTACCAGGTCATTGAGTGTCAAAGCTTCTTTATTTAACACATCATCGTAGACGACAGCACGGTTGGTTGGGGCATCATGACTTGGCACCCATGCGCCACCATGATTCCAAAGCAGCAGGATATATTCATCTGCGGGGCATTGTTCCTTACTCCAATTGATGAAGTCTGTCAAGTTCTGAGGATCGTAAAGTTTGAGGTCCGTATCAAGAACTTCAACAGGCGTATACCAATTTTCTGGAGTATCGCCAACAATGAATCGTTGTGTACCAGCAGTCTCTTCGTATTCTTGAAGTTTACTTGAGAACTTAATCTGTCCGGTAAACTTCACACGATCTGAAGCACCAGCAAGCAGCGCTTCACGAATATTTGTCACCATGGCTAAATCCAAGTTTCCACCACCACAGCCATACATCATAATGGTGTACGTACTTTCGTCCTTGGGTTCCTCAGGAACCTCTGTTGTGTAGTAATAGTCCTTATCTATACATGACGCAAAGAAGGCCACGAAGAACAGGAGAGCAAGATTAAATACATTCTTTCTCATAGTTTTTAATTTTTAGTTTTTAGAAAAATTCTTATTTGCAATATTTTCAGAGAGTTAACTTTTACACGTCAAATCTTATTGATACATATTTACTGCTTGGGCTTCATCACATTGACAATATCATCTTTGCTAAAGCGGAGGTCCATATCCCACAAATCCTTTGAAGCGATTTTGTAAGGAATATTTTTCTTGTCGAGGTCAAACTTCCAAATCTTGATTGCTGCACCTACTTCGCCACCGATAGACACATTACCGTTAGTATTGAAGTACACCTCATTACCTGAAAGGGCAGCATTTGCCGAAACTTCTGCCTGAGGACCAAATTCAAAGTAGGGACCTACCGCACCACCGAGGTATGCACCTGTATGGAAATAGAAGCCAGCACCTGCTTCAAGCGAAAGCGTAGCAGAGGGAACAACAGTAAGTTTTTCGTAATTGATACCTGCATGCCATTCAAAACCCTTGAAACTGCCCCATCGTCCGCTTTCGTACTTAGGACCTGTTTCAAACGATGCGTTGTAGTAGAAAGGTACCATCATTGAGAGGTTTGCGTTGATAGCACCTGAATACTTGAAGATGAAACCGTTGCGAATCACAACAGGAACCACGAAGGGACCAACTGCAAAGGCTGTAAAGACGGGGGTGAATTCAAAGACGGGAATTTTTTTTCCTTCTGAAGCTGCTTACCACCAAAACGCAAATGAATGGGCGCATCAATTCTCATACCGCCGCTCATTTTTGCCCAAAAGCGATTGCTCTCAAAAAGGTTGAGTTGGAAATAGATTTCGAGGTCAGCTTTAACTTCAAAACTCGCGTCAGCAACAAAGATGCCGAAGGGAACACTGTTTTCATCACGCTCGGGATAGATGTTGATGTTTTCCTTCTTCTTATTGATGAGGTGCCATGTCTTCTCCCACGACGCCAAGCGCGTTTGAAGCATGGATTCAACCATTTCATCGTACTGATGCTCTGCAAGATTATAGTCAAACTCACCGAGATTATCCTCGTCGGGCGTATAGATAATGAAGGGGTAAAGTTAACCTTCGTCATCAACAAACTGCTCGAAATCTTCTTCATATTAAGTTACTTCATAAAAAATATGAGGGAGATAATTTAAACTATTTGAGACTTATTTTTTTGCAAATGCCGATCTCTTTCTTGTCAAAGTCTACATCAACTCATCCACACTCTGTTTCTTTTTGCCTTTCGCTTCGCGCTTTGCCTTCTTAGCCGCTTGCTTTTCAAGGTACTCCGACCAGGGGGCGACATCGGTAGTGATGGTGAATTGATACTCGTTGTACGACTCATCATGACTTTTCTCCGCCTTACTATCAATAAAGCGAGTCGCGGTGTGTGAAGAAGTGCGACTCACACCGTGCTGCTTCATATTCAGTTCAAGCGCATAATCGCCGTGGAAAGCCTGATGCTTCACCAACTTTCCTGATGAAGTTTCTACGAGGTCTTTCCCATTGTCTTTAAGAAAGGTCAGGAGGGTGTGGTAAGTTTCATCACTATAGAACTTCACCGTTACATACGCAGCCTTCTCCTCTGCTCCCATCTGCACTACAATAGCATAGTCCTTCTTACTGGGGCGCACGTCATCCTCTGCACTCGCTAAAATAGCAAGTACATTAAGCGTTGTTTGAAGTCCGCTCGTCTTACGAAGCGCCCAGGTATTGGTTTCTTCATCATACTTAAAGCGATTTTCCTTAAACTCCTGTTTGCTGAAATTCAAGTACTTTGAGTAAGGCACATTGTCTTGTGCATGAAGAGCAAAAACCATGCACAAGCAGGCGAAAAATACAATAAACTTTTTCATAGTTGAGAATGTTATAAATTCTGAATTAAGTTGTTTTTCTGTACCACACAATAAACCACACCAACGATATTACGGCGCAACTACCACCGATGGCGTAGGCAAGACCTCCAGGAAGCGAAAGTCCCTCGGGAGCAATGCAAATGTAAGTGGAGCATACGAGCGTCATCAGCAATGCAGGAAGCAGGGTGATATAGAAGTTTTTCCGCTCACGCACCAAATAAACGGTGATTGCCCAAAGGGTGAAGACGGACAGGGTTTGGTTGCACCAAGCGAAGTAGCGCCAGATAATTTTGAAGCCCTCTGCGTCGCTCAAACTATAAACGAGCACCCCAATGGTAATCAAGAAGAGGGGAATGCAGATAAGCAGGCGTTTGCTCATGGGGCGCTGGTCGATGTGGAGGAAGTCTGCAGCAATCAAGCGTGCCGAGCGCAGGGCGGTGTCGCCACTTGTAATGGGAGCGGCAACAATGCCAAGTATCGCCAAGATTCCACCAACTGCCCCCAACCATTCTTTTGAAATGTATGTGGCGACGGCGGCTCCTGAAAAGGCCTTGCCCGTGAGTTGGTCAACAATGCCATTCTCCTGGAAGAAGTAAGTAGCTGCAGCTGCCCAAACAAGGGCAACAATGCCTTCTGCAACCATTGCTCCGTAGAAGATGGGGCGGCAATGTTTCTCATGCGTCATGCAACGTGCCATAAGGGGCGACTGCGTTGCGTGGAAACCACTGATTGCTCCGCAAGCAATGGAGATGAACATCATTGGGAAGATAGGGTTAGTTTCGTATTTCGTGCCCATTCCGTTCCACATTTCGGGCAGGGCAGGGCTTTTTACGTAAAGCATCACCAAAATGCCGCCCGCCATAAACAGCAGGGCAACGGCAAAGAGGGGGTATATCTTTCCAATAATCTTATCAACGGGCATCAGTGTGGCCAACACATAGTAAAGGAAGATGACGATAATCCAAAAGTAGGCATCCATCCAGTCGGGCGTCATGCTGGCAATAAGTTCTGCAGGGCCGCTAACAAAGACGGCACCTACGAGTATCATCAACACCATCGTAAAGAGCGTCATTACCTTCTTGGTGCGCAGTCCTAAGTAACGACCAACAATTTCGGGAAGACTCTCGCCCCCATTGCGGATGGAGAGTGTTCCAGAGAAGAAGTCGTGAACAGCACCTGCAAAAATTGTACCAAAGACAATCCACAGGTAAGATGCTGTGCCAAATTGCGCCCCCATAATGGCTCCGAAGATAGGTCCCAACCCCGCAATATTCAAGAACTGAATCATGAAGATTTTCCAGGTGGGAAGCGGTATGTAATCCACACCATCCGCCATGGTAATTGCAGGCGTTTTGCGGTTTGTGGGAGAAAAAATACGGTCTACATACGCCCCATAGACAAAATATCCGGCAATGAGCACAAGGAGCGCAAGCGTGAAAGTAATCATAGATGCAGCTATTTATTGCACTATAACAACTAATTATATTGAGAAAACAAGAAGAGGTATACCCCGAAAGATATACACTCTTCTCAATAGTGTGTGTTTAACGATTATTCGCCGTAAACCTTAGTTGTCTGCTTGATAACGATACCCCCAAAGTAGCTCTTTGTGTAAGAATCTACGTGAGAAATCTTTGTAATGCCAGCCTGCTTAGCAGCCTTATCAATACCGTTTTCTTCGCCCTTAGAACTCCAAGTCCACAAGTAGATAGTGCTTTCAGCAACACCACACTTTGTGCCGAAGGGATTTGTTGTAACTGCAATAGGGTTAGACACCGTTGCACAACTTGTTACCATAGCGCATGCGATTACCGCAGCAGCAGCTTTGAATGTACGCTTCATAATGAAATAAAATAGTTTGTTTATAATTTAATTAATAAATGGAGAGAAACTTCCCATTTTACTGATTCTGCAAAATGCAATACAATTAATTTTACTTTGCTCGACTAATTACGAAATCTACACTATAATAATCATAAGCTTCAGTAAATGCCTTTTTATATGCGGCCAAAGCTTCGTCGTTGACTTCGGGAGCAACACCACCTTCGAACAACATAAGTGCATAACCGATAAACATGTCGGCAATAACTTCTTTATTAAACACGAAGTAAGCTGTGTTCTGGTCTAAACTCTGCAAAACCATGAATGTAGATGCTGTTTCATGACCTGCGGTTTCGCCTGTAACCGTCATATTCAAACCATTAATTGAATAATTTTTAGTCATAGGCAAATTCTCATCCTCCTTCAAGACATTATACGTAAACGTTCCGTCATTTTTGAACACAATATTACGGAAATAACGTTGAGCAGCATATTCAATGAACTTTCCGCTGAGTTGTGAGGTCTGCATTACTGTAGGAGGCACAACTTCTCCGTTAATTGTTCCGCCAGGAATCACAATCTCATCTTTCACAGGTCTTGCGCTGAACGTAATATTAGAATAATTCCATTCGCCTACCAAGTTTGTTTCTTCAGACAATTTTGCATAAGTATATGTTCCATTTGTGGTTTTAATACTAAGCGTATTATTGTTTAAAGCAAAAGTACCGGAAACGCTATTGCCATTTTCAAAAGTGAGGTTAAGTTTATCACCATTCACGATGATATTTCCATCAACACTCTCCCATGATTGATAGTTGTACACTCTATTAGCAACAACACTATTATTTCCGTTAATAATCAGAAGTTCTCTAAGAGAATCCGTTTTACAATACCATTTACCGGTTAAATTAACATTAGGTACATTGTTGTCATCGTCTGAATCGCATGCAACAAAACTTACACTCATCAAAATGGCCATCATAGCCATTACAATCATTCTCATTTTTTTCATTCTGCAAAAAAATAAAAATAAATTAATATATATAAAATGTATTAAACGTTACTTACCATATTGTAATACGCTTTTCTGCGGGCAAATAAAGAGCATCGCCTTCCTTCACATTATAAAGGTCATACCACGCATCCAACAAAAAAAAATCAAAACGAACTACAAACCTTTCATCTATACCTTAACAGAACTGATGCAACAATTAAACGCAAGGTTAATTATCATATTTTTTACAAAATTACTCCAAACTCTCCATCCTTTAAAATATCTAAATCCTACATTTTAGTCTATATTCATAAGTTTTTTAACAAAAAATCACTTTTGTAAACAAGATTATATACAAAAAATTAGAAAATATACATAGAATTTACATAAATTTGCACCAATTATCTACAAAACGGACTATGTATTTATCGGTGTATATACTGTGTAACACCCCCAAAATATCAAAAAACGGGCATTTTCACCCAACATAAAACAACCAAATTCGTTAACAGATGTGAAAGAATAAAGTGCATCTGTTTCGATTGAAATTTTAATTGACCATACAAATTTAAAGGTGCCAAAGGTGTCTCCGTTCTCCGGGCAGTTGACATAAAACGCCTACCCCTTGAATACTAATACTCCATTAATGCACCCCAAAGAGGAAGCCCCAGCAATAGGGCAAGGAGTTCAATAATAGAAATCATACCTAAAAAAATAAAGATTAAGCAGCGATGCAAGTTATTTTTTATATACCACTTCTAATGAATTGTCGGCTTTGGTGTAAAAGAATTTTACTCTGCCTCACATTCTCGCTGATGTGTTGTGCAGGGTTCGCACATGAAAATCTCTACAAAAATGCAAGAGCCTTGCAGCGAGAGGGGAAGTATGACGAGGCTATTGACACCTATAAAGATTACCTAACGCGACCTATAAGCGAGGATACCTTCACCGCACAACAACAGCGCTGGTACACAGAAGCGCTGGTACAACTAATGAACTCTTTCCAAAGCATGGGCGAACCCGAAGCCTGCGTTTCGACTTTGAAGGAGGTATTCAAGGCATCGCCTACCCTTCAAACACAATATTTAAGAGACTACTATTCCATTTTGGGCTATGCACTTTCGCGCACGGAAAACATGAAGGAGGCTGAAGGAACCATGCTAAAAGCTTTGACCTTACCGCTTCATCAAGCAACTCCTGAACGCTACTTCCGCGACTACGCCTATGCTGCTGCCGTGTTTTACAGCAATCCCGACTACCAGAAAGAAGTCATAAATTGGTGTGAAGAAGCCTTGCATCAGGCGGAATTTTGCGAAAACACTTCTGGAAAACAATGGGTAACAGCAATGCTTGGTTCGCTCTACAAACGTAATGGTCACTTCAACAAAGCCCTATCGCTGTATCAGCAAAGTAAAGAGGAAGCACAACTCAGAAACGACACTTTAGGTACACTCAATAGCCTGCATGCATTGGTTGACCTATTCCTTTATTGGGACACTCCAGAATATGCAAGCATTTACGCTTTCGAAGCGCTCCGCATAGAGAATGCCATGTTCATGAAGAATCCCATGGTTTCAGCACAGACATATATAAACATAGGAAGGATAATGCACCAACTCGGCGAAACAGATTCTGTTTCTGCATATACCGAGCGGGCACGACAAATCTGCAAATCGCTTCCTTACAATAGTGGAATGGTTGACGTTAATTTGTTGAACGGAACATTCCTGACCGAACGTAGCGGCGACTCCATTAAATTGGGCATTCATGAATTAGAACAAGTAACCAAACAAGCTACGCCCACCAATCGCGCTAAAGCTTACCACCAGTTGGCGCAAACTTATTTAAAGCACGAGCAAACAACCATTGCAGAAACGATGTTGGATAGTATGTACGTGCTGCTTCATCCTACCGATGCCACAACCTACATCCGCATTGACTACGCCCCCATCATAAACCATTATCTGAAACGGAGAAATTATAAACAAGTAGAACTCTACACTCAACTCATGCTTCAGGAACGCCAAGCATTCAAGGAAAAGAACTTGAATTTCAACATCGTTGAAAGCATCGTTGATTTACAAACAGCACAAAAACAACAAGAGTTAAAACTCATTCAACTCCGACAGACCAACCAGCAACTCCTGTTCCTCTTTGGAATCGCAGTTGCTGCGACCATCGTTGCTATTATCACCGTGCGCTCTAAAAAACAACGAAAACAGCACGTCATTCAAATGAAGTTGGCAGAAAAAGAACTCTCCTCGCTTGCAACACAACTCAACCAATCCAATGCAGAAAAGAAAATCAGAGCACAGGAGATTAAGGACATCCTCGACGACAAAGATAAGCGCCAGGAACTCGAAGCACTCACCCCCACCTTGCTTCAAACGAGCGGCGAAACTAAGTTCCGACAATGCTTCGAACTGATATATCCGCTTTTTCTCCCTCGCCTACGCGACAGGGTTCCATCCATCACCCGCCGCGAAGAGCTCCTCTCTATGCTCATCGTCATGAAACAAGACAACAAGCGAATTGCCGAACTACTGGCCATCGCTCCGCGAAGTGTACTCATGCTTCGCCACCGTTTCCGCCAAAAGTTAGGTATCACAACCAACTTATCATTAGAAGATTTTATTGCAGAAACGTTGATACAAGAAAACACTCCAGACACGCCCCCATCTACGCATACTGATGTATAAATATATGAGGGGACATTTTATAACATACACGAATAAGTATTACACCATCCGGAAGGCAGCAAAAGCAAATCGATTCGCAAAAGTCTGTGTCCGTCCTATATTTCCGGATGCCAATAAAAAACAAAATCAGTTGCGCGCCTTTGTGTGAACTCACTACACCATCCAAGCTGCAAATAATTCACGCAAAGGCGCAACGTTTTTTATTGATACAAAGATTGACTCCTACTGCATATTCGCAATGCCCTTTCTATTTTACGTTACTACAATATTTTTTCATTACAAAAGAGAGAATTTACTTTCACAAAAGAAAGAAAAATCGTAACTTTGCACGCAAATTTGATTTTAGGTTCATTCTATAAATAAGAGGATACAAGACCTTTTTATAGAAACAACCATTACATAAAAGAGTTTTCCCTTATGAAGATAAAGGAAGTAGCTGAAACCCTTGAACGGTTTGCACCTCTGCCCCTGCAAGAAGGATACGACAATGCCGGCTTGCAGATTGGATTAACAGACGCAGACGCCTCAGGGGTATTATTGTGTCTTGACGTTACGGAGGAAGTAATCGAAGA
>JAZLDQ010000090.1:0-19291 GCA_045614785.1 Alloprevotella sp.
TTCTCCACTATCTACACGGCGTTGCAACTCCCCTAGCCCACGCAAACCTCCTACGAAGTCAATGCGTTTGTCCGTACGAAGGTCTTTGATGCCAAGAATCTTGTCAAGAATAAGTCGGCTGGAGATATCAACATCCAACACACTGATGGGATTAGCCTCATCAAACGTACCAGGACGTGCTACCAACGAAAACCACTTTCCTGAAAGATAAAGTGAAAACTCATGGATCTTTTGAGCGCGATACTCATTACTGCCCATGCATTTCACATCAAAATCTTCTTCTAACGCTTTCAAAAACTCACAATCCGAAAGGCCATTAAGATCCTTCACTACTCGATTGTAATCAAGAATCGTGAGTTGCTCTTCGGGGAAACACACTGCCATATAATAATTATACTCCTCATTGCCTGAGTGATTAGGATTCTCAGCTGCTAATTCAGAGCAAACTCGGGCAGCAGCAGCCGAACGATGATGACCGTCTGCTATATACATCACGGGAACGTCAGAAAATTCAGCAGTTATAGTTGCGATATCAGCGTCGTCAGAAATCACCCAAAGTTGATGACGGAAACCATCGATTGGTGCAATAAAATCATATTCGGGCACGCTGTTAGCATAGTGCTCTACCAAAGTACGCAGAGTTTCACCCTGACGATAAGCCAAAAACACCGGACCAATTTGAGCACGTGTTGAAAGGATATGACGCATGCGGTCATCTTCTTTATCACGACGAGTAAGTTCGTGTTTCTTTATCAGCCCATTGTTATAATCTTCTGCATGGCAACACACAACCAAACCATACTGCGTTTTATCATTCATAGTTTGGGCATAAAGATAATAACATTCCTTACTATCTCTTAGCAACCAACCTTCATCAACAAACTTTTTCAGTTGTTGTGCTGCTACATCATAAACTCTTGGGTCGGTATCAGTTGCGCCTGGCTCCAAATTTATCTCGGGCTTATTGATATGATACATCGACATGGGATTGCCTGCAGCCTCAGCTCGCGCTTCTTCCGAATTAAGCACATCGTATGCTCTGCATTCCACCTGCTCTACCAATGACTTTGGTGGACGTAACGCCGCAAAAGGTTTTATTTTCATAATTTTTGATACTGGATGATAGGTTAGACTTACAGCGTGCGAACGTTTACTTCTTTGGTCCGTTCACCTGGAAACGTGTGCAACCGCTATTAAAGAACTCTACAATCTGACGAGCAGCCGCAAAGCCGGCATTAGCATTTGCTTCTGCTGTTTGCGCACCCATCTTCTTTGGCGTTGTAAAATACTGAGCACCGAGCTTCAGCATTTCTTCATGATTATCAGGCATAATATCGGTTACATACTTCAAGTCCGGACGTTCTTGCATTATTTGCAAGACAGAAGCCTCGTCCATCACTTCCTTACGCGCCGTATTCACAACAATACCACCCTTTGGCATCATCGCCATCAGTTCACCATTGATACTACCACGTGTATCGGGCTTCAAAGGAATATGCAAAGAAACGATATCACAAACCTTAAACATATCTTCTTTTGAAGGGAGGTAATACAAACCGGCTGCATCAATATTATCACGACGGCCAAAGGCGTCATAAGCATATACATACATACCAAAGCCATTTGCCAACGTTCCGACATGCTGTGCTACATGACCAAAGCCAAGCAAGCCCAACTTCTTACCTTTCAATTCAGTACCGGCTTTACCATTAAACTGCGAACGTATATTGAACAACAACATTGCAAGTACAAGTTCAGCCACAGCATTGGCATTCTGCCCCGGTGTATTCATTACGACAATGCCTCGTTGCGTAGCCGCTTCCAAATCAACATTGTCATAACCGGCTCCTGCACGAACTACAATCTTAAGATTGGGTGCTGCATCCATCACTTCCGCATCTATAATATCAGAGCGAATAATAATAGCATTTACGTCTGCCACCGCCGCAAGAAGTTCCTGCTTGCTTGCATACTTTTCAAGAAGCACAAATTCATGACCTGCTACTACTATTATTTTTTTTATACCCTCAACGGCAGCAGGCGCAAAAGGTTTTTCTGTCGCTACTAAAATCTTCATAATCTGTTGAAAAAAAGAAAACTACTCTCACCTTAACACGAACTCAGTAGTGAGAGTAGTATGTTATTAAATTCGTTTATTTCAAATGTTCTGCTTCAAATTCCTGCATCACCTTCACCAAAGCCTTCACACCTTCAAGAGGCATCGCATTGTAACAACTTGCTCGGAATCCACCAACATCGCGATGTCCCTTGATACCTACCATACCCTGTTGCTGAGCATATTGCAAGAATTCTTGTTCCAAATCCTTATATTCATCGCTCATCACAAAGCAGATATTCATCAACGAACGACTCTCTGGCTGTGCTGTGCCACGGAACATCTTGTTACGATCGATTTCTGCATAAAGCAAAGCAGCACGCTCTTCAGCGCGGCGCTGCATTTCAGCCACACCACCCTCGCGTTTAATCCACTTCAACGTCTGCAATGCACAATAAATAGGTACTACAGGAGGGGTGTTAAACATAGAACCTTTCGATGCATGCGTTCTATAATCAAGCATTGTGGGAATATAACGTTCCACTTTACCCAAAAGTTCATCCTTTACAATAACGAAAGTAACACCCGCCATACTCAAATTCTTCTGCGCTCCTCCATAAATCATTCCATATTTACTTACATCAATGGGACGAGAGAAGATATCCGACGACATATCAGCTACAACAGGAACTGGACTATCTAAATCATAGCGCAATTCTGTACCATAAATAGTGTTATTAGTAGTAATGTGGAAATAATCAACATCTGCTGGAATTTCAAAAGTTGTAGGAACATAAGTATAGCCTTCTGCAGCTGAAGAAGCCACTTCAACGACTTCGCCAAATCCCTTTGCTTCCTTAATAGCCTTCTTAGCCCACACCCCAGTATTCAAATAAGCAGCCTTTGTCTGAAGCAAATTCATTGGCACCATAGCAAACTGCAAGCTTGCACCTCCACCTACAAACAAAACACTATATCCTTCAGGAATTCCTAACAATTCTTTAAAAAGCGCTTGCGCTTCATCCATCACAGCTTGAAAATCCTTTGTACGATGAGAAATTTCCATCAAAGATAAGCCCAAACCATTAAAGTTGACACACGCATCTGCAGTAGCCTGCATTACCTCCGCAGGTAAGATTGAAGGACCTGCTCCAAAATTATACTTCTTCATAATATTACAGATTTAATAAGTAGGTACGAAAATACGTACTTCCATTTATTAATAAATATATCTTAATTCAAAGTCAAAAGTAAGCCTTTAAAATTTACCCACAAAATTTTTTCACAATTTTATCATTAAAAGCTATAAAACAGGATTGCTCAACACCCTATAAAAGCGAATACTACAAATTATAACTACTAAAAAAATCCTTCCAAAGCATAGTAACTTTTGGAAGGATTATTTTATAATAGGAGTTACTCCTTAACTGAGAATACTAAATTTTCAAAACTAGGGATGTGAATACAACCGCGTGTAAGGGTTAACAATCCTGCATCTTCAAAGCTGCGCAACGTTTTACTAATACTTCTTCGCGACACATATAATCTGTCTGCCAATTGCTGCATTCCTATATAGAGCTCTTTCTTACCATAACTTGAAGCAAAAAACTTTTGCAATTCTGCCACTAAGCGTGCACCAATTTTAACTGGCGCCTGCATAAGACGGCTATTTGACTCTTGGGCTATAGTACTAAAATAATTAAGCACCGACAAACGAAAAACATAAAAATTCATTAGCTGAGAAAGGACCTCCTGCTTTGATATCTCCAAAAGCGACACATCTGTGTTTGCTATTATGGTGTGTGTTGCTACTGTAGTTTTCCCAAACAAACATTGCGGCAACAATGCCATCGGTCCAAAGAAATACTCAACAGCCCTAATATTATCAGGATATCGACATTCAAACAAAAGTTCACCTTGCAATATAAAGCTTAAGCTAGAAACAGGATGATTTTGCCGAAAAAGAACCTCATAAGCCCCCTCCGTACGAAACTCAAACCTTGCACACTCCACCATTCGCATCAAATCGTCAACACTAAGCCCTTGAAACAAGGGAAGCAACAACAAACGTTCAAAAATACTTTTAGAATCAACATCCGTTGAAGCAAACTGTTTTTTAGTTTTCATCAAATGCGAAGTTCGTTGAAAAAGTAGCTAAAGAATCCCCATCTGCATAAATCAAATAGGCTCCTAAAAAAGGATGTCGTTCCAAAACAACCTTAGCGCTATCTACTCCCATCACCATAAACGACGTGGCAAATGCATCTGCCATCGCACATGTAGGTGCAGTCACTGTTGCGGAGAGTAACGTATGAGTCACAGGACGAGCCGTAAATGGCGAAATTGTATGTGCCACTCTATCACCGTCTTCGTTCACATAGTAATTAAGGTAATTACCACTTGTTGCCATTGCTGTTTCATTACGACTAATAACAGCGTTATAACCTTCTCCGTTTGGATTTTGAACAGCAATTTTCCAAGCTTTCCCATCACGGCGCACACCTTTTACCACAATTTCTCCTCCGATTTCGACCATCATATTTTCAACGCCCTTGCTTGCTAACATCTCCACAACCTTATCCACGCCATACCCTTTTGCTACTGCACTAAAGTCAAAAGTCATACCCGAAACTTCACGTTGCAAGACACCTTCTTCCGAAGCCGATACCTTAGAATATCCAATCAATCTTTTTAAACTATCGACCTCTGCATTGGTAACTTTTTCACGATTTTTCAATCCAAAGCCCCAAGCTTCAACCGCTGGAGCGATTGTACAATCAAAAGCACCATGCGTAGCCTCTGACACTCGTTGCGAGAGCACAAAAACCTCGTGCATCATCGCATCCATCGTATCCGTCTCGTTACGATTAATCCTTGCTAACGTGCTTTTAGGATTAAACATCGAAAGCGAAGCGTCAACATTATTCAACACTTCTCTTATTTCCTTTCCTAAATCATTTTCATGCTGATACACAACCTTGTAGGTAGTACCAAAGATTTTCCCTTGATTTTCTTGATACACAACATCTTCAGTAACATTATTGTGCTTACGCAAAATAATTATTGTTGCAATAATCAGAAAAGCAAGAAAACCCCACTTAGCAAACTGCTTAAGTTTATTCATTCTTATAAATCAAATAATAAGTATCCCTAAAAAAAATCGTTTGTATTTATGGTAGGTTCAAATCGAATATCAAATTAAACGTAGCTCCAATTGTACCATTTTTATTTTCTCCATATCCTGGCACATACCATGGTCGTCCATGGTCACTATGTTTTTCACTCAAACCAAACTTATATCGAAAATTCCAACCCAAATGAACCATACGCCATATTTTAGCTTCGAGGCCAAAAACAAGTTCTGCCCAATGCTTATTCCCATGCAAATCCAAGAGCTCGTATGGCACAGTTGTTCCCCAATTGGGATCTACAACATCAGGTCCGGTAATGCTGTAATCGTAGGTTGAAAAACCATAACGAAAACCGCCGAATACACGATTACCCGTTGTTTTATTCTTTGCAAAATTCACATCACACCCAATGCGCCAATAAGGCGACTTAACCTCATAATTTATGAATGTCGTTTCATCAGAATAATTACTCTCACCCAACCCCATTTCAAACGTTGGGAAATAAGTTTCAAATAAGTTCACCCTTGCCGAAGCTTCCAACTGATTCCATGAGGCAGCCATTTTCATAACGAGGCCCACCAAATCAGCTCCAACTGAAACTCCACAAAAAAACGGACGTCCTCCAAAACGCTCTAATGCAACACGTGCTTCATTTCGCGAGGCATAAGTAGCCCCACGCTTCACTAAGCTATCGGCTTCAGTAGCCTTTAACCCACATGTAGCCCCCAAACACCATGCACTAAGGATTACTACGCAAATAAATCTGCAAATTTTCAATATCATTATAATCAACTAAAGAACGTTTAATCGCAACACTGTCAATAACAACCGAATACTCCAAGGCACTATGCGTCGTCCACTTTACATCTACAATTTGATGGAACATAGCTGCAGGACAATCTACCGACTCAAAATGCAAGTCGTTACGATGCTTCACAAAAAGTGTATCAACAACCCACATTTCCCATTCATTAGAGAAACGCAACAGGAACGTATCTACTTCTTCACCAATCTTCAAGGGTAACACAAAATCGCTCACCCCATACGCACGATTAAGCAACGTCGTATCCTTACCACAAGGTGTGATAGTAAGTGTATCAGAGAGCAGAAACTTCTCACCCGTGTCGGCATGGCGCAAGTCACATGTCATCACCACCACCGAGTCGAGCGGACACTCCACTTCTGAACAATTCGACAAGGGTAATACCAAGCAAACTACCAACAAAAAGCGTAACAAATACTTTATCATAATTTCAAAAGACTATGCATCAAATTTCCTTTTCAATCTGATAATTATTACGATTCTCGGCATTTCTACTGATCAACTCTCCCAAGAAACCTGCCACGAAAAGCTGCGTACCCAAAATCATCATTGTCAAAGCAATATAGAAATAGGGCGACTCTGTCACCAAGCGTGCTGGTTCATCATTACAAAGAGCAATAATCTTCCCAGCCCCTACAACCACACAAGCCACAAAACCAAAGAAGAACATCAGCGTCCCCACAAACCCAAATACATGCATTGGCTTCAAACCAAAAGTATTGAGAAAATAAAGGGAAAGCAAGTCAAGATAACCATTTACAAAACGATTCAACCCTCCAAACTTTGTTGTTCCAAATTTACGAGCTTGGTGCTTCACTACTTTCTCGCCAATCTTGCTAAAACCTGCATTTTTTGCCAAGTAAGGAATATAACGATGCATTTCGCCATAGACTTCAATATTCTTCACCACCTGATGACGATAAGCCTTCAAACCACAATTGAAGTCATGCAAATTATGAATACCGCTTACTTTGCGTGCTGTTGCGTTGAAGAGTTTGGTGGGAATTGTCTTCGAAAGTGGATCATAGCGTTTCTGCTTATATCCGCTCACTACGTCATAACCATCCTCTACAATCATGCGATAGAGTTCAGGAATCTCATCGGGCGAATCTTGCAAATCCGCATCCATCGTAATAACCACCCTACCCTGTGCTGCTTTAAAACCGCAGAAAAGAGCTGGCGACTTACCATAATTACGACGAAACTTTATTCCGTGTACGTGCTCAGCATCTTGATTTGCAAGACGCTCAATCACCAGCCAACTGCTATCTGTAGAACCATCGTTTACAAAAATCACTTCGTAAGAAAAGCCATGCTGCGCCATAACACGCGCAATCCATGCATACAACTCAGGAATACTTTCTTCCTCATTGAACAAAGGTACTACAACTGATATATCTAACTTATATTCCATTTCCAATTTTAAATTTCAGAAGTTCTTAAAAACTAATTTATCACTTTTTTCTGCGTGCTACAATTCCTATCACCAAGGACAACATTGGTGCCCAAAGTAAACATGTATTGATACTCATCAGCACGTAATAGGTCGGAGGTAATAATCTAAAAGATTCTACTACTTCTTCTATACTTTTTCCGCCCAACATCGGCTCTACCTGCTCTTTCCATCCCGATTGCTGCATAGCCTCGACTACATCAGGACGTGATAAATATTGCAGATACGAATCTACTAAAAAGCCATTATCCACATAGGCCATATACACATAAGTAAAAACAGCCACCCACAGAGCCCCATAAAAAAACGTAAGAAAAGCGTGTAAAAAACCTTGCGTTAGCGTAAAGATTGTCTTGCCCTCAGCCGAATCTACACGATAACGTTTTGTTAAAGCATAAGCAAAAAACGGCGTGCCAAACAAAAGAACAATGCTCAACATTGCCAAGAAGCCATTTTGCAATCCCCACACCATCGAGGCTAGCGTTGCTATCCCCCATATTCCCATCATCACACCGTGCTGCATAGCATATGCATTAATTTGCCCCAACGTGTAGTGCCTAAATATCTTAAAATTCGAACTATTTTCCATCATTAAAATATATTTGTTTACAACAAACTCATGCAAAGTTAGTGCAACACAACGGTGTGTCCAAACGAATCACCACATTTTTAGTGACACACCATAGTATTTTTCCATAAAGAAAAGAACAGGAGAAATTTATCCCTTTCGGATTTCCCCTGTTCAAAACCAATTAAACAAATCATGAAAAATTATTCCCATCCAAGTGCGCTCGCACCGAGAACTGCAGCCTCGCTGCCATTGAGCGTAGAAACTAAGAGCTTCGCCTTATCCTTATACACGAAGAGCACGTTTTCGTCATAAGCCTTACGAATGGGGTTCATCAAATAGTCACCAGCCTTAGTAAGTCCACCGAAGAAGATAAATGCTTCGGGCGAAGAGAATGCCGCAAAGTCTGCGCAAGCTTCACCAAGACGACGTCCTGTTTCTTCAAAAATTTCCAATGCTAATTTATCGCCAGCTTCAGCAGCAACAAACACATCATAAGAAGTTATATCATCGGGATTGATTTCACGAAGCTTACTATCAAGCGTGCTGTTAGCCAAAATCAAACGTGCTGTACGAGCCACACCTGTTGCCGAAGTATAAGTTTCAAGACATCCCTTACGACCACATCCACACTGACGTGCTTCGGGCGAACGGTCCACAATCACATGGCCTAGCTCACCTGCAAATCCGTCTGATCCGTAAACAACACGACCATCGCATACGATACCCGAACCCACACCTGTACCAAGCGTAATCATAATGAAGTTCTTCATACCGCGAGCTGCACCGTAAGTCATTTCACCCATAGCAGCAGCGTTCGCATCATTCGTAACGCGCACGGGGATACCGAGCGCTTCGCTAAACAGCTTTGCGATAGGCACAATACCCTTCCATTCGAGGTTTGCCGCATTGTCAATAGTGCCAGTATAGTAATTCGCATTAGGCGCACCGATACCCATACCTTTGATGTTTTCAATACCGCCAACGACTTCAATAGCAGGCTGCAAAGCTTCTACGGCTGCCGCTACGTATTCTTCAACATTCTTATAGCCACGTGTCTTAATAACTGTCTGAGCCTTGATAGTACCACGCGCATCTACAACACCAAAAACTGAGTTTGTGCCACCCATGTCAAGACCAATGACATAAGGCTTTTCCATGCATTTACAATCCATATTTCTTTTAGGTTTTAAATTTCGTTGGCAAATATACTGATTATTTTTCATAAGCCCCAAATTATGCTAAATAAATATTACAAAAATTAGCTTTAACTGCAAATTAAGAGCTCAATATCTACAAAATTCGAAACACACATCCACCTATCATTACAAAATCATAGAAGAACTTTCCTCCAAGCGCCATATTTTTTATATTTTTGCAAGTTGAATAATCATACAAATACAATATAAATAAAAATGAACAAACTTTTAACATCAAGCATTATGTCGCTTACATTAGTGGCATGTTCGTCTGTTGGAGATGCTGGTTCAGAACTCAACTCTATAGGTCGAACCACAGAGTTTGCAGAAACATCGCGCCAATTTACTCCCGAGGTAATGTGGCAAATAGGCCGCATCGGTAATTACAACCTTTCAGCAGATGCCGACAAGGCGGTGTATGGTGTAACCTATTACAGTGTTGAAAAGAACAAGAGCCGTTCTGTCATCTACGCAACGAATCCTTCTGCCGACGCCCCCACTTCAACTCTGCTTTCAGCGTCGGGTTCGGAATACGCCCCTTCATTCATCCCTGGCACAGACAAGGTGGCCTACCTCGCAGCCAACGCAGAGGGCACGATGCAGCTTTGGATGATGAATGCTGACGGCACCGCTCGCAAGCAGATTTCATTTGAGGCAACAGATGTCAACGACTACCTCTTCTCACCCTGTGGCAAGAAAGTGATTCTCGTCAAGACGATTGCTCACGAAGAGAGCATTCAGCAAAACGATGCTGACTTACAACTCACAACAGGCATCGTTGCTAACGACCTCACTTATAAGCACTGGGATCACTACACAACCTCTGCGCCTCACCCCTTTGTGGCTGACTTTGACGGAGAAAAGGTGGGCGAGAGCAAGGACCTTCTTGAGGGTGAACCTTACGAATGCCCCATGCTTCCCTTTGGTGGTGTAGAACAGTTGGCATGGAGCCCCGATAGCAAGCAGATTGCTTACACCTGCCGCAAGCTTTCGGGCCTTGACTATGCCATCAGTACGGATAGCGACATCTACCTCTACGACCTCGAATCGGGCAGCGTGAAGAACCTTTGCAAACCCGAAGGCTACGTGCGCCCTGCTTGCGACCCCACACGCTCTCTCAAGCATCAGGCGGTTAATCAATTCAAGGAAGATGTCAATGCAGGTTACGACCAAAATCCTCAATTCTCTCCCAACGGTAAGTACATCGCTTGGAGCAGCATGGAGCGCGATGGTTATGAAAGCGACCGCACACGCCTTTGCATCTATGAGTTTGCTACAGGCAAGAAGTCTTACATTACAGAAAGCTTTGAGAGCGGTGTGAACGAATTTGCATGGGCTGCCGATAACTTTACGCTTTACTTTAGCGGTGTGTGGCACGGCCGTACAAACCTCTACCAAACCAACTTGAAGGGCGAGGTAAAGCAACTTACGGATGATGTGGCCGACTATGTGCTCCTCGGTGTGCACCCCAATGGCGAGCAACTCCTTGCGAAGTGCCACTCAATGAGTCGTGCCGACGAAGTGTACTTCGTGAATATCGCCGATGGTCAGACCACTCAATTGACACAAGAGAACGAACCCTTCTACGCACACTTTGAATTTGGCGAAGTGCGTGAGCGTTGGATTACTACTACGGATAAGAAGCAGATGCACGCTTGGGTGATTCTTCCTCCCAATTTCGACCCCACGAAGAAGTACCCCACATTGCTCTTCTGCGAAGGTGGTCCTCAATCACCCGTGAGCCAGTTCTGGAGTTTCCGTTGGAACTTCCAAGTAATGGCCAACCAAGGCTACATTGTGATAGCTCCCAACCGCCGCGGCCTTCCCGGTTTCGGCATGGAGTGGTTGGAGCAAATCAGTGGCGATTATTCAGGTCAGTGCATGAAGGACTACCTTTCGGCAATTGATGACCTTGCAAAGGAACCCTGGGTGGATACCGACCGCCTCGGTGCCGTAGGCGCAAGCTTCGGTGGTTATAGCGTTTATTGGTTGGCGGGTAATCACGACAAGCGCTTCAAGGCATTCATTGCTCACGATGGTATCTTCAACACCCAACAACAGTACGTTGAAACCGAAGAAATGTGGTTCCCCAACTGGGACATGGGCCAGGCACCTTGGTATAAGGATGCAAATGGCAAGCGTGCAAAGGTGTTTGAAACTTCACCTCATCTCTACGTAGATCGTTGGGACACGCCCATCCTCTGCATTCACGGGCAGAAGGACTTCCGCATCGAATACACTCAAGCTGAAAGCGCCTTCACGGCGGCGCGCCTACGCGGCATCCCAGCGCAACTCCTCCTCTTCCCCGACGAAAACCACTGGGTGCTCAAGCCCCAAAACGGCATCCTCTGGCAACGCACCTTCTTCCGCTGGTTGGATAAGTGGTTGAAGCAAGACAAGCAATAAAGTGTAGCAAACAATTCATTTAGTAACTCAAAAAAAAAAACATAGACAACATGTCTGAAAAAATTCAAACACTTCGCGATTCAGCATCTGCCCGTTGGTTGGTGCTGATGCTCCTGGCGCTCGCCATGTTCTGTTCATACATCTTTATGGACATCCTTTCGCCCATTAAGGACTTGATGCAATCTACCCGTGGCTGGGACTCTACAGCCTTCGGCACGATGCAGGGGTCTGAAACCTTCCTCAACGTATTCGTGTTCTTCCTCATCTTTGCCGGCATCATCCTCGACAAGATGGGTGTGCGCTTCACAGCCCTCCTCTCAGGAGCCGTGATGCTCGTTGGTGCCACCATCAACTGGTATGCCGTCACCGATATGTTCGTAGGTAGCTCGCTCGAAGCGTGGTTCAACAACAACCTCAACTACATCCCCGGCTTCGACGAACTCGGCATTTCGCCCTTCTACCTCGGCATGCCAGCATCTGCCAAGTTCTCTGCCGTAGGCTTCATGATCTTCGGTTGTGGTGTCGAAATGGCAGGTATCACCGTGAGCCGCGGCATCGTAAAGTGGTTTAAGGGTCGCGAAATGGCGCTCGCCATGGGCTCTGAGATGGCACTCGCTCGCCTTGGTGTTGCTACATGCATGATCTTCTCACCCGTTATTGCCAACATGGGCGGCAAGGTGGATGTGTCGCGCTCCGTAGCCTTCGGCGTTCTCCTCCTCCTCATCGCCCTCATCATGTTCATCGTCTACTTCTTCATGGACCGCAAGCTCGATGCGCAGACAGGCGAAGCCGAAGAGAAGGACGAACCCTTCCAGCTCAAGGACCTCGGCCAGATTCTCACCAGCAGCGGCTTCTGGCTCGTAGCGCTCCTCTGCGTGCTCTACTATTCAGCCATCTTCCCCTTCCAGAAGTATGCTGTCAACATGCTCCAGTGCAACCTCACGTTCAACCCCGTCGACCCCAACTCCTTCTGGGCGAGCGACGCAGTAGCTTCATTGCAATACGTCATCATGCTCATCGTGGCAGGCGCATCGTTTGCCAGCAACTTCATGAAGAATAAGAAGATGGAAATCGTGTGGACTCTCGTAGCCATCGTCTTCCTCGTGGCCTACTGCTACATGGGCTACGAGCGCCAAAGCGCTTCAGCCGTATTCGCCGTATTCCCCCTCTTGGCTGTAGCTATCACGCCCAAGCTCGGCAAGTACGTTGACTACAAGGGCAAGGCAGCTTCAATGCTCGTCATCGGCTCCGTGCTGCTCATCCTTTGCCACCTCACATTCGCCTTCATCCTCCCCCTCTTCAAGGGCAGCGTAGTTGGCGGTTTCGTTGTGGCTTACGTCACCATCCTCGTATTGGGCGCCAGCTTCTCGCTCGTCCCCGCATCGCTCTGGCCCAGCGTGCCCAAGCTCGTTGACGCCCGCATCATCGGTTCGGCCTACGCCCTCATCTTCTGGATTCAGAACATAGGCCTCTGGCTCTTCCCCATGCTCATCGGCAAGGTGCTCGACAGCTCAAATCCCCAAATCGTCCAAGGCCTTGCCGACGGCACCATCACGCCCGAGCAAGCCGCCGTTTCTTACGACTACACCGCACCCCTCGTGCTCCTCGCAAGCCTCGGCATAGCAGCCCTCTTCATTGGCTTCCTCCTCAAGGTGGTAGATAAGAAGAAAGGCATTGGACTTGACGAGCCCAACGTGAAGCAAGCATAAAATTTGTAATTTCTTACGTAAAAACATAAACAGCCGAGGCACCGCACATCTTCCCGTGCGGTGCCTCAGTTGTTTTAATACATGATGCCTATTCGTTATCCGTCCAATTGTTGCAATTCCAACCACCATCGTAGCTATTCGTTGCTGGGGTTGAAGGAGTTGGATCTACAGGAATGGTTCCAGCACTCTGAGCAAGCATGCCATCCGTATCAATTGTTATTACCTGCACGGCAGGCTTCGTATATTTTTTTAATCAATCAGATTTTTTTACTCTTATTTATTTGTGAAGTGAGAATTTATTCACACATTTGCATTAACAATATTGTTAGATATATTTGTTAAAATTAAAATGTATGGATAATCAAGAGAAACAAAGCAAAGAGCAACAGATACTTGCGGTGGCGGAGCAGGAGTTCTTGACCAGGGGTTATGATGGTGCCCGTACCACCTCGATAGCGCAGGCGGCGGGCGTAACGCACGCGATGTTACACTACTATTTCCGCACCAAGGAGCAACTTTTCAAGCGCATCGTGGATGAGAAGTTCGAAACTATGTCACACTCAATGTTTGCCATAATGGGCGACCCATCGTTGCCGATTGTTGAGCGCATCAAGGGTGGCATTGAGGCGCACTTTGACTTTGTTGCACAGAACCCGCTATTGCCACGATTCGTCATCAACGAGATTATCTCACGCCCCGAGCGTTACGATGTATTATACAAACACGTAGGTGCTATTATTGATAATGTATATCGCGGTCTGCAGTCGGAAATTAACCGCTCGGCAGAGCGTGGCGAAATCGAAAGAGTTGATATCAAGATGCTGTTTATCAGTATTATGTCGCTCAATATCTTCACTTTTCTTGCCTATCCATTTATGGAGCCACTAATGGGAGAGTTGATGGTCAACCGCGAGCGATTCCTCGCAGAGCGCAAGGCCGAGAACATCGAAACGATTTTACGAAGAATCAAAAAGTAGTAAGATATGAAACAGTTTTTTCTAACACTATTTGCCGTGGTTTGTGCCGTTGCTTCGAGTGGCCAGTCTCTAGAGGAGTGTCGCCGTCTGGCTCGGGAAAACTATCCCGAAATCAGGCAGTACGACCTAATTGCGCAGACCGAGCTGTACAATCTCTCCAATGCAGCTCGCGCGTGGATCCCGCAGGTTTCGCTGTCGGGGCAGGTTACATATCAGTCGGCTACACCCACTTATCCCGAAGCCTTTAATACGATTTTGCGGGCCAACGGCATTGAGAAGGCGGGCATCAACCGAGACCAATATAAGATTGCGATTGATGTGTCGCAACACATTTGGGATGGCGGAAAATCTAAGGCTGACAAAGACATTGCCAAGGCGGAGGCCGAGGAGCAGCGCAATCGTGTTGATGTGTCGCTCTACAACTTGCAGTCGAGGGTGGATAACTTATATTTTGGAATATTGTTGCTCGATGAGCGTAAGGCGCAGACTGAGGCTCTGATTGAGGTGCTTGCGAGCAATCACGCCCGTTTACAAACATATTATAAAAATGGTGTTGCTATGCAGGCTGATGTCGATGCGGTGGAGGCGGAGCTGCTCTCTGCTCGACAAACGCTCGGTCAGGTGGAGTCGTCGCGTACGAGCTATCGTCGTATGTTAGAGGTGTTTATCGGGCAACCGCTCACTTCTGAACATTTGGAGCGCCCAGCAATGATAGAGCTAAAATCACGCACCTCGGCACGCCCCGAATTAGCACTTTTCGAGGCACAAGAAAATAAGTTGGCGGCTCAGCGCAAGGCGATAAATACCTCGTTGATGCCCAGATTCTCGGCATTTGCACAGGGCTACTACGGATACCCTGGAATGGATATGTTCAAGAATATGGTTTCGTCGGATTGGTCGCTCAATGCCATTGTCGGCGTGCGTATGTCGTGGAATATCGGCGCATTCTACACCAAACGCAACAATCTCGAAAAACTAAATGCAGCCCAAAAGCAGATTGCCGTACAACGTGATGTATTCCTCTTCAATACCCAAATGCAGACTACGCAAGACGATGGCGAGATAGCGCGACTTCGCAAAGCTATCGAGGATGATAACCGCATTGTTGAACTGCGTCGCAGGGTGCGTATGGCAGCAGAATCGCAACTGGAAAACGGAGTGATTGACGCGACCGATTTGCTACGTAAAATCACCGACGAAACCTCTGCAACGCTCGCTCGCAGCACTCACGAAATAGAACTTTTGCAAGCAATTTACAGACTTAAAACAACACTAAATCAATAAGATATGAAACGAATTGTATATATTGCCGCAGTGGTGCTCGCCGCATCGTGCGGCACCGAGACAGAGTTTGATGCACAGGGCACGTTCGAGGCTACTGAGGTTGTTATATCGTCGGAGGCTACAGGTCGAATTCTCAATTTTGAGGTTGAGGAGGGTATGGTTGTCGAGGCCAACCAGATGGTTGGTGCGATTGACAGCGTGCAGCTGCACCTGCAGCGCAAACAACTTGTGGCGCAACAGTCGGCGTTACTCACCTCTCGTCCCGATGTGAAGAAGCAGGTGGCCTCGTTGCGTGAGCAGATCGTAAAGCAGAAGAATGAACTGCGTCGCGTGGAAAATATGCTCAGTGATGGCGCCGCGACACAGAAGCAGAAAGACGACATTGAAGCGCAAATAAAAATTTTGGAGAAGCAACTCGATGCAACGCTCTCAACGCTCGACAAGAACACCTCAACCATTAACAACAACTCGGCCGCTTTGGAGGCGCAAATTGCCGCCCTTGACGACCGCATCTCAAAGTGCCGCATTATCTCGCCCATCGGTGGTACCGTGTTGGTTAAGTATGCCGAGGCGGGCGAGTTGGCATCTGTAGGCAAGCCTCTGATGAAGATTGCCGACTTGGACAATATCTATCTGCGCGCCTACTTTACCTCCGACCAACTTGCCAATATCAAATTAGGCGATGAGGTAAAGGTCGTTGCCGACTTTGGCGGTGAGGAGCGATATGACTACACAGGTCGCGTCGCGTGGATTTCGTCGGAGAGTGAGTTTACACCAAAGACCATTCAGACAAAGGATTCGCGTGCCAACCTGGTCTATGCCGTGAAGATTGCTGTTGAAAATGATGGTCGATTGAAGATAGGCTTGGCGGGCGAAGTAGTTTTGTAGTATGGGTGCTATTGATGTACATAACCTCTCCAAGAGTTACGGCAAGGTGCGGGCACTCGATGGTGTGTCGTTCTCGGTTGAGCGGGGCGAATTGTTCGGACTTATCGGTCCTGACGGAGCAGGTAAGACCACGCTTTTTAGACTACTCACCACGCTCATCAATCCCGATGAGGGCAGTGCTACGGTCGATGGATGCGATATAAAGAAAGATTACCTTGCCATCCGAAAGCGTGTAGGTTATATGCCCGGCCGTTTCTCGCTTTATCCCGATTTGTCGGTTGAGGAGAATCTACAATTCTTTGCTGCTCTGTTTGGCGTTACTGTCGAAGAGTCGTATGACCTTATTGCGCCTATCTATAAGCAGATAGAGCCATTCCGCACACGCCGTGCAGGCAAACTCTCGGGAGGTATGAAGCAGAAACTTGCCCTCTCGTGTGCCTTGATTCATCGTCCAAGCGTATTGTTCCTCGACGAGCCGACAACGGGTGTTGATGCTGTGTCGCGTAGCGAGTTTTGGGATATGCTTGCCGATTTGAAGGAGCGTGGAATAACCATACTCGTATCTACACCATATATGGACGAGGCGAGCCGTTGCGACCGCGTAGCCCTCTGCAATGAGGGGCGTATTTTAGGTATCGACACGCCCACAGGCATTGTGCAGGGTTTTGATAAACCTCTCTACGGCATTAGCGCCAAGAATATGTTTGCCCTGCTGGAAAGGGCACGCCGCGAAGAGGGCGTGGAGGATTGTTATCCCTTTGGCGAAAAGCACCATCTGGTTGCCGCAGAAGGCTTTGACAAGGAGAGATTTAAGGCGGCACTTGCCGATGTAGAGGGAGTGGAGATTGTGAGTGCAGAGCCGACAATCGAGGATATGTTTATAAAACTGATGAGAAGATGAACGACATAGTAATTTCTGTACGCGAGCTAACCAAGCGATTTGGCGACTTTACTGCCGTTGACCGCATCTCGTTTGATGTGCGCCGAGGCGAGATTTTCGGCTTCCTCGGAGCAAACGGAGCAGGCAAGACAACCGCTATGCGTATGCTCTGTGGCTTGAGCTTTCCCACATCGGGCAGTGGCACCGTTGCGGGCTACAATGTGATGCGCGAGGGTGAGCAGATTAAGCGACATATCGGCTATATGAGTCAGCGATTTTCGCTCTACAACGACCTTACGGTGTGGGAGAATATGCGTCTGTTTGCGGGTATATACGGTTTATCCAAAACCCAAACCGAGGAGCGTGCCGCGGAGTTGCTTGAGCGTCTGAATTTCTCGTCGGAGCGCAACACTTTGGTTGGCTCTCTGCCACTCGGCTGGAAGCAGAAACTATCGTTTGCCATTGCCACGATTCACCGCCCCGAGGTGGTCTTTTTGGACGAGCCGACGGGTGGCGTTGACCCCGTGACACGCCGTCAGTTTTGGGAAATGATATATGAGGCAGCCGAGGGTGGTACGACCATCTTCGTCACCACACACTATATGGACGAGGCGGAGTACTGCTCGCGCGTTTCGATTATGGTCGATGGCGAGGTGCGGGCACTCGATACCCCAGCCCGCCTGAAACAACAATTTGCCGCAGAGTCGATGGACGAGGTGTTCCGCACGTTGGCTCGTGGCGCACAGAGAGGAGAGTAAGCTATGAAACAGAACTTTGGCTCATTCGTAAAAAAGGAGTCGTTGCATATACTCCGCGATAAGCGTACGATGTTGGTCGTGATGCTTATCCCCGTTATGCTGATGACCTTGTTCGGCTTTGCCATCTCCACCGAGGTCAATAATATTAATGTGGCGGTTGTTGCCTCGGAGCGCACCGATGGAGTGCGTGATGCCGTTGAGCGACTCTCGCAGAACGAATACTTTACCTTTAAGGGTTATATCTCGCAAGATGATATAGGCCCCTATCTGCGCTCGGGCAAGGCGGGTGCTGTGGTGGTTTTTGCGTCGGACTATGACCGCCGTGCGGCTCAGGTGGCTGCGGGCGTAGCGACAAAGCCTATCGTCCAACTCATTGTCGATGCCTCGAATGTCAATACCGCAGGCTCGGCAACGGCATATCTGCAAAATATCCTGCTCGGCTCGGCCTCACAGCAGGCGATGTTTGAGACGCGAATGTTATTCAACCCGCAGATGCGCTCGTCCTACAACTTTGTACCAGGCATTATGGGACTGATTTTTATTCTTGTCTGCGCGATGATGACCTCGGTGTCGATTGTGCGCGAGAAGGAGGCTGGTACGATGGAGGTGCTACTTGTCTCGCCCGTGCGCCCCGTGAAGATTATCTTTGCCAAGATGATTCCCTACTTCGCCATCTCTTGTGTGGTACTCATCGCCATCCTGCTCCTTGCACGCTATCTGCTTGAGATACCGATGACGGGAGGTGTCTGGGGAATATTTGCTACATCGACACTATATCTAGTGTTATCGCTATCGCTCGGACTTTTGGTCTCGACCATCGCCACCACACAGATGGCGGCACTGCTAATCTCGGCTATGGTAATGATGATGCCTATTCTGATGCTGTCGGGTATGCTGTTCCCGATTGAGAATCTGCCCAAATTCTTCCAGGTAGTATCGAATATCGTCCCTGCAAGGTGGTATATCGACGCTGTGCGAAAGATGATGATTCAGGGCCTACCGGTGGTGGCTGTATGGAAGAATTGCGTGATTCTGCTCGGTATGACGGTAGCTATTCTCGGCGTATCACTCAAAAAGTTTAACGATAAATTGGAGTAACTATGAGAGTATTTATCGTACTTGTTCAGAAGGAATTTTTGCAGATACGTCGCAACTCGTT
>JAZLDQ010000091.1:0-1663 GCA_045614785.1 Alloprevotella sp.
ACATGATAACGTTTCATTAACTCAGACATGCTTGCTCCTAATTCATGTAAGCGGATGATTTCTTTCTTTTCTTCTAAACTGTGATGTATATACATAATGAACCCCAGAAGTTTTTTGTCTAACTTCTGGGGTTCACTTCAAAATGAATATGCATGTTCGGCACACCCTTCTTAGTCGTATTTGTTTTAGTTAGGTTCTTTGATGTGATTGATTATCAGCTTGATTGTTTAAATCTGAACTTTTAAGGTCGTTTTGCTTTAAGATTCTTAGGCTATCCTGTATGCATGGTTCTCATAATCTAAAAACTAATAATTTTATATTAGTAAATTGTCTTTGGAGCTTGCTTTTAGAGTGTCGTAGAATGTGGTGAATCTTTCGCATATTTCATTTCTGACACGACGAAATTCGTTCATTACATATTCATCACTACCTACAGCATCCGATGGGTCGTCAAATTCGATGTGCATGCGATGGTTGACTCTGCCCGCAAACATTGGGCAACTCTCGTTGGCTCCACCACAGACGGTGATGACATAATCCCATTCGTCGTAAAGATACAGCTCAATACTTTTTGGAGTGTGTAGAGAAAGGTCAATGCCCGCTTCTTGCATAACCGCAATGGCTTTAGGATTTACGCATTTGGCAGGCTTTGTTCCTGCAGAGTGTACCTCCAATTTTGTGTCGAACGATTGCAAAAAGCCATGTGCCATTTGGCTCCGACAGCTGTTGCCTGTGCATAGAATCAATATTTTCATAAAATCTAATTAAATAAATATCCAGAAATAATAATCAACAATGTAACCATTCCGAAGAAGAAGGTGAGCAAGCGCCATGTCATGACTTTTTTAAGCATTGTGCCTTCGGGTATGGATAGACCGATGATTGCCATCATAAAGGCGATAGCTGTGCCGAGTGGAATACCTTTTGCTACAAAGAATTCAATAACGGGAACGACGCTTGCTGGGTTTGCATATACTGGAACGGCGAGTATAACAGCCAGCGGTACTCCCCACCAATTTTCTGCCGACAAAAATTGTTCAAAGAATCCTTCAGGAACATAACCGTGCATTGCTGCACCTATGCCTATACCGATGGCGATGTAGAGTAACACGCCCCGAACAATGCTCCAAGACTCTTTTGTGATGGTGGGTAAACGTTTTAGTAAGGGTGTCCTCTCCGACTCCCATTGCTCGCTTTGCGCGTTGGATTGTATTTGTGCGTTCTTTACCCAATCACTTAAATAACGTGAGTTCGATATAAGAATACGTCCAAAAAAATGTAGGAGTGAAATATTTTTAGTAACTTTATAGTTGTAAATCAAATAATTACGTAAAAAAACATTCACTCCTATGACTGATACAAATTTAGTTGAAATCTTCTGTATTTTAGACGAATTCTGTAAATATTTTACTCCAGAATTGAAAAACACCAATTATCAGCCCCTGAAAAGCGTCATCGGAACCGAAAATGTCGTCTCTCTGATAGTGAGGTGATGACTATTCTGGTGATATTTCACACTAAACATTTCCGCGATTTGAGTCATTCTACATAGGTTACGTCTGTCAGCATATGCGAAAAGAGTTTCCAAACACGGTTTCTTATAATCGCTTTGTAGAGCGACAATCTCAGGAACTGCTTCATTTATTGTTGTTCCTTCAAACTT
>JAZLDQ010000092.1:0-18507 GCA_045614785.1 Alloprevotella sp.
AGTTGCTTTAAACTCTCCATCCATCGTAAACGAGGCCGACGAACTTGCTCCGCTCAAACAGTAAGTAACCTCCTGTTGCAAAAGAGCATCAGCTATAATACTAACATCACCATCAGCAACATCTACCATTAGATATGGAGCCACATCGCCACTCAAGTTCACAATAGCACCCTTCTCTGCATAAACAACATCTACAGTCAAGGGCTTCACCTCCTGATTTGTAATAACCATTTGGTCGATGCTGCTAATATCATACGTAGTACCCGCAATAATCAGCGAAGTAGCATCGTCAGCAACGAGCACTTCGCCTATTTGCTGCACATCATAGAGTACATTTACATTCCCACGCTGCAGCACAAGTGTCTGTGCCATCGCTAAGCTTGCCACCATAAAGCAAGCTATACTAATTAACGTACGCTTCATGGCACCATTATTGTTTGAGATTTCTCACCTACGCGCACTACGTACACCCCCTTCATCAACGCCACAGGGAATGTTTCAACTCCAGCCACTTTCTTCACATCAGTCATAATACTACGCCCATCCATCGTTAGCACGCTCACCTTTGCAGCTGCTGGCGCATTGACCATCAAGCCATTTGCCGTAAGCTTTACGAACACTCTTTCCACAGCAGCACTTTTAATATCTGTAGGCTGTGCAGCAAAGAAGAAGGCCTTCAAATCATTCAATGCAAACGTAGCCGTCTCACCATTAGTCGTAGCCTGCAAAGTTCCGTTTTTTAAATTAATCACTGTTTGCGTAGTCACCCTAACACTCGTTTCATCACCATTCTTGGCGCGAACCGTCAGGTATTCATGCTGAGCAAAGAGCTGCATAGCGCCAGCCAGCATCAATATATTAAGAATTAATCGTTTCATAATTTATTAGTAAAGTTTCACGGTGCGAAAGTTGAGTTGTTAGAATTTAATTTTATAGCCAACCTTCAAAACATGAAGATTGGGGTCATCTTCATAATGACCATCATCAAAGATATAAGCCACTGATAGCGACTGCTTCTTATTAAGTTTCCAGTCCACTCCAGCCGTAATGCGAGCACCTTCTGTAGCCATTGCATCCTGCAATCCACTCTTCAACTCATATGATATTGAAGGCGTAAGTTTACAATTAGGAATATCATACTCCACTTCGAAGCGCGAGCGAAGTTGATGATTGTTCTTATGTCCCTTATGATCTTCGCCCAGTTCGCGAGAAATCCACTGATAACCTCCAAAATCATAAACATCGCCACTATATCCAGCAGGTGCTTCGTCACGATAGCGCACACGGTCAATATCCACAGCTACTGTATGTGTAAACTGATAGCGTTCGCGCAATGAAAAACCAAAACGGCCCACTTTCCACTTTCCTGTAAAGTCGAAAGTAAAGCGATGCTTATCGCGGCGGAAGGCCTCGTCCACATTAAATCCATTAAATTTTCCGCTCTTCTTGAAGTCCTCCTTGACTTCACCTCGGCTAAGGTCAGATATACACTGATACGTAACGCCTGCCTTCAGCCAACTGAGCAATTTATACGACCCCCCGAGCGTAACGCGCCAACGCGAAGTCTCGCCCACGTTATCATTAAATCGGAAGTCCATCCCAGCCGAGAGGTCCAGACGCTTTGTCATTTTCTTTTCTACTTCCAACTCCGTCCAAACGCCCAATTCGTCCTTCTGCGCAAGCGCAGGCGAAGCTGCCAACAATGCTGTTGTTGCAAAGAGTAAGTTTTTTAATTTCATAGTTAATTAAGATTTAAGGATTATTTTTTTAGAGTACAGAGTACAGATAACAGAGTACAACTGCCGTCCGGATGGTGTAGGGGCCACTTTATGTCGGCCCACACGCCGGAACGGCGTAATAGGAAAGAGTACAGATAACAGAGTACAGAGTACAGATAACAGAGTACAGAGTACAACTGCCATCCGGATGGTCAAGACGCCAAAGGTGCCTCCGCTCAGTAACCCCGGGTTTGAGCATAGCGAATACCCGGGGTAAGCGCTATTAATCAGCACATGACTTCAATTTTCTGAGCTTGACAATAATATCAATTTTGAGCACAACACCTCCGAAGGTCTCTCGTCAACTTGTTTACCAACTACTCCAATGGCAATTTAAGTATGCGGTCCACCGACTTAATGCGTTTATTGGGGTCAACATAGAACACTCGCAACATCGCCATGTCTGTCAGGAAGTCAACCGAACCCACCTCCACACGTGTCACCTTTAGACCCAAGCGTTCTTCAAGGTCCTTCACTAGTTCATCGTAACGTTCGGGCTTTATGAGGTCAATATTATCATACTTCACAAACTTGCAGCCTTGATTGTAAGCCGAATGGAAGTTCTCAGCCAACCATACTACGCCAACAAACACCACATTGATAACTACCTGGTCGAGCAACGTAAGACTACCCGTACGCCCGTTGAGCACAGAAAGCGCAATGAGGAAGAAGAGATATGTCATTTCGCGAATGGGCACACTCTCCGTGCGATAACGAATAATGCCGAAGATAGCAAAGAGCCCCAAAGCAGCTCCCACCATGCCCGCATCCGACACCTCGTTGCCTGCATCCTGCCCCATAAACAAGTAGATAAGCATAAAGATGCTGACCGACAGCAGGATGAACGTAAAGTAATAATCTCTACGCTGCCCCTTGGGGTAGTAGAAAAAGTGGATAATACTCCAAACCGTCACACAATTTATCAACAGGCTCACCATCAAGTCGAGGATAGTGAAATGAGAGGCAAGAAAATCAAACATAACTTTCGATTATTTTTTTCAATTAAAGAGCGCGAGTAATTGCAGGCACTCTCAAAAAAGTAAATTAATTATTTTTGGAAACTATTTTTTCGTAACGATGCAAGCGCTTCTTAAAGCGATTCTGCTTCAACGCCTTATTTGTAATGGCCGACCCAATGCAATACTTACTGAATCCACTAGGCTTTATGCGTAGTGTTCGCAACATCTTCATAATGGGCGAAGCCACCCTGCCATCTCGCTTTAGCTCAATAATCACCACGTCCGGAATCTCACCTTCCTCACCCGTCTCGTGGTTCACAAAGTGAATGTCAAAGTCTATCGTCAGTCGCTCTGTCTTTTCACGATTCACAAGCGTAATGCGCCTAAACCTGTTTTCTATCGTAGGAATTATCGTGTCGAAATCATAGGGTGTACGTTCCTTCAAGAAGTCCTCCCCTACTCGCTGCTCTACCACAGCTTCTATACTCGGAATCTCAATACGTTTCTTACGCGTCTTCCCGTGGTTGTCCTTATTCTTTATTTCCAGAAAGGAATGTCCCGAGTCAAGATACGTACGTGCCCTGACCTTCGTACGAGGGAAGTGCCCACAATGATGCCGCCTGAACATCTCGTGCGTTTCGGGTGTATCCCAATACAGCGTGCGATAGCCTGCATAGCGCTTCGTACCACCCACCTGCGCAAAATACTGTTCAGCAGTCAATTCCAGCAAGCGTTCCAACTGCCGTATATTCGTAACAAACTTCGTGTCCGTACGCTTCATCAGGCGCACAGACTTCATTTCTTCCAGCGTGATGGGCGGCATCCGCTGCAAAAGTTCGTCGAGGGTATTAAGATTCAGTGTCATTATTAGTCGCAAAAGTACGCTAATTTTCTCATTCGTAAGTAATAATTTAATGCTTTTTACACGATTTTGTAATATTAGCCTTAAAAGTAATGCTAAAAACAGCCACTTAGTGCGAAATTTACACAGCTGCTTGTGCTGGCCATCAGGAAGTATTCCAACGAGTGAGTCAAACTAATTTCTCCTCCTGAGTTAGGAGGAGTACCTTGTGGGTACGCAATTACCCACAAGGGGAGGTGGTCTGTCAATATTAATATTGGCATCATCCGAACGTTGCATCACCACGGGCCGACACAGAGATCGGCCCCTACAGCATCCGGATGGCAGTTGTACTCTATTATCTATACGTTGAACGATCAGAGATTAACGTTTAACGAATCCATCCGGATGGAAGTTGTACTCTGTACTATGTAAATTGTACTCTAAAAAACAGTTGCTCTTTAACCTGCTTTGGAAATTTATTTTTTTTCAAAAAAGTTGTTTTCATTTCGAAATTGGAGGTTTCGAAAGCAAAATTGAGGGCAAAAATGATAACATACGAGGTAGGAGAAACGACATCAAAGATCGTTCCTCCGATGTTTGAAGAAATTTAATCTACCTTTGAGGTCATTTTTGCCATTTTTGGGGCCAAAAAAAGGAAGAAACTGCGTAGCTTCTTCCTTGTACTGCAAAGATAATACATTTTCGGCCGAAATCCAAATCTGCTTTTATTCATGTTTAATCAGAATTTGTCTGCTTTACTGCCACAAATTCTTACCTGAAGTTCAGTAAACAAGTTAACGAGAGACCACCGCGGATGCTGGGTGCGTTTTGCATGATTCGTGCGTTGCATCATGACGGGCCGATATGGGGATCGGCTCCTACAACAAGACGCATTCTCGCTTATTGTTACGCCTCACGGCGTACGGGCCGACATGAAGTGGCCCCTACGGCATCCGCGGTGACATCCCGCAAGGCATTCGTGAAGATTCGTGTCAATCCGTGGTTAAAACAATACACACCGCGCGAGCCAAAAACAATATGAAAATCGTTATCCGATCAGCGTCCATCACCGTCCTCTCTGGCGCATCAACAAAGCCAACACAACGGGCACACCGAAAAGGGGAGTTATCGTATTGATGGGAAGCACTGAATAGTCGGAGACGATTCGCGCCAACACATTGCAACACAACGCTACGCAGGCGCCACCCCAAAAGCAAGCGGGCGCAAGCCGCTGATGGCGAGCCGTGCGAAAGAGCATGCGCACAGCATGGGGTACGGCCAACCCTACAAAACCAATGGGACCACAAAAAGCCGTGACCGTTGCGCTAAGCAGCCCCACCCACACCAAGCACCAAAGGCTGACCCACCTGGCACTAATACCCAAATTCTGAGCATAGTCTTCACCCAGCAACAGGGCATTAAGGGATTTTGCCATCAAACAGATCGCTACGACACCCACTAACACACCCACTGCTAGCCACGATACGCTTGCAAGCGGTATGCCCGAAAATGTGCCCAATCCCCACACAACAAAGGTTTGCACCCCACTGGCGGAGGCAAAAAAACTCAGCACCCCTATTACCGCCGAAACCACAAAACTCAGCATGACACCCGCCACGAGCAGCTGCAAGCGCCCTGGCATCACCCTCGCACAAAGCACGAGTAGTCCTATCACCACCATAGCTCCTACAAATGCAGCCGCAAGCATGAGCCCTCTGCCGCTCAACGCCACACCCACAGCTGCCGAACTACCACCCAACAGCATCACCGCCACTGCCACGCCCAGGCTGGCACCAGCATTTACGCCCAAAAGCGACGGATCGGCCAAGGAATTAGAAAACAGTGTTTGCATCACCAACCCTGACACGGCCAATCCGCCTCCTGCCAACAATGCCACCACGGCTTCGGGCAGGCGCGAATGCAAAACAATCAAGGCAACCTCCTCCGCAGAAGATTGCCCAATAAGCACCGAGAATACGTCGGCAGCCGGAAGCGCCACACTACCTAAAAAAAGGTTAACAACAAACAGCAGTGCAGCTAAAATTATTAAATATATCATTCTTGAATCGGTTGATAATAAGCACTATCTGCAATTTCCAAACTGTCCTGACGAAACAAATTTACCAACTCGCTAAGCAACACATGAGGCTGAAAGGGTATGCGCTCAAAAAAATCAGAATGCAGCGTATTGCAAACATAAATGCGTCGTTCCTTCCAAGGACGAAAATCACTCAGCAGCGCTTCCTCACGAAGCAACGAAGCATAAGTAGGACTGACGGGCATCGCTTGCTTTATGAGCCACACATCAGCCTTGCGAGCTTCCATCAACCCACGCTCACGGCTGAGAGCTATGCTGCCAGAATGAGTATCCTGAGCAAAAGCATAATCGGCTCCAGCATCTGCAAAGAGTCTGCCTAAATAGCTTTCTCCCCCAGGCACATACCACGTTCCTCCTTTCGGAAAATCAACCATCAAACGCGGACGACCTTCAGACTGAGAAGCCTGTGCTACCAATGAAAGATACTCTCGCTCCACATGAGCAAACAAAGAGTCTGCACGCTGACGGCAATCAAAGAGCAAGCCGAAAAACTTAATCCACTCAGCACGCCCCAAGGGATGCGCTTCCATATAATCCGCACATGCCACTACTGGTATGCCCACCGCGCGCAAAGGGTCGAGACTCACATCCTGCAAGGGTGACACAAAAACAGCATCGCTATGAAGTGAGACGCAGCGCTCCATATTAAAATTGATGCTTGAACCTGCGTCGTAGAGCAACGTATCGCGCAATGCTGCACGCAACGTGTCACTCATAACGTAATCTACATCGCACAAGCCTACGACCTGAGCCCCTGCGCCCAAATCATAAACCACTTTCGCATGCACTGAATTGTGCATAATGGCACGCTCAATGGGTGTTCGGACGACAGTGGCTTCGGGCAACGATGCAGGCACAGGCACCGACCTGGACACCAACACATAACGCTGAAGCGGCAGAGCCGGTTGCCAAGGGTTGACGACTGTTACCAATGAATAGCCTTCGCACTGCTCTATCTTCAACCACTTTGCATACTGCAACGTATCAACACTATCGCTTTCTTTGACTATGGGTGAAGGCGTACATGAACACATGATAGCCACTAACAGAAGGAATAGCACACTGATATATAGTAAGAGGGATTTTTTAAAGTTTCGCATGTGAATTTTTGAATTAGAAAAGTCAAATGTAACTAAAATATCCTTCTGAGTTAGCTAATCTTAAGGTAAAGATTAGCTGAGTTTGGAGGAGAATTTAGTTACTTCCACTCATCTGTGAATCAATTGAATTCCCCATACTGTTAGCGACGCTGCCGACGATAAACACATAGCGAGACGAAGCAAGACAGCATTAACACGGGGGCTCCGCATGCGTACTTCAGCCAACCTTCACAGGTAAAGCAAATGGCTAACACAGCCCCCAACAAGAAAAACTGCACAAGCATATGGGATAACGTGGTGAGCTGCACCTTGTAACTATAGCGGATGCGATATACCCAATTAATGGCTACAAAATCAAAAACATTGGCCAACGTCAATCCAATTCCTGCGCCCAACAATCCATGCAACGAATAGCCCATCATCACAAAGAACACAAACACTACATTGTAGAGCACCTCCATCAATACAAAAATGCGAGCATCCCCTTTCGCCAATGCCAACATTGCGGTGGGGGTGTAGGCTGCTTTAAAGAACATATAATTAAGCGCTGCCAACACCATCGGAATGACACTAAGAAACTCCTCCGTATAAAGGAGAATCACCATATAGGGCAATACCAAAGAAAAACAAATCAAGAAGGGCGCCATGAGCATCACCAAAGCATCTATCTGACGGTTGACAATAAGATTCATCTGCACCTTATTGTCAACAATAGCAGAAAGACGTGGATAATAATCAGCATCGACTGCTGCAAAAATGATGCGTGAATAGCTGACAATCAACGTAAAAGCTGCTGCATACAAGCCCACTTCGGCATCAGATGCTTGATTACGAATAAAGTAGCGCACGGCAACTTCTGCTCCCGAACTCACCACGCCAGCAAATGCGAACGACAATCCTAAACGCAAAACTGGAAAGCCGCGGCGCAAACTCTTAGCGCTTAAGTTAAGGCGATAAGGATAATGGCGCGTTGTAGCATAAAGATGAATACAAAAAAGACTGAGAATACTCAGTATCAACACGGGCATCACACCACTAATACCTAAGGCGGCATAAAGCGTTGTTGCAAGAATCAAAGTAGTGAACGCTCCACCTGCTGTACAAAGAGCAAGTTTCTTTAATTGATGAGTAGCCTTGAGCAATGTTATTTCGCCGCCCAACAATGCACTGATAGCTACCAACGGAGCCAATGCAAAACTCATCCACAGACTTCCTTGGTCGTCAAGCAGATAATGTGCCACTAATGGAGCAACAGCAAGCGTGAGCGTCATCCCCAGCAATGCTGTCATCATCACCCACGAACGCAAGATTGCTACTTCGGACAACAAATTATCGGACTGTCCCTCTTCTTCGTAAACCTGTGCTATACGACGAATGCCACTTACGTGGAGTCCACCCTGAGAAAAATATCCCAGGAACTCAGCCGAACGACTTAAAAGGTCAGCAAGTCCTAACCCTGCAGCACCGATAAAAATAGCTGTTAACTTCGTGCGAATGACAGAAATCAGGATATTAACCACCTGCACTGAGCCTAATAGCCCCGTGCTGCGCAGTATATGTCGGATAGAGTAATTGATAGTCGTTTGTAAGTTTTAATGGTAGGTGCTATAGCAACTACCTAATTAATAATGCGAATCAGCAGTTAGATTTGAGAAACTGTTAAAATTTCTAATATTATATATTTGTAGAAGCCTGTTGTTTCGCCGTTTTTTATGTTCAAAAATGTCTGTTTCTTCCTTTTTTTGCGGTTACATAGCCCGCTATGCGCCCTTAAAAAAGAAACAAACATCCTAAATTTTGCTTTATAAAAAACTTGGCGATATAAATTTAAACAGCTTCTGAGTATTTACATCGTCACTCATTATTCTCTAGCAACGATACGCCCTAAAGGGTTGGGGGCAAAATTGACATTATTACTAAGACTAAAAAGAACAAAGCACTTTGCTGATTATTAACGTCTTACAATTTTAATACCCTACCTGAAAGGGCAAAAGCCCTTAAAACCTGAAAGCCTTAAAGCGAAGCGACCTAATAACCTTAATAACTAAACCATAGGCAGCGAATGACCATTGATCTTTCGGTAAAGGTCGAGCGCATACACATCGGTCATCCCCGATATGTAATCAAGCACCGCCATCATTCGCTCAAAGAATATGGGAGAATCCATTTCGTAGTGAGACGACACTTGCTGCAAAAGCAGTTTGCTATAAGCCTTTTCGGGATGTTCGACAGCCTCGGTCAATAGGTCGAGCAAGGTGTAAATAATGTGATAGCCCGAAAGGTCAATATCCGTGACAGACTTCGACTGATAGATACGCTGAACAGCTACTCGCTCACACTTCTTGTAAGCGCCCAAAAGCCTTTCGGGGAGATGGCTTACAAGAGAACCTTCGAAAGTTCCCTCAAGAATCGCAGCCTCATTGTTCACAAAAATTTCAACGCAGGCACGCTCCAAAGCATTAATCACACATGAGCGAAGATACACTATTTGATCGTCAACATCCGTGTCCGACGCATAACTATCCATAAGCTGTTGTTGCTCAGCTTCTTCGAAGAAGCCCAAGAACAGTTGTTTAGTTTCCTCAGCCGAAAGAAGACGTAGCTTGTGAGCATCTTCAATATCCATTATTTCATAACAAATATCGTCGGCAGCCTCCACCAAATACACCAACGGGTGGCGTGCATAGCGTTCACTAGCATCAAGCGTCGCCATGCGTGGGATGCCCAACTCTGCTGCTAATCGCAAATAAGTTTCGCGCTCACTATCAAAGAAACCAAATTTCGATTTCTTGGCTCCCACCATTGAAGGATAAGGATACTTGACAATCGAAGCCAACGTGGCATACGTCATGACAAACCCTCCGCGGCGACGCCCATTAAACTGGTGAGTAAGCAAGCGTAGTGTGTTGGCATTACCATCAAAATTGATAAGGTCAGACCATTGTTCTGTAGTAAGGCGCTGACCATCAGGCGTCGAGTAATCCTTAAAACGCTTCCCACGTCCCTCGGCAAAAAAACTCCTTATGGCCTTTTCACCAGAATGACCAAAAGGCGGATTGCCCATATCATGCGCCAGGCAAGCTGCAGAAACAATTGACCCAATGGCAGGAAGCGAAGTGGCAGCCAACTCGGGATGACGGGCTATCAACTCCTCAGCCACATCGCTACCCAAAGAACGCCCAACACTTGCAACTTCAAGGCTATGTGTCAGGCGGTTATGCACGAAGATACTCCCAGGGAGGGGAAATACCTGTGTCTTATTTTGCATACGACGAAAAGCAGGCGAAAATATCAAACGATCGTAGTCGCGCTGAAACTCTGTACGGCGTTCGCTGAGAGCTTTATGAGCATCTTCTTTGCCAAAACGCTTATGCGAAAGTAGTTGTTGCCAATTCATGATTCGACAAAAGTAATTAAATTTAAGCAGTCAATGCCTACTTTCTGCAATAAAAAAGAAAAAATCAATTGAATTTTCTTATTTTTGCACTATTAATTAAGGAGTATAGAATCAGAATACTATAAGCTCCACACTAAAAAAATACTTTATTAATATTATTTGCTATGAAAGTAAACATTGTCAACCAGTCACACCACCCTCTCCCCACATACGCCACCTCACAGAGCGCAGGCATGGACCTACGTGCAAATTTAGAGGCACCCATCACATTGCGTCCCCTCGAAAGAACGCTCGTACCTACAGGGCTTTTCATCGCGTTGCCCGAAGGCTATGAAGCACAAGTTCGTCCGCGCTCAGGATTAGCCATTAAAAAGGGTATCACCGTGCTCAACACACCCGGCACTATTGATGCAGACTATCGCGGTGAGATAAAAGTAATCCTTGTCAACTTATCGAACGAAGACTTCGTGATCGAGGATGGAGAACGCATTGCCCAGATGGTCGTGGCACGCCATGAAACCGTTGAGTGGGAAGCAGTAGAAATTTTAGACGAAACAAGCCGCGGAGCTGGTGGATTCGGACACACTGGCAAGAATTAAGATTGGGGCAATATTGGGGTCGTGAAATCACAAATATGAAATTCAAACACTTTTTTCTTTGCATTATAGCTATTGTGCTGCTGGCATCGTGCGCTAGCAGCAGAACTTCTGTGCAACTTAACCACAGAGCAACGCTCTCAACGCAAGAAAAGTTTGAGTTCGATGCCATCTACTTTGAAGCAGTCAACCAACAGTTAAGCGGAAATTACGCTTCAGCCTATGAGCTGCTCAACAAAGCTTTGGAAATTGACTCTACGGCTGCAGAGGCACACCTTTGCATGGCTGAAGTCCTGGAAGAAGTGCGTACTCCAAGAGATACGGCAAAGCTCCAGCTGATACACAAACATCTTCGATTAGCAACTCACTACGCTCCCAACAATCCGACCTACTTCGAAAAGTATTCAAACGTACTACTCGAAAGAGGAAACTATGAAGAGGCACTCCCTTACCTTGAAAAGTTAGCAAAGCTCTCAACAAGCTCAGCCCTTTACTACGACCTAGCAAAAACCTATGCACAGCTATTGCGCTACGAAGAAGCGCATCATGCACTCAACCATGTTGCCAATATGGAGGGGGAAATTTATCCAGTTATCGAAATGAGAGCCAAGCTCTACGACGCTGCAGGCGACACGGCAACTCTCTTCTCGTACCTTAAGAAAACTTGCATTGAAAGCCCTGAAGACATCAGCGTTATTAAGTTACACCTAGACTACTCCATCAACTACAACAACGTTAGTTTCATAAAGGACGAACTTCTCGAACGATTAGAAAAGAACCCCGAAAATCCCGAATATCAAATTGGCTTGTTCTTTATTTATTCGCTCACTCCCCAGGATAATGAGATATTAATGTGGGACATTCTGGAACGCATTGTCTGCAACAGCTTAATTGAGGAAGAAGAGCGCGCAAAGTTTGTCAATTTGGTTGCTGACCACCTCACAAAGAACAGAAAGGACTTTGCTCCACTCTTCAAAATCTACGACACGGCCATCTACACAGACCTGAAATCATCAGCGCTCCCTCTTCACTACTCATACCTGCTTAACAAGCAAAAAGAGCCTGCTGAAAGAATCTTACCCGTACTTCTACGTGCCAAAGAGATAGAACCTGAGAACGAAGACAACTACAATTCGCTCGTAGCGCTTTACCGAGAGATGAACGAAACAGGTGAAGTCATAAAAATCTGTCAAGAAGCTCAACGTTGCATTCCAGGAACACTCTACTTCTACTTCTCAGAAGCCTATCATCGCTACGACGAACTACGAGCTGCCGACATTATAGAAATCTTGGAACGAGGACTACGCTATAACTCGAATAACGACGACGAACTCCTACCCACCATCCACAATTGGCTCGGCGATAAATACTTTGAGATAGGAAAGAAACAGCTTGCTTACGAACATTACGAGAAAGCCTTGGCCATTGATAAATACGACGTGGGAGCACTCAACAACTACGCCTACTACTTATCACTCGAAGAGGAGCGCCTTGACTATGCTGAGGAATTGGGCCAACGCCTGCTGGAAGTAGAACCCAACAACCCTACCTACCTCGACACCTACGCTTGGATTCTCTACAAACAGAAAAAAACAGTAGAGGCCAAAACATATATTGACAAAACACTCGAAGCCGCAGACAAAGAAGACTACGACTCGGCCGTATTATTCGACCATGCCGGCGACATCTATTTAGCCAATGGAGAAAGTCAAACAGCTTGCCTGCATTGGATTAAAGCTTTAGAACTCACCATCGACCCCGACGAGCGCAAAGCAATACATAATAAAATCAAGCGCTACGCTCTCCCTCCCATATCTGTACCTAAGTTATGACAAGATTCTTCAAATATATTTTAATAATCACCTTAGTGATGCTTGCCTCATGTCGCTCCAGCAAAGATGCGACATCAACTCTTCCTTCGCCCAAGCAAGAAGAATACATCAAGCAAGTAGCACAAAAAGATTTTACATCAGCTAGCCTTACGGCAAAGGCTGAAGTTGAACTTCAAATCAACAACAAACCTATCACACTTAACGGCTCATTGCGCATGATGCGCAATGAGGTGGTGCAACTATCGCTCACCTTTTTCGGAATGGAAGTAGCACGGCTTGAATTTACGCCCAAGGACGTACTCATTGTTGACCGCACGAACAAACGCTATGCTCGTGCCAGCTATGAGGATGTAAGCTTCCTGCGCGATGCCGAATTAGATTTCAATACGTTGCAAGCCATCTTCTGGAACGAACTATTCATTCCTGGCACTACAGACATTACAAACCACACTCCTGAGTTCAAAGTGCAAAAGGTGGGAAGCGAAACCCTCCTACTGCTACAGTCTAAACCAAAACTCAATTATGAGTTTCGCACAGAGACAGCTACGGCCCACCTCACACGCACATCCGTCACTCCAAAGCAGGGAGACATGAGCGTATTTTGCGCCTACGATGAATTTAAAGATTTGGAGAACGCACAATTCCCCACATATATCGCCTTAGGTATCAACAACCAAAAGTCATTAGGGTTAACACTCAAGCTCTCTCGCCTCAACTTAGGCGAAAAATTCTCAACCTCTACACAACTCTCTTCTCGCTACAAGCAAATTTCAAGCGAAGACCTCTTAAGTATTATTGCAAAACTAATACAGTAAGATTATAGACTACGACTTCTTTTAGAGTACAACTAACAGAGTACAGAGTACAGCTACCATCCAGGAAATCTCTCGTCAACTTGTTTACTCATTAGCTTGTCAACTAATTCGCACTGAGTACAGCTATTGTCTGGATAGTACACCCCAAAGACTTTAGAGTCCCTAAGCCCCCTACCGCCTTTATCCTCCACCACACAAAAAATGCGCAAACTTCTTCACTACATATTAATTATATTGCTATCCCTGCCCATCTCTGCTACAGCACAAACCTCGGCAGAGATTCAGGCTTTGCAGCGCGAACAAGAAGCGTTGAAGAAACAGATCGCTGACTCTGAGCGACTCCTTTCTTCAACCAAAAACGATGTGCAGTCGCAACTTAGTAATCTGATGATTATCGAGGGACGCATGGCGGAGCAACAACGTTACGTCAAAAACCTTGAATCCATCGTAAAGGACCTGCGCCGAAACATAAAGACGCAACAATCAGAAATCAACCGACTCACAGCCGAACTCAATGTATGTAAAGCACAATTCCAAAAGGCTGTCGTTTACATGTTTCGAAACAAACTAACGCAAAGCACATGGCAATTCGTATTTAGCGCTAAGGATTATCGCACAATGTACAAACGCCTACGCTACGTCACTGAATATTCAAAATACCAACGTGCGCAAGGCGAAATCATCAAGGATAAGGAAAAACAAATACGCAAGGAGCAAGAACTCCTCCAACGCAAAAAGAAACAACAAGAAGCCCTCTTGGCGGAAGGAAAGAAAGTGCGCTCCGAGCTGCAAGCACAACAGAAAGACCGACAGGCCACGGTCAACAAACTCAAAAAGCGCCAGTCGCAACTCTCGAAGACCGTAGCCCAACAGCGCAAGAAAAACCAGCAACTCGATAGGCAAATCGAGACACTCATTCAAAAAGAAATAGCCGAAGCGGAGCGCAGACGCAAAGAAGCTGAACGATTAGCCAAGAAGCCTGGTACCTCTTCAAGCCAGAAAGCACAAAAATACAAAGAAGACGTAGCAGCACAAAACAAACTGGCTGCAACTTTCGAAGCCAACAAAGGAAAATTCTCTGCTCCCATTACTGGCAACTACGTCATATCTGGTAAGTTTGGGACTTATAGCGTCCAAGGCCTCAAGGGCGTACAACTCGACAATAAGGGCATTAACCTCACAGGAAAGAAAGGGGCGAAAGCTCGCACTATCTTCGACGGCACCGTCACAGCCATCTTTAAACTCGGCGGGATGTACAACATCATCGTTTCGCATGGTAAGTATATGACCGTCTATTGCAACCTCACGAATGTCAGTGTGAAACAAGGACAAAAAGTCAACACACACCAAACACTCGGCACCGTCGCTACCGACAGCGGAGGTAATGCCACTCTACAGTTCCAAATCAGATTGGGAAAGAACAAGCTAAATCCCCAGCAATGGCTCATGCGCTAAGTGTCTGCTTCCTTCCAATCTGCACATTCACAACTTTTCGAAATTTTCCCAATCAATGGAAAACACCTTTTCACCGTTTGCCCGACCGCTCTACGTGATGCTCAAGCCTATAGGGTCGCGATGCAACTTAGCTTGCGACTATTGCTACTATCTTGAAAAGGCGCACCTCTACCCCGACCAAGGACAGCAAACACTTACCGACGACCTTCTTGAAGAGTTTGTCAAGCAATACATCTGTTCGCAGACGCAACGCGAAGTGCTCTTCACATGGCATGGCGGCGAACCCCTCATGCGATCGCTCGACTTCTACAAACGCGCTATTAAACTACAACAACGCTATGCAGCTGGGCGCATCATCAACAATTGCATACAAACCAACGGCACACTCATCACCGACGAATGGTGCGAATTTTTCAAACGTGAAGGTTGGCTGGTTGGGGTATCAATAGATGGGCCACAAGAGTTTCACGATGAATACCGACGCAACCGCACTGGGCTCCCCTCCTTCCACCGCGTGATGCAAGGCATACGCCTCCTCAACAAGCATGGCGTAGAATGGAACGCTATGGCTGTGGTGAACGACTTCAATGCCGACCACCCACTCGAATTCTACAACTTCTTCAAGAGCATTGGCTGCCAATACCTGCAATTCACGCCCATCGTAGAGCGCGTATGTCCACACAAAGACGGACGCCACCTCGCCAACATCAAGGACACTGATACTAACCTACCGCTCACCGACTTCTCCGTCACGCCTGAGCAATGGGGCAACTTCCTCTGCACCATCTTCGACGAATGGGTACGCAAAGACGTAGGCCGAATGTTTGTTCAAATCTTCGACGCTACGCTATGCAACTGGGTAGGCCACGAACCTGGTGTATGCACAATGGCACGCTCTTGCGGACATGCCGCCGTCATGGAATACAACGGCGATGTCTATAGCTGCGACCACTTTGTCTTCCCCGAGTTCAAATTGGGCAACATTAAGGAGACCACTCTCACCACAATGCTCTACTCTCCCCGACAAACGGAGTTTGGAGCCATGAAAATCAACTCCCTACCCAGTCAGTGCAAGCAATGCGACTTCCTCTTCGCCTGCAATGGCGAATGTCCCAAGAACCGCTTCACGCTCACAAAAGATGGCGAACCTGGGCTCAATTACCTATGCCGTGGTTACCATCAATACTTTGAGCATGTAGCGCCCTACATGGACTTCATGAAGCACGAACTCGCAGCCGGACGCCCACCAGCAGGAATCATGGAAAAATTTCAAAAATAAAAAAATCAACTCACCCACTATGCTCAATAAAATAAAGACAAATTGCGAACCACTCCGCCATCGTCAATGGTGGCTGTCGTGGATCGGCGTACTCGTAGGCTGTAGCATCATGGCAGCGGGCTTTGTTTACTTTATCAACCCCTACAACATCGTACCTGGAGGTGTGTATGGCACCTGCATCGTGCTCCACTCCATCTTCCCCGAAATTCTTGTAGGTACGTTTGGCTACATGCTCGACATACCTCTCATGCTCCTATCGCTCGTGCTCCTAGGTTCAAAGTTAGGCGGACGCACCATCGTGGCAGCCCTCTTCATGCCTACCGTCATGAACCTCATGACAAAACTATCCTACCCTGCTGAAGCTGTACAAAGCCTCGACCCCGCCTTGCTCTTAGGTGGTTGCATCGACCTCAGCCACGACCTTCTGCTCACTTCCGTCATAGGCGGTGCGCTCATAGGCTTAGGCGGCGGCATCGTAGTACGTAGTCAAGCCACAACAGGCGGCTCGGACATCATTGCCATGATACTATATAAATATTGCCACATCCGATTCAGCAATGGTATCCTGCTCGTTGATAGCATCGTAGTGCTCTTAGGACTCATGGTGTTCGGTTTTGGTATCGGACTTGACACTGAAAACACTTCGCCCTCCTTGCTACTTTCGCTCTACTCACTCATCGCCATCTTCATCACCTCCAAGGTGCTCGACTATGTCATCAACGGACGCAAGGACGACAAGATTCTCTTCGTCATCAGCGAACGTCCCATCCAGGAATTGCGCAATTTCATCCTCAACGACCTTGAACGCACCGCCACACTCATCAAGAGCGAGGGCCTCTACACTGGTGCATCCAAGGAAATGCTCTTCATCGTTGTCAGCTACAAAGAAGTAAGCGGCATCAAGCTCAAAATAAAAGAAGCCGACCCCACCTCATTCGTCGTCGTAACCGACGCCTACGACACCTTCGGCGAAGGCTGGAAAACACTCCCCGAAGCCCACGAGCTGCAGCCCGAATAAAGCACTTTATGGCTTGTGTGTTTACAAACGAGTGGATGTTACTAATGACATTGAAGATCCATAGCTATTCCAGAGTGTCGCTCCTAAGTTTCTCAACCTTGGGCTAATAGAGATCATCGATTTTCGACCTATAAAGCAGAGTATCTTTACATCAATCGCCTTTTTCATAATTGCGAAATATTTTTACAAAATAAGAGCCTTAGACTTGGCACAATAATAAGCATTTTGGGGTTCTCGGATTACAAAATTGGGGGTAAACGACTCGCACCTGTGGATAACTCCAAAAATCGCTATTTGGATTTCGCTCAATTTTGTTGTATCTTTGTGGTACAAACGGGGAGGCCTGGCGGTCTCCCCTATTTTTTGTCCCCAAAAAAGCAAAAATTACCTCAAAGGTAAGAAAAACTACCTTTGAAGTACGAAATTTTACCTCAAAGATCGTTTTTCGCACCTCCGACTTTGTGGTTATTTCACCCCTTTCCGCTCGAACCATCAGCCATCTCATCATCACAAGAGCAATATTTTGCAAAAACAAAAAGATTTTTACTTTTTGAACATAATACTTCCAAATTAGAAGAGTAATACTGCGAAATACTTTGACAAAAGAAGCCGTGAAAAGTAACTTAAAGAGGGAATTTAGGTAAGTATTACTCGTTTGTTTGCTCCAACAACAGCTAATCTTGGGACACATCATTACCAGGGCGACCTGAAAGGCCAATCTGTCCCTAGCCCAGGGCAAGCGACGAAGGAGCGACACCCTGGGTAAACGAACCGCATGGCCTTTCGCCCTGTAAGGGCAAAAGTAAAAATATTTGATAATCAATATATTAAAATGAATTTTCACTTTTGCCCCTTCAGGGCGCACCACTCGGAACGGAATCCTACCCAGGGTGCCGTTCACTACGGTCACTTGCCCTGGGCTATGAACTTTTGCCTCTTCAAGGCGACCTTTTATCCATAAAATAAAAATAACGTATCGTTTTTTTGTAGGAACGCGGCACATACAAAAACACAAGAAGGTGCGTCAAACAGCAGTTTGACACACCTTCTTGTGTTTTTGAGCTTGTAATACCCAACCAACCGTTGTTATTACTTACGGAGGCCGAGAGCCTTAACGATTGCACGGTAGCGGTTGATGTCGCGGTCCTTCAAGTAGTTGAGGAGCGCACGACGCTTACCTACGAGCATTACGAGAGCGCGCTTAGTGCTATTATCTTTACGGTTTGCGCGCATGTGTTCCGTCAAATGGGAAATACGGTATGAAAACAAGGCGATCTGGCTTTCAGCAGAACCAGTATCCGTGTTAGACTTTCCGTACTGTCCAAAGATTTCTTGC
>JAZLDQ010000093.1:0-8727 GCA_045614785.1 Alloprevotella sp.
CACTCTGGCGATGTTGTTGCTGTAACAATCTAAAATCTTCCTTTGTCATAAAAAAGCAGTTGTAGTTAGTTAGCACTATTGCGTGGCAAAAGTACTACACTACTACAACTGCTACAATGTGTAATTTATCGAATGCTTACGATCCGCGAGTGAGTCAAATTGAATTCCTCTCCGGAGTTAGAGGAGGTGTCCGCAGGACGGAGGGGCTGTAATAATAACAGGCTGTCCACCGCGGATGCTGTAGGGGCCACTTTATGTCGGCCCGTGGTGATGCAACGTACAAATGTTGCTAACCTGGTATGACGCCTTCGGCGTCTTGCCATCCGGAAACTATTTTACGCCTCACGGCGTACGGGCCGACATAAAGTGGCCCCTACACCCTCCGGATGGTAGTTGTACTCTGTACTCTGTTATCTGTACTCTGTACTCTAAAAAAAGTTCGTTGCATTACCACGGGTCGACACAGGGAACGGCCCCTACAGAGTTCGGAGTGATTCGCAAAACGTTGCGATTTGGGCATACAAAAACAGCCGTGGTTCTTACAATGTAGTAGGAATCATGGCTGTTTTATATATTGTACATGCGTTTTTATACTCCGAAAGGATTGGCTGTTTTGCCGCCCTTGTTGGCTTCAGTCTGTTGGGGTGCTGCGAGTTCGATAGTTCCGAACATCTTTTCGTACTTGATGATGTTTTCCTGGAGTGCGAAGAGGAGGCGCTTGGCGTGTTCGGGATTCATGACAATGCGGCTCTTTACGTGTGCCTTGGGTACACCTGGCATGAAGCTAGCGAAGTCGATGACCATTTCTGTCTTGCCGTGTGAAACGACAGCGAGGTTTGAGTACGTGCCACCTGCTACTTCAGGTGTGATTTCAATTTGTAATTGTCCGTTTTGGGGTTTTTGGTTGTCCATAAGTTTGATTTTTTGAGTAAACGAGTTGACTAGAAACCATCCGGGTGATACTCATGCAATTTTGAGTAAACGAGTTGACGAGCAACCATCCGGGTAGAACTCTTTTTAATTTTATTATTGCGCAAAGTTATAATAAACGATTGAAAATTTCTGGTGAATACGTGATTAATTTTAAGTAATGGTAAAAAATTGAGGAGATTAGCTTTGTTTCAAATTAAAAGCGTATATTTGTAGCATGGAATGAGTGCCGGGCGATTTCTTGTGTTCTTTATTCCACAACATTAAAATGAATTTACAACTTATTTATAGACTTCGTTGTATTGCGCTTGTGCTTATGTTGGTGGGGACGACCATGGTTGTTTCTGCCCAGTATGTGCGTCATAGCATGTGGGACAATTGGAGTGTTGGCTTGCAAATAGGTGGGGTAACTCCGCTGAAGCATCATGCAATGCTGAGGGATGCGCGCTCGGTGGTTGGTTGGCAACTGGGAAAACAATTGACACCCACTTTTGGCTTTGAGCTGCAGAGTACGTTGGGCATTAATACGAGCAAGGTGCATGCTACGGGTTCGGCTAACGCAATCGATGATATTCACTCTTCTTTATTGGCTCGTGTGAATTTGACGAACATGATGTATGGCTATGTAGGCCAGCATTTCTTCGAGATGGAGGCTGTTTATGGTTTTGGACACCAACATTATTTCCATCCTTCTGCTGTGGCAGATGATTATGCTCACTTTACTTCGACGGCTGGTATGAACTTTAATTTTCGCCTAGGCAAGGAAAAGGCCGTTGGGATATCACTTCGCCCCCATGTGGTGTGGAACCTCGAACGCCAGGCTTACTCAGTGAACCATGCAGCGTTGCGCATGACGTTGGGCATTACTTATTACTTCCGCTCGTCGAACGGAAAGCACTATATTACTCCTGCTCGCTTGTACGACCAGCCCGAGGTGGATGCGCTGAAGGCGAAGATTCAGGATTTGCGACGGATGGTGAAGGAGTTGGAGGGGGAGATGCGAGATTAGAGATTTTATAGATGCTGTAGATGTTATAGATGCTATAGGTGCTATAGATGCTATAGCAAACCTTAAAACCTCATAACCTTAAAACCTCATAACCTCATAACCTCATAACCACACAACCTCATAACCACACAACCTCATAACCTTAAAACCTTAGTAATATTATTTATAAACTTAACCGCTATGATTAAAAAGTTTTTTAAGTCAGCGTTTGTAGCTTGTGCTACAATTAGTTTGGCGCTCGTTTCTTGTGGCGAGGCTTATCAGGCAAATTATGCTGTGATTCCCGTTCCTAACGAAGTGAATCCCGCAGAAACTGGTAGTTTTAAACTCTCTGAAAGCACTGTCATCTACTATGACGCTGAAGATGCTGCGATGGAAAAGAATGCTCAGCTGTTGGCTCAGTACATTGAGCAGAGCACTGGCATGAAGTTGCAGCTCTCAACGCAGCCCAATGGCAATGCTATTGCGCTCTTCGACCAGTTGGACAATGAAAATCCTGAAGCTTATACGCTTACAGTGACTCCCAACGACATCGTTATCAATGGTGCTTCGGCAGCAGGTTGCTTCTACGGTATTCAGACGCTCCGCAAGTCGCTCCCCGTGGCTGAAAAGGCTTCTTCTGTAGAAATGCCTGCAGTAGAAATCGTTGATGCTCCTCGCTTTGGCTATCGTGGTGCTCACTTCGACGTATCGCGCCACTTCTTCACTGTAGATGAAGTGAAGTGCTTCCTCGACATGCTTGCACTCCACAACATCAACCGCATGCACTGGCATCTTACAGACGACCAGGGATGGCGTATCGAAATCAAGAAGTATCCTAAGTTGACAGAAGTAGGTGCTTATCGCCCTGAAACTGTCATTGGTCGCAACACAGGTCGCTACGATGGAACACCCCACCAGGGTTTCTATACTCAGGATGAAATTCGCGACCTCATCGCTTACGCAGCTGAACGTCATATCACAATCGTTCCTGAAATTGACCTTCCCGGCCACATGCAGGCTGCTTTGGCGGGTTATCCCGAATTTGGCTGTACAGGTGGTCCTTACAAGGTATGGCAGGACTGGGGCGTGTCGGACAACGTGCTCTGCGCTGGTAACGACAAGACAATGCAGTTCATTAAGGACGTGTTGAACGAAGTTGTTGACCTCTTCCCCTCTGAATACATCCACGTTGGTGGTGACGAATGTCCTAAGGATCAGTGGAAGAAGTGTCCTAAGTGTCAGCAGCGCATCCGCAAGGAAGGTCTTCGCGCACAAGGCAAGCACACTGCCGAAGAACGTTTGCAGAGCTACGTGATTCGTTTCGCAGAAAACGTGCTCGCTGAACGCGGTCGCAAGATGATTGGTTGGGACGAAGTGCTCGAAGGTGGCTTGGCTCCCAATGCAACAGTAATGTCATGGCGTGGTGAAGGCGGCGGTATTGAAGCTGCTCGCATGAAGCACAATGTGATTATGACTCCCAACACTTACTGCTACTTCGACTACTATCAGACAGCAGATAAGAACAGTGTGCCCTTGGCAATCGGTGGTTTCTTGCCTATCGAACGCGTATATAGCTACGAACCCATGCCTAAGCAGCTCGAACCCGAGTATCATGGCTATATCACAGGTGTACAGGCTAACCTCTGGACAGAATACATCCCCACATTCAGCCATGCACAGTATATGGAGTTGCCACGTATGGCAGCGCTCTGTGAAGTGCAGTGGGTGAAGCCCGAACAGAAGGATTTCGATGCATTCGTGAAGCGTTTGCCTCGCTTGATCGACCTCTACGAAAAGTTGGGTTACAACTATGCTAAGCACGTGTTTGAAGTGCAGGCTTCATTCTCTATTGACACTGTGAACAATGCCGTAGTTGCTACTTATAAGACAATTGATGATGGCGACGTGTTCTACACCCTCGACGGTACTGATCCTACAACATCTTCAACACGTTATACTGAACCTGTGAGCATCAAGGAATCTTGCACAATCAAGGCGGCTTCTTTCCGCAATGGTGAAGCAACAAATATCGCGTCTGAAACATTCCAGTTCAGCAAGTCAACAGGATGTCCAATCGTGATGTTGCAGCCCATCAATGCGCAGTATGAATATGCAGGTGCTATCACACTCGTTGACGGTTTGTTGGCTTCGGATACAGAGTATCAGACAGGTCGTTGGATTGCATTCTATCGCAACGATATGGAAGCTGTCATCGACCTCGGCGAAGCAACAAGCGTGAGCAATGTGAGCTTTAACGTATGTGTAGAAAAGGGTGCTTGGATTTTCAATGCTCGTGAAGTAGAAATCAGCGTTTCTGAAGATGGCGAAAACTATACTTCAGTAGTGAAGAAGTCTATTCCTGCACAGGTAGAAAGCGAACCCAACGAAATTTATGCTCATAAGTATGAATTCGAACCCACATCGGCTCGCTATGTAAAGGTGAAGGCAACTCCCGAACACAGTATTCCTGCTTGGCATGGTGGTAAGGGTGCTCCCGCATTCCTCTTTGTGGATGAAATTGCTGTAAACTAATTCGTAAACTATCAACTTGCGGAGTCTTCGTACTCCGCAAGTTGGAATTTTAAAAGGTTTGCTTATGAAGAAAGCATTACTTTTGATATTCACATTTTTCTCGCTGGGATTGTCGGTAAGCGCGCAGACTACTTATTCGAAGGTAGATGCTGCTGATTATCCATTTGAATTGACAACAGATCCTGCGCATCCTGCACTCTATTATATTTATACTGGACGTGATGGAGGCGGTGAGGCTGGTGGTTGTGTCTTTTCAAACGAAATACCTTATGGTGAGAGTCTTTACAAGTTGGTGCTGATGTATAAAAATCCCAATAAGGCAGAGCTCACGCAGTTGTGGTATTTTATGGAGGAAGATGGAAGACTGAAGATTATTTCAGCGGCTGACCATCGCATGATTACTGTGGCGAATACCGCAGATGGTGCGAAGAAGGTGCTGATGCAAACGGTAGAAGAACGCACGAATGATTTTTACACTTGGACGCTTGATAAGACCAATGGCTTTTATGCCTTTAAGTCATCGGACGGAAAGACGTTCTTGAGTCACTTCGGAAACTGGTCGACAGGTGGTCCTCAGATGGGGCTCTATAATGCTGACGGCAGTAAGGATGAAGGCTCGCGTGTGTTCTTCGAAGCTTGTAATACGGGTGGAACCACTCATGTGAAAGCAGTAGGAGTGAATAATGAGTTGAACGTCGGTATTTATACCATCACCGGACGTAAGATAGATAAGATTACAACTCCTGGTATTTATATTGTGAATGGCCGTAAGACGGTTGTTAAGTAAGATAAGTGCGATTTTTTGGATAGATACTCAAACATAATGAGTGGTTTTATCCAAAAAATCGCATTTTTGTTTGGTTGTGGGGGCGTAATCCGGATGGTGTAGGGGGCGATCTCTGTGTCTGCCCGTGATGATTTAACATACGATTGTTGCTAAATGCACTCCAAATACACACCGCGGATGCTGTAGGGGCCACTTTATGTCGGCCCGTACGCAACGAGGCGTAAAACAATTTCCGGGTGTTTAAGACGCCGAAGGTGTCATTTCCAGTTTGTAATAATTCGTATGTTGCATCACGACAGGTCGACACGGGGATTGGCTCCTACAGCAGGTGTTTCTCTCATTTTGTGGTTATGTCTTGCGGCATACGGGCCGACATAAAGTGGCCCCTACGCCATCCGGATGGCTACTGTACTCTGTATATTTTAGTAAACAAGTTGGCGAGAGTGCCATCCGGATGGCAGCTCATCTCTCATATCGCATCGTTAATTACTTTTGTTATTGTTTTTTTTGAAATTCCTAATTTTCAAAAATGCTTGGAAAGTAACAGAATTTAAGCAAAGTTGATTTTTTCTAAATTAATAAACGTGGTTTGTTGTTTGTTAGGAGATTTTTTTGTAACTTTGCACCCCAAAAGGCATAGTGTGCGCTGGAAGTAGCGCGAAAAACTGTGCGAACTTCCTCATTGATAGTAAAATAACAATAATATAAATAATAAAAATTAAAACAAAATGCCTACTATTTCTCAATTGGTAAGAAAGGGTAGAACAGTTGCAGCAGACAAGTCAAAGTCTCCCGCATTGGATTCATGCCCTCAGCGTCGTGGCGTTTGCGTTCGTGTTTACACAACTACGCCCAAGAAGCCTAACTCTGCAATGCGTAAGGTTGCACGTGTTCGTTTGACTAACTCTAAGGAAGTTAACTCTTACATCCCTGGTGAAGGTCACAACTTGCAGGAACACTCAATCGTACTCGTTCGTGGTGGTCGTGTAAAGGACCTTCCTGGTGTTCGTTACCACATCGTTCGTGGTACACTCGATACTGCAGGTGTTGCTAACCGCACACAGCGTCGTTCTAAGTACGGTGCTAAGCGTCCTAAGGCAGCTAAGAAGTAATCTTTGTTAGCTGAATTAAAGTAAGAACTTTTATTTTAATCTTGGTTTGCAGAAAGGTTGAGTAAACTCCTTATATAATATATGAGTTGAAGACAGATTTTGCAGCCTACAAAACCAAAATTTACAAAAATGAGAAAAGCAAAGCCTAAAAAGCGTTTGATCCTCCCCGATCCCGTTTATGGAGACCAGAAGGTTTCTAAGTTCGTTAACCACCTTATGTATGATGGTAAGAAGAATATTTCTTACGAAATCTTCTATAGCGCTCTCGCTATCGTAGGTGAAAAGATGAAGAACGTTGAAAAGTCAGCGCTCGAAATCTGGAAGGAAGCTCTCGCTAAGGTTACTCCTCAGGTGGAAGTTAAGTCACGCCGTATTGGTGGTGCTACATTCCAGGTTCCTACAGAAATCCGTCCCGACCGTAAGGAATCAGTTTCAATGAAGAACATGATTAACTACGCTCGTAAGCGCGGTGGTAAGACAATGGCAGACAAGCTCGCTGCTGAAATTATGGATGCATACAACGAACAGGGTGGTGCTTTCAAGCGTAAGGAAGATATGCACCGCATGGCTGAAGCTAACCGTGCATTCGCTCACTTCAGATTCTAATCTTTTAATACTGAAATAAAGTCATGGCTAAGAATGATTTGCATTTGACGCGTAATATCGGTATCATGGCGCACATCGATGCCGGTAAGACTACAACGTCTGAGCGTATCCTTTTCTACACTGGTAAGACTCATAAGATCGGTGAAGTACACGAAGGTGGTGCAACAATGGACTGGATGGAGCAGGAACAAGAACGTGGTATCACTATCACTTCTGCTGCTACAACAACTTATTGGAACTACGCTAACACACAGTATAAGATTAACCTTATTGACACTCCGGGTCACGTTGACTTTACTGCGGAAGTAGAACGTTCACTCCGCGTACTCGACGGTGCTGTTGCTGCATACTGTGCAGTAGGTGGTGTTGAACCTCAGTCAGAAACTGTATGGCGTCAGGCTGATAAGTACAACGTTCCCCGTATTGCATATGTAAACAAGATGGACCGCTCTGGTGCTGACTTCTTTGAAGTAGTGCGTCAGATGAAGGCCGTTCTTGGTGCAAACCCCGCTCCTATCGCAATTCCTATCGGCGCTGAAGAAAACTTCAAGGGTATCGTTGACCTTATCGATATGAAGGCTATCCTTTGGCACGATGAAACTATGGGTGCTGACTACGACGTGGAAGATATTCCCGCTAACCTCGTTGACGAAGCAGAAGAATGGCGCGCTAAGCTCGTTGAAGCTGCTGCTGAAACAGACGAAGCACTCATGGAAAAGTTCTTCGAAGATCCCGCTTCTATCACTAAGGAAGAACTCGTTGCAGCTATCCGCAAGGCTACACTCGCAATGGATATCGTTCCTATGACTTGTGGTTCTTCATTTAAGAACAAGGGTGTTCAGAAGTTGCTCGACTACGTATGTATGTTCCTTCCCTCTCCTATGGACGGTGGTGCTACAATTGGTACTAATCCCGAAACAGGCGAAGAAGAAAGCCGTATGCCTTCTGAAGACGAAAAGACTGCAGCGCTCGCATTTAAGATTGCAACTGACCCCTATGTTGGTCGCTTGACATTCTTCCGTGTGTACTCAGGTAAGGTAGAAGCTGGTTCTTACATCTACAACGTACGTTCAGGTAAGAAGGAACGCGTTTCTCGCCTCTTCCAGATGCACTCAAGCAAGCAGAATCCTGTTGACTTGATCGCTGCCGGTGATATCGGTGCAGGTGTAGGTTTCAAGGATATCCGCACAGGTGATACACTCGCTTCTGAAGGTGCTCCTATCGTTCTCGAATCTATGGACTTCCCCGATCCCGTTATCGGTATCGCAGTTGAGCCTAAGACTCAGAAGGACCTCGACAAGCTTTCTAACGGTCTCGCTAAGTTGGCTGAAGAAGACCCCACATTTACAGTTAAGACTGACGAACAGTCTGGTCAGACAGTAATCTCTGGTATGGGTGAGCTTCACCTCGATATCATTATCGACCGCTTGAAGCGCGAATTCAAGGTAGAATGTAACCAGGGTAAGCCCCAGGTTAACTACAAGGAAGCTATCACTAAGACAGTTAACCTCCGCGAAGTTTACAAGAAGCAGTCTGGTGGTCGCGGTAAGTTCGCTGATATCATCGTTAACGTTGGTCCCGTTGATGAAGACTTCACTCAGGGTGGTCTCCAGTTCGTAAACAAGGTAACTGGTGGTAACATTCCTAAGGAATTCATCCCCTCTGTACAGAAGGGCTTCGAAAACGCTATGAAGAGCGGTGTGCTCGGTGGTTATCCCCTCGACAGCCTCAAGGTTGAATTGCTCGATGGTTCATTCCACCCCGTTGAC
>JAZLDQ010000094.1:0-48117 GCA_045614785.1 Alloprevotella sp.
AACAATACACATCGCGCGAGCATGGCCAAGACGCCGAAGGTGTCTCCGTTCAGTAACACCGGGTTTGAGCGTAGCGAATACCCGGGGATAGTAGGTAGCGAGTAGAGATGCACCCCGAAGGGTGGGCCCCATAAACAGGACCAGATGTTGGGGTACCCCTCCAGGCTCAATGGGATGTCTCTACGACGTTATAACCTTATAAAAAAGGTGTGTCAAAATGAAAATATTTCGACACACCTGATTTTCTTGTCAACTTATTAACTCGTCAACTCGTCTTCTTGTTAACTCGTCTTCTCGTCAACTATATCACAGTCCTTGTCCGTGGCAGTTCTTGAACTTTTTGCCGCTACCGCAGGGGCAGGGGTCGTTACGGCCAGGGAGTTGGTCCTTTACGATGGGCTGGCGCTGCTGGCGTTCACGTGTGTCGCGTGCTGCAGCTTCCTTCATGCCTTGGTCCTGAAGGTCGGTGCCTTCGTGTGAAGTGGTGTATTGTTGCTTGGGAGTCTCGGGCTCGGGAGCGGCTTCGCGCACTTCCTGGGGTGCTTGCACGGGGATTTGTGCACGCATGAGGGTTGCCACTGTAGCATTGTTAATCTTATCCACCATAGCGTCGAAGAGCTTCACACTTTCGAGCTTGAAGATAAGGAGGGGATCCTTTTGCTCGTAGCTCGCATTGCGCACAGCGTGCTTAAGTTCGTCGAGTGCGCGGAGGTTTTCCTTCCAGGCTTCGTCGATGTTGTGGAGGAGGATGGCCTTTTCAAAATCCTTGACAACTTCCTTGCTTTCAGATTCGTAAGCCTTCTGGAGGTTGGTGCGGATGTTGTAAACCATGCGACCGTCAGTGATGGGGATGAGGATGTTTTCGAACGTGTGAGATTGCTGTTCGTACACCTGCTTGATGACGGGCATTGCGATTTCGGCAAGGCGGTCGGTGCGGCGCTTGAAACCAGCCATGGCAGCTTCGAAGGCCTTTTCGTAGAGGTCTTCACGCTTCATGTTGAAGTACTCGCTCTCTGTGAAAGGTGCTTCCATCGCCATGATTTCGATGAATGAGTCGGAGCATGAAGCGTAGTCTGCGCTCTTTTCGATGATGTTGATACAGCGGTCCCACACCATGTTGGAGATGTCCATGCCGATGCGTTCGCCCATAAGTGCGTGGCGGCGTTTTTCGTAGATAACGGTGCGCTGCTTGTTCATTACGTCGTCGTACTCGAGGAGGCGCTTACGGATACCGAAGTTGTTTTCTTCCACCTTCTTCTGAGCGCGTTCAATACTCTTGTTCACGATAGGAGCTTCGATGAGTTCGCCTTCCTTGAAGCCGAGCTTATCCATCACGGCAGATATCTTTTCGCCACCATTGAGGCGCATCAACTGGTCTTCGAGCGATACGAAGAATACTGATGAACCGGGGTCGCCCTGACGGCCTGCACGTCCGCGGAGCTGGCGGTCAACGCGGCGGCTTTCGTGGCGCTCAGTACCGATGATGGCGAGACCGCCTGCTGCCTTCACTTCGTCAGAGAGCTTGATGTCTGTACCACGACCGGCCATGTTGGTGGCGATGGTTACTGCACCCTTACCATCTGTGCTGCGACCTGCGTTCTTGACAATGTCGGCTTCGGCCTGGTGGAGCTTAGCGTTAAGCACCTGGTGAGGAATGTTGCGCATGCGGAGCATACGGCTGAGGAGTTCGGAGATTTCTACGCTTGTCGTACCCACGAGTGTTGGGCGACCTGCTTCGCGCTCCTTGATGATTTCCTCAATAACGGCTGCATACTTTTCGCGGTTGGTCTTATAGACACGGTCGTTTTGGTCGTTGCGGTTGTGGGCTGGGCCATTGAGGTCACGCCACTGCATATTCGTGGGGATTTCGACAACGTCGAGTTTGTAGATGTTCCAAAGTTCGCCTGCTTCGGTGCTTGCAGTACCCGTCATACCTGAAATCTTGTGGTACATACGGAAGTAGTTCTGCAATGTAATTGTTGCGAAGGTCTGGGTAGCGGCTTCTACCTTTACGTGCTCCTTGGCTTCGACAGCCTGGTGGAGTCCGTCGCTCCAACGGCGTCCTTCCATGATACGGCCCGTTTGCTCATCGACAATCTTAACTTGACCGTCCATTACGACATAGTCAACGTTGAGGTCGAACATTGAGTAAGCCTTCAAAAGCTGCTGGATGGTGTGGATACGCTCGCTTTTTACGGCATAGTCGGCATAGAGGGCGTCTTCGCGTTCGATACGTTCGGCATCGGGAAGCCCCATGGCCTTGAGTGCAGAAATCTCGGTTGTGATGTCGGGAAGTACGAAGAGCGTGTCGTCGCCCACCTGCTCAGAGAGCCATGCAGTACCCTTGTCGGTGAGGTCGCATGAGTGCATCTTTTCGTCGGTCACGAAGTAGAGGGGAGCAACAGCTTCGGGCATGCGCTTGTTGTTGTTCTCCATATAGATTTCTTCCGTCTTGATCATGCCCGTCTTGATGCCTTGTTCTGAGAGGAACTTTATGAGGGGCTTGTTTTTGGGAAGTGCCTTGTGAGAGCGGAAGAGCTGGAGGAAGCCTTGTTCAACTTGTTCTTTGTCGCCTGATTCGATGAGCTTCTTGGCTTCTGTGAGCAAAGAAGTTGCCAACTGACGCTGTACGCCTACGAGCTTTTCAACGAGGGGCTGATATTGTTCGAAGAGCTGCACATCGCCCTTGGGTACGGGACCAGAGATGATGAGTGGTGTGCGGGCATCGTCGATGAGTACAGAGTCGGCTTCATCGACAATGGCAAAGTTGTGCATGCGCTGTACGAGGTCCTTGGGGCTCATGGCCATATTGTCGCGGAGGTAGTCGAAACCGAATTCGTTGTTCGTACCGTATGTGATATCGGCCTGGTAAGCGCGGCGGCGTGCTTCAGAGTTGGGCTGGTGATGGTCGATGCAATCCACAGAGAGTTCGTGGAACATGTAGAGAGGGGCATTCCAGCGGGCGTCGCGCTTTGCGAGGTAGTCGTTCACGGTCACGACATGTACGCCATTGCCAGTGAGGGCGTTGAGGTAGATGGGGAGGGTAGAGGTAAGAGTTTTACCTTCACCTGTAGCCATTTCGGCAATTTTACCTTGGTGGATGGCAACACCGCCAAAGAGCTGGCAGGGGTAGGGGTCCATGTTCCAGTCGGTTTCTTCGAAGTCGTCGTCGTAGAGCGCCTTGTCGCCATCGATGCGTACTACGTCGGGGTAGCGGATGGCCATTTCGCGGTCGAAGTCAGTGGCAGTGAGTACATTGCCAAAACGGTCTGTGCTATCCTTAAAGCGACGGCAGGTTGACTTCACGATAGCGAAAGCGGTGGGGAGCACTTCGTTGAGCTTTTCTTCGTAGCGCTCGAGGATTTCCTTTTCTAACTTATCAATCTTTGTGAAGATGGCTTCGCGATTTTCGATAGCAGTGCTTTCAATCTTATCCTTAAGGTTGTTGATTTCCTTGCGGAGCTCGTCGCCAGAACCTTGTACGATAGCTTTGAGTTCGCGGGTCTTTGCGCGAAGTTCATCGTTGCTGAGTGCATCGATGGTGGGATAGATTTTGAGAATTTCGTCGACGATGGGCTTGATTGCCTTGATGTCGCGTTGTGATTTTGAACCAAAAAGTTTGGTGAGTATTTTGAAAATATCCATGACGGAGAGATTTGTTTTGTTGCTATTTTGATTTGATGGGGGGATAGGACGCTATAGATGCTATAGAACTTATAGGATGCTATAGACACTATAGAATTCCATAGACTTTTACCTTAGGTTGAGGGGGGCTAAGTCGCAGGCATTGGGGGCTCGGATACGTAGCGCTTTTGCTAATGTCGGAGCAATGAAATCTACTGTTGTGGGAGTGGAAATCTTTTCTGCCGCAATGTTGTAGCCGTAGAATATGATAGGAAATGGAATGTATGATTCGCGGGTGAGCGATTGCTGCTTGGTGTCGGTATTGACATAACGCCATCCGGGTGCTATCTTAAGGAAGATGTCGCCCGAGTGTTCGGTGTGATAGCCTCCTCTGATTTTGCTGATTTCGGGTGTCCATCCTCCCTGCTGCAGGCGTAGTGAGGTGTAAACATCTTTAACGCCCGAGAAACGTGCCAGCAAGTCTTGCGAACGCTCAAGTAGCTCGGTGAGGTTGATTTGTTGCTTTTCAATGAAATCGTGGTTGAGGTATAGCTGCGTGGCATTGGTGGCCTCAATGTAATTACCTGGTCCGTAGATGGCAGAGAGGTAAATGTTGAGCAGGCTTGAGGCACGCTTCATGTCGAAAGTGCCAGTGGGGACGCGGTAGGTGGTGAGGTCTTCTTCGCGCTCGTCGGATTGGCCTGTGGAGGTGATGACGAAAAGTGTGTGTTCTTTGCCTACCTTTTGCTCAATAGCTTTGATGAGGTGTGCCAAGGCACGGTCGAGACGTACGTAGAGGTCTTGAAATTCTATGGGCGTGGCACTTGCTGACTGATGGAGAAAGCCGCCTGCGTAGAAGTTTACCGCCAGATAGTCGGTGATGTCGTCAGTTCCTATCGCTGTGGACTTCAGACAGGCTTGCGTCATCTGAAAAATTTCATCGTTGATGAGGCCGCATGTCTTGAAATCAGCGTAGGGTGAGTCGCCTTTAAACTTATGCTTGAAAGGTTCTTTTACGCCGCCCGAGAGGAAATAGTTGAAGTTGCCAACGAGGTGGTTGATGGGTTCCCATTCTAGACTTTTGGCTTTGCTGACAGCGTTGTTGTATTTATTATGCGCAGCAGCCCATGAGGGGAGTTCGTTGTAGAAGGCGGTGGTGACCCATTCGCCAGAGTTGTCGTCAATCCAGATGGCACCGTCGGCAGCATGCCCGGCACTGAAGATGGCAACTTCGCGGAAGGGAGAAATGGCATAGACGAGGCTTTTGCCTTCTGTGGCAATCTTAAGTTCGTCGGGTAGGGTCGTTACGCTAAGGTGCTTGGGTGAGGAAGCATCGTTGGTGCCTATCCCAGGATAGTTGATATCGTCGCAGCAGAAGATGGGGCGCAAGGTGGCGCGGTCGATCCATTGTTTGCCAATGATGCCGTGGTCGCTTGGTGTGGTGCCGGTGGCGATGGTGGCTGTTGCTGAGGCGAGGTCGGGTTGCGCATGGGGGTAAGAGGCTTGCTCGTAGATACGGCCTTCGCTGAGAAGTCGTTTTAGACCATCCTCATTATATAGAGGGATGAATGCCTCCATATAGTCGGTGCGCAACTGGTCGATAAGAATGTTTACCACGAGTCGAGGCACTTGTGAGCGCACTGCTGTTCCCTCGGCCGATGCCAGTGTGGACATGGTCAAGAGTAGCGACATGAGGAGTGCGCGCTGGGCGGTGTGTGGGGTGGGGGTACGCATTCTTTTTTTATGGGGGGAGGAGGGGTTAGATTTTCTAGATGCTCTAGAAGTTCTAGATATCCTAGATTTCTTTAAGTTTTGTAAAATTGATGAGGGTGAGGGTTGCGGTGATGAACCAAAGTTCGGGGAGTGCTTGTTGCTGGCGGAAGAAGCCAACAGCCAAGATGTAAACGGCAATACATCCTAATTGAAAGTAAGCTGCATAGTTGGGCCGATGTGTATGTCGGCACCACCACTGAAGCGGTATGGCGATGAAAGCCAGAGGATGAAAGAGTAATAGTGTCCAGTTGTAGCTTACAGCAGGATGTTCGGACCATAGGCTGAGTGTGGCGAGTAAGCATCCCAGGATGCCTTGCGCTAAGAGTATTGCGTTATCGAAGCAGATAAAGGTTTTGCGCCATCCTCTTCGATAGAGTCGGACAATCGTCCAACTTATGAAAAATAATAGTGCGAAGACTATGACGGGTGTGATATGCGTAGGCTGTGCAATGCTCCTATTGGGGAGTATAGTCGAAACTTTTTTCACCAAAGGACGTTTGTTGCCTACTGAATCTACTATGTGTGTGTCCATCAAGTAGCGCTCGGCATAGAGTGGAGCGAAGCATTGTTGACGTAGTCCGATGGTGGTGTCGGCTTCGCAACCGAGGAGCAGGTTTTGTCCTAATCGGTCCCACGGATTGGGACTTGTAAATTCGTTGACGAGCGTGCGGAATGTCTTGCCTTTGTCGGCAGTGGGAAATACGACTGTGCCTTCAATGGCTTTCGCTATCATGTCCAAAGGTCGTGTTACGCAATTGTCGGCGAAGAAGTTGTAGCGATACACGCGATGCTCTGGGCGCGCGTTTTCCTCAAGTAACTGGACGAGGCGGTGCTTTTCTGACGCTGTGAGGTTGAGAACTTGTTCGTCAACTCTTCGTTCTTGCATGGAATACACCCAGCGGAAGTGCATAAAGTCGGCCACTCCAAGCATATAGTCCGTTTGCCCTAAGACAAAACGCCACACGAAGTTGGGGCTGTCGAAGTCGAAGATGCCGTAGTTGTAGGTAAGGTCGGTCTTTTCGTGCGTATCAATGATGCGGAGTGCTGTGTGACCATAAAGCTCGTAGGACACCTCGCCCGCATGGCAGGTGAGCAGACTTACTCGATAGCGGTCCTCCGATGTAGTCATTGCTTGGAGCACAAAGGAGGAAACGCACAGCAGGGCTGTAAATATGAAAAGACGTAATTTTCGCATTATCGTGCAAAATTACGTCTTTTTTATTATATATTGAGGGGTATGAGCCGTTTTTTTCGCAAAACGCTACGAGGTGTAGTGTAAAATGCTACTTAGCCTGGTGTACCACCATTTGGGGGTAGGGGATGCTGATGCCTTCCTTGGTGAAGGTGGTATAAACGGCGCGCTGCATGTCGAAATGCACATCCCAATAGTCGGCAGCGTTGACCCACACGCGCACAGTGATGTTGACGCTACTGTCAGCCATTGCGCCAAGGCGCACGAAGGGTTCGGGCGACGTAAGGATGCGCTTGTCGGCGGCAATAATGCCCATGAGCACCTTCTCTACACGCTCGTAGTCTTCGCCATACTCCATGCTGAAGCTGAAATCTACGCGACGCGTTTCCTGCACACTGTAGTTCGTCACTACGGCATTGCTCATGCTGCCGTTAGGAGCATAAATCATTTTGTTGTCACCCGTCTTGAGCACAGTGTGGAAAATCTGAATTTCCTGAACAACGCCTGCTGCGCCTGCGCTCGACTCGATGTAGTCGCCCACCTTGTAAGGACGGAAAATAAGGATGATGAGCCCACCGGCAAAGTTCTGCAAATTGCCCGAAAGCGCCATACCGATAGCCACACCGGCTGATGCCAACAAGGCAGCAAAACCTGTAATTTCGATGCCCAGCTTTGAAACAACAGCAAAGCCCAACATGAGCAACAACAGGATGTTGACCATGCTCTTAAGGAACGACTGCACACTGGCTTCGACCTTGCGACGCTCCAGGAGCTTCGCAAAAAGTTTGTTCAACCAGTTGACGATAAACTTACCGACAATTAAAATAACGAGGGCAGCCAATAAGCGCTGGCCCAACTCAACACCCGAGCTCAGAAGGTCTGAGACAACGCCGTTGATTTGCTCTGAAACATTAACGTTGAGAAACATAAGAATAAGAAATATTGAGTAAAAAATGTAGCTTACGTATATAGTGCATCCTCCCTGACGGATGTCGGCAGCAAAGGTAATAAAACTTTTTTCAAAATTAAATAAAAAATCCTTTTTTGCTCTCAAACCTTTGCAGTAACTTTGCATAATAGAAGCAAGAGCGCATATTCTACTCAGAAAAATGTAAGATTTCGCACGGTTCCCCCACTTTTTTTTAAGGAGCCATTTGTTACTTCGAAAAAAAATCCGCGCTCGGGCTCGCTTTAGGAAATATAATTATTTTTTGGAAATATGAAATTGATTGAACAGTTGGTGGCGCGCGCCAAGGAAAACAAGCAGCGCATTGTATTGCCCGAAGGTACAGAAGAACGTACGTTGAAAGCTGCAAACCAGTTGCTTACAGATGGTGTGGCAGACCTTATCCTCATTGGCGACCCTGCAGAAATTGATGCTCGTGCGAAGGAGTGGGGATTGGGAAATATTAACAAGGCAACTATTATCGACCCCTTGAATCATCCTAAGCAGGAAGAGTATGCGCAGCTCCTCGCAAAGCTTCGTGAGAAGAAGGGTATGACCATAGAGCAGGCTCGCGAATTGGTGAAGAATCCTCTTTACCTCGGTTGCTTGATTATCAAGGCTGGCGATGCTGATGGTCAGTTGGCGGGTGCGCAGAATACGACAGGCGACGTGCTTCGTCCTGCGCTTCAGATTATCAAGACAACGCCTGGTATCACATGCGTTTCGGGTGCGATGTTGTTGCTCACTATAGCTCCTGAATGTGGCGACAATGGTGTGTTGGTAATGGGCGACGTAGCGGTTACTCCCGTGCCCGATGCAAATCAGTTGGCACAGATTGCCGTTTGTACAGCGCGCACAGCAAAGGCTGTTGCCGGAATCGAGCCTCGTGTGGCAATGTTGAGTTTCTCTTCTAAGGGCTCGGCTAAGCACGAAGATGTAGATAAGGTGGTGGAAGCTTTGAATATTGCACGCGAAATGGCGCCTGAAATTATGATTGACGGCGAACTCCAGGCTGACGCAGCACTTGTGCCTTCAGTAGGCCAGAGCAAGGCTCCCGGAAGTCCTGTAGCAGGTAAGGCAAATGTGCTTATTGCTCCTCGCCTCGAAGTAGGTAATATTGGTTATAAGCTTGTAGAACGTTTGGGCCATGCAACAGCGGTTGGTCCTATCCTTCAGGGTATTGCACGCCCCGTGAACGACCTTTCACGCGGTTGCTCTATCGATGATATCTACAAGATGGTCGCTATCACAGCAAACCAGGCTATTGCTGCTAAGGCTGGTGAATAATAGTTGCAGATCTGTTTTTTAAGAAGCTGTTTGAATTTTAGGTAGGTTCTATAGATTAGCTTGAGTTGCTTTGCTTAAGTTAATTTGTGGAACCTACCTAAAGTGTTAGTAATGGTAAAAAAAACTCTATTTTGGTGTTTAGTTACTTGTTAATTTTTGTAATTTTGCAGTGTCTAAGCAATATTAGGCTTTGGTTGTAAATAAATTTAACAATAAATACATATAACGTTATGAAAATTCTCGTAATCAATTGCGGCAGTTCTTCTATTAAGTACAAGCTGTATGAGATGGACGATCAGTCTGTTTTGGCAGCTGGTGGTATTGAAAAAATCGGCCTCGAAGGTTCTTTCTTGAAGACAAAGATTAATGGTGAAACTAAGATTATCAATCACGCTTGTCCTACTCACACTGAAGGTATTAAGTTGATGTTCGATACATTACTCAATGAAGAGTATGGTGCAATCAAGAGTCTTGATGAAATCTCTGCAGCTGGTCATCGCATCGTGGCTGGCGGTCGTTTCACAGAAAGCCAGATTGTTACTGACGCTATGCTCGAAGAGTGGAAGCAGTATATGGACCTCGCTCCCCTTCACAGCCCTGCTCACCTCAAGGGTTACCAGGCAGTAAAGAACATGCTCCCTAACCTTCCCCAGGTATTTGTATTCGACACAGCGTTCCACCAGACAATGCCCGAAAAGTGCTACATGTATGCAGTGCCTTACAAGTATTACGAAAACAATAACATCCGCCGTTGGGGCGCTCACGGTACAAGCCACCGCTTTGTATCAGCACGCGTTGCAGAGTTCCTCGGTCAGAAGGTGGAAGACCTTAAGATTATCACTTGCCACATTGGTAATGGTGCATCAATCACTGCTGTGAAGGAAGGCAAGTGCTTTGAAACTTCTATGGGCCTTACTCCTCTCGAAGGTATGATGATGGGTACTCGCTCAGGTGATATTGATGCTTCTGCAGTTCTCGCTATCATGAAGGCTGAAGGTTATGATCCTGACCGCATGAGCGACCTTTTGAATAAGGAAAGTGGTGTACTTGGTATCTCTGGCGTGTCAAGCGATATGCGCGAAGTGAAGGATGCTGCTGACAATGGCCACGAACGTGCAAAGTTGGCGCTCGAAATGTACAGCCACCGCATTAAGAAGTACATAGGCTCTTATGCAGCTATCATGGGCGGTGTTGATGTGATCGTCTTTACAGCAGGTGTGGGTGAACACCAGTGGGACGTTCGTTACAACTCTGTAAGTGGTCTTGAATTCCTTGGCGTGAAGCTCGATGAAGAAAAGAATTTCAAGAACTTCGGTGAAGAAGAAATTATTTCAGCTGAAGACAGCCGCGTGAAGGTGGTTGTTGTTCCTACTGACGAAGAATTGATGATTGCTAGCGACACGCTTGCTTTGGTAAAGTAAATTTTGAGGTTGTAAGTTTTTGAGGTTATAAGATTTTGAGGTCATAAGTTTTTGAGGTTATAAGGTTATAAGGTCGTAAGGTTTTGAGGACTTTGCAGGCTGTAAATGTAAATGAATAACAATCATACCGAATGGCAAATCTTAAAACCTTATAACCTTCAACCTTAAAACCAAAGAAGTTTCGCACCTTAAAGAAGCTTCTGTAAAATAAGAAAAGAGGATGTGCTTCCAAGTAGCGCATCCTCTTTTTTTTTCATCTGTTTTATAATTTTGAATACCCGACCTTACAGCGTACGAATGTTGAGCGTTTAGAGTTTGGTGGGCTTCGCTATTCGTTAAACGTTCATCGTTAATCTCTCACTGCATGTCGGTAGTATAAAACTGACTAGGGAGTGTCAATAAGTTTGACACTCCCTAGTCTTTATTTATGCTTTTGTAACGCGTTTCAGAGATTACTTAACGTAAACCTTCTTGCCGTTAACAACATAGATGCCCTTAGCGAGCTTCTGGCCAGCCTTCACCTTGCGGCCGTCGAGTGTGTAAACTTCAGCCTTAGCGCTTGTAGCCACACCGTTGATGCCTGTTACTGAATTGTTGACAACGTATTCGATGCGGATCTCGGGGTTGTAGAGCGCACCCATCATTTCAACACCGAAGTCTTCTGCGTATTCGTAGAACATTTCGTTGTAAACAGTAGCAGCGGGGATTACGAATGTGTAAGTGCCGTTAGCTGTTACAGGAGTTGCGAGAGTGAACTTCACTACGTTAGTGTTCCAACCATCTTCCTGAACGGGCTCCATAGAAACCTTAGAAACAATTTCGCCTTCAGCATTTGCGACATAAGCTTCCTTAGAGGGGTCGAAACCACCTACAACAGTTTCGTAAGGATCAGCAAATGTAACGTTGATTACGTCGAGCTTTTCAACTTCGCCAGCAGCGGGGTCAGCAGCTACCATTCCGAAGAGGTCAGACTTGAGAGGAGCTGTGTATTCAAGAATCATAGCGCCTTCGTATTCGTAGTCAGTGTCGTAAGCATATGTAACGTATGTGCCATTAGCGTCAACTACGTTCATGCGAATCTGCATGTTAGCCTGGTTTTCTACATATTCAGCAGGAATGTTGAGAGTCAACTTGTTGCCTTCGATAGTGTAGTTATCAGATGTGATGGGTGCACCTCTGAAGCCAGTCAAGTTTGTGCGGATAACACCGTATTCGATTTCCTTAACGTCGCCGTCGAATTCGATAGTGATTTCAGTGGGGAGTGCGTCGTAGTGGCCGCATTCGGGGCTGATTGACTTAACCTTTGTTACAGGACAAACTGTGTACTGGAGGAAAGTCATACCCATCTGCTCAGCAGCTTCAGCGGGGTATAGTGTACTGTTGCTGTATTTAATAGTCTTGCCCTGGATATCTTCAGCCTGAATACCGATAAGCATAATTCTATATTCTGCGGGAACGAGTGCTGCAACTTCCATGTTCTCAGCGGGAAGGTTGAGTGTCAAAGTGCAATCTTCGAATGTGTAGTTTTCACCTTCAACCATGGGTGGGAATTCGCCCCACATTGATTGAATCATCACACCATTAACCTTAGCGATAGGAGTGTTGAAGGTGATTTCGAGCTGCTTAGTAGAAGTTGTGATTGTACCGTTTTCACAACCAGCATATTCTACAGTAGGTTCAACAGGATTCAAAGTATATGAAAGGAATACCATGTCTTCTACAGTACCGAAGAATTCGTGGTTGCTGTATGTCACATACTTGCCATTAACGTCGAGAACCTTAAGAACCACTGTGAGGTCCTGCATCTTTGCAGTGTACTGAGTGGGAAGGTTGATAATCACTTCGTTGTCCCAGATGTAGTAGTCTTCTTCTGTCATAGGAGGTAATTCACCCATTGAAGACTGAAGTACAATAGCTTCAACAGCCTTGATATTTTCTGAGAAAGCGATGGTGAGTGACTTTGTAGTAGCAGGAATTGCGCCCAACTCGGGATAGCTTGATACAAACTTAGGAGCAGTGATGCGGTCGAGAGCATCTGCTGGGTCAAAGTCAGCTACTTCATAGTAGTAGTTAGAGTTACCAGCATCAGGAGTGTTCCAACCATCTACTGTCATCTGGTTGCTACCACCTACATTGATGTAGTTGCCGTTTTCGTAGTAAACTACAAAAGTACCTTCAGTGTCACCATTTGTGAAGAAGATTTCGTGGTCGGGAGTAGCGCTGAGTGCACCATTGTTGTTGACGAACTTTTCCTGTCCTACGCTGTAGAGGTAGTAAGTTTCGCCCTGGTTAGCTGTGAGGAATGCAAACTGCTGGTTGAGGTCAGTAGCGTCTTCATTAAGCTTCAAGTCATTGATTGTCTTGAGTGCTTCAGCGTTTGTAACCCATGCAGAACGGCTGTTCTTTACAGTATAGGCTTTTGTGTTTGAGAACTCAGATACGCTTTTGATCTGAGCGCTTGCTGTAGCGATGCCGAAGAAGGCTGCGCACAGCGTGAGGAGTGTGTAGAATTTCTTCATACAAATAAATAATTTAATTTAGTTAATAATTTTGTGTCGTTTGTTTGTGTTAGAATTAAAAACAATTCTTCTCAATATTGTTTGTTATAATTGAAACAAGGAGAAGAATTGCTAGTTATAGGTCGCAAAATTAAATCAATATTTTAAACTACAAATAGTGAGAGGCAAAAAAATATTGATTTTTTAACAAAAAATGATAATTAGACTTTGTTTTTGGGGTAATAAGAAACAAAATCGGACCTTACGGATGCGTTATCAATAACCACGATATATTATTTTTTTACCAAAAATCCACACAAATTTTCACATATAATATTATAATTAAGGAGTCAACAATCGGATGTAACCGAATTCTCTTCTTGAGTTAGCTAATCTTTGTAAACATTTATTTCAGCGGCAAAAGGTAGGGTGTTCAAAGTTGTATGAATAGATGAGACTATATTGAGAAGTTTTTTGGATTCGTATTCTATTATTCCGAATTGCCAAGACGCTAAGTTGCTTATTCTGTATCTTTGGGGAATCTATAGTCGAATGTAACTAAATTCTCCTCCTGAGTTAGGAGGAGTCCCCGAAGGGGGAGGTGGTCTGTAAACATAAATATGCAATCAAAACGAAACTTATTATTCTGCAGCTTATTACAACAAATCGCCGTAAAGAGAACGGAGAAAGGTTTTGTCACACTAATAGATTCTAAAATTTAATCACTAATATCTGACAGACCACCTCCCCGCCATACGGCGGTAACCCCCTTCGGTTCCCCCGTTATCGGGTGAAAGAAACCTCCTAACTCAGGAGGAGAATTTAGTTACATCCACTCGTCTGTAAATCAATTGTTGCCCTGGGCAATGAATTTTTGCCTCCTTGAGGCGATTTTTTTTAAAACGCGTCCAAAGATCAGCTATGCTACTGCTCACGGCTTCTTTTGTCAAAATGTTTCGCAGTATTACTCTTGAAATTTGGAAGTATAGTGTTCAAAAAGTAAAAATCTTTTTGTTTTTGCAAAATATTACTCTTGTGATGATGAGATGGCTGGCTATTCAAGCAAAAGGGGCGAAAAAACAACAAAGTCGGAGGTGCGAAAAACGATCTTTGATGTAAAATTTCCTACTTCAAAGGTAATTTTTCTTACCTTTGAGGTAGTTTTTGCATTTTTTAGGCAAAAAATTAGGGGAGACCGCTTGGCCTCCCCGTTTGTACTACAAAGATACAACAGAATTTAGCGAAATCCAAATCGCACTTTTGGGAGTTATCCACAGGTACGAGTAGTTTACTCTTTATTTTGTAATCAGAGTGCCCCAAAATGCCTGTTTTTGCGCTAAGGAGAAAGTCCTTGTTTTGTAAAAATATTTCGCAATTAGAATGAAGATGATAGGTGTAAATACACGCTACTTTATAGGGCAAAAGTCCATGCGTCCTATTGCCTAGGGTGGTGCTTTCATGTTGCTCTTAATAAAAAGCTATCGGATGAAGTTTGTTCGCACTTTCGCTTCGTGCTCGGGAAATTGAATGCCAGCTTGCCTACCAGCTTCGATGCATTTCAAGAGCCACGCCATATTTTTGCCTAAGCCGCGCATTGTTTGCATTCCCTCAGCGTCTTGCAACACTTCTTCAGGTGTGTTGCCGTGCACCTCATTCCAATAATTAGAACTTACGATGGGCATATTGGCTATCGTAAAGTAACGATTGAGGTCTTCAAAGCCGCCTTGTGCTCCGCCGCGGCGACAACTAACGATGGCTGCGCCTGGCTTTCCGGCGTAGATGTCCATCTTCGAGCAAAACGCGCGGTCCATGAAGGGCTTGATGCTGCCCGACGTTCCTGCAAAGTGAATCGGAGTGCCAAAGATGAAGCCATCGGCTTCAGGGACTTTGCGTAAGAACTCGTTCACTCCATCTTCGGCGTACCAGCATTGCTTGGTGTCCTTGCAGCGTCCGCAACCTATGCAGCCCATGACGGGTCTAGTGCCACACCATAGTTCTTCGGTTTCAATGCCTTGAGCGTGGAGTTCTTTTGCTACTTCGTTGAGTGCTGTATGTGTGCAGCCATTCTTATGCGGGCTGCCGTTTACGAGAATTATTTTCATTTGAGATCGTTTTCTTATTCTAATACAATTCTAAAGCCCAACATCATGTTTTTGTGGTTGGGGAGGTTTGCGTTTCTGTTTGAGAGGCGACAGGTTCTTTCGCTGCTGAACCATGCTCCTCCTCTATTTATACGTTCCGTTCCTTCTTCGGGACCTTCGGGATTTGTTTGCTCCATGGCGGTGTAGTCACCTTTCCAGTCAAAGCACCATTCCCATACATTCCCGCTAAGGTCGTAGATGCCCAATTCGTTGGGGAGTTTTGATTTGACGGGGTGGGTGGACGTGTCGGAATTTCTTTCGAACCATGCTACTTCATGAACATTTGCGCTTCCTGCATATTGAAAGTGCTGTGTCTTTCGTCCTCCACGGGCTGCAAATTCCCATTCAGCTTCGGTGGGTAAGCGAAATTTGAATCCCGTTATTTCATTGAGTTTTTTAATAAAGCGGTGGCAGTCGTGCCATGTCACATTCTCTACGGGATGTTGAGGATTGGTGTTGAAACGAGATGGGTTTGTGCCCATAACGGTCGCGTAGAGTTCTTGGGTGATAGGTGTTTCACTCATGAAGAAGCTACTGAGTTCCACCTCATGAATGGGGTATTCATCGGGGTCGGCATTAATTTGTTCGGATGTACCGCCCATGAAGAATTTGCCACCTTCTACTGGTTTCATCGAGAAACTCACTTCGTTTATTGTCACTATGCGACTTCCGTCTTCTGCTGTTCGAGTGGTGCAGCTTTTATGAGAGGAGGTTGAATTTGTGACCTCTGTTTTTTGGGTTGTGGGCTCCAAGAGTGCGAGGAACTCATCGATGTTTTGAGGACGTTTCTTACGGCTGGGGTTCATAGCGATGGTTATCGCTAGGCTCGTTTGTTGGGAAACGTAGGAGGGGAAGGGAGGGAGACCGTTTTCGTTAACTTCACTCGCTTCAGGGGGTACTTCGCCTGTAACTAACTTATAGAGAGTTGCTCCTAAGGCATAGATGTCTGTTGCGGGTGAGAACAGTCCGACTCCCCCCATGCTGTATTGTTCCAAAGGAGCATATCCATGGCTCATCCCAACGGGCGACGTCGTGGTTTGTGCTCCTGTTTGGTCATAGTGCTTTGTGAGTCCGAAGTCGATGAGTATAGCGTCCTTATTTTCGTCTAAAAGTATGTTTGCAGGTTTTACGTCTAAGTGGTTGAGCTTTTGAGCGTGGATATGGCGGAGCGCATCAGCCACTTGTCTGATATATTGGAGAGCGACATCTTCGCTGAGTCGTCCTCGTTTTTCTACGAGGTCAGCCAGCGAACCGCCGCTGTGAAACTCCATTATGTAGTAAGCAGTTCCGTTTTCTTCAAAGATATCGTACACTCGGATGATGTGAGGGTGATTTAGTTTTGCTATCGTTTGTGCTTCTTTAACGAACTTAGCTCTGAATCTTTCGGCAAACTCCCTGTAATCATCATTGGGGATAGAAATTTGTTGTGTTTCTTTGTTGCGGATGCAGAAGTCTTTCATGAAGAATTCCTTGACGGCGACATGGCGTTCAAGGCCGATTTGCGTACCTTTATAGGTAATGCCAAATCCGCCACTTTCCAATTTCTTGTCAATCCGGTATTTACCATTTTGTAGGAAAGTTCCTTCTTTTAATTCTGCCATATTTGGGTGAAGGTAGTTTTTTTCTAAATATTATAAATAAGCAGTTGAAATTGTTGTCGCAAATCTCAAGGTTTTTGAAGAACTCTATGGAATCTTGCAAGCAAGTTGTAATCCGTACTCTTTCAGTTGTACTCTAATTTCATCTCACTACTTCAAAAGGCACACGCACCGATACACCTTGTCTCATTAAATAATATATATTGGGGAACATGCGTTGTTTGAAGTCGTCCCAACTGCGGTGTTCCATCTGTGTCCAGCCTGCTTCGGCCAATGCAAGAGCGCGAGGGAATGCCATATAGGTGGCACGATTGATATCGGGAATGGCCTCTGCCCAGAGTGTGCCCATTACGCCCATCACGTGGTCAACGCTTGCGGCTTCCATACCATAACCAGGGTCGAGCTCGTAAGTTCGTTGCAGGGTTGTTATCGGCATGCCCCAATTGTTAAATTCGGGGAAGTCGTTACGATACTGAGGATAGTCAAGATAAGCATGTTCGCCAGGTGCCATAATGATGGGGTGACCATTCTTCTTCGTTAGCTCCAGGCAAGTGGGGGTGAGGGCATTGCGCCATGTGACGAGCGTTACGTCCTGTGGATAGGGGAAAAGGTAGTCGTCAGCAGGGGGCCAGATGTTGTTGAGTTCGCACCAGAGAATGGGCTTCTTTCCCGCCTTGCGCACATTGTCGAGTACATTTTTGAAGAAGGGAATCATCAATTGCGTAGGCTTTGTATAGCCATAGTCTTTCATCAATGCCTGGCACTTTTCGCACTTTGCCCAATTTTCGGGCACAGCAGCTTCGTCACCGCCTAGATGGAAGTAGGGTGAATCGAAAGTCTCTGCCACTTCGCGCACAACGTCGGCCATGATGCTATACACACGATTTTGCGAAGCACAAAGCATTCGGTTGGTAGTTGTTCCCACTTCCATCTTTGAGTTCTGCAGATGCTGACACGCCAATTCGGGGTAAGCAGCAAGAATAGCAACTGTATGACCAGGTACATCGATTTCGGGGATAATCTCAACACCGCGCTGTGCCGCGTAAGCTACGAGCTCTCGCAGTTCTTGCTTTGTGTAGTGCTGTTTGCTGGCAAGCTTGGGTTGACTTTCAATGGCAATGCGCCATCCCTGGTCGTCAGTCAGGTGAAGCTGGAGTACATTGTATTTGTAACGCACCATTTGGTCGATAAAGAACTTTACGTCCTTTAAGGGCAGAAAGTGGCGTGCGGGGTCGAGCATTAATGCGCGGAAACCATAGCGGGGAGCATCGTCGATTGTGATGGCTGCTACTTCGCCATTCAGCGTGCTGCGAGCATCGCCCATCATCACCTGGTGGAGCGTCTGTACGCCATAGAGCACAGCTGCAGGCGTTGCCCCCTTGATGCAGATGCCTTTGCGGTTGACGTTGAGTTGATAGTGCTCATTGCCTTCAAGGCTTGCGTCAATTGAAAGGATAACGTCGGCATCTTTAGCTTGCTTTGCGAGTGTGGCTTCAGCGCCAAATGTTTCAGCGAGTATGCCTGACAATGTTTGTGTGGCGAAGTCCAACGTCTTGTCTGTAGTATACACGGTGATTCCATTTTTCAGAATAGGAAATGGCTTTTCTTTTTCTAAGATTGTCACCTTGTTGGGCATGGGTAGCAGTGCTGCTGTGGGCGATTGTGCAAGCGCACTTGTAACCATAGTGAAGGCAAGGCTTGCTAGAAGAAATATTTTTTTCATAATAGTGTTGTTTTATTACGTGTTACTACGTTATTGCCGTAAAATTACACAAAACTTCATGATTCCTATCCCTATATTAGGGAGAATTGTTAAACATTCTTTAATTTTACCTCAAAAATTCACAAAACAATAGGATTTATGGAACGAATGTGCGATGAAATGCAGCAGCGAATTATTGAGATAGAACGTGGCCGGCACTTGGTGTTGGCACCTCCCGGATGTGGCAAGACGCATATCTTAGCGCATCGCATTATGCGTGCCTTGCAACGAGGCTTGCATCCAGAGAAAATGCTGTGTCTCACCTTTACTAACCGAGCTGCTCGTGGCATGCGTACGAGAATAGCTCAGTTCGTAGAGCGTGGTGCAGAAGATATCTTTGTTGGCAATGTGCATCGCTATTGTTCTAACCTTTTGTTTGGCCAAGGGGTGCTCAGCCTGCGAACGGCTATCATCGACGACTACGATATTACCGATATTTTGCAAGGAATCTGTACACGTAGTGTTGACGGGTTCCCAGGGGTGCATTATGTGCCCAACTACCAGCATTTCATGATGCAGTTGCGTTTGGGTGTGGAAAACGATTTGATGCTCCATATCGCAACCCTTCCTTATAAATTGGAACTCCGACAACTGTGTAATCATATGGGGATGGCGTATTCGCGCCAGAGTGTGCTCCATATATATTATCATCAAGATGAAGTGCCCGAATCGGTTGCTTCGCACTATAAGGGCTTGATGTTGTTGATGCAGTTTGCTCTTTCGTATGAACGCTATAAGGAGCAACATTCTATGGTGGACTTTGATGATATCCTGATATTGGCATACGTTCACCTTCGCGACCAGGAGCATGTGCGTTATCCATGGATTCAGATTGACGAGGTGCAGGACCTCAATCCGATGCAGTTGACGATAGTAGATTTGCTTTATCAGGAAGATACTGAAAAGGGAACACTCATTTACCTGGGTGACGAGCAGCAAGCGATATTCTCCTTTATCGGAGCTAAGATGGCTACAATTGAACATCTGAAGCAGGTGTGCGCAGATAGTATCCACCGACTTTCAAAAAACTATCGTGCACCTCAGCATTTGCTCAATTTATATAATGATTTTGCCGAAAAACAATTGGGGGTTGACCGTGCGCTCTTGCCGACAACAGATTTCGTAATGCCTGGAGATACGACGGACTGTATTCGTGTTTGCGTGTCCGAGTCGAGCGATGATGAGTTTGAAAACATTGCTACTCACCTTGTGCCTACATTGACGAGCCGAGAGGGAGAGACTACAGCTATTATCGTTCCAACAAATAGTGATGCCGACAAAGTGAGCGCACTGCTGAGCACTACGCCTCATTTCAAGATTTCTGGGCAGGACATGTTTATGCATCCTCACATGAAGGCGCTCTTGTCGCACTTTAGCATTGTGCATAATGAGCACAATGTGTTGGCGTGGGCGCATATTTTCCGACAGTTAGGCGTAGAGCCATCCTATGCCATGAGTCGTGCCTCGGTGGTGCGCTTGTTTGGCGAAGGGATGGTGCCTTCCGACTTTTTGCGCTATGAAGGCGAAACTTATGTTACCCAATTTTGCAAGGCGTGGGATGAACAGACGTTTGTGGTTTACGACACGGAGACAACAGGGACGGACGTGTTGAATGATGATATTGTGCAACTCGCAGCATTCAAGGTGCGAGGAGGAAAGAAGATAGAAGGTTCTGATTTTGAAGTATTGTTGCATACTGACCGTGAGATTCCAGCCATGCTTGGCGAAATTGTGAATCCGTTGGTAGAGGAATATGCTAGACGCTCAAAAATGGAGCGTAGCAAAGGGCTGAGTCGTTTTGTGGAGTATGCCGAGGGCAGTGTGCTTTGCGGACATAATGTGAAGTTTGATAATGCCATTCTCTTTAATAATCTTGAGCGTTGTGGCATTTCGCACAATCTTCCTTTGCGACCAACGGAAGGTACGCAACGCTACTTCTCAGAGGTGTTCGACACATTGGTGCTTGCACGTCGGCTCTTTCCGCAACTTTGTAGCTATCGCTTGAAGAATTTGCTTGAACAGTTAGAGTTGAGTGGCGAAAATTCCCATTTGGCGAGCGACGATATTTGGGCCACCTATCAGTTACTGCTGAAGTGTAGAGCAGAGGCACAAGAGCGGATGGCTCGTCATTATCAATTGCTCTCATCCCCAGAAATTCAGCGCATTGCAAAACGCTTGACGCAGGGCTACGTCGTGGCATATTATCATGCGCTTCAGGCGATGAGTGCTTCGCGTACCGAGCTTTCGCCCACGCTGATGGAGGAAATGGCGTTTGTGGCAGAAGAGATGAAGTTGAGTATTCCAAAGTTCGACTTGATACTCGATTTTATGTCACTCGATGTTGTGAATCTGGCGGCTACACCTACCTTTGCAGAGCAGCTTAATCGACACATCCTAGACCTCTCTTCTTATCGCGAAACCGACCTTTGCGACAGCGAGTGTATGCGCCAGCGAGGCGAAAAGCTTTTTGTGTCAACCGTGCATAAGGCTAAGGGCTTGGAGTTTGATAATGTGGTTGTAACAGGTGTCGTTGATAGTGTATATCCTTTCTATCGCAGCGTGTCGAATGAGGATAAAATGGAAGATGCGCGCAAATTCTATGTAGCGCTGTCGCGTGCCAAGAAACGCATATACCTTTGCCACTACCGTTTTCATAGTTTTGTAGATAGAAGTGGAACGTCGCGTACATTCTCGCGCACCATCTCCCCCTTCTGCTATTGTATAAACCATCATCTTAAGCCCTTGAATTTTATTTAGTAATGGTAAAAAATATTGCTCTTGCGCTTTAATCTGCTTAAGGAATGCGATTTTTTTTCAAAAAAGTTGTTTTTTTGTCTGAAGTTGGAGGTTTTGAGAGCAAAATTGAGGGTGAAATTTGTGACCAACGAGGTAGGAAAAAAGATCTTTGATGTCGTTCCTCCGATGTTTGAAGAAATTTAAATGACCTTTGAGGTTGTTTTTTCCATTTTGGGGCCAAAAAAAGGAGGAAGCAGCATAGCTTCCTCCTTGTAGTACAAAGATACAACATTTTCGCAAGAAATCCAAATCTGCATTGATTCCTTTTTAAACTGCTTTAGTCTGCTTTAGTGATATGTAAAAAATAACCTGCATCAGTTTTAATAACATGACATTTCCTTTCGTATTCATTTGCTGTTGTCTTTTTGATAAATACATTATTGGCTGCGGCTCGGGATAAAATAAATTTTCTCCACTCACCTTGCACAATAATTGTTGCTTTTCTCCTTATTCATCAGTCACATAGCCCGCTATGCTCCTTCTTCGTAAGAAGAAAATCAATCAAAAATACAAGCTAAAACTAATGCTGCTTATTATTTACACATCACTTACTGTCACAAATTCTCATCTTTATTCGCTCCATTCTGTGGTGAGCCATTGTTCGAGTTCTTCTGCTCCTAGGCGTAGTTTGAATTTTCCGTTAGCAGCTACTGAGATGTTGCCTGTTTCTTCGGAGACGATGATAGCCAGGCAGTCGGTCTTTTGTGAGATGCCGAGTGCTGCGCGGTGACGCAATCCGAGTGACTTGGGGATGTCGGTGTCGTGGCTCACGGGGAGGATGCAACCTGCGGAGTGAATGCGCTTGCCTGCGATAATCATTGCACCATCATGGAGGGGGCTGTTTTTGAAGAAGATGTTTTCGATGAGGCGTTGGCTGATGTTGGCATTGATGTAGTCGCCCGACTTCATCTCTTCGCGTAATGACTCCTGGCGTTCGATGATGATGAGTGCTCCCGTCTTTTGTTTCGACATGTTGAGGCATGCCATCGCGATGGGGATGATGTGGTGGCGATGGGCGCGTTCGTCCTGTCGTTTGCGATTGCCGAAGAATTTAAGGAAACTGAGTCGGCGATGGCGGACACCGATGTTTGCAAAAAACTGGCGTATTTCTTTTTGAAAAAGTACGATAAGTCCAAGCGAACCAATGCTCATCATTTGGTCCATGATGCTACCGATGAGGCGCATGTTGAGGACTTGAGAAAATAGCAACCATACGAAGATGAATACTAATATTCCCGAGAAAACATTTGCGGCACTCGATTGCTTCATGAGTCTGTAGATGTAGAAGAGCATGAGCGCTACGAGTAGTATGTCAATGAGGTCTTTGATGGCAAAATCTATCATAGTGCAGTGTGTGAGGATGGTGAGAATTTAGTCAATATTGTGCATGTAGGAGGTAATGCGAATGGCTTCGCAAGCCTCTTTTACGTCGTGCACACGTAGGATCTGAGCCCCTTTTGTGAGAGCTATGGTATTGAGCACTGTAGTGCCGTTGAGCGAATTGTCGGCGTTGATGTCGAGTAATTTGTGAATCATCGATTTGCGCGATATTCCTACGAGTAGGGGTAAGCCGAAGATGTGGAGCGCTTCGAGATGTTGCATGAGGGCGTAGTTCTGCTCAAGCGTCTTGCCAAAGCCAAAGCCAGGGTCGATGATGATGTCGGCTACGCCAAGGCCTCGTAAAGTTGCGACTTTTTCGGATAAACTTAAAATCACATCTCCCACTACGTCGGTGTAGGTTGGTGAAAGTTGCATGGTTTGTGGAGTGCCCTGCATGTGCATGCAAACGTAAGGTACCTTGAGTTGCGCCACTGTGCTGAACATTTCAGCATCTGCGTCGCCTCCAGAAATGTCATTAATTATTGCTACACCAAATTCCTCAACGCTCATGCGGGCAACGCTGGCGCGAAATGTATCGACTGAAAGTATAGCATTGGGGTGTTCTTTACGAATGAAAGTCAGTGCATGGCGCATGCGTTGCAGTTCCTCGGTCTCTGATACTTCTGAAGCAAAGGGACGTGTGGAGTAGGCTCCAACGTCTATAATCGTGCCCCCCTCGGTGATGATTTGTGTAGCTCGCTCCCTGATTTCGACCTCCGTCTGTTTACGGCTGTCGGAGAAAAAAGAGTCGGGCGTAGCATTCAGTATGCCCATCACGACAGGTGTGTGAAGGCTTAGTAGTCTTCCGCCGCAATTAAGCGTTAAGGATTCAAGCTGGCTTTTCATATTAAAGAAAGGGAGAGGCGTGTCAAGTTTTTAATGCAAGTGTGCAGGGTGTTTTGACCGTTTGATTTATGTACAAAAACATGTCGCACCTTAATTTTCCTACAAATATACGCAGAATAATTGGCTACATGGGTTGGAGTTCCGTTTTTTTCCGTAATTTTGTCGGATAAGGGAATGAATTATTTCCTCCGATTTGAAAGATTATGACATTAGAAGGTATTTACGAACTGTTTCAAGAGAATCCTGTTATCACGACAGACACACGCGATTGTCCTGAAGGCTCTATATTTTTTGCATTGAAAGGCGATAACTTTGATGGCAATAAGTTTGCCCACGAAGCGCTCGCTAAGGGTTGTGCTTATGCCGTGGTGGACGACCCTGAAGTGGCGGGGAGTGATGGGCGGATGCTGTATGTAAGTAACGTGTTGCTGATGTTGCAGGAGCTGGCGCACCATCACCGCCAACAGATGGGCATTCCCGTTGTACAAATTACGGGCACCAATGGCAAGACCACGACGAAGGAACTGACGGCAGCTGTTCTCTCTAAGAAATATAATGTACTCTTTACGCAAGGCAATTTTAATAATCATATTGGAGTGCCTAAGACACTTCTCCAATTGCGTGCGGATCACGAGATTGCTGTTGTCGAAACTGGTGCAAACCACCCTGGCGAGATTGCTGACCTCAGTGAAATAGTAGATGCTACGTGCGGACTCATCACAAATGTTGGCAAAGCACATCTCGAAGGATTTGGCTCGCTCGAAGGGGTGGTGAAGACAAAGGCTGAGCTTTACCGCTACTTAGGCAACAAGCCCGAGGGCTTCATTTTCCTCAACGGCAACGACGCATTGCTCACGGCCGAGGCCGTAGGATTGAAGTGCGTGAGCTATGGAGCGCCTGGCAATGGCTTCGATATTGAAGGAGAAGTGGTGGAATGCAACCCTTGTGTGTTGCTTCGATGGAGAGTGAATGGAGGTGAGTGGCACACGGTGCAAACGCAGCTTGTAGGCGCCTATAATGTCAATAATATGTTGGCAGCTATTTCAGTGGGAATCCGTTTTAGCGTCAGCGAAGACGCCATCAGCGAAGCGCTTGCCGATTATGCTCCTTCGAATAAACGTTCGGAACTACAGCGCACGAACTGCAACACACTCATCGTTGACGCCTATAATGCCAATCCGACGAGCATGAAGGCTGCGATTGAGAATTTCAACCTCATACCTCATTCGCAGAAGATGCTTATCCTGGGTGATATGCGCGAGCTGGGCGCTGCTTCGCAGGAAGAACACGAGGCTGTTGTGGCTTTATTGCAAGAATTGAGCTTTCAAAACGTGTGGACAGTCGGTGATAATTTTGAAGCAGCTGGCGCAGAGGCTGCAGGCTACCGATGTTTTGCAGATGTGAATGCTGTAATTGCAGAATTGCAGGCACATCCAATTGCCGAAAAGCTTATTCTTATTAAAGGTAGCAATGGCACACGTTTGTTCCAGCTACCACCTTACTTATAGAAAAGAGAAAGGTGAAAGGTGAAAACTCTGAATCATCAGAATTCTCGGAGCAATCAGCATCCTAATAACCTCAGAACCTAATAACCTAACAGTCTCAAAACCTCACAACCTCACAACCTCACAACCTCACAACCTCACAACCTCACAACCTCATAACCTCATAACCTCAAAACCTCATATATTATATGGCTAAGTTTAAAAGAATATTGCTCAAGCTTTCGGGCGAAAGTTTGATGGGCGAACAAGGCTATGGTATCGACGTAAACCGCTTGAACCAGTATGCCGAACAGATTAAGCAAGCGCTCAGCATGGGCGTTCAGATTGGTATTGTTATTGGTGGCGGCAACATTTTCCGCGGACTCTCTGGCGCAGGCAAGGGTTTTGACCGCGTGAAGGGCGACCAAATGGGTATGTGTGCTACCGTCATCAACTCATTGGCACTCAGTTCTGCACTTGGTGCAATCGGTGTGAAGAGCAAAGTGCTTACAGCTATCCGCATGGAGCCCATTGGCGAATACTATTCAAAGTGGAAAGCTATTGAAGCTATGGAACGTGGCGAAGTAGCCATCATGAGTGGCGGTACAGGCAATCCATACTTCACAACAGACACAGGTAGCTCGCTTCGTGGTATCGAAATCGAAGCCGAAGTGATGATGAAGGGCACACGTGTGGACGGCGTTTACACTGCCGACCCCGAAAAGGATCCCACAGCTACCAAGTTCGACGAAATTACTTACGACGAAGTGCTCCAGCGTGGCCTCAAGGTGATGGATATCACTGCTACAGCGATGTGTAAGGAAAATAAGTTGCCCATCTATGTATTCAACATGGATGTATATGGCAATCTCGAAAAGGTGCTTAATGGCGAGCCCATTGGTACTTTGGTGTATTAAGGAATGGTGAACGATTAAGAGGCGGGATATTCATCGTTCGAATCATCCCTTCTCGTCTTCTCGTTTACTAACGCATAAAAATGGGAATTATACATATCAAAAACAGTGTTTTTCTCATTGGCTTGTCGGAAAAAGCGAGTTTACGACCTTTTGTTTTTGCACAAAAGATGTAATTTTGTGCCGAATTAAGAAATAGTCGGCGCCGCGTGCGTCGTTCGTAAAACGAAGAAATTTTATGGCAAACAATTTATTGAAAGGTAAGCGCGGTATTATTTTCGGCGCGCTCAACGATCAGTCTATCGCATGGAAGGTTGCGGTAAAGGCTGTTGAAGAAGGTGCAACCATCACACTTAGCAATACTCCTATTGCCCTCCGTATGGGCGAACTCGATGAACTCTCAAAGCAACTCAACGCTCCTGTGATTCCCGCGGATGCTACAAACGTTGAAGACTTGAAGATGGTGTTCGAACAGTCGCAGGAACTCCTCGGTGGCAAGATTGACTTCGTGCTCCATTCTATCGGTATGAGCCCCAACGTACGCAAGGGTCGTACATACGACGATCTCGACTACAACTTCCTCGAAAAGACGCTCGACGTATCAGCACTTTCTTTCCACAAGATGCTTCAGGTGGCAAAGAAGATGGATGCTATCGCTGAATATGGTTCGGTAGTAGCGCTTTCTTACGTAGCTGCTCAGCGTACATTCTTTGGCTACAATGATATGGCAGACGCTAAGAGCTTGCTCGAAAGCATTGCTCGTAGCTTCGGTTATATTTATGGTCGTGAAAAGCACGTTCGTATTAACACAATCTCTCAGTCGCCCACTCCTACAACAGCAGGTAATGGTGTGAAGGGCATGCACGACCTCATGTCGTTTGCTCACAAGATGTCGCCCCTCGGTAATGCATCGGCAGAAGATTGTGCTGACTACTGCGTGATGATGTTCTCTGACTACACTCGCAAGGTGACAATGCAGAACCTCTTCCACGACGGTGGCTTCTCAAGCATGGGTATGAGCCTTCGTGCGATGAATCAGTACTCACGCTCTACTGAAGAGTTTGAAGACGAAAACGGCAATATCATCTACGGATAATCAGACACTCAAGTAAAGGTCTTTAAAGTCTTTAAGGTCATTAGGGGCTTTAAAGACCTTGATTTTTGTTTTTACTATGCTCGAACAAGCTAAAAAACTTATTGCTGATAATCAGCCCATTGCTGGCATAGCATTGCTGACAGAATGCCTGACAAAGAATCCTGAAGACAAGTATGCTCTCACATTGCGTGCTGTGACTTTGATGCAGATGGGGCAGGGTAAGGAAGCGCTTACTGATGTGGATGCACTGATTGCGCTTGAGCCCGAACAACTTGCCTATGCATTGTTGCGTGCAGATATTTTAGCGCTTGATGGACAAACGGAAAATGCAATAGCTGCTTACCATAGTATTCTAGCTCAGAAGCCTGAGGCAGGCAATGTGGTGCTTCGTCTTGGCAATTTGCTTCAACAGTCTAAACGTTGGGAAGAAGCTCTCGCACTTTATGACAATGCAATAGAGCAAATGCCTGATTTTGCTGAGGCTTATATGGCGCGTGGTGCTGTGAAACACCATGTGGGCAATCAGCTCGGTGCTGCCGATGACCTCCGCAAGGCGCTTGAATTGAAACCCGAACTGACTGAATCCTTGCAGGGGTCAGCCACTTCGCTTGACAAGAAATGCAGGTAAATTCCCCCTCCCACCTAGTTGCGAAAGCTATTAGCGTCAGTCGTAAAATATAATAAAATTAAACTTCGCACTGCTACCACGATAATAATAGTTGGTAGCGGTGCGAAGTTGCTTGTTGGCTTTTGTTTCCACGTATCACAATGGATTCGTTAAATTGCCTTTAGCCCCTACGGGCTGCGAACTTTGTTTCATGTGATTCGTGTTCCCTAAAAATATCGTAAATAAATTATATTTTGTGGTTCTGAAGATGTTGGCAAAGATTAGCTAACTGGAGGAGGAGAAATTAGTTATATTCACTCGTTTGTACATCAATTGAAGTCTACATTCTGAATAGTTGTTTTATTTGGCGAAACTTAAATTATTTACAAATCGTTTCGCCAAAGACTTCCTTGCCCTCTGCATCTCTGACGGAGATATGTATTTTGCCGTCAATAAGGTCAATGCGTGTGGCGTTTTTATGGCCTTGCTCCAATACAGGGAAACGATTGTCGCTCTCGCCTTTAGGGTGGTAGCGAAGTCGGTGGGTGTGTCCGGAAATCATAATATCGATTTTTGCGTCGTTAAGTATGGGAAGGAACTTGCGGTAAGCATCTTCGCAACCTTTCCAGTCCTTGAGCCACTCCAGGTTGAGTAGGGGGAAGTGTGACATGACGATGCGGTATTTTGCCCTCTTGAAATCCTTGGAACTAACCACCTGCTTGAGCCATTCGGCTTGTTGGCTGCGGTAAGCGTCAAAGTCAACCAATCCTGCATAAACATTGTGGCTGTCTGCCTTGTCCTCGCCAACGTCGAGCATAATTATCATTACATCGCCTAAGCGCTGTGCACCATAAATGTGGTTTGACGTCTGTGGTGCATAGCGGCTGAAATGGCGAGCGAGGTTACCGCGTGTTTCATGATTGCCACGTACCCAGTGAAAGGCTTTTTCTGTAGCAAAGAGGTGGACGCAGGTGTCGATGAACGAACTGTAGGGCGTGTGTCCGCCTCGTTCGAAGTGTCCCATCATATCGCCAACGAAAAAGAAAGCATCGCAAGTCTTATAATCGCATACGTTCAGTAATTGTGCAAGTAGCGCTGGGCGGTCGTGCATGTCGGAAGTGGCGAAGAAACTCCAGTTCTTTTGTTTTGGATTGAGCGTAGAGAATGTATATTCTTGTGAGCTAGTTGTTTCGCCAAATTCAACTTTGTAGGGTGCGAAGCGTTTGATTTTTTTTGCGTGAATGCGATAGGTGTAGCGTGTGGCAGGAGTTAAACCTTCTGCCTTAATGCAAAACTGCGTGGTGTCGGCAGCTATGAGTCCATCCATTTTTTGATAAAGCAACATAGTGTCGGACGGACTGCAAAGTTCTATATAAGCCACACTGCGTTCAGATGTGCTAAAGACGAAGGTGGCACGTTGGGATGTTACATTCTGCAGGTAGGGGCCGTGGTTGATAGATAGTGATTGGGCATTGGATGCCAGCAGGCCGAGAAAGGCGAAGAGCAGTAGGGGGAATAGACGGAGGTGGAACATGTTTTTTTGAAGCTGATATTGAGATTTTTTTGAAAAAATAAGCGACCACGGCTATTCAGCAATCGTGGTCGCTATTTTATTGTTCTTACTTCGCAGAGATGCGGATCTTGTAGTTCATCTGCTTGTTGGGCACCTTATATTTATTAATGGTGTCAACACCGCCACAAGATGCGTTGCCCACGCCGCGGTGGTAAGCGTCGAGGTGGAGCACAGTGTAAGGACGTGCCTGAAGTTCCCACATGTGGTTGGTGTTCATGAGGTCGGCGTCTGTCCAGGGGAGAGCAGAGAAGCTTACGTTGCCTTCGGTTTCAATCTTGATGCCAAAGCCTGTTGCGTCAGTGAGAACGAGTTCGCGGAGTTCTTCGCGCTGACCGGTTGACTGGGGCTTCACGTAGCGTTCGTGCATTTCGCCAATCTTAGTTGAGTAGCGTCCAGCAAGAGCGCCTGCCTTGCGGTCAGAGTAGTTTTCCCAAGGACCGAGGGCGTAGTAGTCCACCTGCTTGAGCGTTGAGTCGATGGCGCAAACAAGGCCAGCGCGGCGGAGTTCGCCATGCTTGGGAGTGAATGTAGCGTCAACATCGAGCACGCCCTGAGGATAGAGTGTATAGATGATGTCGGTCTTACAGAGTTTACCATCGCGCGATGTTGTTACGACGATGAGACCGTCTTTTTCTTCAACGTTGAACTTTGCAGTAGCGTCAAGTCCGTTGCTTGTGTTGTGGAACTTGTCGTTTTCAATCCAGCGGTGGTTGTCGTAAACAAAGCCGAGCTTGTCCATGATGATTTCGCGACCGCCGAAGCTGAGGTTGGTCATCACGCCTGTTTCGCTATCGAAGATGGCGCGCACCTTGTCGTTACCGAGGATGTAGCGACCGTTTTGGTTGATGCCGTTGTCGAAGGCGCCCTTTGACTTAAGCGCTGCGAGGGGTGCACGCTTCACGAGTTCGTATTGCTGCGTAGCAACTTCGTGGCCTGCGGCAGCAAATACCTGGTCGGCGGCATGCACCACGCGGAGCGTTATGAGCACTTCGTCGCCCGCCTTCTTAGCCTTAGCGAGTTTCACCTTGGGGAGCTTGATTGTGAGTGTGCCTGCCTTTCCTTCGGCTGCTGCGGGGAGCGCAGTAGTCTTTGTGGCAACAACGGTGCCGTTCTTCATCACGTCGCAAACGAGGTTGAACGCTGACAGGCAAGTGAAGTTGTACTTGTTAGTGAGTTTCACCTCGATGGTGTTCTTCTTTTCGTCAACGCTGAGAAGTTCGAACGCGATAAATTCGTGAGCCGCCTTTACTTCCTTGAGCTTTGCGCTCTCATGGCGCGTTGCGGGAATGATACCGTTTGAGCAGAAGTTGCCCTGGTGAGGACCGGGGAAGTCGTAGCCCGTGCGGAGATGATAGATGCCGTCCTTTATTTCCTTTGGTTCGTAAATAGCCTGGTCAACCCAGTCCCAAATACAACCACCGATAGTAGAGTTGCTATTTTCGATAGCTTCCCAATATTCAGTGAGGTTACCAATCGCATTACCCATGGCGTGTGCATATTCGCAGATGAACATGGGCTTGTCGAGGTTGCTAGTGTGAGCAGCCATCCAGTCCATACCGGGGTACATCTTAGAGTAGAAGTCGCTGTACTTGCTACCACCGTAGGGCTTGTCAATACGTGTACCTTCGTAGTGGATGGGGCGAGAGTCGAGCGCAGCAGCAGCTTCGTAGCAATCCTTGAAGTTTTTACCAGCGCCGGCTTCATTACCTAAACTCCACATCACAACTGAGGGGTGGTTGCGGTCGCGGAGCACCATGCGGTCGATACGATCGACGAACGAAGGAATCCAGCTTTCGCGGTCAGAAATTGTTTGGTTGGCATGGTCTTCGAGGTCGGCTTCGTCGCAGCAATAGAGACCGAAGTGGTCGAACATTGCATACATGCGCGCAGCATTGGGGTAGTGCGACGTACGGATGGTGTTGATATTGTTCTTCTTCATGAGGAGCACGTCTTCCAGCATTGACTCTGTAGTAACAGCACGGCCGTAGAGGGGATGAGAGTCGTGGCGGTTTACACCCTTGAAGAACACGCGCTTACCGTTGATATACACGATTGAGTTCTTAATCTTGATGTCGCGGAAGCCATACTTTGTTGAGAATGCCATTTCTTCCTTACCCGCAGCGTCCTTCTGAATGATGCGCACGGTGTAGAGGTTGGGCGTTTCGGCTGTCCACGCAAGAATATTCTGGAGGTCGAACTCAACAGCTGCGCGATAGCGAGAGAAGCCGGCGTCGAAGAGTCCGTAAACAACGTCCTTCGATGCTACGAGTTCGCCCTTGGGGTCGAACACCTTGACTGTGATGTTCTTCTTATCGTTGTGGTGGCCCTGGATGGGGTCGAAGCGCATTTCCACCTGCATCGTTGCGTTCTTATAGTCGGCAGAGAGCTTTGATGTGATGTAGTGGTCGCGTACGCTGACTGTAGGCACGTTGTAAACATATACGTCGCGGAAGATGCCCGACATGCGGAACATATCCTGACATTCCAAGTAAGAACCGTCGCTCCAACGGAATACTTCTACCGCAAGTCGGTTCTGAATGCCCTTCTTCAAGAACTTGGTGATGTCAAACTCCGCTACATTGTTGGCGCCTTGAGTGTAACCAACATATTCTCCGTTGATCCACACATTTGCAGCCGAGTAAATACCACCGAAGTGGAGAATTGTGCGCTGTCCGTGCCAATCTTCGGGCACTTGGAAGAAACGTACGTAAGAACCTACGGGATTGATGCCGTAATTCTTACCTCCGTCGTTGAAACCGGGACGTGCCTTGATGAAAGGAGGTGTGTTGCTATGAGGATATTCCACGTTGCAATAGATGGGGCGGTCAAATCCGTGCATTTCCCAGTTAGAGGGGACGGGAATTTCGTCCCATTCGCTCACGCCAAAGCCTTCCTCGAAGAAATTAAGGGGACGCTGTGAGGGCTCGGGCACAAAGTGGAACTTCCATGTGCCGTTGAGCGTCATGTATTGCTTGTTGATGGGTTCTGTCCAAGGCGTTGCGTAGTAAGCAGCGTCGGCAAGCATGTCGGCTTCAGTTGCGTAAGGCATGTATGTAGCCACGCCCACTTCCTTGTTGATGGCGAAGACTGTTTCGTCTTCCCAGATGGGCGACTTAATCTTGGGCTTTTCTACCTGTTCGAAGGTGAACCATGCAGCCTTGTCGGCAGCATCGTAGGGAACGAGCGCCATCTTGCCGTCTTTTAATGAGTACATTGTAGTACCTCCGTTTGACTTCACGCCAGCAGAGAGAAAACGGTAAGCGCCAGGCATTTCTTCAACGGGTTGAAACTCCCAACGTGCGTTGTTCCACACGCCTTCTTGCGCTGCCCACTGAATCATGTGCTTGATGCCCATGTTGTCGCCACCGTCGTCAAAGTTTTGTGTGTAGAACGCACCTACTACGACGCGTTGCTTGAGGTCGAGCATCTTGATGTTCCAGTACTGACCACGATTCATTGCATCAACAGCTTCTGCCACAATGCGAACATTGTTTTCGCCACTGTCGCCATTACCCAATACGAGTTCGGGCTGCGCTACGCTACGGATGCGGTAAGTGATGTTGTCATCAAAACCAGAAACAGCTGAGGGCTTGAGTGCGAACATTGCGCTACGGTTGCCCTTTGCCTTTGCTTTGTCCATCAAAGCAAGTGTGCCATTCTTTTGCAAGTAAGCCGCCTTTGTAGGTTGGTTACTGGGTACGAGGTAGTAAAGACCATCGGCTGCAGCCTCAGTCTTCCAAAGCTGGAATTCGTCAGAACCATTGTTCTCACCCATCTCCACTTTACCGTTGTCGGTGCAACGCACTGCCAAATTTGAGAAGGGATTAATGATGCGCCAGCTGCCTGCCAACTCTGTAATAGTCCACTGTTGGAGTGCATCAGTTGTAGAGATAGGAGCAGTTGTTACTGCACCAGCTGAGGTGTAAGCCACCGCTTTTCCCTGCTGTGTAGCAGGTTCAAGTACGTAGAGGTTACCCTTCGTGAAAGTTTGCGCCAACGAAGGCACGCTCACGAATGCTACTAACGCAGCTGCGAGTAACATTCGCTTAAACTTTTTGATTACTTGCATAAGATTATATGTTTTTGAATAATTAAATTTCAGGTTGGCTAAGTGTTGCTTTCCCCTTAATGGAGCAAAGATACGAAAATAATCTTAAATACCATGAATACTCATATTTATATTTATAGCGTAGTGGGAAAAACGACATTCTTTGCAATTAGATTTCTACAACTCACAATTTGTGATTTTTGTAATTTTTTCCATAAGATTTTGTAATGATTCTTTATAAAAATGTTGTTTTTCGCAAAAAAACGTGAAAAATATTTGCCATGGAGGAAAAATAATTTACTTTTGCAACCTATACGCAAAAACTAAATGAAAAAGGATTTTAATAATTCTTTGTATTTTCTTGAAACATACTAAAAACTAAAACTATACAACAATGAAAAGATTTTTTCTTTATGCCGTAGCTTTCTTGGCTACATCTGCAGGCTTTGTTAGCTGTGCAGAAGACACTGTAGAACCTAATCCCGTATTGACAGCTGACGTTGAAAGCTTCGCTCTTACAGGTTTGAATGAAACTCTCTCTGTTACGCTTACAGCTCCTGGTGCATACACTGTAGAAACTCCCGAATGGATCACAGTAAACACACCTGCAGCGCGTGGTACTAATGCAACTGCTACTATCAAGTTTACAGCTCATATCAATGATACAGGTGCAGATCGTGCTGGCGAAATCGTATTCAAGAGCGCAGGTTTGACTTACGTGATCCCTGCAACACAGCCTGCAACTCCCGCTGGTAAGTATGTATATAACATTCCTTCTGCAATGGATCCCAGCTACATCTACTCAGACACAATCACAGTAGAATGGAGCGGTGCTGCTGCTACATCATTCATCATTGGCGACATCGACCCTTGCTTCAAGGAATTTGGTTTTACTTATGCTGATGGTTACAATTATGTTACAGCAGACTTCGAAGAAGGCGTGCTCTACATCACTCCCGAAACAGACGCTCACCTCACTGGTGTTAAGGTTCCTGTAGAGGGTGGTGAGTTGGAAATTACAGGTGGCTACATCTTTACATTCGGTGAAGTAGTTGATGCAATGGAAGCATTGAATGATATCAACGGAAAAATTAACTACGGTATCCTTTACTCAACTGATAATTATCAGACACTCCAGATGCCTGGTGCATTCTTTACATATTGCATTATGCCCGCTACTGAGCAGGGTGCTGGTCTTTGGGATCTTTATAATGGTGGTATTACTTACACTCGCGTAACTGAAGTAGCTGAATAAATATTTTGAAATAATAAGAAAAGCGTGCATGGCTCACAAATTTGAGCTTTGCACGCTTTTTTGATTAATATTGATGTTTTTTAAGATTCTATGATCCACTCGTCTATATTGCGAGTCGCAGGGCTAAAGCTGACGCCAATCTTATAGCAAAAGTACATTTTTCTCTTGATATTACCAAAACCTATTTCATTCAAGGACTTATTGTTTTAGTTTTAGTAAAGGGGAAATAATATGTTGGCAAACGATTAGCAAGCAATCAAGTTGGGTGTACTTAGTATAAATTGGTAAACAAGTTGACGAGTAAACAAGTAAACAAGAGTCCATCTGGATGATCGTTGTACTCTGTACTCTGTAAACTGTACTCTATATTATATTTTCCATCGCACGTTGATAAAAGCCGCGGACATATATAAAATAGAGCAGGATGCCCAGGGCATTTACCGCCCATGCCATCCAGAACGAAGCGTAAAACGAGCTGTATTCAGCAACCATACCGCCGAGAAAGACACCAAGCCCCATGCCGACGTCCCACGAAACAAGCATTGTGGAGTTGGCGGTGCCTCGCTTTTGGCTACCACCTAGGTTGATGAACATGGTTTGAAAGGCGGGAAACATGTGCCCATTACCCAAGCCGATAATGAGTGCCGCTCCGAAAAATCCCCAAAGATTATGCACCCCTGCAAAGAGCAGATAGCCCACCAAAGACACGAGCAGCCCAAGCGTTGCATTGTGCAACACGCGCCCCCTACGCAAGGAACGGCCACCATACAAGCGTGAAACAATCAGCCCTAGTGCGATAAGTAAGAAAAACACACCCGAACCACTCAGCAGCCCGAGTTCCTCCTTCGCATAGAGCGCAATGTACGTAGAAATCACACCATAAGAAAACGACAAGCAGGAAAAACATATGCCCATGCCCAATGCTTTGACGAGGATAAAGCGGTCGAGCGACAGTTTTTTGGCTGGCGCAACAATTTCGCGCGGTTTTAGTTTGAGCGATCGGTTTATCAAGAATCCAGCCCCAGATACAGCTATTGCCACTCCGAACAACAATTCGAAACTTCCGGTCCACTCGTAGAGCGCCAGCGCCAACATCGGACTCAGCGCCGTTGCCACATTATTGCTCAGTCCATAATATCCAATGCCCTCAGCGCGGCGCGTCGGATGCAGCACGTCGATAGCCACTGTGCTATTGGCAACGGTAGTGGCTCCAAAAGGAAGTCCGTGAAGTGTGCGCACCAGGGCAAAGAGCCATAGCGTGCCTGCCAGTGGGTAGCCTACAAAACAGAGGAAGAACAAGAAATACGTAACGAGCAACACCTTGCGCCTCGAGAAGCTATCAACTAGATACCCACTGAAGGGGCGCACCAGCATGACGGCTATTGTGTAGCCCGAAAGCACTACACCAATGGTGTGCTTGTCGGCACCAAATGTCTCATGAAGGTACAAAGGCAACAATGGGGTCAGCAACATGAAACTGAAGAATATCATGAAGTTGGCCGACCACACGCGCAGATAATTACCGTTCCACAGCACCTCGCGCTCAGCCGAAGAAGTTTTCCTAAACACCGTTTTATTTTTTACAAATACTACGCAAATTTACAAATAATTACAACTCGGCTTCATTTGTTTTCGCTAAATTTGCAAATATATACACACATCAAAAAAATCCTATGCAAGAAATCTTCTCCATCATAGCCCGCTCACTCAATATCAAGGAGCGGCAAGTAGAAAATACAATTAAACTGCTCGACACGGGAGCAACCATTCCCTTCATCTCGCGCTATCGCAAGGAAGCCACTGGCGGACTTTCTGATGTGCAAGTGGCAGAAGTGGCCGACCAGCAGCGCAAACTGAATGAACTCGTACATCGTAAGGAATATATTACGCAAACCATTGAGGAACAAGGCAAACTCACCGATGAACTGCGCGAGCGCATTGCCAAATGCTGGGATGCCACTGTACTGGAAGACATCTATCTTCCCTACAAACCTAAGCGCAAAACACGCGCTGAAGCTGCTCGTAAGCGTGGGCTTGAACCACTTGCCGATGCCATCCTCCTCCATCCCAATGCCAATCCACAGCAGTTGGCAGAGAAGTATCTGACCGATGAAGTGCCAACCACTGACGATGCACTGCAAGGAGCACGCGATATTCTGGCAGAACGTATGAGCGAGGACGAACAAGTCCGCGCCACGCTGCGCACCACCTTTGAGCGCACAGCTATTATCAGTTCGGCCGTCGTAAAATCAAAGCGCGAGGAGGCGGTGAAATATACAGACTACTTCGACTTTAGCGAACCCCTGCGTCGCCTCCCCAGCCACCGCCTCCTGGCGATTCGTCGTGGCGAGGCTGAGGGATTCCTGCGTGTGAGCATCAGTCCGAAGGACGAAGACGATGCACTCGACCGCCTCTTGCGTGGCTACCCCACTCGCGGCTTGTGTGGCGAGCAGGTAGTGATGGCCATGACGGATGCTTATAAACGTCTGCTCAAACCCTCTATCGAAACAGAGTTTGCCGCCAGCTCGAAAAAGGCTGCCGACGAGGAAGCCATCCGTGTGTTTGCTGCCAACCTTAACCAGTTGTTGCTTGCAGCGCCCTTAGGACAGAAGCGCATCATGGGCATCGACCCTGGCTTCCGCACAGGGTGTAAGGTGGTATGCCTTGATGCACAAGGTAACCTGCTTCACAACGATACGATTTATCCCCACCAACCCCGCAACGAATGGGCACGCTCGTGCGGAAAACTATCTACGCTCATCGAGCAATATCATATTGAAGCGGTAGCCATCGGCAACGGTACGGCAGGCCGTGAGACAGAAGAACTGGTGCGCTCGCTCCACCTCTCTAACGTCAACATTTTCCTTGTCAGCGAAGATGGGGCCTCTGTATATTCGGCTTCAAAAATTGCGCGCGACGAATTTCCCGACTACGACGTCACTGTACGTGGTGCCGTAAGTATCGGCCGCCGCTTGGCCGACCCACTGGCGGAGTTGGTTAAGATTGACCCCAAGTCCATCGGCGTCGGACAGTACCAGCACGACGTGGACCAGTCAGCCCTCAAGCAGGCACTCGACCTCACCGTAGAAAGCTGTGTGAATACCGTAGGTGTAAACCTTAATACCGCCAGCAAGCACCTGCTCACCTATATTTCAGGGCTCGGCCCCGCATTGGCACAAAACATTGTGGACTATAGAGCTGAAAATGGTGCTTTCCGCTCACGCAAGGAACTGCAAAAGGTGCCTCGCCTCGGTGCGAAGGCCTACGAACAGTGTGCTGGCTTCTTGCGCATACCTGGTGCGGACAATCCGCTCGATAATACGGCCGTTCACCCCGAGAGCTATACCCTCGTGGAGCGTATGGCGAAGGATGCAGCATGCAGCGTCAGCGAACTGATTAGCAGCACTGAGAAGCGCCAACAGATTGACCTTCAAAAGTATTGTTCAGATGCAGTTGGTATGCCCACGCTCACCGACATCATGCAGGAACTCAACAAACCTGGCCGCGACCCTCGCGGCAGCCGCCAGGTGTTCAGCTTCGACGCCTCGCTCCGTTCGATTGCCGACCTTTCAGAAGGCATGATTGTGCCTGGCATCGTTTCGAATGTCACAAACTTCGGCTGCTTTGTTGATTTAGGCATTAAAACGAAAGGACTCGTCCACGTGTCGCAGCTGGCCGACAAATTTGTGCGCGACCCATCCGAAGTAGTGCAGTTGCAGCAACAGGTGATGGTGAAGGTTATCGAAATTGACGAAGCGCGCGGACGTGTGGCATTGTCTATGAAGGGGGTGTCACAAAAATAAGGTTATAGGTTATAAGGTTATAGGTTGTAAGGTTATAAGGTTATAAGAACCATTCGGACCTGATAACCTCAAAACCTTACAACCTCAAAACCTTACAACCTTAAAACCTCAAAACCTCATAACCTAATTTAACAAACTAGTTGACAAGATATCATCTGGATGGTAGTTGTACTCTGCTATCTGTACTCTAAACCACATGCCCACCCCTGCTGACATAAAATACATGCAGCGCGCACTCCAGGAAGCGCGCGCTGCTTTCGATGAAGACGAGATTCCGGTAGGAGCCGTCGTCGTTTGTCGCGAACAAATCATCGCCCGTGGACATAACCTTACGGAGACGCTCCACGATGTTACTGCCCATGCTGAGATGCAAGCCATCACGGCAGCCGCCAATTCGCTCGGCGGAAAATACCTTAACGAATGCACTCTCTACGTTACGGTAGAACCCTGCATCATGTGTGCAGGTGCCATCGGATGGTCACAGTTGGGCCGCCTCGTTTATGGTGCTTCCGACCCCAAACGTGGCTATTCCTTTTTTGCCCCACAAGCTCTTCATCCCAAAACTATTGTAGAAAAAGGAGTGCTGGAAGAAGAATGTGGAAGTTTAATGCAAGAATTCTTTAAACGCAAACGTAAAAAATAATATGTAAGATGGCTTCACACAACACGCTCGGTGCTTTGGGGGAGAAAGAAGCTTGTCGCTACCTCGCACGACAAGGCTACACCTTACTCGATCGCAATTGGAGATACGAGCACCTGGAACTTGACATCATTGCGGAGTTCTTCGGTGAAATCATCTTTGTCGAAGTAAAAACACGCTCCAACGAAAATTTTGCCCCTGCGCTAAGTAGTATTGACAACGAGAAAATGGCGAACATCCGCGAGGCGGCAGGCATTTATCTGCGCAAGCATAATCTAGACCAACCTGCACGCATCGATGTCATCACACTCATAGGCAGCACTCCCCCTTTCGAAATTCATCACTACAGAGGAACAACTGGAATTTTATAGAACATACCTACAGTAACGAAAAGAAGCACCTACTTGCGTAAGTGCTTCTTTTTATTGTAGCGAGAGTGGGGCATGATCCCACGACCTCCGGATTATGAATCCGACGCTCTAACCAGCTGAGCTATCTCGCCATTCCGCATTTGAGTTTGTTTCTCGTTTGCGAGTGCAAAATTAGAAAGAATATTTCATTCCAACAAGCGATTTTTACTTTTTTTTCAAAAAAATCTTACTTTTCTGTTTCGTTTTTTCCAAATAAGCGCTGATATTCTTGCTCAAAGTTGGGTGTGAAGAATCCTTTTCCCGACAATAGTTCAATTTCTTCGGGGGCGAAGAAGCGTCCGCCGTCCAGTTCCTCAGAAGGTTGAGGCGGCTCGTTGACTACCGCTTTAAAGGCGTAAACCAATTCTCTGTCGCGCGTGCTTTCGAAAATGTAACGATCCAAGAATTCAGGTTCAAATTGAGTGATGCCCAACTCTTCTTTCGCTTCACGAATCAAGGCCTGCTCTATCGTTTCGCCCAAATCAACATGTCCGCCAACAGCTGTATCCCACTTGTTGGGTTGGATGTCTTTCCAGGAAGGACGACGCTGAAGAAAGAGTTCACCCTCTGCATTAAAAACATGAAGATGCACCACGGGATGTAGGCGGTGCGAGCCATCGTGGCATTCGCCTCTTGTTGCAGAACCTATTACGTTGCCTTCTTCGTCAACAAGTGGCAAGCGTTCTGCTTGATTATCTGATTGGGTCATGACTTTATGAGTTAACAAGTTTTTAGTAGACTAGTTGACAAGATTGTTAGGTTTAAACGCTGAGGTTCCCTGCGTAGTAGCGAATCTTAATCGTTAATCGCAAAGTTGTCTCTATAGTTATGGAATTAACAAAGAGCTATCGCCGTAACTTAGGAAACGGAAGTCGTGGCTGAGCGCATAGTCGTAAACCTTACGCCAATTGTCGCCAATAAGCGCTGAGACAAGAAGCAGCAATGTGCTCTGTGGTTGGTGGAAGTTGGTGACGATGGCTTTGACGATGTTGTACTGATAGCCTGGAGCTATAATAATTTGTGTAGCAGTGTGTAGCGTCGAGAGGTTTTCTCGTTCGAGATAGTTGAGTATCTCCTGTAGCGCTTGTTGTGCAGAAAGTTTCTCTCCCTCCTCTGCGGCATACTCATAAGGCATCCACTGCGGAACGTGGAGTTCGTCGGGCGATGCCTGTGGATTTTTGGAAAGGAGTACTCCCACGTAGTAAAGACTCTCGAGCGTACGCACAGAAGTTGTTCCTACAGCTATGCAAGCAGCACCGTGTGCCAGCAAACGTTCAATGGATTGACGCGAAACGGCAATCCACTCTGCATGCATGGCGTGTCCTTCAATATGTTCGCTCTTGACGGGTTTGAACGTACCGGCTCCCACATGGAGTGTCACCTCACAGCGCTCAACGCCTTTTGACGAAATAGCATCGAGCACAGAAGGAGTGAAGTGAAGACCTGCCGTAGGCGCAGCCACCGACCCCTTTATTTTTGAGTAAACGGTTTGGTAGGTAGTGAGGTCGCTCTCTTCCGTTGAGCGATTAAGATATGGAGGGATAGGTAATTCACCAATCGCATCGAGCACTTCAGCAAATGTAATATGGTCGTCGCCCCAATCGAATGCTACCTCAAAGCCCGTGCCGCTCTCGCCGATGCGCTCTGCTGTGAGTACAATCTGCTTATCTCCGACAAGGATGGTTTTTTCAAGGCGTCCTTCCTTCCATTTTTTCAGATTACCAATCAGGCACGTCCACGTCACACGGCGCGTCTGTGCAAACGACTGTTGATAGTCGAGCGGCGTATGGGGTTCTAAGCAGAACACTTCAATCAAAGCGCCCGTTTGTTTGTGAAAGTGCAGGCGAGCCTGTATTACCTTCGTATTGTTAAACACCATCAATGCCCCTTCTGGAAGATGGTAAGGAAGATTCTTGAATACGTCTTCCGCAATTTCTCCTCGCTTGTAAAGAAGAAGTTTGGAGGAGTCACGCTCAGCCTTGGGATACTTCGCAATACGCTCATCGGGCAAGGGGTAGTTGTAATCCTTTATCTGAATTTGTTTGGTTGCAATCATAAGTGGTAAGGCGTTTGCAAATTTATTTCACGATAACCATAGTGGCTCCATAGCCATACTCTCTAAACGAAGCATCCTGGAAGATGCATGTTTTATACTTACGACGAAGTTCCTGTTCAATAGTCTTTCGAAGCACGCCATCCCCCTTGCCGTGAATAAACACAAGTTTAGTGCCTTTCTTCTTCAAGTACTTCTGCATCTCCTCATTGAAAACCTTTAACTGGTAGTCCAGAATATCTTTGGCAGACATTCCGCTTTCGGTTTCCAAGATTTCGGAAGCATGGAGGTCAACTTCTACAATGCCATTCTTCTGCGTATTGCGAGCAGGTTCATTCTGAGGACGCTGCACCGCAGGCTGAGGCAGCATAGCATCGCGCAACTCTTCGGCATTCACAAACATGGAGCGCACGGGCATATCCTCTTTCACTACATCTACTACATAAGCAGGCGTTTCAAAGAAAATGCTTTCGCCAAAGGTATGAAGCTTATAGAACTTAGGACCGTCAATTCTGATTCCTACATTATAAGGTTGCTTCATCAAGAAAGATTTTTCCTCCTTGATGGCAAACGCTTGCAACGTGAGGCGTTCGAGCTCGGGGAGTGCTGAGCGATCGAACGTTTCGAGCAGCAATTTTGTGTTGGGTTGTACGCACCCCGTGTGGCGCAATCTGAGTGCATTACCTTCCTGCTGCATGAGCGCAAAGGTTACGGCATAGTTGCAGTCGTTGACGATAAACATGTCAAACTCTGTCTGCGAAAGCACTGCGATGTTTACAGGCGTAAAGCCTAAGAAGAGATTGACTTTATCGCCACCTCGACGTTCGAGCGCCTTGGGCTTAAACGTCATGGGTTTAAGCAGATGTGCTTCATCGTCAACTTCAGGAGTTTCTATTGGTGTAGTAGTCTTCGGCTGCTTCTTTGGTACAATGGGGATGTTGTAATCGTTTGTGTCAATCACCACACACTCTGAAATGAGCATGGGGATTTCAAAACCATCATTATCCTCTACAAGCACCGTCTTGTTGTCAACAAATTTGGTAACAATGCCACCGCCAACTTCGTTTAAGAATCTTACCTTATCTCCGATTTGCATACTGTCGATTTTTCTTTTTGTTATAATGAAAGGCAAAAGTAATCAAATTTCTAAAATCAATACTTCAAAATAGTTAGAAATTCGAGAATCAAAGTTCCCTTCGCGCGCGTTTTAAATAAAAAAGAGTCGCATATCTTAACAAATTTATAACTTTGCATAATATTTCACAAAAAAGCTATATCAGAGACTTAAATTTTAAAATTATGGCAACAGAACCCGTTTTCAAACGCCGCATCCCCATTCAGCTTCGTTTTAACGATGCCGATGGCTTCGGACATATCAATAACAATTCCTATCTTGCCTACTACGACTTGGGCAAAGAAGACTACCTCATGAACATCATCGACTCAGAGTTTTATCGTCGTGATGTTGTGCCTGTAGTGGCAAATATCAATGCCGACTTCTACCATCCTATCTTTCATGGCGACAACATCGAAATGCAAACACGCATTGCGCGCATCGGCTCTAAGAGTCTTACGTTCCATCAGCAGGCTGTAAACGTAAAGACAGGCGTTGTCGTTTGTGAGTGTAAGACGGTGGTAGTATGCTTTTCACTCAAGGCGCAAAGTCCTGTCGAAGTGCCCGACTTTATCCGCAAGACGGTAGAAGAATTCGAAGGCGACAACCTTGACAAGTAAGTCCCTCTTCTCCTTTTATGCAACAAATCATTTACACGCACAACGCTGCAGCCGAACTTGAGCAACTCATAGCCCACTTGAAGCCCAACAAGGTGTTTGTGCTTACTGACGAAACAACCTATCAGCTCTGTAAGCCTCGACTCGATGAAAGCTCGGTGTTGTGCAATGCCACTTCAATCGTCATTGGGGCAACAGATGCCAACAAAACGCTTGAATCATTGGCTCACGTGTGGAAAAGTCTTGGCGATAATGGAGCCACGCGCCATTCTCTGCTCATTTGCCTGGGCGGAGGCATGATTACCGATCTTGGTGGTTTTGCTGCTGCCACGTTTAAGCGAGGAATCGTTTTTGTCAATGTGCCGACTACGCTTCTTGCTATGGTAGATGCAGCTGTAGGTGGCAAGACGGGCATCAACTTCAACGGATTGAAGAACGAGATTGGCGCTTTCCGCGAAGCTGAGGCGGTCGTGATCGACACTAACTTTTTACGCACGCTCGACACGCAAAACATCCGTTCTGGCTACGCAGAAATGCTGAAGCATGCCTTGCTGAGCAACGCAGAAATGTGGAGCGAACATCTCAAGATGGACTTCGACGCTCCCGATTATGACACGCTCCAGAAATTGGTGGAGCAGAGTGTCAACGTTAAGCGCCACATCGTGACACAAGACCCTACCGAAAAGGGGCTTCGCAAAGCGCTCAACCTGGCACACACCACAGCCCACGCACTCGAAAGTCTTGCTTTTCTTAAAAACGTCCCCCTCCTGCACGGTTATGCCGTAGCATGGGGCATTGTTGGCGAACTCTATTTGAGTTGTCGCCAATTGGGTTTCCCTACTGAACGCTTGCGACAAACAGTGCAGTTCATTCACGAAACCTACGGGCGTTTCCATTTTACATGCGATGACTACGAACAGCTCTGCACCTTTATGACGCACGACAAGAAAAATGTCGATGCCAACATCAACTTCACGCTCCTTGGAAATATAGGCGACATACGCCTTGACAGCCACGTTTCAAAAGAAATGCTCTTCGAAATGTTCGACTTTATGCGCGATGGAATGTAGTTAGTTAACGAGAAGACAAGTTGACGAGAAGACGAGTTGACAAGATGGTTAGGCACGAACGCTTGCTTGCATTCCGCATAACTAAGTTGTACTCTGTTATCTGTACTCTGTACTCTATAAGTTGTACTCTATAAGTTGTACTCTATAAGTTGTACTCTATAAGTTGTACTCTATAAGTTGTACTCTGTACTCTGTTATCCGTACACTGTAAGTTGTACTCTGTACTCTGTTATCCGTACACTGTAAGTTGTACTCTGTACTCTGTTATCTGTACTCTATAAGTTGTACTCTATAAGTTGTACTCTGTTATCTGTACTCTATAAGTTGTACTCTGTACTCTGTTATCTGTACTCTGTAAGTTGTACTCTAAAAAAATCCCTCCCTATGATTTACATCTGCCTTAACGCAGTCGCTGTCATTGTTGGCAGCCTTATCGGAGCTATTGCCAAGAAAGGCATTCGCGAAAAATACATCACCGTCATGAACACTGCCATGGGATTGGCGGCTCTCGTCCTTGGTTCGAACGTAGCCATGGAGAATATGAAAAATTCTGAGTACCCCGTGCTCTTTATCGTATGCCTTTCCATCGGCGGACTCATCGGCACTGCCCTTCGTTTCGACACCCGCATGGAGCAGGCAACGAGCCGCGCAGGCAAGAACTCCGACATCTCACAAGGTCTCACAACAGCCATCCTCTTTTGCTGCGTAGGTACGCTCTCCATGATGGGGCCCGTGCTCAGCGCGCTTAAGGGCGACAACACCTATTTGCTCACAGCGGCTACGCTCAACCTCGTCACGATGATTGTGATAGCTTCGTCTTATGGTATCTGGATGTCGCTTGCCGCGGTGTTCGTATTCCTGTGGCAGAGTGCCTTCTTCTTCATCGCAAAGGTTTCAGAGACCTTTATTTCCGACGAATTGATTACAGAAACCTCCATCGTAGGCGGTGTGCTGATTGCTGCTGCCGGATTGGGCGTCATGGACATCAAGGACTGTAAGACCATTAACTTGCTCCCAGCATTGCTTATGCCCATGCTGTTCTTGTTTATCAAAAATCTATTTATTTAAGGTATTAAGTTAGCGAGTTGACAAGTTAACGAGTTGACAAGAGAGTTTGATTCAAACGCTGATTGCCCCAAAAAAGTTGTACTTAAAAAACATTTCCCATTATGAAAAAACTCCTCTCAATTGCACTCTTTGCAGCAAGCATGCAGCCACTTATGGCGCAGTCTGCAACCGAAACATTGCAATCCTATTTCGACGCTTACCTTCTGGGCAAGCAACTCCCCACAGTGGCAGAAACTGCTATCGAAAACGTTGATGCTGCCACCAAGGATGCATGGCAAGCATGGCGTAAGGCTAATGCTACTGTCGAACCATTGGTTGTAGCACCCCTCAGCGAAGCACGCACGTTGAACTACAATATCCCTGCCGAGCTCGAAGCTGACGCCGTAATGCCCTTCTACTATGGCACAAAGGGCGAACGCCCCGATGCTGGCTATCCCTTCTTCCTCTACATGCACGGTTCTGGCCCTAAGGCTGCCGAATGGGCTACAGGCTTAAAGCTTGCCAACTATTGGGCTGACGCTCCTTCGTTCTACATGGTGCCTCAGATTCCTAACGAAGGTCAGCTTTACCGCTGGTGGCAGAAGGGTAAGCAGTGGGTATGGAAGCATGTTTTGCGTCGCGCTATGCTCGATGAAAACATCAACCACGACCGCATTTACTTCCTCGGCATTTCGGAAGGTGGTTATGGCAGCCAGCGCCTCGGTAGCTTCTACGCCGACTATTTGGCAGCAGTAGGTCCTATGGCGGGTGGCGAACCCCTTCGCAATGCGCCTTGTGAAAACCTAATGAACACCCCCTTCTCGCTCCTTACTGGCGAATACGACCGTATGTTCAGCCGCGACATCCTCACACGCCGCGCACTTGCTGCCCTCGACTCACTCGAAAAGGCTCACCCCGGCTACTTCAAACATCGTATCATGCTCCCCGAAGGTCGAGGCCACAGCATCGACTATTCGCCCACAACGCCCTGGCTCTCACAGTTTGAGCGCAATGCTACACCCAAGCAGTTTGCATGGGAAAACTTTGAGATGGACGGTATCAAGCGCAATGCCTTCTACAACCTCAAGGTAAACGAAGAATGCGGTGCTGCCGACGTGCGCACTTACTACACTTACGAAACCAAGAAGAACGAAATCCACATCACCGCGCAGCACGTAACATACAACACCACCATACGCGAGCCTCAGATGGGCATCGAAATCTCACTCTACAAGACCTACACCCCCGCAGCACACGGTTCGCTCACCGTCTTCCTCAACGATGCACTTTGCAACACAAAGAAGAAGGTGCGCATCTTTGTCAACGGCAAGGAATGCTTCTACGGTAAACTCACACCCTCACTCAACAGTCTCGCTGAAAGCATTACTACTTACGAAGACGCCAACCGCGTATTCCCCTACAGCGTTGACGTGAAGTGGTAAGATAAGTTTTGAGGTTGTAAGGTTATGAGGTTTTAAGGTTGTAAGGTTTTAAGGTTATGAGGAGACCTTAAAGCCCCTAATGACCTAACAACCTAATGACCTAACAACCTCATAACCTCATAACCTAACTACCTCAAAACCTCATAACCTAATAACCTCAAAACCTCATAACCTAACTACCCCATAACCTCATAACCTAAAAATCTATGAAAACTTTCAAACTCGAAGCCCTCATTATTGGCATAGCCCTCATCGTTATGGGCATAAGTATTGCGAGCGGACTACGCTCAATAGCTGCTGGCGACCGAGTCGTCAGCGTACGCGGTCTGGCAGAGCGCGAAGTAATGGCCGACCACGTCATTTGGCCCGTAGTGTATAAAACGACGGGTAACAACTTGCAAACTATCCATGCCGACGTCAACCGTGCCAACGCAAGTATTGCTGCTTTCCTCAAGAAAAACGGTATTAAGGAAGAACACATCAGCCAACCCTCGCTCCAAATCCTCGACAAGCAAGCCGAACGCTACATATCGGATAACAACGGACAGCGCTACACCGTCACTTCCGTAACGACCGTTGCGACCGACCAGGTAGATCTCGTGCGCCAGCTGCTCACGCAGATTGGCGAACTCCTCAAGGAAGGCATCGCCATCTCTGGCAGCGATTACGAAACACGCATCCAATACGAGTTTACAGGGCTCAATGATATTAAGCCCGAAATGATAGAGCAAGCCACGCGCAACGCTCGCGAAGCAGCTGCCAAGTTTGCCGCCGACTCAGGTAGCAAATTAGGAAAAATCCAAACCGCCAATCAGGGCCTCTTCTCCATTAGTGACCGCGACAGCTACACCCCCTACATCAAAAACGTACGTGTAGTAACCTCCGTAAACTATTATTTGGAAAACTAAATTCTTAGAGAACAAATAATAGAGTACAGTTGCCATCCGAATGCTGTAGGGGCCGATCTCCGTGTCGGCCCGTCGTGATGCAATGTACGAATCACGCTAAACGTAATGACAATACTGCGGATGCTGTAGGGGCCACTTTATGTCGGCCCGTACGCTGTGAGGCGTAAATCATCCGGAATATCCGCGTGGCAATGACGCTGAAGGCGTCACCGCTCAGTAACCAGGGTGTTGCCACGAAGTGGCTACCCCCGGACAGAGAACATACATAAGATCCACCCTGGAGGGGTGCCCCAACATCTGGTCCTATTAAAGGGGCACACCCTTCGGGGTGCATCAACCAGATACCACTTACCCCCGGGTATTCGCTTCGCTCAAACCCGGGGTTACTGAGCGGAGACACCTTCGGTGTCTTTGCCATGCTCGCGCAACGTGTATTTGTTTTCACACAGACGACACAATATTATACGGTTTTTGGCTGGCCCGACGAGTATTAAATTCTCACGCAGAAAACGCAGAAATACACAGAATTTGCACTCGCTCCGCTTGTGCTGGCTTGCACGATGTGTAATTGTATCTCACGCAAAGGCGCAAAGAGCGCAGAAATGCATATGCTCCGCTTGTGCATTCTATTGCGGATGCTGTAGGGGCCACTTTATGTCGGCCCGTACGCTGTGAGGCGTAATGATATTTATCTACGTAAACGGATAAAACGGTTTTGGTTTGCGAGTCGTTTATAATTTTAACCACAGATTGACACCGATTTACACAAATG
>JAZLDQ010000095.1:0-21537 GCA_045614785.1 Alloprevotella sp.
GGAACTGTATGAGAGAATGGCGCCGTATGATATGGTGTTCCTTTACCTTGCCAACCGTAGCGATGACGAGAGTTGGAAGAATGTCATCAAGGAGTACAACGTCACAGGCAACAACGTAGTACATTATAACCTGCCCGAAGAACAGCAGCGTGCGGTAGAGAACTTCCTCAAAGTAAACCAGTATCCCACCTACAGACTAATCGACCGCAAGGGCAACCTGCTCGATGTCAATGCAGACCCTCGCAACCTCGATGCTTTGGAAAACCTTATAAAAGCGTTGTGATACTATATATTGAGTTCAGAGCCCCTGCAACATTGCGTTGTAGGGGCTTCTTTTGCATTAGACCTCCCTCTTCAGTCAATAACAGCCGATGTGCAATGTGCCACTGCTTGCATTTAAGGCATTGGTGATTAAAATGCACTGCTGTGCTTCCTGCTACGGCTTTTTTCGGTGCAAAGGTAGCAACAGGCGAGTGTTGCGGTATATTCTCATAAACATTGATTCTTATTTTGGAATTAGTCAAATAAGTCCTGATAGTGATTTATTTGGACTTTTCCCAAAATCATCATTGCAAGTTCAACGTGAAGCTGAAAGAGAACAATATCGGAACATAGAAGAACCCAAAATTGATTTTAATTATTATAAAAGTCGAATGTAACCTAAAGAGTGTGCCGAAGTTTAAAATATAATCGGCACACTCTTTGGGGATTTTCGAAATATTCTATCTTACATATCGGCAGTTAACAACGTTCCAATCTACAATGTTCCAGAGCGAGGCGATGTGGTCGGCGCGTCGGTTTTTATAGTCCACATAGTAAGCATGTTCCCATACGTCGAACCCTAGTAAAGGAATCATACCTCGGGTGATGGGGTTGCCCGCATTAGTGGTTTGGAGGATGTGGAGTTCGCCCTCCTCATCTTCTGCCAGCCACACCCATCCTGAACCAAATAGGCGAATGCATTGTTCTTCGAAGTCTTTTTTGAATGTTTCGAAGTTGCCCCATCTGCGCTTAATGGCTCTGCCTATGTCGTCTGTGGGCTCACCGCCTCCGTCGGGCGAGAACTGAAGGAAGTAGAGGTTGTGGTTGAGCACCTGCCCTGCATTGTTGAACAGTGCACCTTCTGAGGAACTTACAATTTCGGGCAGACGGCGTTGGGCAAGTTCTGTGCCTGCAACCATTTTGTTAAGATTTTGTACATAATTGGCCAAGTGTTTGCCGTGATGGAGCTCAATAGTCTCTCGGCTGATATGTGGCTCTAAGGCATCTGTGCTGTAAGGTAATTTCATAAGTTCAAAAGTACCAGCATCCTGTCCGTAGCATGTGCCACACGAAATGGCCATCATGAGGTTGGCGAAAAAGTTTTTCATTGTGATAGAAGATTAAGGTGTAAAGATTAAGGTGAGATGATGAGCAACGCGCGCTGTTGCTAAGTGGTGCAAATGTACGGTGAACAAAATGAGCACGAATAATTTTTGTCGTTAAAAATCTTTAAGCTAAACTTAAACTTTGTAAAAGGATTTTTAGTAAACGTGTTTTGCTTTGATTTTCAGGTGGGTGTGCTTGTTGTTTTTGGGGATGAAGAGGTTTTTAGGGTGGGATAAAAAAGTGCACGCTAATCTCGCCAAAGAGATTTAAAAGAAAAGGTTTGCGTGGTTCTTAGATTTGCGTGAGACAAAATATCGCATGCTAATCCCGAAATAAATCTCACGCTAATCTCGCTAATCTCGCCAAGGAGATTCAAAAGAAAAGATTTGCGTGATTCTTAGATTTGCGTGAGTCAAAATAATCATATGCTAATCTCGCCAAAGGATATATAAAACAAATTCGCGTGAGATATAAAAAGTACACGCTAATCTCGCTAAAGAGACTCAAAAGAAAAGATTCGCGAGATTCTTAGATTTGCGTGAGACAAAATATCGCACGCTAATCTCGCCAAAGACTAGCTATCCGCGGTGAATTCCGTACGGCATTCTTTAAAATTCGTGTCAATCCGTGGTTAAAACAATCCTCACCAAAACTGTTTAATCGTGTAATTACGTTGAAAAAAACAGAGGGGGCCTCGCGAGCGAGGCTCCCTCCTATTTTCAGCATCGGAGCTCTTATGTTTTTAAGACATTTTAAGAGTCAAACTTGGGTTAATATTTGTACTTTATCGGATGCTTACTCTACAAAAAGATCATCAAGTACAACTTCGCTTTGTATGGTTCCGCTGTACATATTCTTTTTTAGTCCGTAGGTGGTTACAAATGTTTGATGTATGGCCTTACGTGTTTTGGTTGTAGAACGGAAAATCTCTGCTCGCTCTCGAAGGCGTTCATCATATTGTTTAGTGATTTCATATTCACCCTGAGAAAATTTCATTTCACAAAGATTTATGGTTTGGTCTCTGCGATCAATGAGCAGGTCTATTTGTGCGCCATCACCTTTCCAACCACATATATCACTTTGCACACCACTAATGCCCAACTTTTGTTTAATCTGTCGAATATGGTGCAAGCTCAACTGTTCAAATGAATAACCATTCCACGCTCTACGAGATGGAGAATCAATCATGTTTTGCCAATGGTTCTCATCCTGACCACGATATCCTTTTACATAGCGGAGGTGGAACAATGTGAACAAGTCTGTTAGTTGATATATAGTTCCTCTCTCGGTTTTACCAAATGCGGTATATTGACGAATAAAGTCACAATCACAGAGGTTACGAAGTGCTTTGGTTAAGGCTCCACCATCTTCAATTTTAGTGGAATTCATAATTTCTGTACGAGTCAATCCTGATGCCTTACTTGCCAATGATTCAATAATCTGTTTGTGTAATGTAGCCTCGTTGAAGAGAGAACGGAACAAAAAGTTATACTCTCGTGAAAGCGGTGCATTTTGCACAAAGAAAAGATTATCTACATTTTGCGTCAGACTTTTGTCTCGTTCAAGCATTTGAAGGTAAAGAGGAGTGCCACCAAGTATCATATAACATTCTGCTATCTGGTAGCGATTCCAATTTATTCCACGTGAGATAAGGTACTGCTCTGTCTCATATAGTGAAAATGGGGCGAGGTAGATGCTTCGTGTGGTTCTATTATACAATCCGCCTTTATCAGAAAGCACATTCTCTCGCATCCAAGTGGTAGCACTACCACAAACAATAAGCTTTAAACGATTGTTAGTAGCACCCCAAGAGTTCCAAAAGTATTCAAAGGCTTTAATGAATCGGCTCTTTTGAGTATCCATCCAAGGCAATTCATCAAGAAATACAACAATGGGGCTATCACCGTCAATTGATTCAAGGTATTCACGCAACTGAGCAAATGCATCAAACCAATCTTTTGCAACCTTCCATTTACGACCTGAATAGTGCTCTAATTGTCGAGTAAACTCTCCAAGCTGCTCTTTCTTCGTTCCTTGATAAATACCTGTGGAGTAGAAACTAAACGTATCATTGAAATATTGTCTTACCAGATAGGTTTTACCAATACGTCGTCTGCCATAAATGGCAATAAGTTCTGGCGACTTTGATTCAATACGCTGGCGCAGAATTTCCTGCTCAGTCTTTCTGCCTATAATAACCTCACTCATACTACAATCATTTAAGTTGATGCAAAGGTAAACAAAATCTTTCGATTCTTTATCGGTAACTCTGTTATTTTTTAACTTACCGACAGAGAATCGATATATTGTTATAAAAACTTGCTTCTTGGAAAAATAAAAACAACGGGAACCTTATGGTATCAATTCATAAGATTTCCGTTGGTGTCCTGTTGATTATCAGTGTGATATGTTTTATATTTCGGTTCAAGCGTGAAGCATTCACGTTGCTTTGTTTTTTGATATTCAATGAAATTTACAGATTTCTAATCGTCTAATCTCGCCAAAGAGACTCAAAAGAAAAGATTTGCGTGATTCTTAGATTTGCGTGAGACAAAATATCGCACGCTAATTTCGCCAAAGGATATATAAAACAAGTTCGCGTGAGATATAAAAAGTGCACGCAAATCTCGCAAATCTCGCCAAAGAGCCCCCAAAGAAAAGATTTGCGAGATTCTTAGATTTGCGTGAGATTCAAATAAAGCAAATCCGTTGCTCTTTAGTCAGCTTAAAAGAATGCATTTTTTTTAAAAAAGTTGTTTTTGCATCGAATTTGGAGATTGTCGGAGCAAAATTGGGGGTGAAATTTCCTTTCAGCGAGATAGGAAAAACGATCTTTGATGTCGTTCCTCCGATGTTTGAAGAATTTTTTCCTAGCTTTGAGGTCATTTTTGCCATTTTGGGGCCAAAAAAAGGAGGAAACCGCATAGTTTCCTCCTTGTAGTACAAAGATACAACATTTTTGCAAGAAATCCAAATTTGCTTTGATTGCTGTTTGAACTGCTTTTGTCTGCTTTACTGTTACAATTTCTTACCTTTTTTTGTCTTTTCGTGGCTGAAAAGTGTAATTGGTGAGGGGCGACAGAGACAAAGAAGTCTGCATGCTAATTTATAGAACCAACCTTAAAAGGTTTGCGCCAATCGCAGCCTTCTTTCCAGCGACTGCAGCCGTAGGCCGTTTTCCCTTTTAGTACCTTGCCTTCGCCACATTGGGGGCAGACGGAGCCTTCGCGGATGATTTTGCGTTTGGGCTTTTCGGTGGGTGCGTCGGCGGTTGATGTCGCTGCCGTTTTCGTGGGTGTCGGTGAGGTTTTAGCCGTGGCAGTTGCTTGGGCTGTCATGCGGTTTGTGTTGTCCGAGAGGACTTGGAGCACAATTGTTCCTACCATTTCCTTAAGTTCGGCAATGAATTGTGGAGCGCTGTATTGCTGGCGCTCGATTTCGCGTAGCTTCTTCTCCCAACGTCCTGTGAGCTCTGCGCTCTTTAGGAGTTCTTCCTTGATGAGCCCAATGAGCTGTACGCCGCGTGGTGTGGCATAGAGTGACTTGCGTTGCAGGCGGATATAGTCGCGCGAAAAGAGGGTCTTGATGATGGCTGCTCGCGTTGATGGGCGACCAATGCCGTTCTCCTTCATGGCATCGCGTAGCTCTTCGTTGTCAACAAACTTACCTGCTGTTTCCATCGCGCGCAGCAGTGTTGCTTCGGTGTAGGGCTTGGGAGGTTGGGTTTGCTTCTCCGCAAGGTCGGGGGTGTGAGGACCGTGTTCGCCTTTGACGAAATTGGGCAGGAGCTTTTCTTCATCGCTGTCTTCCTTCTCCTTGTCCTTTTCTTTGTCGGCCGCATAAACCATTCGCCAACCTGGGTCGGTAATCACTTTGCCCGACGTTTTGAAGGGCACTTCGGCAGCTTCGCCCATTACCGTTGTCGTTGAGAACTTACAATCGGGGTGGAACACGCTGATGAATCGTTTTGCCACAAGGTCGTAAACATTGCGCTCAATGTCGGTAAGCGCGCGTGGAGCTTCGCCTGTGGGGATGATGGCATGGTGGTCGGTAATCTTGCTGTTGTCGAAAACCTTTTTCGACTTCTTCAGCGCAGCGCCACGAAGAGGGTCGATGATGTCCTTGTAAAAGACGTAGATGCCGTTCATGATGGGGCCGCACTTGGGGTAGATGTCGTCCGAGAGGTAGGTGGTATCTACACGTGGATAGGTGGTGAGCTTCTTTTCGTAGAGACTTTGGATGAGCTGCAGCGTGAGGTCGGATGAGTAGCCAAACTTTTTGTTGCATTCCACCTGCAACGAGGTCAGGTCGTAGAGGCGTGGTGGGGCTTCGGTGCCATTCTTTTTCTGAATTTGCGTGACGGTAAATTCAGAGTCCTTGATTTTTTCTAGTGCTGCGCGGCCTTCTTCCTCTGTGAGGAAGCCTCTGCGCATGGCCGAGGTGGCATTGCTTTGTCCTTGCTGTGCGGTTTCGGCCTCCTCCTCCTCCGACTGCATGACGGCGGAGAATGTCGTGTCGCGATAGATGGTCGTAAGCACCCAGTAGGGCTGTGGCACGAAGTTTTCTATCTCCTCCTGTCGCTTCACGATGAGGGCCAGTGTGGGCGTCTGTACGCGCCCGATGGAGAGCACGGGTTCGCCCTTTGTGCGTGTGGGAGCATACTTCAATGTATATAGGCGAGTAGCATTCATGCCTAGGAGCCAGTCGCCAATAGCTCGGCAGAGGCCCGCTTCGTAAAGTGAATTATAGGCTTCGTGGGGGCGCAGGTTGGCAAAGCCTTCGCGTATGGCCTCGTCCGTCATTGAGGAGATCCATAGACGCTGTACGGGGCAGGTGGCTTGTGACTTTTGCAGCACCCATCGCTGTATGAGCTCCCCTTCTTGCCCGGCGTCGCCGCAGTTCACGATGAGGTCGGCAGCTTTAAAGAGGCGTTCGATGGTAGCAAATTGTCGCTCGATGCCTTTGTCGTTTTTCAAGCGGATGCCAAATCGCTCGGGCACCATGGGTAAGGAGCCGAGCGTCCAACTCTTCCAGTTGGGCGTATAATCCTCGGGGTTCTTCAATTCGCAGAGATGGCCAAAGGTCCATGTTACTTGGTAGCCATTGCCTTCGAAGAAACCGTCGCGCTGTGAGGTGGCACCTAATATGCGCGCTATGTCCTTAGCCACAGAGGGCTTTTCGGCGATGCAAACAATCATGTTTGGGGAGTGAGGGGTGAGTAGTTTAAGATTTGCTGCGTGGAAAATTGCAGTAGGTCGGAGGAAAAATGCTTGTCGAGCAACTTGTTTTCGGCAAAGTCGGAGGGTGTGCCTTCGAGCAAGCCACTTTCGGGCGACAACATCCAGATGCGGTCGCACAAGCGCAGAGCGAGTTCCAGGTCGTGCGTGGAGAGCAGAATGGTTTTCCCTTCCCGGTGTGCCAACCTGCGCAGCTGCATGAACATAGCTACTTTCGAGGGATAGTCGAGGTAGGCGGTAGGCTCATCGAGCAGGATGATGGGAGTTTGTTGCACTAAGGCTTTTGCAATCATAGCGCGCTGGGCCTCTCCGTCGGAGAGCGTTTGAAGAGGTCGGTTGGCCATGTGCTGAAGCGAAAGGTCGGTGAGTGCTTTATCTACAATGAGATGATCCGCCCTGGTGAGTGTTCCGCTAAATGAAGTGTAGGGTGTACGTCCTAATTCGATAAGTTCGCGCACTGTGATGTAGGGCGTGTTCACTCGTTGCGTCCGAACGATGCTTATGCTTCGAGCTAATTGCTTCGGAGTGAATTGTGAGAGCTCTTTTTCGTTGATTAGGATGTTTCCCTCCAATGGACGCAGGCGCTGTGTGAGTGTTTGTAGCAACGTACTTTTTCCCGCCCCGTTCTTGCCCACAAGTGCCGTGAGTGTGCCCGCAGGAAGGTGTGCTGTGAGGCTTCTTCCTACGACGTGGCTGGCATAGCCTATGGTGAGCGATTGGAGTTTTAGCATATTGGAGGGGGGAAGGTGTGTGTTTGGATGTGGAAAGTCCTAATTGTTTATGACGAGCACGTCGTTGCCGTATTGCAAGTGGTACTTGAGTAGTTTTAAATTGCTTGGACCGCTTTCAGGAAAACCGCCATTGTTCATGTTGTACACGGATTCACAGCGTTGGCAGCTTGCTTTGCCCTGCTCGTTGAGCGATAGGCGGCGCTGGATGAGCGAAGAGTCGAAGCAGTAGGGACAAACAAGGTCGTAAGCAATGGGCATCATGGTGCCTGAAGCAGTGAGCATCCCGTTAGGCAGGCCTACGATAAAGCCGCTTACGTAGCGCGGCTCGCCGTAAGCGTCGAGTGCTGTGCGTGGTAGCGTGGCCGACCTGCCGTGGGTGTTGAGGAATTGGTAGTGGCTAGCGCTAAAAGTGATTTGGCAAAAGATGCCGGGGCTGTTGAGTGCAGAGTGGAGCGGATGGATGGTGCTTACAGAGGTGATGCGCAGAAAGGCATTGTGGCGTGCGTAGTCAGTGTCGGCATCATCAGCGCAGCTGCAGAATAGCGAAAAAATAAGTGCGACAACGGCGGTCATCGCACTCATTATAGTATTCGTTGATAGGATTTTCATGCTTCGAGGAGTTTGCGCTCAGCTGCAGCAACGCGTTCGAAACCAAAGCGGGCGTAGATGCTGTTCATGAGTGCTGCGATTTCTTCGTTACACAGATTTCCGATGGAGCCTTCGTGCGTATGGTGAATATCCTTGTTGGGGGAGAATTTACCTGCCTCAATGTCGAGGCCCACCTTCTTGTAAGCATCGCGGAAGGGCATGCCGTTGGCAGCAAGCGTGTTGACTTCTTCAACTGAGAACATGGCGTCGTAGCGAGCATCGTCGAGGATGTTTTCGTTCACTTTCATGCGATCGACTATGTAAGTGGTCATTTCGAGGCAATCAAGGAGTTGGTCGAAGGCAGGAAGGAATACTTCCTTGATTTCTTGAAGGTCGCGGAAATAGCCACAGGGAAGGTTGTTCATCATGAGCACAATCTGGCTGGGCAAAGCCTGCAGGCGGTTGCAGCGTGCGCGGATTAGTTCGAATACATCGGGGTTCTTCTTGTGTGGCATGATGCTAGAACCTGTAGTACATTCGTCGGGCAATTTGACGAAACCAAAGTTTTGTGAGTTGAACATGCACGCATCGAAGGCGAGTTTTGCTATAGTGCCAGCAATGCCTGCCAGGGCAAAGGCTACGTTGCGCTCGTTCTTGCCGCGTCCCATCTGGGCATATACCACGTTGTAGTCCATAGAGTCGAAGCCCAGGAGTTGTGTGGTCATTGTGCGGTTGAGCGGGAATGATGAGCCATATCCAGCGGCAGAGCCCAATGGGTTGCGGTTGGTCATGCGGTAAGCGGCTTCGAGCAACAGCATGTCGTCAACAAGGCTTTCGGCGTAGGCTCCAAACCAAAGACCGAAACTGCTGGGCATGGCTACCTGGAGGTGGGTATAGCCAGGCATGAGGATGTGGCTGTAGCGCTGGCTTTGTGCTTGTAGCTTTTCGAACAAGGCGCGTACGGCTTCTGCCACTTCACGCAGCTTGTCGCGTGTGAAGAGCTTGAGGTCAACGAGCACTTGGTCGTTGCGCGAACGGCCGGCATGGATTTTCTTGCCCATGTCGCCCAGGCTGCGAGTGAGGAGCAGCTCTACTTGTGAATGCACGTCCTCTATGCCGTCTTCAATCACGAATTGGCCTGCTTCGGCGGTAGCATGGATCTTACGAAGTTCTGCCAAGAGTGTGGGGAGCTCTTCGTCGCTAAGAAGTCCGATGGAGTTGAGCATCGTGATGTGCGCCATAGATCCCATGATGTCGTATTTAGCCAAGTAGAGGTCGAGTTCTCGGTCGTGGCCTACGGTGAAGCGTTCTATTTCCTCGTTGACTTGCGTAGATTTTTCCCAAAGTTTCATGTCTAAGTCGTTTTTACGTTTGGCAGCAAGGTGTTTGCTGCTTTTAAGGTTGGAGGCATCCCAGGCGGGATGCCTCCATTTGTTTTCTGTGTATGTGTAAGCGATTGCCAAAATGGCTTAGTGAGCGCTTGCAATCATGGCAAGCATATTGGCAATGCCGTCGGCACCTTGTTGCAGATATTTTCCCACCATCTGCTTGATGAAGAAGTTGAGTTCGGCGCCCAAAGTAACCTTCAACTTAAATTCGTAGTCAGCCGTAGGCAACATCTGAATCCAGAGGTTAGTTGCCATTGGAGTGCCTACGCCTTCGAGCTTGATGAGTTTGGGAGCTTCGCGCTCCACAATGCGCAGTGTGAACTCACCCATCTGCGTAGCGATGGTGATGGTGTCTTCGGTGAACGAAAGGTTTTTCACCTGGTCTTTTAATCCTTCGAGCTTGTCGGCATCCTTGCCTGCAGCTTCTTTCATCTTGTCGAGAAGGGCAGGGTTGTCAAAGGCTTGCTTGATAGCTTCAAAGTTTCTTAAGTCGGCAAAGCGTTCGTATGCGATGTTCGCATTGTTTGCGACGGTGCGGACTTCGCTTTCGTATTTTGTCAGGCTCATAGTTTGCAATAAGTCGTTATCTTACTTCATCCATTCGCTGGGATTTGCTCTCCATTCAGCGAGCATGGGCACGTGTTCAGCCTTGATATAGCCAGTTTCCTTTGCCACTTCTACTACAGCTTCGTAGTTTGTGAGCGTAACGAGGCGAACGTTGGCGTCAGCAAATGCCTTTTCAGCAACGGGGAAACCGTATGTGTAGCTTGCCACCATACCGATTACGTTGTAGCCTGCAGCACGGAGTGCTTCAACAGCCTTGAGTGAGCTGCCGCCTGTAGAGATAAGGTCTTCAATCACAATGACCTTAGAACCTTCGGGGAGTTCGCCTTCAATGAGGTTGCCCATGCCGTGGTCCTTAGCCTTTGCACGAACGTAGCAGAAAGGCAATGCCAATTCCTCTGCAACCAATGCGCCCTGAGCAATAGCACCTGTAGCAACACCAGCAACGGCGTCAGCTTCGGGGAACTGTTCAGCAATGATGCGTGCGAGTTCGATTTTCACGAAGTTGCGCAATGCGGGGAACGACAAAGTCTTGCGGTTGTCGCAGTAGAAGGGAGATTTCCAACCACTTGCCCATGTGAAGGGCTGTTCGGGTTGCAACTTGATAGCCTTAACGTTGAGGAGCTTTTCAGCAAAGATTTTTTCGAGATGACTCATAACTGTATAAGTTTGTATTATTGATTGTTTCTGCAAAGTTACGACAACGAAAATATAGTGCAAAATTATTTTCTTACTTTTTACATAGTGAGTCGCAGTTGATTATGAACTCTTAATCTATTGCTTATAAGCTTTATTGAATGTTATTGTAATTTAATGTTGTATATTTTGTCGGTTTTGAGATGATAATTATCACAGAATCAAGCAAAAAAAATAAAAAAATCAACTTTTTTCGCATAGTTTTATGTAAAGTTTGTTTTACAAATGAAAAAAAGTGTGTAAATTTGCAAAACGTAACATTGTCCTTTTACTTACCTATGGAAACGTTTTTTCAAAATCATGCTTACATGTTGGAGCATACGAATCTTCCCGTTCGTCGCGCTCTAATGGACTCTATTGACTGGAGTTACCGATTGATTGGTATTCGTGGCCCTCGTGGCGTGGGTCGTACGTCGTTCCTTTTGCAATATGCCAAGGAGCATTTCGATGTGCGCATGCGTCAGTGTCTTTACATTAACTGCAATAGCTTCTATTTCCAAGGTCGTGGAGTTGTAGAGTTTGCAGGTAATTTTGTGGCACAAGGTGGCCTCGTGTTGTTGATGGACCAGGCATTTAAATTAAGCGATTGGCGTCAGCAGCTTTGTGAATGTTACCATAAGTATCCTCGTTTGCGCATTGTTTATACCACAACGTCTGTACCTCAGGAAGGTTCGGAGGATGATGAACTTTCACGCTTGGCGCGCACTTATGTGCTCCACGGGTTCTCATTCCGTGAGTATGTCAACTTGCAAACTGGCAATGACTTCCGAGCTTACTCTATTGACGAGTTGCTCAATAACCACGAACAAATTCTTAAGACCATACTTCCCAAGGTGCGTCCCTGGCAGTATTTCCAGGAATACTTGCACCACGGATATTTCCCCTTCTTCCTTGAAAGCCGCAATTTCACAGAAGCGTTGCTCAAGGCGATGAACAATATGATTGAAGTGGATGTGCTCTTTACGAAGCAAATTGAGTTGAAGTACCTTTCACGTCTTAAGAAGTTGCTTTACCTCCTTGCTGTGTCTAAGGACCCCGCGCCCAATGTGAGCCGCCTTGCCGAAGAAATTGGCACCAGCCGTGCTACGGTGATGAATTACCTTAAGTGTTTGGAAGAAGCGCGCCTCATTAATATGGTGTACCGCGAAGGCGACCAGACTCCTAAGAAGCCAGCAGCCGTGATGATGCACGACACCAATTTGCTTTACGCTGTTTACTCGCCCACAATGGACGACCAGCTCATCATGGAGACCTTCTTCGTTAATACACTTTGGCGCCACCATCAGGTTCGCAAAAAGCGTCGCCCAGGTGCCTATCAGATTAATGGCAATACTGACATCTGCGTTTGCGACCGCTCTAAGCGTATGAAGCACAATCCTAATATGATTTATGCGCGCTACAATACTGAAGTAGGTCACGACCGCGAAATTCCTCTTTGGCTCTTTGGCTTCTTATACTAAGTTTGCGAAGAAAGTCGTTTGCAATTCCCTTGCTCTTCGGCTATATCTTCCAAATTCTTCTGTAGAGCATTGCTCTGTAGAAGTAACTTAAGTAAGAGGATTTTGATTTTTTCAATAAAATAACTTATATGCTGCACTTTCCTGCGATAGGAAGGTGCAGTTTTTTTGTTTTACCATTTTAAGGCGAACATTCCTAATAAGTATAGTGTTCGTTAAAACAAAACGAGGTAAACGTCTTGTTTGCAAGATGTTTACCTCAAATGCGTCGAACAAGGTTACAAATTATCGAACAAATTTATAGAGGATTTGCAGAAAATTCACGATTATATAGAGCATTTTCACGTCAATCTGACAAGGTAGGTATGTGTAATATTTCGGGAATATGCCCTATACCCCTTTGGAGGGGTGTTTATGTAGGTATCTTGTTTCTGTGAATTTTATTTTCAGTCTGTGTAGTAGGAAAAACGGTTCTTTATTTTTCTCCTGCTATGTGGACTGAAATTTTTTATCTTAACTAAACTTACTTTTTCAACTTAACTAACTATTTATTTATATAAACATTTAATAATATGAGAATTTTTAGACAAATGGATGATGCAACCAGACTTCGCATTAGTCAGCGTTTGCGTGGACGCTCAATGAGCGAAACACACAAACAAGCAATTAGCGATGGGATGAAAGCCTATTGGAAAACTATTCCCAATCGCCCAAACGAAAATAACGAAAGTAAAAATCAATCTAACGATGAAACGAGTATGTAGAAGAAAAGTAATGATAGATGTTTTGACGGTTTGCTTTGAGGTGGAAAACCGTTATCACTTTGACCGTATTTCTTCACTTGATTATGGAGAAACATACGACCTATATGAATATCAATTATCCCGTATCGAGGGACGATATTACGATAATGTATATGCCATTACCTATATGGATGATGATACGGAAATAGAATTCGGGCAGTTAAAGTTCAATATTAGTCGAGGTTCAGAATCGGGCAATCTTCATGAGAGCGGAAATCTCAAAGTATGGATTAGCCTCAACAACCAAACCTTATATACCAAAGACCAATACAACTTGGGATTTATTGCAACCAAATTAGGATTAGAGCCTCACAACATTACAACCTTAGACCTCTGTAAAGATACCCCTTTCAATGTCGGGAAATCAGTCCGTAAACTGATAAAGGATAAAACCGTTACCACTATTCTAAATGGCAAGAGAATCAAAGACCGTGATGAGGATAGACCCGAAATCACATATATAACAAGCGGTAGCCTCAACAAAACCGACAAATACATGACCGTTAATGTCAAACAGAAAAATGCTATTAAAGACAAGAATCGTGGTGTAACCGTTACCACATACGATAAGGTGGCAGAGGTGCAAAATAGTTCGGGCAAAGATTATATACTCAATTACTATGGCAATCCCCAAAAGTTATATCGTACCGAAGTTCATTTGAACAATCAAGAGGTAAAAGACTATTTGGATAGTCGAGGACTATTCTTTAATTACTATATGATTGATGAGGCTATGTTGGAAGATATGTTCTATCACCATTTGAATAGCGTTATCCGATTTGAGTATAACAAAGAGAAAATTTTATGGGAGCATTTGTTGGGTCGTGCTGCTTGACAGAGTTATAACAACCACCTCTATCAGTGTTGAAGTTATCTTCATAAGTTGTTATAAACTATGATATTAGTATCAATATTAAAACGTATCAATATAATCTAATAAAAGACGATATTGATACGTTGTTTTTGTTTTATTTTAATCTAAAAGATTATTGATAATCAGATTCTTCAATTTCTTCGTTTTCAGCCTTTTCTTTGTTCTCTTGAAAAAACTCTAATATGTCATCAATGGTAGCTTTAAAAAAGCGGCCAAAATCAGTGGAAATACTAAATGGGGTACTAACAGTGAAACAAACTTGACCTAATACTTTTCCATAAGCCAAATTATAGTCCTTACCACAAGCTGAAAAATCAAAGACATCCCCTTTCTTCCCTTCTTTCAATGCCATTGATAAGTCTGTTAGATTCTTCAACATTTCTTCTTTATTACCAAGGTAAAAAACAATATTTTCTAGATGTTTAGAATTATTGCGCAAGGTTACTGAGTAAACTTCTCCGCTATCCATTGTTGTTTTGTGAAGGACTACTGAACCATTGGTAAAAGACTTTACTTTCTCAATGTTAGCTGCTTTTTTTAGTTGGGCATAGGTATTAATATTCCCAAGGCATAAGACTGCTGTTAATACAGCAAAAAACTTAAACAATTTCATAAGTATATTTTTATATAGATTACTTTAATATTACATAGTTAGCCAATCTTATTCCTTTACTAAGCTCAGTTAGGTAGCTAATCTTTATATTGGCTTTTTCTATAATTTCTTTTCTTGAATACCCATTATCAAGAATGACATTTGCGTATTTTATACCAAACAAATGAATCATTGTTACTCGGTCTTTAGGTGGAGCATTAAAATACATGTCAGAAAGTGTAATAGATAAATCTTTTAATGTCATAATTTGTTATTTTTTTGAAGTAATTGATTTAATTCGTTTATATCATTAAATTGATAGATTTTTCCTTTTATCTTGATGTAACCTTCTACCGTATCATCATCTATCGGGTCGAACAAGCTTTTGATAGATACACCCAAAGCGTTAGCCATTTTTTCAATGGTATAAAGTCTGGCATTTCCGTACATTGCACGGTTCAGACTTGCAGGGTCAACACCCATTTCGGAAGCAAGGTCTTTGAGCTGCTTCTTTTGCTCCTTACATAGTCTCTTTACGTTTTCAGCTAATACTTTCTCCATAAATCCATTCTTTGATGCAAAACTAATAAATTTGTTTTAATTATCAAATATTTTGTGTATGATTTAAATTTTAATCAATCCTGATTTGCAGGATAATTCCTGTATATGTATATTTGTAACACGATAAATGATATATAAAACAATTATGGTAAAGACGGTAATTTTCGCAAGAGTTTCAACATCATCCCAAGAGTATGATAGACAAGTCAATGAACTGACCATGTTAGCCAATGCTAATGGTTGGAGTATTGAATCGGTGTTTGCTGAAAAAGTATCGGGAGCAAAGGCAAACTCTGATAGAACGGAACTTCTGAACATGATTCAGTATGTTGAGGTAAACCATATAGATAAGGTGTTGGTTACGGAACTTTCTCGCTTGGGGCGTGATACCTTGCAAGTGTTGGAAGTAATCGAAATGCTGAATGGTAAGGGTATCAGTCTTTACATTCAAAACTATGGCATTGAAACCTTGACAAAGGAAGGTAAGGTTAATGCCATGAGCCAATTCTTGATAACCATTTTGGCAGAGGTTGCACGAATGGAGAGAAAGACAATCAGAGAACGAGTTGAGAGCGGTTACAAGAATTTTCGAGCAAATGGGGGTAAGGTTGGAAGAAAGATTGGTTATCAAAAGACGGATGAAGCAATGAAAGAGCAATATGTTGAAGAAATTAAACTCTTGAAGAAAGGTTATTCACTACGTAACATCTCAAAATTGACGGGAACATCAATTAATACTATTAGAAAATGCAGAAATATACTCTGAATTTTTGGTTTTTAAGATTTTTTTATATATTCTTGCATTGTAGTGTAGTTCTTTAACATTTTGAAACAACGAGGGGCGCAAATTTAGGTGTCGGGAAGCTAGCGTCAGTCGGGAGTAATTTAAGGTATCGGATGCAAGTTCGGTTATATCAAATTTTGATACGGGAAAATATCAAAAACTGAAAGATGATTCTGTTTAGCCATTCCTTGAAGAAGTAGGTTTATAGCAAACTCGAAAGACAACGGTCGGGTATTTGCCGATAATCGGTTTGCCGTTGCTGAATGGCTATCAAATACCAAAGATAAGTGCCAAGCGTGGCACAAGGAAAAATTTTATGTTGAATGTTTAGTGAGGATGAATTAAAATCGTATGAAGAAATTTTCAATCAGTTAGGCATTACAAGCCAAGAGGAACAAAAACAAGTTCTTGAATTTATGTACTCGATAGGTACAATCATTTATAATAATAAGGGATAACAAAATTTAATGTCATGAAGAAGAAAAAGGTAAAAGTTACGGAATTTTCCAAGTTGGAAAACAAGGTTGCTGCTCTATGGACGAGAGTAAGCACCGAAAAACAAGAAAGAAACAATTGTAGTTTAGAGAACCAACAGCGTATTTGCAGAGAATACGCTGAACGTCATAATATCACTATCAAAAAGGAATTTGGCGGTACGCATGAAAGTGCAAAGACAGAAGGTAAGATGTATCGAGAAATGATAGCCGAGGTAGCAAGGGATAAAGAGATAAACATTATCTTGGTCTATTCATTTGACCGTTTCAGTAGAGCAGGGTCGGAAGCTATTATGACCAAGGCATATTTGAAGACAAAGGGCATTTATGTCATATCGGCAACCCAAGCAACAGACCCAGATAGTGCAGCAGGTACATTCATGGAAAACATCTTGTTCTTGTTTAATCAGTTTGAGAATGATTTGCGTAGGGATAAGTGTGTTATGGGAATGAAGGAGTGTTTAAGGAAAGGGTATTGGTATGGTCAAGTTCCTTTGGGATATGACCGTAAGAAGGTTGGTCGTGACCACATCATAACCGTCAACGAAGACGGTAGAAAATTGAGGAATGCTTTTTTATGGAAAGCCAATGAGGGTTTGGGGGATATTGCCATAGTGGAAAGGTTGAAAGCGTTGGGTTTGAATGTTGACCGTAAGCATCTAAACAAAATTCTGCAAAACATCTTCTATTGCGGTTATATTAAACATGCTCTTTTAGGGGATGAGATAATCAAAGGCAAACATGAACCGTTGATTGAAGAGTCTATATATAATAAGGTAAATGGTCTTTCCAATGCTGGATATGAGCATCGAGAAGTTACGGATGAATTTCCTTTGAAGCGTCATGTAGTTTGTTCCGATTGTGGAGGTTATCTAACGGGATATACCGTGAAAGCAAGAGGTCGTAATTATTACAAGTGCAACAAAAAGGGATGCAAGAGCAATCATAGCACCGATAAGATGCACCAAAAATATACGGAGTTGCTGAATGGGTATAAGATACCTCAGGAACTCATTCCAGTGCTCATAGACGTACTTAGAAAGGTTTTCAAGGATAACAACGATACAAAAGAAGAAACTCGCAGGATGCTCTTAAAACGCAAAACAGAGTGTTCCAAGAAATTAGAAAAACTTCAAGTCCGTTATGGGTTGGGTGAAATCAGTGACGAGGTTTACCAAACTACTTTGAAGCATTTGAATACGGAACTTGCTGAAATTAGTAGAGGGTTGGAAGAAGCGAGCAAAAATTTATCGAACATGGTAAAATTTGTCGATGAAGCAGTCGCAATGTCTTGTAAATTAGGAACTTTATGGAGTGACGGAAACTTTGAGAACCGACAAAGTTTACAGAAATTGATGTTTCCAACGGGTATTCTGTATGACAAGGAAAATGACGGTTATCGAACAGATAATGAGAATGAAGTCTTTAAGATATTTCGTAGATTATCAGTAAGTTACGAGGATAAAAAAGGAAAAGCGACATCCGAAATTATTCGATTGTCGCCTTCTGTCGGATAGAGGCGACTCGAACGCCCGACCCCTACGTCCCGAACGTAGTGCGCTACCAACTGCGCTACTATCCGAATTGTGGTGCAAAAGTAAAAATTATTTCTGAAATAGAGTTTCTTTTGTTGATAAAAAACTATGGTTAGCGCTTTCGCTATCTGCAAAAACGCTAACCATAGGTGATTAAGGTACTACCACCTTTTCGCCATCAATGATGTAGATGCCGTGGGGAAGTGAGAATTTCTGGGAACCTTTGACCTGAGCTTGAGCAATTTTGCTTCCTGCCAGTGTGAAGACTGCTACGGAGGTGGGTTGTGCTGTTGTGACAACAACTCCACCTTTTTCAGGCATTACCTCAATGTTCTTGTTTGTTTCAACAGCATGAATGCCTACTGTGCCTTGAGTGTTGAGCATGCCCTTCTTTTGGTAAACGCGCACCCAGTCGAAGCGTGTTTCGTAGGTGTGTGTCACGTCGGCATTTGCAGCCCATGCGCCATTGCCCACACTTTGGTTGAGAATCAGGTGGAAGTGCTTGTCGAACGGCCACTGTCCTTGTGCGAGGTCGGATTCGGAAGATGATTTTGTGTAGCGACCCACTTCTTTGCCATCTACATACCATACGAGTGTTGTAGGTGTCCACTCTAATCGGTAGGTGTGGTAGCAGCTAAGATCTACCGCTACGTTGAAGCTTGACGTGGGGCTGCCCGTTTTTCCAAGGTCGTAGGTCCAGTTGGAGTGGACGGTGTGCCATGAGCGGTTCTGGGTGTCGATAGTTTCCCAAATGTCGATTTCGCCACAATCGGGCCATCCTGCGCTTTGATTTTCGGGCATCATCCAGAATGCGGGGAAGTTGCCCACCCAGGGGTTGCTGAGGATACGGCCTTCTACGATGCCGTAAGTGAAGCCAAAGCGGTTGTTGCTCTTGATGCCACCAGTAATCATAGGTACGTTGTCGGTAGAAGTGTCGGGGTTCGGAATAGCGCGTGTGACGAGGTCGCCATCTTCTAGGTAAACAACTTCTTTTCTGTCGCTGAGCCATCTGTTCCAGGTTGCTCCATAACGCTGGCAACGCATCCATTTGTTGCCTACGGGTTCGCTGTAGTTCTCTGCATTAAATTCGTCGCTGAAGACGAGCTGCCATTCGCAATCTGCTGTAGGTTCGAATACTGCAGTTATTTCCATTTCGCCATTGACAAGGCTGCTCGCCATTGTGGCGATATTGTTTTTAGGAGTGAGTGTGCGTTCCAGCCACTGTAGATTTCCGTTGACATACTGTGCTCCATTAAGGTTGTGGCCATGGCGCACTACGATTTCTTTTGCTTCAAAACCAGGCGCGCCAGGTGATAAAGCGAGGTAGAGTTCTGCGGCAAGTGGTGTGATTTCTCTGGGGTGAGCGGTGTTGCCACGTGCATAAATGTTGCCATCAGTTGTGAGCAACTTGAGTGGCTTCTTCGTGCGAGTGATATTGAGCAAGAAGTCAACGATAATGCCGCCTTGTTCGATCATTTGCTCAGAACCTACGGGAGAGATGTTGTTTACGTCTGCTTTTAAGCGCATGCGGTACACACCTTCGGGAAGGAGCGGAGAAATGTTGAATTCAGGCAGTTTCTTTACTAACTTCTCAACCTCTTCGCCCAGGCTATTCTTTCCGTTGTAGTAGGTGAATGCTACCAATTCGCTCGACATAGAGGGAGTGCCTGCTTCTGTGAGCATAGGTGTGAACTTACCGTCGTTGTTGAGGTCGATGTAGAGGTAGTAATGAAGGGCCTCGCGGTTGTCGGTTATGTTGAGCACGCACTTTTCGGGTGTGAAGAACGACTGGTGCTCGCTTGTGAGGTCAACATAGGCCTTGTCGCTTGCTACCTTCATGGCTCTCACCTTGGGTGTCACGCGCAGTGAGAAGGTCGCTTCGTAATTGTTTCCCAATGTGGCTTCTTTGTCGAAAGCTGTGGCGTAGAGTCCTTCTGTGGTGTCTTGTTGAGCAGAGGTAAATACGGCGTCAATTTCTACGTCGCCGTCAACATATTCTGCAGGAATGGTGAGTATGTCGCCCTTGAGAAGGTAGGCGGGGATTTCCACAACGCTGTATTGGTTGACGCCATGGATAACGGGTTCGCCATCAAGATGGTGTCCGTGCTTAATGCGTACGACGTCGAGAGCATAGCCTTCGGCAGGCTGAATCTTAAGGTCGAGAGGTGTGCCGAATGCAATGGCTTCAGGCAATGTTTGTCCATCGGCTTGCGAAATAGAGCCGTTGTTGGCATTAACGCTGAGCTTGCCTGTGGTTGAGTGGATGTTGAGTGCAACGTCGCAGATAGCGCCGCCATTCTTCAGAATGCCATTGCCGTCTTCTGTGCGTCCGGCGGGGTCGATAGAGGCCCAGTCAACCTTGAAGCGCATGCGGTAGAAACCATTGGCGAGTCCTTCGGGAAGTTTGAATGAAGGCGGATTGAGTACGTCAGCGTTGCTCATGCTGTTGCCCAAGCTGTTGTAACCCTTGCCTGAATCCAAAGTGGGTTCTGCATATGAGAAGGCTACGACATCGCTACCTTCAGGCACTGTTCCGTCTGCATTGAGGCTAGCTTCGAAGTTGCCATCTTGCCCAAAGTCGATGTACACAAAGCCATTCATCCATGTTCCTGCATAGCCAAACTTCGCAGTTAGCGTTTCTCCTGCCATTGCTGAGAAAGCGCCATCCTCGATGAGGCGATATACGGTCAGGGGCGTGGGGAGCTGCAGCGTCTGCTGAGTGCCATCTGCATTGACAAGTGTGACGCTGTTGAGGCGACGGCTGGCGTGGGTGTACGCCTGTGTTTTCTTAAACGAAATAGGGTAGTCCTCAGCCCATGCGAGTGAGGATGTGAGCGCCATGAGCACTACAAGGAGAAACTTACTTTTTATCATAACCGAGGTGTTTTTGTCAATAGCAACAATCGAGCGAGTAAAATCCGCTAATTATCAAGCGTATGTTGTATTTGCAAAGTTAAAGGTTTTTGCAAAATTTTACAAATATTTGTCCTGCAAATTGGATGTTTGTTGGCAGGTTTTAGTGCTGAGGGTAAAAAGTTTTTTCATTTTTGGGAGTGAGAGTTGTTGGCATAATGTGATTGTAAACCTCAGATTTGTAACCTTGCATATCAACTTTTCTTGCAAAATCATTAAAATAACGCTTCATTGGTAAAAAAAATGTGACTTTTCTTGTTAATTAGAAAAAAGCTTGTAATTTTGCAGTCGAAAAGTGAGAGGGAATCTCATTTCTACCTGTTTGGGGTATGGTGTAATTGGCAACACTACAGATTCTGGTCCTGTCTTTCTTGGTTCGAGTCCAGGTACCCCAACAAGTTTGCTTAGGTAAGCAAGCTTCAACGTGTTTGGGGTATGGTGTAATTGGCAACACTACAGATTCTGGTCCTGTCTTTCTTGGTTCGAGTCCAGGTACCCCAACAAAAAACAGCTGCATCGGTTTTCGAATGCAGCTGTTTTTTTGTTGTATAAAAATAGGTGATTTTTTTGGAGAAGAGGTTTATAGAGTACAGAGTACAGAGTACAACTGCCATGCGGATGACTTTCTCGTTAACTTATTTACTAAGGGCGCCTCGAAGAGGCAAAAGCTCATAGCCCAGGGCAAGTGACCGTAGGGAACGACACCCTGGGTTGGTGTTCATACCGAATGGTTCGCCCTGAAGGGGCAAAAGCAATATATATACTTAAGGTATGTTCTATAAATTAGTATTTTTCATTTTTTAGGTAGGTAATCAGCTTGGTCGCTTTGCTAATCTTTTTGGCCTTTTTATTTTTAACTCCTTGAAACGTAGCCCGCTACGTTTCGTCGTTGTCAAAAACAAAAAATCTCAAAAAACTTAAGCAAATCAACACAAGCTAATTTATAGAACCT
>JAZLDQ010000096.1:0-18741 GCA_045614785.1 Alloprevotella sp.
AACAGCTTCTTGATTCCATGACCACCAAAGGTTGTGGGCAAGTTCATCAAGAACGTTCAGTTCCTTAGGGAGGTGGCTCTTAACGCTCACCATCTTCCATGAAGGCTGATTTGAATTGCTAAGTTTTACTTTCATGTTGTAGTTTTATTGATCAATAAAAATTGTTTCAATGATTGGGGGGATTTTTTTCTAGATGTTCTAGATGTTCTAGATGCTCTAGATTTTCTAGAGACTCTAGATATTCTAGATAGAAAATCACCTCTTACCTGTTTCTCAGTGCGAAGTCGTAAGCCTCGAAATAGTGCTTGATGAAGTTCTTCCACTGCGCCTTGTCGGCAAGGGCTGCTGCCTTTTTGCAGATGTTGGTGCGTGCAGCCTTGGGCATTTGTGTCATTGCCTCGATAGTTTCGCAAATTTCGCGCGCTACTTCAAAGTAGTTGTCGTCATCGCGATGGATAACCTTCACACCATCTGAGAGTTCGCCCTGATAGCCGAGCACATCGTTCACCCACTGACCGAATCCTGAGAGGTCGGTTGTGATACAAGGAGCCTTGAATGCGCAGCTTTCGAGCGGGGTGTAGCCCCAAGGTTCGTAGTATGAGGGATAGATGCAGAGGTCGTTAGCAGTGAGGAGGTCGTAGTAAGGCATGTTGAAGATGCCATCGTTGCCTTCGAGGTAGCAGGGGATGAGGATTACCTTGACAGGGTCGTTCTTCGTGTTCCACAAACCGAGGTTTTTGATTAAGCACAAGATGCGGTCCTCATTGAAATTATGGAGGTCGTGCGTAATCATGGGTGTGTGGAGGCTTTCTTCGTACTCCTTAGTCTTAGAAGATAGGCGTTCAACCAAGTCCTGACGTGGTTCCTTCAACCAGCAAGGCACTTCGATAAGAGCTAACACCTTTGACGACTCTAACTGCTCTTCGCAACCTGCTGAGGTCTTCATGCGGGCGTTGAGTTGAGCGAGCGCTTCCATATATACATCAAAACCTTTGCAACGGAAGTCATTGCGTCCTGATGTGCTGATGATGAGAGTGTCGTCGGCAAGTGTTTCGCCAATGAGTTTGCTAGCAACGTTTAGGATGCACTTACGCGCTTCTTTGCGCTTCTTTGTGAAGGCTGCACCCTGGGGCACGAAGTCGCTTTCGAAACCATTGGGCAACACAACGTCGGCTGGCTTATCGAGCAATTGCTTACATTCGCTATCGGTGAATGTGCTTACGGTAGTGAAGCAATCGGCGCCATGAGCACTCTGCTTTTCAATGCTATGCTTCGCTTCCATAGAAAGCTCAGAAGCCATCTGGTCGCCATTATAACCTCCGAAGTACTTATAAAGCAACTTGTTGTTGCCAGCAATTGAGCGTCCGATGCTTGTGGCGTGAGTTGTGAAGATGGTAGCTACTGAGGGGCATTCTTTCTTCAAGAAGAGCATACCGAGGCCCGACATCCATTCGTGAGCTTGATAAACGATAGCTTCGTTCTCTAGGAGTCCTGCTTTTACGATTGCTTCAACAAGCTTACCAGCGGCATACGAGAACATTGATGCCTCGTCGTAGTCGCCATAAGCATGGAGCGAATCTACCTGGAAGTCATTCCACGCAGCTGCATATATTTCGTTCTTAATTTCGAAGAATGGTTGAAAGTCAACAAGCAAAGCAATAGGCTGTCCAGGGATGTTCCAACGGCCTACGCGAATATTGGCGCCAGCTTCTGCTGCCGCCTTCTTCCATTTGCTCAATAAGCGCTTGTTTTCCTTAAACATAGGATTTTCTTTACCTTGCCAAATATCAGGACCGATAAAGAAAACTTTGTCTGCGTGAGTTTCCTGAAGTGTCTTAGCACGCGACGAAAGTACGGTGTAGATTCCACCTACTTTATTACAAACCTCCCAGCTAGTTTCAAATATTACGCTAGGAGTAAGTTTAGTCTTAGTCATTAGTTTTACGTTAAATTCGCGGCAAAATTAGAAAAAAAATGTGAATGCCCACTTTTCCGTTATAACATTTTATGTTTTTTCTACTTTTTCCCATCAATTGAAATACAATTTGTTAGCCAAAATTGACAATAATTAACACCTTGTGCGCAGAAAGCGAATATTTTTGATAATGAGTAAGATAATTTATACTTCATAAAAAAGAATGCTCAAGGTTGATTTTATTGTGTAATAAACCTCAAGCATTGCTTCTTCTCATTACTAAAATGATTGTTTGTTGTGTTATTGGTCAAAAATTATAGCATAGCGAGAACTTTTTGGATTTTTTCTTCGTTTGTCAGATTTCCATCTATCCAATGTATGGGGGTGCCACGTCGTTCCATGCCTCTAAACCATGTCATTTGTCGTTTTGCAAATTGGTGGATGGCTATTTCAAGTAAGCGAAGCATATCCTCAAAGCTCGTAAGTCCTATAAGATGCTCGGTGAGATATTTATATTCAAGACCATAGTAGATAAGTTGGTCGGGAGTAATGCCTTCATTAAGGAGGCTTTTCACCTCATCGAGCATACCTTCTTCCACACGATTACGAAGTCGCTTGCTTATGCGCTGACGTCTTACTTCGCGGTCAACATCAATGCCAATCGTGAGGCTATTGAGTGTTGGGAAGTGGCGGTCGGCAACGGGGGTGTTTTGCTCATAATCAGCTATTTCAATTGCTCGTATGGCGCGTGCAGCAGTATCGACGTCTGTCGTGTTGTGAAGCTTTACGGGGTAGGATTTAAGGATTTGCGTGAGTTCTGCTAATGATTTTCCTTCGAGGGCATGGCGTAGTTCAGGATTTTGCGGCACTGGGCTTAAGTTGTATGCTTTTACAATGCTTTCAACGTAGAGCCCTGAACCTCCACATACGATGGCTTGTTTGCCGCGTTGCTGAATGTCGTTGTATGCTTCAAGGAAGTCTTGCTGATATTGGAAAAGGTCATACTTTGTGCCTGGTTCGGCAATGTCGATAAGGTGATAGGGAATGTGCTTTCCGTTTACCACATAGTCAGACAGGTCCTTACCCGTACCGATATCCATTCGTCTGTACACTTGGCGCGAATCGGCACTAATGATTTCTGCATCAAGCTTTTCAGCCAAGGCGGATGCAAAGGCAGTTTTCCCCGATGCTGTAGGTCCTACGACGGTGATTAAATCATATTTCGATTTCATATGACATAATAAACAGAGGGTGCGTCAAAAGTGACGTTTAACACTCATAACACACCCTCATAAGGTTTTAAGGTTTGAGGTTTTGAGATTTTGAGGTTATGAGGGTCCATCCGGATGGATTACTCACTACTCACTACTCTCTACTCTCAATACTACACTAGTCTTGACGCACTACTTCGCCCATAGCTATTACGAATGTAAGCTCTTGATTCTTGTCGAACATGATGATGTCGGCATCTTTGCCCTTTTCGAGCGAGCCCTTACGATCGTAGATGCCCATGATCTTTGCAGGAGTTTCGCTAATCATGCGGCAAGCGTCTTCCATGGGGATATCTGCTTGTTGAACGCAAGTGCGCACGAGGCGATCCATTGTAGCGATACTGCCAGCGAGAGCTGAGCGGTCGGACAGTTTGCATACACCGTCTTCAAGGATTACGCGTGGGTCGAAAGCCTTGTCAGAGTCGCTTGCTGCAACAGCGAGTGCGTCGGTTGTGAGGGCAGTGCGTTCTACGCCCTTAATCTGATAAACCATCTTGAGCATTACGGGAGGCACGTGGATACCATCTGCAATGAGCTCAACGGTCATGTTCTTTTCTGTCAAGATGCTTTCTACGGTGCCTGCTTCCTTAAATTCGCGGTTCTTGTAAACCACGGGCATTGCGTTGTAGAAGTGTGTAGCATGCGTCATACCAGCTTCGTTGGCCGCCTTTACTTCGCCATACTTTGCGCGTGTGTGGCCAATTGAGGGGAGGCAACCATGCTCTACGCAACACTTGATGAAGTCGATTGAGCCTTCCAACTCAGGTGCATTGTCCCAACGCTTGATGCAAGAGTATTTTTCAAACAAAGGTTCGTATTCCTCCTTCACGGGTGCCTTAATCCATTCAGGTATCTGTGCGCCAGCTTGCTTGATGTTGAAGTAAGGGCCTTCAAGGTGTAAGCCCATGATGGGGGAGTTGGGTTCGTTCATGAGCTTTTCGCAAGTTTCGCAAGCTGCCTCAATCATTGGCACGGTTGACGATGAAAGAGTGGGGAAGATCGCTGTTGTGCCATACTTCATGTGAGCCGCTACAGCTACGCGGAAAGCCTCTTCTGAGCCTTCCATGAAGTCGCGACCGCCACCACCATGTACGTGCATTTCGATACCACCAGGCACGATGTCGCAACCCTTAGCATCAATGATTTCAGCGTTTTCAACAGGTGTGTTATTGCTCAAGACTTCAGCAATCTTGTTGCCATCAACGAGGATGCTACCGTTTTCCAACCAACCATTAGGTGTGAGGATACGTCCGTTAAGAATTTGTTTCATATCAATGTTGTGTGATTTAAAGTTATTTCTTTTTTCTTTGTTGAAGAAAGCCGAGACTGCTTGTTCTTCATTTCCACAACAAAATTAGATATTTTTTCTGATACAAAAATAATTTTCTTTTTAATTTTGTCGTCACAATACAATAATAACGTTATTGATGAGTTCTATAAGCTATGCAACATCGAACTATCCTACCTCTTTTTCTCATTCTTATATTAGGCTTGCTCATGTCATGTGCCACGGCCGAACGTAGCATTCGCCAAGCTGAAACAGCTCTTTCGCGTGGTGAATATGAGCTAGCAGCTTCGCACTTCAAAAAGGCCTATCAACGCACCTCGCCCAAGCTTCGCCAGCAGCGCGGACATATCGCTTATCGCATGGCCGAAGCCTACAATCGTTATGGCAACGTGGCGCGCGCCATTGGTGGCTATAAAAATGCTCTTCGCTACGGACTTTCCGACACGCTCACTCAGCTCCGTCTTGGCCAACTGTTGGCTCAACAGGGGCAGTACAAAGCAGCTGCCACCGCCTACCGACAATTTCTTGATAGCTTCCCCGACCATCCTCAGGCTCAATTAGGGCTACTTTGGGCAGAGCGAGCTCCTGAGATGAAGCTTCAAGGTTCAGCTTATACCGTGCGCCTCGAAAAGCTCTTCTCCTCCTCCCGCTCCGACTATGCCCCCATGCTCTTTGGCGAAGAGGGTGCAGAGCTCTATTTTAGCACTACGCGCAACAACTGTGTGGGTGACGAAATAAGCGACATTACTGGCACAAAGCCTGGTGATATTTTCGTGGCGAAGAAGAACGAACGTGGGCAGTGGCAAGCCCCCACGGCCATTGAGGGAGACCTCTCTACCGCTTACGACGAAGGAGCGTGTTGCTTCTCTGCTGATGGCGGAAAGATGTACCTCACCGTTTGCCCCACCGACCCCAACTATCCGCGCATGGCCGAAATATGGGTGTCAAGCCGCTCGGATGCATCGTGGAGCAAACCGTCGCCGCTTAAAATCACTGCCGACACGCTATCCTCATACGCCCACCCAGCACTTTCGCCCGACGGTGAGTGGCTCTACTTTGCTTCCGACATGCCTGGTGGCTTTGGTGGCATAGACCTTTGGCGCGTACGAATGTCGGGCAGCGATTTCGAACATATTGAAAATCTAGGCCCCTCTGTCAACACCGAAGCCGATGAAGTTTTTCCCTCCTTTCGCCCCACAGGTGAGCTCTACTTCTCCTCTAACGGACACGGAGGCATGGGCGGGCTCGACCTTTTCTCGGCAACCGAAGACACCATACTCCATCGTTGGGAGCTCCATCACCTGCCAGCTCCCATGAACTCCTCGGGCAACGACTTTGGCATTACTTTTGAGGGGTTCCGCAACCGCGGTTTCTTTTCCTCCTCGCGCACCACGGGCGGACGCGGATGGGACAAGATTTTCTCATTCTCACATCCCGAAGTCACTCACACCGTAAAGGGCTGGGTGTACGAAGCTGACGGCTACCAACTTCCTGAAGCTGAGGTGTTCATTGTGGGCAACGATGGCACGCAACGCACGCTTGGCGTCAAGGCCGACGGTTCCTTCGAAATGAAAGTGGAGCAAGGCGCAAGCTACGTGTTCCTAGCCACCTGCAAAGGCTATCTGAATTACTACAACAACCTTCAGGCTGATACCGTAGCACTCGAACATCAATATGTTCTGCAATTTCCCCTCGCTTCGCTCTATGTGCCTGTGCTCGTGCGCAACGTTTTCTTCGAGTTCGATCGCTCCGACCTCACACCCGAAAGCACTGCAGCCCTCGACCGCCTCGTACAGATGCTTACCGACAACCCCTCTATCACCATCGAACTTTCCGCTCACACCGACTCGCGAGGCTCAGCTGCCTACAACAAGCGTCTCTCGCAGCGCCGTGCAGAGAGCGTCGTTCGTTACCTCCAGTCGAAGGGCATCGCCCCTGCGCGCCTCACGCCTGTAGGTTATGGCGAAGAACTCCCCAAGGTGGTCAACCGCAAACTTACGGAGCAGCATGCCTTTCTCAAGGAGGGCGACACCCTCACCGACGAATTCATCCAAGCCCTCACGCCCGAAGAGCAAGAGGTGTGCCATTCGCTCAACCGCCGCACTCAATTCCGCGTGCTGCGCACCGACTATGCAGAATAACCAGCGGGCGTGAAGCCACTCTCTCCCTCTGCACTTGATCAATAAAAAAACTAAAATACGCTAAAAGAGGCTGTGTTTTGAATTTCCCCACGATTCGACACACCCTCTTTTTTGCTTTTAAAGAGTTCTGTCTTTTTTCAAATGCGGTTGTATGCCAAAGTCGCACTCAGTATTTTGTGAGAAGTGCTCATGCTAACTCCGTACTCCTGACTTCTTAGTTCCGATGTCGGATGTCGGAAGAAGGATGTCGGAACTCTTGCAGCGCGCATCGCAAGGGTTGGGAGAGCTGCAGTTTCTTTTCTCCCGTTTCTTCGTCCTCCTTTCTGTTTGCAAAGATACGAAGCGTTTTTGCCGGTGTGAGAATTAATAAGAATTAATGAGAAATAATTTTGCGTCACTGCAAAAGAGTTGTTAGTATGCCTTTTTACCATCAAAAGGTTTACAGGTGGTTTACGCAGACTCTCTACTCTTGGGTGAGGGTAGTCTCTTTATATAGTTAATAAATATATATATATTTATTAAACACTAAAAGGGGGTATAGCGGAGGGGGAGTTTAGGTTGTGTGTAAACCATCTGTAAACCTTTTTTTTACTTCAAGAATAGCTAAGCATCTATTGGCTTAAAAAAATGCAAAAATAAGCTTATTTTATTTCTCTAAATTAGTAAAATGTCGATTTTTATTTGTAAATTTGTAATACGAAAATAGAGGGAAATTTTCTTATTAAATGTTTATTACTCAGTTGTTTATATATTTTTTTGCGCGCAAACAAACTACTGAGTAAGGTTAGAAGGTGGAATTTAATCAATGGCTAAAATCTTTGAACAACAGGGCTGTGATATTTGCTTAGGACAAAAAAACAGGTGTGCAAAGCCCACTGTTTGTTTGAGGGATTGACACACCTGTTGCTTGTAAAAAATCTGTAGAGAGAGGTTGTTTTTACTTCAAACCGCGGTTTTTGAGAACGGGCTCGATGCTGGGCATTGCGCCACGGAAGTTGTGGTACATGACGTCGGCATCTTCGATGCAACCAGGTGTGAGGACGTACTGACGGAACTTAGCGGCCACTTCGGTGTTGAAGATGTTGCCTGTTTCCTTGAAGGCTTCGTATGCATCGGCATCGAGTACTTCCGACCAGAAGTAGCTATAATATCCAGCGGTGTAGCCGCCACCCATTGTGTGGTTGAAGTAAGTGGTGCGATAACGGGGAGCAATCTGCTTTGGAAGGCGAATATCATCCATTACTTGCTTTTCAAATGCCATTACGTCGAAATCTTCGGGGACTTCCTTGAGGAAGTGGAACATCATGTCGAGCCATGCTGCCGCCCAGTATTCGGCCGTTGCAAAGCCCTGGCCGTACTTGCCGCTCTTTTCGAGCTTCTGAACGAGCGATGTAGGCATTACTTCGCCTGTTTCATAGTGGCGTGCATAGAGGGCGAGCATTTCGGGTTCGAACACCCAGTGTTCCATCACCTGAGAGGGGAGCTCTACGAAGTCGCGGGGCACGCTTGCGATACCATAGTAGTGGACATCAGCGAAGAGAGAGTGGAGAGCGTGGCCAAATTCGTGGAACATTGTAGAGGCTTCGTCGGCGGTGAGCAACGAGGGCTGACCAGCGGCGGGCTTAGAGAAGTTGCATACAACGGTTACGATGGGCGCCTTGCGCTGACCGTCGGCATACGTCTGATTGCGGTAACGACCACACCATGCGCCACCACGCTTGCTTGCACGGGGGAAGAAGTCGAGGTAGAGAACACCGAGGTGAGTGCCGTCTGCATCCTTACATTCAAAGGCCGTAGCTTCGGGGTGAGGCACGGGGATGCTATCAATCTGTGTGAAGCTGACGCCGTAGAGCTTGTTTGCAAGGAGGAACATACCATCGCGCACGTTTTCGAGCTTGAGGTAGGGGCGGAGTTCGTTTTCGTCCATCGCATACTTAGCCTGCTTAGCCTTGTTAGCATAGTAGCTCCAGTCCCATCCCATGGGTTCGAAGTTCTTGCCTTCCTTGCGGATTTCAGCCTTGATGTCCTTAAGTTCTTCGTTAGCCTTCTTAAGTACCGAGGGCCACACTTGGTCGAAGAGCGTACATACGGCTTCTGTAGTCTTGGCCATGCGTGTTTCGAGGGCCAATGTAGCATAGTCGTTGTAGCCCATGAGCTTTGCCTTTGCGATGCGTGCTTCTATGAGGCGACGAACGACGTCCTTGTTGTCGTTTTCGTTATTGTTGTTGCCACGGTTGGTGTAGCCTTCGTACATCTTCTGACGGAGGTCGCGATTTTCGGCATACTGGAGGAAGGGCATCACGCTGGGGTTGTGGAGCGTGAAAAGCCACTTGCCTTCTTGTCCGGCAGATGTAGCGGCTTCGGCAGCATTGTCAATAAGGCTTTGGGGAAGACCAGCAAGGTCCTTTTCGTCCTCGATGAAGAGCTGGAAGGCGTTGGTTTCAGCAAGCATGTTCTGGCTGAACGTGAGCTGGAGGAGCGAGATTTCGCTATTGAGTTCGCGGAGCTTGGCTTGGCCGAGCGAATCGAGGTTGGCACCGCTACGCACAAATCCTTTGTACGACTCCTGGAGAAGCTTGTTTTGCTCCTTAGTGAGGGTTGTTGTGTCGGTTGTTTCGTACACTTCCTTCACTTTTGCAAAGAGGGCAGGGTTGAGGTTGATGTCGTCGGAGTGCTTAGAAAGCTTGGGCGAGAGTTCGCGGCTGATGGCTTGCATAGCAGAGTCGGTGCAAGCGCTATTTTGTGCGAAGAACACGTACGACACCTTGTTGAGCAAAGCACCGCTCTGGTCGAGTGCTACGATGGTGTTTTCGAATGTAGCAGGCTGATCATTGTTAATAATCGCATCGATTTCAGCTCTTTGCTGCTCCATGCCTAATTCAAAGGCTGGCATATAGTGCTCGGGCTTGATGTCATCAAAGGGAGGTACGCCAAATGGAGTGTTGAACTCTGCGAGCAATGGGTTTTCGGGTTGCGATGTGCAGCCACATAGAGCGAGGGCTGTCATTGCGGTGAGCATGATTTTCTTCATGTTTACGGAGTTTGGTGATTAAATATAAATTTGTATTAATTATGCAAAGATGATGTAAGCAAGCCATGCCAGAGCGTAGGCTACGACGAAGGAGAACAGAGCAGAGAATGCACCCCACTTCCAGGATTGACTTTCGTGGCTGATGGCTGCTATCGTAGCGATGCAAGGCAGGTAGAGCAGGATGAAGACAAGGTAGGAGAGTGCGCTCTGGGGGGCAATGTTAGAGCGTAGGGCTTCGGTGAGCTGCGCGGTGTGTGCCGTGTTGGCTTCGTCGAAATCATCGCTCGTGTAGAGCACGCCAAGAGTGCTTACCACTAATTCTTTAGCTCCGATGCCACAGATGATGCCTACGGACATTTGCCAATCGTAGTCCATGGGCGAAAAGATGGGGGTTATGGCATGGCCAATGTGCTCTAAGTAGGAGGTCTTCTCACGTGGAGCCTCGGCATGGAAGTCGGAGGGCGAGAAGTAGTTGAGCGCCCAAATGACGATGGAGAACGAGAGAATGAGTCCGCCCATCTTGCGAAGATATTGCTTGCCCTTCTCCCATGTGTGGCGCCAAACGGAGCGCATGGTGGGGATGCGATAGGGCGGGAGTTCCATTACGAAGGGGGCGTCGGTAGAGTGTGTGAGCCAGCTACTAAGCACACGGCTTGCAATGATGGCTACGATGATACCCAAAGCATAGAGCCCCAAGAGCACCAGGCTACCATGGTCGGGGAAGAAGGCGGCAATGAAGAGCAAATAGACGGGCATTCGGGCTGAGCACGACATGAAGGGGAGGATAAGCATCGTGACGAGGCGGCTCTGTGGATGCTCAATCATGCGAGTTGACATGACGGCTGGAACGTTGCATCCGAAACCCATAATGAGGGGTATCATCGATTTGCCGTGAAGTCCAATGTGGTGCATGAGTTTGTCGGTAATGAAAGCAGCGCGTGCCATGTAGCCGCTATCCTCGAGCAACGACATAAATAAGTATAGAATGAGGATGCTGGGCAAAAAGACAATGACACTTCCAACACCGGCAATAGCTCCATCAACAATGAGGCTACGGAGCGGACCATCAGGCATCGCAAAGCGAATGTAGTCGGAAAGGTTGGCTACCAGCATTTCTATCCATTGCATGGGATATTCGGCCAGCGTGAATGTGGCTTCGAACATGATGTAAAGTAGCAGGAAGAAGAGTGGGAAGCTGAGCCATTTGTGCGTGACGATGGCGTCAATATAGTCGCGCATCGTGGCGCCCTTGCTTTGCATCTTTGGCTTGGAGTATGTCTCGCGAAGGGCTCCGCTAATAAAGCCGTATTTTGCATCAATAAGGGCCTCTTCGGCATTGGCGCCTAACTCTTGCTGAATGCGATTTTGCTCTTCGTAGCGGATGCTGACCACTTCGTCGTGGTTGGGTAGCGTGTCAATGAAGGAGTTGTATTCGTTGTCGCCTTCCAGGAGCTTGATGGAAAGATAGCGCGTGGAGTATTTGTGGCGAATCTGTGCGTTCTTTTGGATGGACCTCTTGATGCGGTTGATGCTTCGCTCAAGGGTGGCGCCATGGTTCACGTGGATGTGGCGCGCGATGGGCGACTGACCTTCATAAACGTCGATGGCGCGTTCGATGACTTCATAGATGCCTTCGCCCGTGCGCGATGTTGTAGGCACCATCGGTGTACCTAAAAGCGTGGCAAGCTGGTCGATGTCTAACGTGGCAGAGCTCGATTTGAATTCGTCGAACATATTGAGTGCTACCACCATGCGCAGGTTGATGTCGAGCAATTGCGTAGTGAGGTAAAGGTTGCGCTCAAGGTTGGTTGCATCCACGACATTGATGACAACATCGGGCATTTGGTTGATGAGCTGGTGGCGCACAAATCGCTCTTCAGGACTATAGACCGAGAGTGAGTAGGTGCCTGGTAGGTCGATGAGCTGAATAGTGTATTGTTCGCGGGTCTTGCTATGCTGATAGGTAAAAATGGCTTCTTTGGAATCTACGGTTACGCCTGCATAGTTGCCTACATGCTCCTTTCGGCCAGAAGCAAAATTAAAGAAGGACGTCTTTCCACAATTTGGATTTCCCAATAAGGCAATCGTGATTGTGTGTCCTTCCTTTTCGGCGAGATTCTTCATTCGCTTCTCTATTTCGACTCTATCTTCTTCGCTGGGTGTGATGGCATCAAGACCGATGGTGTGGGGATGAAGGGACGTCTTTTCGGCTTCTTCTTCGGTAACAACTTCGACACGTGCGGCTTCCTCTCTTCGGAGCGATATCTTGTAGCCCATAAGCTCATACTCGATGGGGTCGCGCAAAGGGGCATTGAGCACAACCTTGATGGTAGTGCCTTTGGTAAAGCCCATTTCGACGAGCCTTTTTCTGAAACCACCATGGCCAGAAACCTTAGCGATGATGCCTATTTGTCCTGTGGAAAGTTCGGATAATTTCATTCAAGTATGCTATAAGAGCTTAGTTGATGTCGATGAGATAGCTTACCTTGGCTACTATCGTAGTGTGATTAGAACGCGAGAAGAAGTCGCGCTTGGCATTTCTAAAGATGTCGGCAAGTCCATAGTAATATCTGCCTTCAACGAGGAAATGTCCAACGGGTGTCGTAAGTTCAATACCAGCTCCGCCCGTAATTCCGTAGTCGAATTTGTTTTTTACCTTTAAATTGTATTGCTCAGAAACGCCATTCGGACGATCGGGGGTATTATAGGCGTTGAGTGTCCAATGCGAGCTTTTGTCTTCACTTTCATTGATTACGAATCCAACTTGGGGACCCAGTAAGACGTAGAACATAAGTCCACGCTTTTCTTTCCCCCATGCCAGGCGAGCAAGAAATGGCACTTGTAAATAGTCAATGTTGCGTTGGTAAGTGTCGGGAATAGGTTGGAGTTTGCTATCAACAATATTTTCATTCCATCCAAGACGAGCGTAGTTGAGCTCTGTTTGGAAGGCGCAATAAGCTGTTAAAAATTTTTCGCTTGTATATCGGAAAGTTACACCTAAAGTAGGTGAGGTGTGTAAGTTTTGGGCTATGAGCGGGTCAAAACCAATTTCATTAAACGTAGCTCCAGCGTTGACACCGAAGCACATGTCATTTCTGTATTCACCGATTTGGGCGCTCACCTTAGCAAACAAACAGAAAAATAAAGTAAGAAATATAAACTTTTTCACTTATGTAGAAGAAATTGAGAGGATTTTAATGGTGAAGATTGGGGATTGAATCATTTCTTTAACTCTATGCACTCAACTTTTTGATTTTGTGAGTAATGTATGAACATCATGTTGGTATTTGCATACCCTCCATTATTTGATATTCTTTCAAAATTAAATTTTGTCTGTAAGTAATTTGCATTCACTTCCTGGTTTTCAAAATCCTTACCATAAAGTGCTAATGCATTGAACATGAATAATCCACTATCGTACCCCAATTCACCCATACGAGGAAGATAAATTATTGGATAGGTCTTAAACCATTTTTTATATGTTTCCTCGAAATCTATAACAGCTTTTTCGTAAGCGTTATAGAAGTCGGAGGCAAGGATATATGTATTAGCATCATGTAGGATGTCTGAGTTATCCATTGCATAGTTTTGCCATTCGTTGTGACCTACTACGCTAATTCTGTATAGTGGTTGTGATGATTTGAAGTTTGCTATTGTTTGAAGTAGCTTAAAACTGCTATTCCAGTCGCTACCATCAAAAATAAAGACATTTTGTCTCTCTGTTGTTACAACTCTTTTGATGTCTTCAGCAAAAAAAGTTGAGGGCAATGTTTGTACTTCGTATTTATTACTGATAAAGTGGTGAGTAAGATGTTCAATTAACTCTTGTTTGTCGGATTTTTTTGTACGTACGATAATGATTCGAGCAGGCTTGAATGTAGCGTCAAAAAGTTGGGCGACTTTTTGATTAGCCATTATTCCTGGGGTGTTGAGCAAATATACAAACGGATTTGATGATGCATTGCTCACCTTTGAAGAAAATGGAATGATTGTGCGTTGCTTATTATCGTGTGCAAAAGCACAGACATCGTTAAAATGTGTAGGGTAGAGTGGACCTACTATGAAATCAAACTTAGATTGACTAACCTCGTTAAGCAAAGGAATAATAGACTCTTTTTGAGAAGGTTCGTCGAAAGCTGACACTTCTACGCTATAACCTGCTGATTTTGCTGCGTGCGTAGCTAATAAAATGCCGCGGTAGTATTCTACAACACGTTCTGAGATTGTATTGTTTGAGGTGAAAGGCAAGATTACAGCTAAGTTAAATGTGTCCTTCACGTTAATTGAATTTGATGGTTGCGTCGCTTTTGAAGTATGAGGTATGTTGAGTAAGTAGCCATGCTTCACCTTTGCGTTTTTACGGTGTGAAAGTTCTGGATTTACTCCTAAAATTTCGTCGATTGTGACGTTGTATTTTTTTGAAAGACTATACAAGGTTTCTCCTTTCTGAACTTCGTGTACTAAACGTATGGTAGATTGTCCAAAAAAGGGAATCGTCAGGAAAAAATATACGAAAAGTACTGTGATTTTTATGGAAATTTTTCTCATCATAGTGTTAAAACTAAAATATTTTTACGCAAAAGTAATCATTAAATAAAAGAAAAACGTACTTTTGAATGCAAAATTAAAGAAACAGGACCTAATTTAAAGAAAAACTATTTTTGATAAACCTCTTAATTTATAACCAAATAATCTATATGTTTTCTCAAATATTTATTTCTATCAACCAGAATATTAGTAAATTATGTATTTTTCTTACTTTGTTTTTTATAGGAGTTAATGTTACTACTGTTGTTGCGCAACGAAAAAGAAAAGCGGTGAAAGTATTGAAGGAGAATCCATTAGATATAGCACGAAAAGAAATCAATAAAAATAATTTTCCGCTCGCAATTGATATCTTACAAAAGACAATAGCTGAACAAGAAAAACAGAAGCGCCCCCAGTTAGATGTTGAGTTGATGAGGCAGTTAATAGATTCGCTTGAGGTACAAATAATGAGAATTAGAAATACTCAAAAAATCGTATTTGTTGATAGTGTTGTTGTCTCAAAAAATAAGTTTTTAAGTGCGTACAATGTTAATCGTGAAGTGGGGCGTATTCTTAATACGGATAAATTAGCTCCTATTATCAAGACAAATTTTAAATATTCAGGTGAAGTTGCATTTCTTAATGAATTATTCGATCATGTTTATTTTTCTCAAATGCATGATGGTAAAAATGTATTATGTAGTTCTATACGATTTGGAAATACCTGGGACGCACCTAAGCCTATATTTGCTAATGAAATCAATGATGAAGCTCAGGATTATCCTTTCATGCTTACGGATGGTATAACTCTTTATTATGCAGCCAAAGGTGAAGGAGGCTTTGGAGGATGGGATATATTTGTGACACGATATGACCACGAAACAGGTAAATATCTTAAACCTCAAAATTTAGGTATGCCTTTTAATACTGAAGCTAATGACTACTTGTATGTGATTGACGAAACTTGCAATACAGGTTACTTTGCGACAGACAGACATCATGGTCCAGATAGCGTATGCATATATACATTTATTCCGCCCAGTGTGCATAGCTCTTTTTCAAGTGATACACCCTTTGAAGTTGTTAGAAATGCAGCATATATTCATTCCTTAGCAGCATCACAAGAGGGTATGGACGATGTGATAAATTCGTGGAAGGCGAATAAGGACAATGTAACTAAGGTTATGCAGAAAGGTGTAGATCTTCATTTTATAATAAACGATAATATTATTTATACAGATCTCTCACAATTTAAGAGTAAAGAGGCTTGTGAAACAGCTGAAAAGCTATTGCAGTTGTACGAAAAGAAAACTACAGCCTTAGAACTCGTGTCAATCCTAAGAATGCAATATTCTGAGCAGCGAACTGATATACTTAAAGATAATATTTTGAAGGCTGAAAATGAGCTTTTAAATTGTGTTAAGGAAATTCGTTTGCTTGAAAAGAAAATGCGAAACTTAGAAATAAAAGCTCTTGGCAACTAATAAGCGGTGATTGTTAGTTTGAATAAAATAAAGTATTCAATTTTAAAATCAAGAAATGGAAACAAAAGTAATAGCACCCTCTGAGTTAATTTTAAATGAGGATGGTAGTGTGTTTCACCTACACCTTAAACCTGAACAATTAGCTAGTAAAGTAGTGCTTGTAGGCGACCCAAAGCGAGTTGATTTAGTGGCTTCATTCTTCGATAATCAAGAGATTAAAGTTGAGAATCGTGAGTTTCGTAGTGTTACCGGAACTTACAAAGGAAAGCGAATCACCGTCCTTTCTACAGGTATTGGATGCGATAATATCGACATCGTGATGAACGAACTTGATGCTTTAGCGAACATAGACTTTGAAAGCAGAATTCCAAAGGAAGTCCTAACAACGTTGAACATAGTGAGAATTGGCACGTGTGGTGGATTGCAACCGAATTGCCCTGTTGGTACGTTCATTGCGAGCGAAGTAAGCATTGGTTTTGATGGACTTCTTAATTTCTATGCAAATCGTGATATCGTAGTAGAGACGGATTTAGAAAATGCATTCATTGCACACATGAATTGGTTGGGCAAAAGGCTCGGAGCACATCCTTACGTTGTTAAGGCTAACGAAGACTTAAGTCAGCGAATTGCACAAGATGATATGGTGAGGGGGATCACAATCGCTTGCCCTGGTTTCTACGGGCCACAAGGTAGAGTGCTTCGTATATCCCTAGCTGATGTTGAGCAAAATGAAAAAATTATGTCTTTCGATTATCAAGGAAAGAAGATTACTAACTTTGAAATGGAGAGTAGTGCACTTGCTGGCCTCGCAAAGTTATTAGGTCACAGTGCAACCACGGTATGTATGGTGATAGCAAATCGTGTTGCGCATGATGTGAATACGAAGTATACAAATACTATTGAAAAACTGATTCAAATAGTTTTGGAACGCATTTAGCAATGCTGTTTTTATCTTCCCAATAATAGGCAGAAGCAATAAAATTTGTAAATTTGCAGAAATTTTTTTAAGTAAGATAAACTAACTATGAATAAGCAACAACTTATTGAAAAAATTCGCGCGAAGAAGTCTTTCCTTTGCGTAGGTCTCGACACTGACTTGAAGAAGATGCCCAAGCACCTCTTGGAAACAGAAGACCCCATCTTCGAGTTTAATAAGGCGATCATCGACGCTACCGCTCCTTATACCGTGGCGTATAAGCCCAACTTGGCGTTCTACGAATGCTTCGGCCTTCAGGGTTGGATTGCGTTTGAAAAGACCGTGAATTACATCAAGCAAAACTACCCCGATCAGTTCATCATTGCCGACGCAAAGCGTGGTGACATCGGTAACACTTCGGCGATGTACGCACGTTGCTTCTTCGAAGAAATGGACATCGATTCGCTCACCGTGGCTCCTTATATGGGTGAAGACTCGGTAACTCCCTTCCTTCAGTACGAAGGCAAGTGGGTAATCCTGTTGGCGCTCACAAGTAACAAGGGCTCTCACGACTTCCAACTTACACAAGATACTGAAGGCGAACGCTTGTTTGAAAAGGTGTTGCGCACTTCTCAGCAATGGGCAAACGACGAGCAGATGATGTACGTCGTAGGTGCAACTCAGGGCAAACTTTTCGAAGACATCCGTAAGATTGTGCCCAACCACTTCCTCCTTGTTCCCGGTGTGGGTGCACAGGGCGGTTCGCTTGAAGAAGTGTGCAAGTACGGCATGACAAAGGATTGCGGTTTGCTCGTCAATTCAAGCCGTGGCATCATCTATGCTGACACCACAGAGCGCTTTGCCGAAGTAGCGGGCGAAAAGGCACGTGAACTCCAACAGGAAATGGCGGCTATTCTCGATAAGATGCAATAAAATTAAGTTTTAAGGTTGTGAGGTTATAAGGTTAGCCGTGCGGAGTATGATGCCCCGTTTTAACTCCTAAAACTTTATAGCTTTACTCCATAAGATTGGTTTTTTGAGGTTGTAGGGCGTAAGGACTTTCTCCGGATGGTTCCTTAAAACCCTATAACCTCAAAATCTTGAACCTCAAAAATTTCTATGCAAGAAAAAGAGATTTATAAAGGACTCTCTGAAGCAGAAGTTGCGGAGAGTCGTGTGAAGTATGGTGCAAACCTTCTGACGCCTCCCGCGAAGGAACCGCTTTGGAAGAAGTTTCTTGGTAAGTTCGCCGACCCCCTCATCCGCATTCTCATCGTGGCGGCGGTGGTGTCAATCGGTATTTCCTTCTATGAATTCTTAGGTCATGAAGGTGCGGGTATGGAGGTGTTCCTCGAACCCATCGGTATTATCGTAGCCATTCTCCTTGCCACAGGGCTCTCGTTCTACTTCGAGATGAAGGCCGACAAGGAATTCGAACTTCTCAATCAGGTGAACGATGACGAACCCGTGCAGGTGATTCGTGGTGGAAACACTACGGAGGTGGCGAAGAAGGACATCGTCGTGGGCGACATTATCATCCTCTCAACCGGGAATGAAGTGCCCGCCGATGCCGAACTCCTAGAAGCCTCTGCTATGGCGCTCAATGAATCAACCTTGACTGGTGAACCCCTTTGCCGAAAGACCATCGTGAAGGAGGAGTTTGACGACGAAGCCACCTTCCCCTCTAACCACGTCATGCGTGGCACTACGGTGATGGAAGGTCACGGTGTGGCGCGTGTGTTTGCCGTAGGTGATAAGACGGAAAATGGTAAGGTGTTCGTAGCCGCACAGATTGATAATTCGGTGAAGACGCCTCTTAACGAGCAACTCGACGGCCTCGCGGCAAAGATTACGAAGATCAGTTACACCTTTGCGGCTATCATCGTCATTGCGCGCCTTGTGGATTATTTCGCAACGCAACCCTTTGAGACGATGACGTTCCTCAGCCACATGCTTCAAACGCTCATGGTGGCGGTGACACTCGTCGTAGCGGCCGTTCCCGAAGGTCTTCCCATGGCGGTGACGTTGAGTTTGGCGTATAGCATGCGACGCATGTTGAAGACGAATAACTTGGTGCGCAAGATGCATGCGTGCGAAACGATGGGGGCAACCACCGTGATTTGTACCGACAAGACGGGTACGCTCACGCAAAACCTCATGCAGATTCA
>JAZLDQ010000097.1:0-6458 GCA_045614785.1 Alloprevotella sp.
TCCTATCGGTGCTGAAGAAACTTTCAAGGGTATCGTTGACCTCATCGACATGAAGGCTATCTTCTGGCACGATGAAACAATGGGTGCTGACTACAGCGTAGAAGAAATTCCTGCTAACCTCGTTGATGAAGCTGAAGAATGGCGTGCAAAGCTCGTTGAATCAGCTGCTGAAACTGACGAAGCACTCATGGAAAAGTTCTTCGAAGATCCTTCTTCAATCACTAAGGAAGAACTCGTTGCTGCTATCCGTAAGGCTACGCTCGCAATGGATATCGTTCCTATGACTTGTGGTTCTTCATTTAAAAACAAGGGTGTGCAGAAGTTGCTCGACTACGTTTGTATGTTCCTTCCCTCTCCCATGGACGGTGGTGCTACAATCGGTACAAACCCCGAAACTGGTGAAGAAGAAAGCCGTATGCCTTCTGAAGACGAAAAGACTGCAGCTCTCGCATTTAAGATTGCAACTGACCCCTATGTAGGTCGTTTGACATTCTTCCGTGTGTACTCAGGTAAGGTAGAAGCAGGTTCTTACATCTACAACGTACGTTCAGGTAAGAAGGAGCGCGTATCTCGCCTCTTCCAGATGCACTCAAGCAAGCAGAACCCTGTAGAAGAAATCGCAGCAGGTGATATCGGTGCAGGTGTAGGTTTCAAGGATATTCGCACTGGTGACACTCTCGCTTCTGAAGGTGCTCCTATCGTGCTCGAATCTATGGACTTTCCCGATCCCGTTATCGGTATCGCTGTTGAGCCCAAGACCCAGAAGGACCTCGATAAGCTTTCTAACGGTCTCGCTAAGCTCGCTGAAGAAGACCCCACATTTACAGTTAAGACTGACGAACAGTCTGGTCAGACAGTAATCTCAGGTATGGGTGAGCTTCACCTCGATATCATTATCGACCGTTTGAAGCGCGAATTCAAGGTAGAATGTAACCAGGGTAAGCCCCAGGTTAACTACAAGGAAGCTATTACTAAGACTGTTAACCTCCGCGAAGTTTACAAGAAGCAGTCAGGTGGTCGTGGTAAGTTCGCTGATATCATCGTTAACGTTGGTCCCGTTGATGAAGACTTCACTCAGGGTGGTCTCCAGTTCGTAAACAAGGTAACTGGTGGTAACATTCCTAAGGAATTCATTCCTTCAGTACAGAAGGGCTTCGAAAACGCAATGAAGAGCGGTGTGCTCGGTGGTTATCCTCTCGACAGCCTCAAGGTAGAATTGCTCGATGGTTCATTCCACCCCGTTGACTCTGACCAGTTGTCATTCGAAATTGCAGCTCTCCAGGCTTACAAGAATGCATGTGCTCAGGCAGGTCCTTGCCTCATGGAGCCCATCATGAAGCTTGAAGTTGTAACTCCCGAAGAAAACATGGGTGACGTAATCGGTGACTTGAACAAGCGTCGTGGTCAGGTAGAAGGTATGGAAAACAGCCGTTCAGGTGCTCGTATCGTTAAGGCTAAGGTGCCCCTCGCTGAAATGTTCGGTTACGTAACAGCTCTCCGTACAATCACTTCTGGTCGTGCAACATCTTCAATGGTTTACTTCAACCACTCACAGCTCTCTTCAAGCATCGCTCGCGAAGTACTCGAAGAAGTAAAGGGTCGTGTAGATTTGATTAAGTAATATCGTTGATCATACAACAAAAAAATAATCGCTTTCTCAGTGTGGCGAGTTAACGAATGACTCTTAACTCGCACACTCTGGAAAGTTTTAAAACAAATAAATAAAATGAGTCAGAAAATTCGTATCAAATTGAAGTCTTACGATCACACGCTCGTAGAAAAGTCTGCAGCAAAGATCGTAGCATCTGTAAAGGCAACTGGCGCTACTATCAGCGGTCCAATTCCTCTCCCTACTCGCAAGCGTATCATCACTGTTAACCGTTCTACATTCGTTAACAAGAAGTCACGCGAACAGTTTGAAGTTTCAACTTACAAGCGTCTTATCGACATCTACAGCTCAACTCCTAAGACTGTTGATGCTCTTATGAAGCTCGAACTCCCCTGCGGTGTTGAAGTTGAAATCAAGGTGTAGTCAAAACAGATAAAGCCTTCGATTCATGGAGTAGTAAGAATACTTAATACTCCGAACGAATCCAAAATAAAGGTTCCTGTAAAAGTTTTCTTTTGCAGGAACTTTTTTTAGGTGGATATTTGATTTTTTTTCTTTAGGAAAGTCGAATGTATGCTGTAGAGGCCGACATAGAGTTCGGCTCCTTAGCGGGTGTTTCCTTCGCTTGTGGTTATGCCTGGCAGCATACGGGCTCCCTGCGAAACTTTGAATAATTTTTTAATTACCTTTATATTAATGAGTGATAAAACAAGAGGGGTGTTGCAGCCCTCGCCTTTAGTTTCGTTCGTGCCGCTATTGGTATTAGTGGTGTTGTTATCGGTGACGATTTCTGTGTTTGGCGATTCAGCGTTGTCGGGCGGTAGTCAGATTTGCTTGCTTGTAGCATCTGCTGTGTGTGCTACGATAGGAATGTGGAGGTATCGCATTCCTTGGAAATCGTTTGAGGCAGCTATAGAGTTGAATGTGAAACGTGTGACAGAGGCTTTGTTTATACTTCTTATTATAGGGGCTTTGTCGAGCATGTGGATGGTGAGTGGTGTTGTGCCGACATTGATATATTATGGGCTTCAGATTATTCATCCGTCGTTTTTCTTGCTCACGACCTGTGTGATTTGCTCTATTGTGTCGTTGATGACGGGTAGCTCGTGGACTACGGTTGCAACCATTGGTGTTGCGCTGATAGGTATTGGTCAGGCGCAAGGTTATCATGAGGGATGGGTGGCAGGCGCTATTATTTCAGGTGCTTATTTTGGCGACAAGATGTCGCCCCTTTCGGACACGACGGTGTTGGCTTCTTCTACGGTCGGCGTGAGGCTTTTTACGCACATACGTTATTTGGTATTTACGACAATCCCCGCATTGTTCTTAGCGCTTGTAGTGTATCTTGTGGCTGGTTTTATGCTGCCTGTAGGTAGTGAGGCTATGATAGAGAGCTATACGACAGCTTTGGAAGCAAGGTTTGTGATTTCGCCTTGGGCTTTTGTAGTGCCAGTGTTGACAGCTGTGATGATTTATAAGCGTGTACCATCGCTTATTACCCTTTTCCTCTCAACGGTTCTTGCGGCGGTTTATGGTTTGCTTTATCAGTACGATGTGTTGCTTTCGCTTTCGCCTGAAATGTCGGGCGCAGGTGCTTTGTTTAAGAGTACGATGCAAACAATATTCGGTTCGGCTCAGGTCGAGATGGGTAGTGCTGATTTGAACGAACTTGTGGGAACTAGCGGAATGGCAGGAATGATGGATACGATTTGGTTGATACTCTGTGCGATGTGTTTTGGTGGTGTGATGGAGTCGGGCGGCTTCTTGGCGGGTATTAGTCGAGTGTTCTTACGATTTGTACGCAAAACCTTTAGTTTAGTGGCGTCAACAGTTGCTTCGGGCTTGATATTTAATATTGTTACTGCAGACCAATATATATCTATTATTTTGACAGGCAATATGTTTAAGCAGACTTACCATGATCGCGGCTGTGAAGCAAGGTTGTTGAGTCGTACGACGGAGGATGCCGTGACAGTGGCTTCGCCTTTGATACCTTGGAATACCTGTGGTATGACGCAAGCTACCGTGATGGGAGTTGCGACATGGACTTATCTGCCTTATGCAGTATTTAATTATTTGTGCCCGCTGTTCTCGATGATTATTGCGGCGACAGGTTTCAGAATAGTTCAGAAAGTGGAGCGCGGGGAAGAAGTCCGGAATTTGTGATGAAAATAAAAAAAGGCAGCAATAAACCTTCTGTCGCAGGAGTGTGGCGAATAGGTTTGTTGCTGCCTTTGTGTTGCTAGTAGTTTTAGTATCGAGTAATACGTGCTAGGTAGTCGTAGTTTTCGCCTTCGCAAATGATTTCGGCTTTGTAGCCCATGCTTTCTGCATGGCTTTTTAGGGTTTCGAAATCTACGTATAGCCAATTGAACTTTTCGGAGCGTATCTTGCCGTAAACCATGCAAAAATCGACTTCGCCATAGTAGTGTGAGAAGTCTGTAGGGTCGAAGTTGCCGTTTTCGTCTTCGAAGACGTAACGAAGGTCTGACGAATCGATAAGTAATTGTCCGTTGTCGGCTAATAATATATTGAGGCGTTCGAATATGTTTTTCAGGTTGCTTAAGTTTCCAGCGATGCCTGTTCCGTTCATCAGCATTAGGATAGTGTCGAATCGGTGGGTGGGGGTGAACTCAAAGAAGTCCTCTGCTTTTGCGTCTTTAACGCCACGCCGAAGCATTGTTTCTACGGCGAGTGTGGAAATGTCGATGGCAGTAGCATCTATGCCACGATGTTGCAGTTCTAAAGTGTGGCAGCCTGCGCCAGCACCTACGTCGAGCGTATGTCCTTTGCAATGTTCGATGGCAGTGCGCTCGATGAGGTTCATTTCTTCAAAAGTTCTGAAAAGTGTGGGGAGTGGAAGGATGTCGGGGTCGAACATTGACGACAAAACTCTTAGTGGTTTTGTGCTTCCGTGAGTGAAGTACTCGCGAATGGCGGTGCCCATGGCGTCGCGGTGGGTGGGGATGAGTGGCATATTTTTATAGTGCTTTATATTCTTACTACAAAGGTAATGATTTTGTAGTTCTTAGCCAAATAGGGTGGGTGAGAAATGAGGGGAGGATGGGAGAGGGGGCTTTATAGCTTCTATAGTTTTTATAGTCTTTATAGTTTTTATAGCTGCTATAGTATCTATAGCTTCTATTTTCTTTATAGAATCTTTATTTGTTAGAAGCATAATTTTTGCGTGATAATAATATGTTTTATGGCTGTATTGCTATGCAAAAATTGCAAATAATATTTTATTTGAGAAAAATAGTTTAAAAGGAGGAAGTTTTCTTTGTGAGGTTGTAAAAGCTTCGTAAATTTGCACTCGCAAAAAGTAGGAAACGCTTGAAACCTGCTTTTTTATTAATTAACAGCTATTTTCGAGTAGCGCTTCGCCCCATACGGATTTAATCCCATTGGGCTACGAATTTAAAAAATCAAAACAAATAATTTTATTAATAGTAAAACTGAAATGCCAGGATTATTAGGAAAGAAAATCGGAATGACATCCGTGTTCAGTGCCGAGGGCAAGAATGTGCCATGCACTGTTATCGAAGTAGGTCCTTGTGTGGTAACTCAGATCAAGACTGTTGAAAAGGACGGCTATGCAGCTGTTCAGGTTGGATTCCAGGAAGCTAAGGAAAAGAATACTTCTGCAGCTTTGAAGGGTCACTTCCAGAAGGCAGGTGTTACCCCCAAGCGTCACTTGGCCGAGTTCAAGGGTTTTGACCAGGAATTTAACTTGGGTGACACACTCACAGTTGAACTCTTCAATGGTGTAAATTACGTAAACGTAGTTGGTACATCTAAGGGTAAGGGTTTCCAAGGTGTAATGAAGCGTCACGGTTTTGGTGGTGTTGGTCAGTCAACACACGGTCAGGACGACCGCGCGCGCAAGCCGGGTTCTATCGGTGCTTGTTCATATCCCGCTAAGGTGTTCAAGGGTATGCGCATGGGCGGCCAGATGGGTGGCGATCGCGTAACTACACAAAACTTGCAAGTGTTAAAGGTAATTCCCGAACACAATCTCCTTCTTATTAAGGGTTCAGTTGCGGGTTGCAAAGGTTCAATCGTAATCGTTGAAAAGTAATGGAAATTAGTGTATTGAATATTAAGGGTGAAGATACTGGCAAGAAGGTTGTCCTCAACGACAATGTTTTCGGTATTACTCCCAATGATCACGTCATCTATCTCGACGTGAAGCAGTATCTCGCAGCGCAGCGTCAGGGTACAGCTAAATCAAAGGAAAGAAGCGAACTTAGCGGTTCTACTCGCAAGCTCGGACGTCAGAAGGGTGGCGGCGGTGCTCGTCGTGGTGATATCAACTCACCCCTCCTCGTTGGTGGTGCTCGCGTATTTGGTCCTAAGCCTCGCAACTATGATTTCAAGCTCAATAAGAAGGTTAAGCAGCTCGCTCGTCGTAGCGCACTCGCTTACAAGGCTCAGGAAAATGCAATTGTTGTAGTTGAAGATTTCAATATCGAAACTCCCAAGACAAAGGAATTCCTCAGCATTTTGTCAAACCTCAAGGTGGCTGACAAGAAGGTGTTGATGGTAATGCCCGGTGCTAACAAGAGCGTTTATCTCTCTGCACGCAACCTTCCTAAGGCAAACGTAGCAATTGCTTCTGATATCAACACTTACGGTATCCTCAACGCAGGTGTGCTCGTTGTTACAGAATCAGCGCTTGCTAATATTGAAGCAGTTTTAACAAAGTAAAAAGAGGCTAAATAGATTATGGCATATATCGTAAAACCCCTTGTCACTGAAAAGATGACAGGAATCACGGAGAAGCACAATCAGTTTGGTTTCATCGTGCGCCCCGAAGCTAACAAGCTTCAGATTAAGGCAGAAGTAGAAG
>JAZLDQ010000098.1:0-14752 GCA_045614785.1 Alloprevotella sp.
GTGCAAAATTAGGAAAATTAAATAAAGTAGGCCGTGCTTAGTGCTACAAATCGTAGGTTTTAGCAGAAATTAGTTGTTTTATAAGGTTGTAGTCTAAAGAAATCTTTATATTTGCCATACTATTTTAAATATTGAGGCAGCAGAAGTGTTTTTGTTGCCCCTAAAAAATGTAAACATTTATGAAGCGTTTTACTTTTAAGGCATTAGCCTTTTCTGCATTGGCATTGCTCACAGGGTGTGGTAACACGATGAGCGATAGTTTTGAAGGCAGTGATGTTTTTGTTGCTGATTTCGAACAACGAAAGAGCGTTGTTGACAAAGCTGCATACTTCGAAGTATTTGAGCGTGAGCTTTCCAAGCAGCAGCGTGAGGCTCTCCAATTCCTCTATGCTTACATGGCATTGCCCGATTTGACCGATTATTCGGGCGATTATTATCTTGAAAATGTAGACTACGCTCTGCGTGCCAAAGCTGAGATGCCTTGGGGTGAAAGAGTGCCCGACCGTGAGTTTTTGCATTTTGTGCTTCCACCGCGTGTGAACAATGAGAATCTCGATGGTTGTCGTGCTATATTTTATAATGAGTTGAAACCCCGTATCGAAGGACTTTCGATGAAGGATGCTGTGCTTGAAGTGAACCATTGGTGCCATGAAAAGGTTACGTACACACCTTCGGACTCACGCACCAGCTCGCCCCTTGCTTCTATCAAGACGGCTTATGGACGTTGTGGCGAAGAATCTACTTTCACAGTGGCAGCGCTTCGTGCGGTAGGTATCCCTGCACGTCAGGTTTATACTCCCCGATGGGCACATACCGACTCTAATCATGCATGGGTGGAGGCTTGGATTGATGGAGAATGGCATTTCCTTGGAGCTTGCGAGCCCGAGCCTGTGCTTGACCTTGCTTGGTTTAACGCTCCAGCTTCGCGCGGCATGCTGATGCACACTAAGGCTTTCGGTCGCTATGGTGGTCCTGAAGAGGTGGTGAGCCAGACACCCTGCTTCACAGAAATAAATGTGACGGAAAACTATGCGCCCACAGCTCCCGTCTTTGTGAAGGTGGTGGACGACAAGGGTAATCCAGTCGCTACGGAAGTGGAATTTAAAATATACAACTACGCAGAATTCTTCACCGCAGCACGCACTAACAGCGACGATGCTGGCATTGCGAAACTCACTACGGGTAAGGGTTCCATCCTTGCTTGGGCTTCACACGAAGGCCGCTTTGGCTTTGCACTCTGCCAGGCTGGTTCGGCTGATACTACCATGCTCGTACTCGACAAGGAGCCAGGCTACGAAGCAACGCTTGAATTCGACATTGTTCCCCCGGCTGAGCGCAGCACGCAACCTGAGGTGACAGCTGAGCAGCGCGAGCAAAACAATGTGCGTTTGGCTTACGAAGACTCTATCCGCCTGGCTTACGTTGCCACGTTTATGAAGCAAGAAGTCATGGAGGCTTTGGCCGACTCTTTACATTTGCCTAAGGATGAAGTTTGCCAGGTGCTTTCACAATCGAGAGGCAACCACGCAACGCTTGCCGACTATTTGCGCCAAGCGCCCGACACGTTCCGCCAGCGTGCGCTCACCGTGTTGCAGGTGGTGTCGGAAAAAGACCGCCGCGACATTTCAGCCCAGGTGCTCAACGACCAAATCAATACGCCCCTTGTGCGCAAGGAGACGTCAAAGCTCTATGATGCTTACGTGCTCAATCCGCGTGTGGCTAACGAAATGCTCACTCCCTACAAGGCATTTTTCCAGTCAGTCATCGATGCCGATCAGCGCCAGGCTTATGCCGAAAATCCTGCGTTGTGGGTAGAGTGGTGTCGCGAGAACATTGTGGTCAATGGCTTGTGGAATCCGCTGAACTTGTGTATGTCGCCTCGTGGTGTATGGGAAATGCGAGTGTGTGACGCTCATTCGCGCAACATCTTCTTCGTTTCGGCTGCTCGTGCAATGGGTATCGCTGCTCGCATTGACGGCGTAACGGGCAAGGTGCAGTATGCTGACAAACGCCAGCAGTGGGTGGATGTGAATTTCGAAGCCGAAGTGGCTACAATGCTCCCACAGGGCAAACTCTTTGCGAAGTACGAGGCATCGCCCTTTGTGGACGATCCTAAGTATGGCTCACACTTCTCTATCTCAAAGATTGTAGATGGCAAGCTGAAGCTCCAGCAGTATAGCCATAGCGAAACATGGAGTTCGCTCCTGAAGAAGGGGGCAAGCATTGATGCTGGCGACTACCTTTTGGTGACGGGAACTCGCATGGCCGATGGAGGCGTGTTGGCTCACCTCACGTTTGTCAACATTCCCGCAGGCGGACGCCATACGATAGACTTTGTACAGCGTGCAAGTGCTGAGCGCCTTCAGGTGTTGGGAAGTTTCAACAGCGAAAACATCTTCTTCGACGCACAGACAAAGGCACAGCGCTCCATCCTCTCGGCTACAGGCCGTGGCTATTACGTCATTGCTATCGTAGCGCCCAGCGACGAACCCACCAACCACTTTATGCGCGACCTCGCTCCGTATAAGCAGGAATTTGAAAAGTGGGGACAGAAGATGGTGATGCTCTTCCGCACAGAGAGCGAAGCTGCGCGCTTTGATTACGACGCCTTTACGCAGCTCCCCTCAAACATTGTTTGGGGTACGGATGTGAACGACGTTATATATAATGAGATGGTGGCAGAGATGAAACTTAAATCGCCTCGTACTCCCATCATCCTCGTGGCAGATACGTTCAACCGTGTAGTATTCGTTTCGCAGGGTTACTCTATCGGACTAGGCGAACAGTTGATGAAGGTGATCACGCAGCTTCAGAGTGAGTAACGGTTAGTGAGTAGAGAGGAGAGAGTAGTCCATCCGGATGGTCTCTCCTCTCTACTTGCACCTCTCACCTCTCATGTCAAACCATCTCGTCAACTCGTTTACTTGTCAACTCGTTAACTAATAAAAACTTTAAAATGTCAAAATTCAAAGTTCCCAATACCTATGTCATCATATTCTTCGTGCTGGTGTTGTGCGCCGTCTCCACATGGTTTGTGCCCGGCGGCAATCCTCAGTCGTGGCAGGTGCTCTCGGCGGTTTACGAAGGTTTCAGTAAGCAGTCGGGCATCATCGTCTTTGTACTGATTATCGGCGGTGCGTTCTGGATTATCAACAGTACGAAAGCCGTGGACGAGGGGATTATGCGCTTCATCGCACGAACGCAGCGCCTTGAGCGCTTTGGTGCAGTGCGTCGTGTCGGTGTGGGCAATATTGTCATTGTGCTCATCATGTTGCTCTTCGGACTCTTCGGCGCAGTCTTCGGAATGAGCGAGGAAACCATAGCTTTCGTGGCGGTCGTCATACCCTTGGCAAAATCTCTGGGCTACGACGAGTTTGTAGGTGTCAGCATGGTGTATCTTGCTGCGCATGTAGGTTTTGCTGGCGCTATGCTCAATCCGTTTACCATTGGCATTGCGCAGGACATGTCGGAGTTGCCCCTGTTTTCAGGCATCGAATATCGCACGCTTTGCTGGTTGGTGCTGATGGCGGTGGCTATCGTTTTTGTGTTGTGGTACGCACGTCGTGTGAAGCGCACGGACGCTGTGGCACCAGCGCAGCAAGTGGCTGTTTCGCAAGAGGCTGACACTGCATCCGTAGGCATCCGTCCGTGGGTGTGCCTTGCTATCGTAAGCGCCGTGCTGCTCTATTTTTGTGTGAACCACGCCGCCGCTTGTGTCATCAAGATTGGTCAGACTCAGTATGCCTCGCCCGGTCTGTTGTGGATTGTGAGCGCGCTTTTCGTAGGGTGTTCGGTGTTGGCATTGCGTGTGAACTATCGTATGTTTGTGCTCAACCTGCTGTTGTTCGGTATCGCGTTTCTGATAGTTGGTGCCATGGGTTACGGCTGGTATCTTCCTGAAATTTGTGCGCTCTTTGTGGGCATGGGCATTGCGGCAGGTTTTTCAGCAGGCTATTCAGCCGACAGGATTGCGCTCGAATTTATGGCAGGCGCAAAGGACATTTTCTCCGCAGCACTGATTATCGGTTTTGCAGCCGGCATCATCGTTATTTTGGAGGAAGGCGCCGTCATCAACACCATGCTCACCGCCATGGCCGACGCACTGCGCGAAACAGGGCGCGAAGGCGCACTCGCTACGATGTATGGCATACAGACGTTCATCAACCTCTTCATCCCCTCCGCTTCGGCGAAGGCGGCAGTGACCATGCCCATCATGGCTCCCTTCTCGGACCTCATCGGCGTGTCGCGCCAAGCTACTGTGCTGGCGTTCCAGTTTGGCGATGGTTTTACGAACATGATTACGCCTTGCTCCGGCGTGCTCATGGCTGTGCTTTCCATTGCTAAAATCTCCTACGAACAGTGGTTTCGTTGGGCGTGGAAATTTATTCTCGCCCTCATCGTTATCGGTATGTTGCTGCTGTTGCCCACGTTGTATTTCGAGTTGCCAGGATTTTAGTTGACATCTGCTTCAAAGAGTAGCGTGCGGACGATGCTTGCAATTATGTATAGCCATTTCTTTACATAGCATTATTGAAATAACTATCAGATATTCTTATCATTCACTTATGAAAAAATCGTATAAATCTTTATTATTGACGTTGGGAGTTGTGTTGCCCCTCAATGGTTGGGGACAACTTCAGGTAGTAAACGAAGCGCCTGCCAATCCCGACAATGAGCCTGTTGAGGTACATCCCGTGCCCCATCCTCGCCAACTTAAGTGGCAGGAAACAGAGTTCTACGCCTTCTTCCACTACGGCATGAACACTTACACCGGACTTGAGTGGGGCAATGGCGACGAAAATCGTGCCACCTTTGCACCTACGGCAGCGCCCAACCCCCGTCAGTGGCTCGAAGTGGCGAAGGCTGCCGGTATGCGTGGCGGTATTGCCGTTGTGAAGCACCACGATGGTTTCTGTCTCTGGCCTACTGAAACGACCGACCACAATGTGACCAACTCGGGCAATGCTTTCGGTCGCGAAACCAACATTCCGCGCGACTTTGCCGCTGCTGCTCAGGATTTGGGCTTGAAGTATGGTTTCTACATCTCACCCTGGGACCGCAACAGCAAGTGGTACGGCACGGACAAGTATGTGAAGGACGTCTTCCTCCGTCAGTGTGCCGAACTTGCTCAGTATGGTACGGACCAATTTGAAATGTGGTTCGACGGGGCAAACGGCGGAACAGGCTATTATGGCGGCGAAGGCGGCAACCGCAGCATCGACCGCGCCACTTATTACGACGTACCCAACCTCCGCGACTCTGTCCATAAGGTTTGTCCCGACTGTGTGCTCTGGGGCGTGGGTGGCGAAGCACGCTGGATTGGCAACGAAGCCGGTTGGGCAGGACAAACGAATTGGTCGCCCGAAAACCGTGACTATTCGCCCGAGAACAATGGTATGTATGGCACAGAAAACGGTTGGTTCTGGCTGCCTGGCGAGAGCGATGCCAAGGCTACAAATCGTGGATGGTTCTACCACGATGGCGAGTCGCCCCTTTCTGCCGAGCGCCTTTTCCAGATGTATCTCGAAACAGTGGGCCGCAACGCAACGCTCATTCTCAACATTCCGCCCAACAAGGCAGGCGTGCTCCCCGAGGCTTCTGTCGATGCACTCAAGGGCATGGGTAAGTTGGTAACCGACCGCCTCACCCACGACCTGGCGCCAAAGGCTAAAATCGCAGTGACCGAAACGCGAAAGGCGGGTGCGAAGCGCAACTACAAAGCGAAGAACATGACCGATGGTAATAAGAATACGTATTGGGCAACCAACGACGGCACCGTCTCTGCCACCATCACGCTCACGTGGAAGAAGCAGCAGACCCTGCGCTACGTAGAACTCATGGAGTACATCGCCAAGGGACAGCGAGTGCGCCGTTTTCACATCGAAACGTCGGATGACGGCACCACATGGACACGCCGTGCGTCGAACGTCGAAACTACGACCATCGGCTACAAGCGCATCATTCCGCTCAACGGAGCCACCGACAACTATGGCGACGGATTTAAAGTAAAGGCAGTGCGCATCGTTATCGACGACAGCAAGGCTTGTCCGCTCATTAGCAAACTGGCAGTATATTAATTACTCTGGCTCAGCCAGAGTCTGGTTATGAGGTTGTATGGTTATAAGGTTATTAGGCTATCCAGACTGCATAGCTCCTTTAAAATCTTAAGACCTCAAAACCTCAAAATCTTATGAAACTCAAACATATATATGCGTTAGCCGCAATGGCGCTGCCGCTGGTTTCGACAGCTCAGACGATTACGTTCGAAGACGAAGCGCAGGACTTTAAGCAACTCGGCATCTACGACACCTGGGAAGCGTCTCCCTTCCGCACCGGTGCGCTCAAGGGCAATTATGCCGTTATCGACAACCACCTCACAACCGTTGAGAACGACCTCGGCATTGCGCCCAACGACTCAAAGAAGATTTTGGCTGTGCAGCGTTCGCGCTTCGGCAGCAACACGTTTGGTGTGCGAGTAGATTTGAACGAGACGTTCGAACTCACTCCGCAGACGCAGTACCTCCACGTTATGGTCAATCGCCCTTACAGCGGTCGCGTCATGGTCGTAGGGCTTGGCAAGCGTCAGGACCGCGCCGGACAGTCGCCCGAGACCGAGCAATTCTGGGCAATGTCAACGACGAACATCGGTGCTGGCAAGTGGCAGGACGTAGTGTTGCCTTTCAAGGGAAATGGCGGCATCGACATTTACAGCCTCGTGATTGTGCCCGACTGCGAGTCGCCTCATAATTACACGACCGACGAGGTTTGCTACATCGACAACATCGTAGTCAATGACGACCCCACGTCACGCATTACTTACGGTTATTATCCCATTAATTTTGACAAGGAGCAGCGCTATACGCGCAATGACCGCCGTCTCAAAGCCATTTCGTTGGAAAGCCCCTCGGACGGTGTGCAGATAATCGAGATTTCCGCTGCTTCCAACACTGTCTATGAAGACCTAACAACCATGGAATTCCTGGCACGCGCAGGCGAAACGGTTGTGCCGATGTTCGATTATCCTGGCGGATGGATGCATGGCTACGTGTTCCTCGACCGCAACAACGACGGCAAGTTCAGTCCTGCTATGAATGCCGACCTCACGATGGCAGAGGACAGCGAAGTGATGACTTTCTCGTTCTACGGAGCGGAGAACAACGATAGTGGTAAGAACAGCGCCGGCGATGTCCTCACGGGCGGCGCACGCAATGTGCTCAATCCTCCTGCCTTTAAGATTCCCGAAGGACTCCCCGCAGGCTACTACCGCTTGCGCTACAAGGTGGACTGGAACAGCGTAGCGCCTGGCGGCAACATGGATTCAGCCAACCCTATTCTTGGTAATGGTGGCAGCATTGCAGATGTGATGCTCAATGTGCATGGCGACTACTGCAACGTGAACGACGCCAACCGCAATGGCGAAGTGCTCGCTGCCGATGGCTCAAAACTCGTGAAGTATCAGGCGGCATTTGGCAAACCCTTCACAATCAAGATGAACCCCGAAAACGGATTTGAATACGAAGGCATCATCGTGAAGCACGGTTACAACCTCTCGGGCGACAGCATTGTTCACGACAATCTCCAGTGGCGAAGCGTGCGTTTTGGTCGTGAACTTTTCAATGAATGTCATGAATTTTCTATTCCCGCGGAATGTATGAATGGTGATGTCGAAATAGAAGGACTCTTTGTTGAGAAGAAAAAGAAATAATAAATCAAATCTCCCCATGTAACCTTGAGGTCGCATGGGGAGATTTTAGTAATATGGTGTTTTTATAACTTATATCGATAGCGCAGCAATCTGCTGGGCAATGCGGTGCACTTCTTCGAGATTTGTTTCGTAGCGGTCAAAGGCATCGTCTTCGCTGCTGCCCATGCTCACTCCGCTGTGGCGGAATGTCATTTGGCTCTTCACGAGGCAACGTGCTGAGGCGTGAATTTCGTTGGTGCCCGTCTGCCTCAGAATGTCGGCAGCATTACGGCTGTTGACGCCGCAGCCTGGCATGAGGATGATACGACCAGCGGAGTGTTCATGTAGCTGGCGAATCATTTCAGCGCCTTCAAGGGCTGTGGCGGCCTGGCCAGAGGTGAGCAAGCGGTCACAACCGAGGTTGATGATGCGCTCGAGCGAGTCGAAGGGGTGGGCTGCTACGTCGAAGGCGCGGTGGAAGGTTACGGAGAGGCCGTCGGCTGCCTTGACGAGGCGTTCAACGGCTCTTTCATCGATTGTTCCGTCGGCATTGAGGGCACCGATAACAACACCGTCGGCACCTTCGCCGCGGGCAATGCGGATGTCTTCTTCCATGACGCTGATTTCATCGTCAGAGTAGTGGAAGTCGCCACCTCGTGAGCGGATGAGCACGTGCAGGCGCAAGCCTTCAATGCTTCGCACGCTTTTAAGCAAACCTATAGAGGGCGTGATGCCGCCTACTTCGAGCGCACCGCAAAGCTCAATGCGCTGTGCTCCGCCATCGCGTGCGGCAACGGCACTCTGCACGCTGCCTGCACAAACTTCAAGGATAGCCATATGTTAGAAATGAGAAATGAGAAATGAGAAATGAGAAAGGAGAAATGGGAAAGGAGAAATGAGAAAGGAGAAATGAGAAACCATCCGGAATGTGCAACCATCCGGATGGAGTTGTACTCTGTACTCTGCCAGTTGTACTCTGTTCTCTGTCAGTTGTACTCTGTTCTCTGTCAGTTGTACTCTGTTCTCTGTCAGTTGTACTCTGTACTCTGTCAGTTGTTCTCTGTTCTCTGTTCTCTAATTTTATTCCGTTACAAGTTCTACAATATAATCAACACCTGTGGGTGCTTCGTCGAAGGTGAGCATGATGCCGCCTGTGGCTTGTTCGAAATTGATGGCTTCCTGTGTGCCAAACTTCTGTGCTTGCTTCACGGTGCATGTGAGCGGAAGCAGGAGGCGTGTGTCCTTGAGGTCGAAGATGTGGACGAAGAGGCGGTCGCCCTTTCGTGTCGTTACGCCCCAGGGCTGTGCAGGGATGTCGCCAGCTGTGGTGCCATAGATGGCGTCGCCATTCTGTGCGAGCCATTCTCCCATTTCCTTCATGCGTTCGATGGCAACCTGTGGGAGTTCACCGTTGGGTTGAGGTCCTACGTTGAGCAAGAGGTTTGCGCCCTTGCCGGCAGTACTTACGAGGTAGCGGATGAGGGTTTCGGTCGATTTATAGTTTTGGTCAACGAGTTTATATCCCCACATGCCGTTCATTGTTTGGCACGTTTCGAGCGGAAGTTGGCTGATGTCTTGTCCGGAAAGTCCGGCTGTGTTCTGACCGGGGATGTCGCGCTCAAAGATTTGGATGTCCTCGCCTTCAAAGGGCACCTGGTGGTGGTTGTTGCCCACGAGGCAGGCAGGTTGCAGGTGGTGGATGAGTGCATATTGCTTCTTGAGTTCCCAGTCGAAGGGCGTAGCGTCTTCTTCGTGGTCCCACCATCCATCAAACCAGATGGCGCCGATTTCTCCGTAGTTCGTAAGCAGTTCGACGAGCTGCTTGTTCATGAAGTCGTAGTAGGCAGGCCAGTCAACCTTTGAAGTGTCGCGGTCGGCAATCTTGAGACCGGTGCGTCCGGCGGGATATTCGTCGCGCATCCAGTCGAGATGCGAATAGTAGAGGTGGAGACGGATGCCCTGCGCGTGGCATTCGTCAGCAAGTTCCTTGATGACATCGCGACCGAAGGGGGTAGCCTTTACAATGTTGAAGTCGCTCTGCTGCGTGTCCCACATAGAGAAACTGTCGTGGTGGCGCGAGGTGAAGCAGATGTACTTAGCCCCCGAAGCCTTGATGGCGCTCACCCATTCCTTGGCGTTGAAGCGGTGGGGGTAGAAGGCGTCAGCCACTTTGGCGTACTCGTGTTTGTTCATCGCCACGTTCTGCAAGTACCACTCGCCTTGTGCAAACATGCTGTACACACCCCAATGGAGGAAGATGCCGAATTTGCTGTCGGCAAACTCCTTGCGTGCGGCAAGGTTCTCGGGCGTAGGCGTATAAACCGAGTCAATCGTAAATTCGGGGATGACAATGTCCTGGGGCGTAGGTTCTGCCGCAGGTTGAGTCTGACATGCTGTGAGCGATGCGAGTGCAAGGAGCGACGCAAAGATAGATTGTTTGTTCATGATGGGTAAGTTTTAATTATTTTTCGCAAAGTTAAACTTTTCTTGCCGCATAAGTGAAAAACTCATCTGATTATTTGTGATTATTGCAGGTACAATTTGCCAGTACGGCGTTTTTTCAATAAATTTGCAGAGAACTTTGATTGAATAAGAATCTACGAATTTAAGGTACAATGGTTCGCTGTACTTAAATAGTAAATAAATAGTAGACGAGTTGAAAGTAAACGAGTAGACGAGTTGGTTTGACTCGAACACTTGCTTGCACGCATATTTGCATTCCGCACGGCAGCTGTACTCTGTACTTTATTAGTAAACGAGTTGATAGTAAACAAGTAGACGAGTTGGTTTGACTCGAACGTTTGCTTGCATGCTGCATAGCTTTAAAATAGTAGACGAGTTATTAGGTACGAGTAGACAAGATGGTCAGACTCGAATGTTTGCATGCACGCTGCGTAGCCCTCATAACCTCATAACCTTACAACCTTAAAACCTCATCTCAGAACTTCATCTTAAAACCTCAAAATTTCATTATATAACTATGCTTTCTGACATTGAAATTGCTCACAGCACCCCGCTGAAGCCTATTGAAGAAGTAGCTGCAGGCATTGGTATTGCAGCCAGCGATTTGGAACATTATGGTAAGTACATTGCCAAGGTGCCCCTTTCGCTTGTTAACGAAGATAAGGTAAAGAAGAGCCACCTGGTGCTCGTTACTGCCATTACTGCGACAAAGGCAGGTATCGGTAAGACAACAGTATCCATCGGACTTGCGCTCGGATTGAACAAGATAGGCAAGCGTGCGGCTGTAGCGTTGCGCGAACCCTCGTTGGGCCCTTGCTTCGGTATGAAGGGCGGCGCTGCCGGTGGTGGTTATGCACAGGTGTTGCCTATGGAGAAGATTAATCTCCACTTTACGGGCGACTTCCACGCCATTACCTCTGCCCACAACATGATTGCAGCCTTGCTCGACAATTATTTGTACCAGCACCGCGCTGAAGGTTTTGGTTTGAAGGAAGTGTTGTGGCGCCGTGTGCTCGACGTGAACGACCGCGGATTGCGTCAGATTATTACCGGCATCGGTCCCTCAACAAACGGTGGCGTGCAGCAGGCAGGATTCGATATTACGCCCGCTTCGGAATTGATGGCCATCCTTTGTCTTGCAACAAGCGAGGACGACCTTCGCCGTCGTATTGAAAATATTTTGCTCGGCTACACTTACGAAGGCAATCCTTTCACGGTGAAAGACCTTGGCGTTGCCGGTGCTATCATGGTGCTCCTCAAGGATGCTATTCAGCCCAACCTCGTGCAGACTACGGAAAACACACCTGCCTTTGTTCACGGTGGTCCGTTTGCCAACATCGCACATGGTTGCAACTCAATCTTCGCAACGAAGATGGCGCTCTCACATGCCGACTACACCATTACAGAAGCAGGTTTCGGAGCCGACCTCGGTGCTGAAAAGTTCTACGACATCCTCTGCCGCAAGAGCGGACTTCAGCCCGACCTTACAGTGATTGTGGCTACAGCTCAGGGACTTAAGATGCACGGCGGCGTGGCGCTCGACAAGATTAAGGAACCCAACCTCGACGGCATCCGTACGGGCTTGGCAAACCTCGATAAGCATGTGCGCAACTTGCGTAAGTTTGGTCAGACGGTAGTCGTGGTGTTCAACCGCTTCGCTACTGATACCGACGAAGAAATGGCGCTCCTCAAGCAGCACTGCGAAGAAGAACTCAAGGCTCCCTTCGTGATTAACAACGCCTTTGCAGAAGGTGGCGAGGGAGCAGTTGAAATGGCTCAGCTCGTTGTTGATACGATTGAAAAACAACCTTCGCAGCCTTTGCAATTTGTGTATGCCGACGGCGATAGCATTTGCGACAAGATTGAAAAGGTGTGTCGCGAAATTTATGGTGCTGCCAGCGTGAGCTTTGCAAAACCTGCGCTCAACCGCATCAAGCTTGCTGAAGAACACGGCATGGCAAACTTCCCCGTATGTATTGCCAAGACGCAGTTCTCTTTCTCTGCCGACCAGACGAAGTATGGCGCTGCCGATGGATTTAGTATTCAGATTCGCGACGTTGTGCTCAATGCCGGAGCCGAAATGATTGTGGCACTCGCCGGAGATATCATCCGCATGCCCGGTTTGCCCAAGTCGCCCCAGGCTGTGCGCATCGACTATGTTGATGGTGAAATCGTAGGTTTGAGCTAATGAAGCGCATCAGACTCGATACAGTCGATTCGACAATGAAATACCTCGCATGCCACGAAGTCGTGGCGTGCGAGGATTCTTTTGTGCTCGTAACGGCGGAACAGCAAACCGAAGGGCGTGGGCAGCAGGGCACTTCGTGGGAGAGCGAACAAGGGAAGAACCTCCTCTTCAGTATTCGCCTCGACCGACCGCCGCTCAAGCTTGACCGTCTCTTTCTGCTCTCTGAGGCAAATGCTTTGGCTTTGGTCGAAACGCTGGATGAGTATGCCGAAGGCTTTAGCATTAAGTGGCCCAACGATATTTATTTTGAGGACAAGAAAATCAGTGGCACGCTGGTGCAACACACGTTTCAAGGCGCTGCCGTTGCACACACGATAGTTGGTGTGGGACTCAATGTAAATCAAATGGTCTTTAAGAGTGATGCGCCGAATCCCGTTTCACTCATTAATATAATAGGCAGGGAAGTGGAGCGCGAACGACTGTTGAGTGCTTACCTCGAACGATTTGAGGCGTATCTGCAAATGCTCAGCAATGACCGTTGCAAAGCATTGCATCAGCGCTATCTTCGCCGCCTTTATCGCTTAGGTGAGTGGGCGGATTATCGCGATGCGCAGGGCTGCTTCAGGGCGCAGATTGTGGATGTTGAACATGCCGGCACATTGGTCGTAGCACTGCCCGACGGTACGCAGCGCAGGTATGCTTTCAAGGAGGTGCAGTATGAATAGGCAGATTTTACGCATTGCTATCCCAAGCATTCTGACAAATATCGCCGTGCCCCTGCTCGGGATGGCGGATGCCGCCATTGCGGGCCACATGGGGAGCGCTATTTTTATTGCTGCTATCGCTCTGGGCTCGACGTTTGTCAGCATGGCTTACTGGGGATTTGGATTTTTGCGCATGTCCACGGGAGGACTTACAGCTCAAGCTTGCGGCGAGGGTGACATGGATAAATGCAGTTTTCTGCTCAGGCGCTCAATCGTGTGGGCTTTGATAATAGCAGGCTTACTCTTGTTGGTGCACCGCCCTTTGCTCGCTGTGGCATTGTATTTTGCTGAGGCTACGGAGGCGGTGAAGTTGGCGGCGACAACGTATTTTAATATTGTGATTTGGGGAGCACCGGCAGTGCTGACGACAAGTTGCATGAGCGGCTGGTTCATTGGGATGCAACATGCGAAAGAACCCCTTTATATTGCGCTGCTGCAAAATGTGCTTAATATAATATTGAGTGCGCTGCTCGTTTTTGGTTTTGGATGGAAGATGGAGGGCGTGGCATTGGGTACGCTCGTGTCGCAATACGTCGGTATGGCGTTGGCAACGCACTATGCTGTGCGGCTTGGCGGCATCGCTTTCAGGACGAGCACGCTGAGAATTAGCAGAACCGACCTGTTCGATACTTCTTTTGCCGTAGCCAATCGCGACATTTTTCTCCGCAGTTTCTGTTTGCTGGCAGTGACTACTTTCTTCACCTTTGCCGGTGCGCGCCATGGCGAAGTGGTGCTTGCGGCAAACGCGCTGCTGATGCAGTTCTTCTTGTTGTTCAGTTACATGATGGATGGATTTGCCTACGCCGCAGAGGCACTTTGCGGAAAGGCTTTTGGCGCGCGAAGGTTGGACGAATATGCGCGCACCGTTCGTGCGCTGATGTGTTGGGGCGCTTTGTTGGCAGCAATCTTTGCGTTGCTTTATGCTACGGCAGGCTCACTGCTCATCGGCTTGCTCACGGACGTAAGGATCGTGGCTCAGGCGGCAGTAGCGTACTTGCCTTATATGGCGATGGTGCCGGTTGTTAGTTTTGTGGCGTTCCTGTGCGACGGCATCTTTATCGGCACTTCGCAGACGCGCCGGATGTTGCAAACCATGTTGGTGGCAACGACGACATTCTTTGCTACCTATCTATGCCTGCCCTCTTCGTTGGGGAACCATGCGCTCTGGAGCGCCTTTCTCGCTTACCTGCTCACAAGAAGCGGCATCGCTTACTACCTCCATCGCAAAATCACAAAAAAATGAAGTGGGGCTGGGGGTGAAAAAGAATGAAAACGAAAAACAGAGTACAGCAAACTCGAACGAGATTTGTTGTACTCTATTTTTTTGAATATAAACCGTATTTGCTAAAGGTTATTTTACTTTTCTGCAAAACGCAAATTTCCTTAATTTCCCATTTAACATTACGTGTACACGGCTTGTACGTAAGGCTTTTCGAAATCGAAAGATTTATCTCAAAAAAATGGTGGTATAAATAACCTTAATATTGCATAGTAATGACGCTGAAAGCGTCACCGCTCAGTAACACTAAGTTTGTCCCACAATTGGCGAAGCCAATAAAAGACAAACAAAAAAACTCTAACAAGAGCATAAGCCGAGATTGTTTTTTACTTTTGTTGTAGTAAAGAAGAAACAATCGTCCTACCAGGTAAAAT
>JAZLDQ010000099.1:0-14554 GCA_045614785.1 Alloprevotella sp.
AATCGCGGAGAATGTATGCAGATTTGCCGCCGTGCCTACGTAGTGACCGATCGCGACACAGGCATAGAGCTCGAAGTGGACAACAAATATATAATGAGTCCCAAGGACCTCAAGACAATCGGCTTCATCGACAAAATGATGAATGCAGGTGTGCGTGTGTTCAAAATCGAAGGTCGTGCTCGTAGTGCAGAATACGTCTATACCGTTGTAAAATGCTACAAAGAAGCCATCCAGGCTGTGCTTGATGGCACTTTCTGCGAAGAGAAAGTTGAAGAATGGAACACTCGCCTCAGCACCGTATTCAACCGCGGCTTTTGGGACGGCTACTATCAAGGTCAGCATCTTGGAGAATGGAGCAAAAAATATGGTTCGAGTGCGACTCAGAAAAAGACTTATATCGGCAAGGCCATGAAGTATTTTTCTAAGTTGGGAGTAGGCGAATTCTTGATTGAAGCAGGCGAACTCAAGGTGGGCGACAATTTGCTCATCACAGGCCCCACAACAGGGGTTATATACGTAACCGCAGACGAGATTCATACAGACGGTCCCGTAGAGAGCGCACACAAGGGTGAGTTCATTGCAATCAAGGTTCCCGAAAAAGTTCGTCCTTCCGACAAACTCTACAAATTGGTAGAAAATGTTTAATCGCCAACATAATTATCACCACGATGAAACATTTATTGTTTGACTTTGGCGGAGTTCTCGTTGACCTTGACAAGCAACGATGCATTGCAGCATTCAAAGAATTGGGCTTCGATATTACTCCTTTTTTAGGCACCTATCGCCAGGCGGGAATCTTCTCTCAGTTTGAGCGTGGCGAAGTGAATGAGCAGGAGTTTTGTCAAAGTCTGCGCGACCTCATGGATCAAAACGCAAAACTGCCATCTGACACAGAGATAATTACTGCTTGGGAGCAGTATCTGCTGACAGTGCCCGAAGAACGCTTGGAAATGTTGCTCCGCCTTAAGGAGAAATATACGCTACATGTTCTTTCCAACACAAATCCTGTGCATTGGCGTATGGCAGTTGATGGCTATTTTCGTTATAAAGGACTTCGTGTAGAGGATTTCTTTGACAAAGTTTTCCTTAGCTACGAGTTAGGTTGCGAAAAGCCACAGCCCGAAATTTTCAAAGCAGTCATCGACGGTATAGGATGCGACGCAGCCGACATCCTCTTTTTCGACGATGCCGAAGCCAACTGCATTGCTGCACGCGAATGTGGCCTACAAGCCATCGTTGCGCCAGCCAATAGCCAGTGGTTGCCCGACGCTGAACGCTTACTCCAATAATCAGCAAGCAAATCATATTTAACAAGGACTTCTTCAAAAGTAATTCAAACTTAAACAAACATGGTTGCTACGATAGGCTTCTTCGATGGTGTTCATGAAGGACACAAGTTCTTGCTCCGCCAATTGGTGAGCGAGGCGAAGCGCCGTGGAGTAAAATCTGTAGTTATTACTTTTAAGGACCATCCCCATCGAGTTCTTCAAAAGGATTATATCCCAGAACTCCTCACTACAAACTTTGAGAAGGAACGACTTTTGCTTCAGTTAGGCGTTGACAAAGTGGTTTTTCTTGAATTCACCGAAGATTTTCGCCATCTTTCGGCAGAAAAATTCATGAGTTCTTACCTTCAAAAACAACTTGGAATCACAACGCTCCTTGTAGGCTACGACCATCACTTTGGTTGCAATCAACATGAGAGTTATGAAGACTATCAGCGTTATGGGAAAGCTATTGGTATAGAAGTTATTCTCTGCGAAGGTCACAAAATTGATAGTATCAAAGTAAGCAGCACGCACATCCGCCGCACTTTGCAACAAGGGAATGTTTATGAAGCCAACAAATGCCTAGGCTACGAATACCTGCTCAGCGGAACTGTTGTCAAAGGCCACCAGATAGGAAGAACAATCGGATTTCCAACAGCCAACATAGCCATTAATAACGCTTACAAGCTCATTCCTCCCAGCGGTGTTTATGCTGCATGGATTGAAATAGACGGTCAGACTCACTCTTGCGTCTTGAACATTGGCAATCGCCCGACAGTAGGCAATGGCAACAACATCACTATTGAAGCCCATGTCTTTAATTATTCCGACAGTCTTTATGACAAACTTATAGTACTTAAGTTTGTCAGCCGCCTGCGCGAAGAAATGCGCTTCCCCTCATTAGAAGCCTTGCAGCAACAAATTAAGCAAGACGCGGAAATGGCCCGTTGTATCTTGTTCGACAGTCGTAAACTGTAACCCAAATTTAGGAAAACCACTCTCAACCATTGCGACAACAATATATGCAGAAATCATGAACATATTTCTCCTACTCCTCATCTTCTTCCTCACGCAGATACTGACAACGGCAGGAGCAATTCTACTCCCCATTGTTGCGCCCGCTATCGCACCTACTCCTGGGTTTGAATTCAACGTCATTGCCATGGGGTACATCATGCTTATCATTGATCTCATAGTGATTCTTCTGCTCCCCTACACACGATTAGTAAAGAAAACGGACTTTCCCAATTGGTCCACCCACAAACTAAGCACACAAGTCATCGTACTAGCAATGACGCTCTTATTATCGTTTGGACTCTCATTTATAGTAACAGCGCTCAACATAGATGATCAAAGCACTCATTTACTATTCTCCGCAATGAAGTCCGACCCCACAATGTGTGCACTTCTTTTAGTTTTCGTTGGGCCATTGCTTGAAGAAATCATTTTCCGAGAAGGCCTCCTACGCCAACTCATGACAAAGCACCGCCTAAGCCCAATGCTTAGCATTTTAGCAAGCTCACTCGCTTTTGCCATTATCCACGGAAACTTAGTACAAGGCATTCCCGCAATGGTAATGGGAATTATGTTTGGCATTCTCTACATTGTGAGTGGCGACCTTCGTCTTTCTTACTTTGCTCACGTCATTAACAATAGCATCGCTTATATTACGCTATACCTTCCAGAATTGGACATTGAAGCACATATTCCCTCGCCCATCCTCATTGGCTTCGGAGCCCTCCTTTGCACCGGCGCCTTCCTACTCACTAAGAAGTTGACACACACATCATGAAAATACGTTCTATCGACCTTGGCGAAAAGCCCTTACTTCTTGCCCCCATGGAGGACGTTACCGACATCGGTTTTCGTCTCCTGTGCCGTAAGTTGGGCGCCAGTATGGTTTACTCGGAATTTGTTGCAGCCGATGCCTTAGTACGTATGGTCAACAAAAGCCTACAAAAACTCACAGTGTGCGAAGAAGAGCGCCCCGTTGTAATTCAGATTTATGGCAAGGACCCCATAGCTTGTCGCGACGCTGCACAAATCGTAGTCGAAACTGCACGCCCCGACATCCTTGACCTCAACTTTGGTTGCCCCGTAAAGCGTGTGGCAGGAAAAGGCGCAGGTGCTGGAATGTTGCAAAATGTACCCATGATGCTGGAAATCACAAAAGCAGTTGTTAACGCCGTCGATATTCCCGTCACGGTAAAAACACGTTTAGGTTGGGACAACGACAGCAAAATCATCGTTCCGCTTGCCGAACAGCTCCAGGATTGCGGCATCGAAGCACTCACCATTCACGGACGTACACGTGCACAGATGTATACCGGCTCTGCCGACTGGACCCTCATTCGCGATGTCAAGCAAAACCCACGCATGCGCATCCCCATCATCGGTAATGGCGACTTAGTAACAGGTGAAGACGCTGTACGCGCATTTTCTGAATATGGCGTTGATGCCGCAATGGTAGGACGTGCCACCTTCGGACGCCCATGGGTGTTCAAGGAAATGCACGATGCGCTCCACCCCGAAGAACATACCATCGACAGTGTTATCAAGAGCGACTTCCCGGTGATGAGCAACGACTGGAAACTCGACGTACTCAAGGAGCAAGTATTGACAAGCGTGGCCCGCATTGACGAATACCGCGGCATTCTCCATGTGCGCCGCCACCTCGCAGCTTCGCCGCTCTTCAAGGGTATTCCCGACTTCAAGCAAACACGTATCGCCATGCTCCGTGCAGAGACCGTTGACGAACTTTTCAGCATCATGGAGCAAACCCGCCCCATGCTCAACGCTCCGCGCTGCGACTAACATCACTCATATATTAATATATAGCACAAACAATATCATCATGAAAATAGCACTCATAGGCTACGGCAAAATGGGCCGTATGATCGAAGAAATAGCCCTCTCGCGCGGCCACGAAATCGTATCTATCATCGACGTAAATAATCAGAACGACTTCGACAGCGACGCATTTCGCAGTGCCGACGTTGCCATTGAATTCACCAACCCCACAGCTGCCTACAACAACTATCTCCGCGCATTCGAGCAGGGAGTAAAGGTTGTCAGCGGTTCTACAGGCTGGATGGCAGAACACGAAGCCGACGTACGCCGACTTTGCTCTGAAGAAGGCAAAACGCTCTTTTGGGCTTCCAACTTCAGCTTAGGCGTAGCCATCTTTGGAGCCGTCAACCGCTATCTCGCAAAGCTCATGAATCAGTTTCCCGAGTACGAAGTGAGCCTTGAAGAAACGCATCACGTCCACAAACTCGACGCACCTTCGGGCACTGCCATCACACTCGCTGAGCAAATCATCAAACAACTCGACAACAAGCAAAGCTGGGCACTCGGCGAAGTACACCAAGCAGATGGTAGCCTCACGGGCTCTAAGGATTGCGCAACAGATGCCATCCGCATCGACGCCATCCGCCGCGACGAAGTGCCCGGCATCCATACCATCACCTATAACAGCGACGCCGACTGCATCAGCATCACCCACGACGCTCACAATCGACGCGGATTCGCTCTCGGTGCAGTACTTGCTGCAGAATTTACAAAAGACCACCAGGGTTTGCTCTCGATGGACAACCTCTTTAACTTCTAAATCATGACCCAGAAACAAGCAAACACTTCACCCTCGCGCGCAGACATCATTAAGTGCACGATATATATGGTTCTCTACTTTGCCTTCCTCTATTGGGTGGGTTCATGGTGGGGATTGATTGCTACGCCCCTCATCTTCGACCTGTATATCACAAAGAAAATAAACTGGGGATGGTGGAAGGAACTGGAAAATCCGCTCTACCGCATGGCAATGAGCTGGGTGGATGCCATCGTCTTTGCCCTCATCGCAATTTACTTCCTCAACAACTTTTTCTTCCAAAACTTTGTCATCCCTACATCGTCGCTTGAAAAAACGATGCTCGTGGGCGACTACCTCTGCGTGAGCAAGGTGCACTACGGACCTCGCATACCGCAAACGCCCCTCACGATGCCGCTCACGCAAAACACGATGCCTGCCATCCTGGGCGGAGGTAAGAGCTACCTTGACCATCCGCATTGGGACTATCGCCGCGTTCAGGGCCTCGACACCATTCAACTCGGCGACATCGTTGTGTTCAATTTCCCCGTAGGCGACACTGTGTGTCTCAAAGCGCAAAACCCCGACTACCGTACCCTCTGCTACATGTTCGGACAACAAATCCTCGCGCAGTCGGGCAACACCTTTGTACCCACACCCTCGATGAGCTACGAACAGCAGCAGCGCGTCTATGAACAATGGTACACGCTCGGTCGCAACTACTTAATGGCGAATCAGGCTGAATATGGCGAAATCATTGCACGTCCCGTGGACCGCCGCGAAAACTTCGTAAAGCGTTGCGTAGGTCTGCCCGGACAAACACTGCGCATCGTTGACAACGAAATCTACCTTGACGGCGTAAAGCAACCCAAGCCCGAATGTGCGCAGCAGAACTACGACGTTGAATTCAAAAAGAACCTCCCCTCCGAAGTCATTGAGGAACTAGGCATCACGCGCGAGGACATCTACTGCTACAACTCAGGCAACGGTTTTCCCCTCACGCAAGCAGTGAAGAAAACCCTCGAAGAACGCGGATACATCCACCCCGATGCGCCCTACACCGAAGCGGGCAACTCTTCCATCTACCCCATCAACATGGCTAAGGACTGGACGACTGCCAACTACGGCAGCGAGGAAGGCATCTGGATTCCCAAGCGCGGCGAAACGCTCCAACTCTCGCTCAAGACGCTCCCCGTCTATGCGCCCTGCATCACTGACCACGAAGGCAACACGCTCGCCGTTCGCGACAGCCTCATATATATAAATAATGAACCGGCAACGTCCTACACCTTCAAGTACAACTACTATTGGATGATGGGCGACAATCGCGACTGCTCTGCCGACTCGCGCTCATGGGGCTTTGTGCCCGAGGACCACATCGTTGGCAAACCGCTCTTCGTATGGCTCTCGCTCGACCCCGACTATGGTCTCTTCTCCGGAAAGATTCGTTGGGAACGCCTCTTTAAAACAGAATTTTAAGTCAGACCTCCGGACGCCGAAGTCCGTTGGTCCCCAAACTTCATCTCCATGAAAACCGTATTTCGTGTATACATACTCCCCGTAGTAGTAGCAGCCACACTGCTACTACTCGTGCGTAGCTTTGTCCTCACCCAATACGCATCGGATGGAGCACTTGTTGAATGGGGCATCCTTCCCGAAGACCGCATACTTGTCAACAAACTTGCATATAGCAGCAACCGACCGCCCCAACGTGGCAATAAGATTGTTTTCGAACATCCCTTGATGCCCGACCGCCCCATATGCTTCGCTACATGCACCGCATTGCCTGGCGACACACTTTGGTATGACCCCACGAGCGAAAAGATAATAGCCACTAAAAGCACCTTGAAAGCCCACCCTATCGTTGTTCCGGCAAAAGGCATTGACATTGACATCACTCCCTACAACGCACGCATCTATTGGCACCTCCTCCGCCTGGAGCGCGCTTTCGTTACGTATCGCGAAAACGGCGAACTCCTCATCGACGGGCGCAAAGTCAAGACGGTAGCCTTCCTCAACGACTACTACTGGCTCGCCACGAACGCCACGACCTACGGCATGATTCCGCTCCGCTCCATGCTGGGCGCTCCGTTCTGCGTGAGCTACGGCATGAAGGACGGAACGCTGCGTCTCGACCGCTTATTTCTGACTATCGAATGAGAAACATCATCCTACCTTCCGCTTACCTTGCGCCCGTGCAATACTACGCCTACCTCTACGCCTGTCCCGAAGCACAGGTGGAAGTCTGCGACAACTATGCGAAGCAAACCTATCGCAACCGTTGCCTCGTAGCTGGCGCCAACGGAGTGCAGGCGCTGACAGTGCCCATCATCAAGCCCCAGAACGGCAAGTCGCAGATGCGCGACATACGTATTTCCGACCACGGCAATTGGCGCCACCTCCACTGGAACGCCCTGCTCAGCAACTACGAACGTAGTCCGTTCTTCGACTATTATGCCGACGACTTGCGCCCCTTCTACGATCAGCCCATCGAGTTTCTTGCCGACTTCAACGAAGGTTTGCAACGCACCGTGCTCACCGCTCTCGACTTAGAACCACGCTTCGTGCGCACCCATGCCTACAAATCCACGCCCGACGCCGACACGCTCGACCTGCGACAAGTCATCTCGCCCAAACATGCGGCGGACCACGACCCTCGCTTCAAGTCCGTGCCCTACTATCAGGTGTTTGCCCACAAACATGGGTTCCTGCCCAACCTCAGCATCCTCGACCTGCTCTTCAATATGGGCCCCGAGGCGCGACTCGTGTTGCGCGACAGCCTGAGCTTACCCTAACTCCGGCAACATCAACCGTAGGCACAGCCCGGCATACAACACTGCCATCAACCAAACATTTATTACTTAGAATATTCACATTAACTATTATCACCATGATGAAACACTTTGTTTTCGTTGCAGCCACCATGCTTTGCACAACTTTCGCATGGGGCCAACGCGTTTACCAAGCAAAGGACTTTGGCATCGTCCCCAACACGGGTAAGGACATGACACAGGCCTTTGCCAACGCACTCAGCAAGATTAAGACCGAAGCTGACGACAAGGCTGCCGTGCTACGCCTCGAAGCCGGCGACTACGACTTCTTCTACGACAAAGCCAACGTGCGCGAGCTCTACGTCAGCAACCACGACCAGGACAACCCCAAGCACGTGGCCATCATCATTGAGGACATGGAAAACTTCACGCTCGACGGCGGCGGAGCTTCCATCCACATGAACGGACGCATGCTCCCCATCGCCATGCTCGATTGCAACGACTGCACCATCAAGAACCTCTCTATCGATACGCGCATCCCGCAGATCACGCAGGTCAAGGTGCTTGAAAACGACGTCGAACAAGGCACTATCACCTACGAAGTAGCGCCCTACGCACGCTACACCATTGAAAACGGACGCTTCACTGTGCACGGCGAAAACTGGAAGTTGCAACCCTCATGGGGTATTGCTTTCGAGGGCGACACGAAGCGCGTAGTTTATGGCACAAGCGACATCGGACTCGGCACGAGCAACGTGACCGAAGTGTCGCCCGGCATCATCCGCGCTCCCTGGCGCGACGCCCGCCTCAAGCCCGGCACAGTCATCGCCATGCGCTCCTACGCACGCCCCACTCCGGGCATCTTCCTCTATGACAACGACGACACTACGCTCGAAAACATCAACGTTCACTACGCCGAAGGCATGGGGCTGCTCGCACAAATTTGCGAAGACATTACGCTCAAGAACTTCAACGTAGCCATCCGCGAAGGTAGCGACCGCTACTTCACCACGCAGGCGGATGCTACCCACTTCTCGGGCTGCAAGGGCAAGATTACATCGGTCGGCGGCCTTTACGAAGGCATGATGGACGACGCTATCAACGTTCACGGCACCTATCTGCGCATTGTCAAGCGCCTTGACGACTACACCATCGTAGGTCGCTACATGCACGGACAGGCCTACGGCTTCTACTGGGGTGGCGAGGACGACAAGGTGCAGTTTGTCAACTCCACTACGATGGAAATTACCGAAGCCAACAGCATCGAAGACATCGAACCCTACGACAAGCCTCAGCTCGACGGAGCCAAGGAATTCAAAATCCGCCTTAAGAAGCCCGTGGCAGCAGATATTGCCAATGGCGAATACGGCATCGAAAACCTCGAATGGGCACCGAAGGTGTACTTCGCCGACAACATCATCCGTAACAACCGCGCACGCGGCGCCCTCTTCAGCACGCCCAAGAAGGTCGTTGTTGAGCGCAACCTCTTCGACCATACGTCGGGCACAGCCATCCTTCTTTGTGGCGACTGCAACGGTTGGTTCGAAACAGGAGCGTGCCGCAACGTCGTCATCCGCAACAACAAGTTCATCAACGCACTGACGAGCATGTTCCAGTTCACAAATGCGGTCATCTCCATCTATCCCGAAATCCCCAACCTCGCTGCGCAGAAGAAGTACTTCCACGGCGGCAAGGGCGGAGGCGTTGTCATTAAGAACAACCACTTCGAAACATTCGACGCCCCCATCGTTTACGCCAAGTCCATCGACGGACTTACGTTTAAAAACAACACCATCATCCAGAACGACGACTTCAAGCCCTTCCACTGGAACAAACACCGCTTCCTCCTCGAACGCGCCATCAACGTGAAGATTAAGAACAACAACTTCTCAACCGGCTTCGACGAAACAAAGGACGTAAAGCGCAATTTATAAATCTACGAGACAAAAGTGTTAACGCCTGTTCTATTTTCATGCCGAAAAAACAAAACAGGTAAAAAAATGCGACAGTAAAGCAGACAAAAGTCGATATAACATCAACCAAAGCCAATTTGGATTTCTTGCGAAAATGTTGTATCTTTGTACTACAAGGAGGAAACTACACGGTTTCCTCCTTTTTTTGGCCCTAAAAATGGCAAAATGACCTCAAAGGTCATTTAAATTTCTTCAAACATCGGAGAAAAGATCTTTGATGTCGTTTTTCCTACCTCGCATGTTCATATTTTTACCCTCGATTTTGCACTCAGAACCTCCAATTCCGAGCCAAAAACAACTTTTTTTGAAAAAAATCACTTTCCTAAAGCAGAATAAAGAGCAATGTTTTTTAGAGTACAGAGTACAGATAACAGAGTACAACTACCATCCGGATGGCGCTCTAGTCAACTTGTTTACTAAAATGTACAGAGTACAACTGCCAACCGGATGGCTTCTCGTCAACTCGTATTCTCGTCAACTTGTTTACTAAAATGTACAGAGTACAACTGCCAACCGGAAACATTCCAACGAGTGAATCATACTAATTTTTCCTCCTGAGTTAGCTAATCTTTGCCCACATTTTGAATAGGGCGGCCTGAAGGGCCAACCAGCTACCAGCCCAAGGTAGAGCGACGAAGGAGCGGCACCCTGAGTAAATAGTCCGCATGAATTTCCGCCCTGTAAGGGCAAAAGCAAAAAAAATCTAAATATCAATTTATTAAGTTTTATATACTGCTTTTGCCCCTTCAGGGCGAACCATTCGGGGTGGACACCAACCCAGGGTGTCGTTCCCTACGGTCACTTGCCCTGGGCTATGAGCTTTTGCCTCTTCGAGGCGCCCTATTACCCTTGAAATAAATGTGGGCAAAGATTAGCTAACTCAGGAGGACTATTTAGAATGACTCACTCGTTGGTATACACTTAAAAATTACGCGTTCTAGGGCCTACACACACGAAAACAACACCCACACCGCAAAAAAATGCAAAAAAAATGGGGGTTTACCCTAATTTTTAACATTTGAAAAATGATTTTGACACGTAGCGTCAAAAAAGTGTCGGAAATTTGCACCGTAAATCTTAAATCTTAAAGTTATGAACAAGTTTAACACCGTTTCGGCACACTCTGCTTCAACAGCTACTTCATGGACCAAAACGCTGGGCATTGACTTCCTCACTCAGCTTTACAGCGACCTGCTCGAACAACCCATCAGCACAAAACAAACGCTCCACTTGCTCCACGCGCAAGCGGCTGCCTTCGTCACCTTCTGCAGCTTTGCCAGCAGCATTGCCATCATTGGCCTTTGCATGCTGTGGCTGGGCGCTGCGCTATGGCAATGTGGCCAAAGCTTCGAAATGCGCGCAAAGAGGTAATAAATTTGTACTTCGGGGGGCATGAAGCTACATATTACTGGAGAAAAAATGTAAATTTGCTACCCTAAACCATTCTTCGCGAAACGCTGCCCCTGCGGTTTTCGAAAAACTGATTAAGAATGAATCCTACATTTTCTTCGCCACTCACACCCACAGAGTTGCAATCAAGGACCATCGACTTTCTGCGGTTTCCGCTCACCGTCTTTGTCGTCTTTATTCACTCGCTCGGAACTCCTACCTTCGTCAGCCCCGACTATACGAATTTCGGAGCTATGGACTTCTTCAACCTCGTCCGCACCGTTGGCTCTAACGTGCTGACACACACGGCTGTGCCCTGCTTCTTCCTGATTTCGGGGTTTCTCTACTTCCTGAACCTGAAAAAGTGGGACCTGCAAACTTATCGACACAAGACGGTGCGCCGCATCCACACGCTGCTCATCCCTTACGTGGCGTGGAATCTACTCAGCCTGGCTGTGCGCCTCGGCGGATGCTGGCTGGGAAAATGGTTCCCCGGCATGGGCGACCCAACGTTCCTTAGTCAATGCACCGCAGTGAACTGGCTGTGGGACTACGAGCAATGGGGATTTCAGTCCGTCAACTGGCTGGGCGAAGCAGTCGTTCGTTCGGGGCCCACGAACGCACCGCTGTGGTTCCTGCGCGACCTTATTTGCATCTCGCTCGCCTCGCCGCTCGTCTATTACTACGTTCGCTACACGCGCCATTGGGGCTTGTTGTTGCTCGGACTGTGCTACGTGAGCCAAGTGCCGCATTCGCTGGGCGCAATCAGCATTACGGGCGTGTTCTTCTTTGCGCTCGGAGCTTATTTCAGCATCCACGGCGCTAACCTGATCGAGTCAATGCGCCGGTGGTCAAAACTATTGGGAATGACAGCGTTAGCACTCCTTCCCTTCGCCATATATTACAACGGCGGAAACACACGAGTGGGCTTCACACTGATGCCGTTTTTCATCATTGCTGCAATGCCGGTGCTCTTTCGTTGGGCGGCGGATTGCGTAAGTCGCGGATGGAAGATGCCACGCTTGCTGTCGGGAAGCAGCTTCTTTGTCTACGCCCTCCATAGTGTGGTCGTGCTGCGCCTTTGCATCAAGATTTCCGAAACGGTTCTACCTTGGGACACTGCTTGGATACATCTTCTTCGCTACTTCCTCGTACCAGTGTTGATCATTGCTTGCTGCACATTGGTTTATGCCCTGCTCCAAAAAGTGTGCCCCCGCTTTCTGCACCTGCTCACCGGACGATAACAATAAGAAAAACAACTCCACCTTTCATTTTTCATAAAGTTTGCCTTGCCATTGACTACAAAATGGGTTTTGACAAGGCAAACTTTTTATTTTACCCTCTTCATTGCCCCTTAATCCCACAGAAAAAACGTAACTTTGCTCTCTGAACAATATATCTGCGTTGAGCCTGTTGAGCCATGCTGAAGGGCTCTTCTGCTCAGCGCCAAAATCCTATAATATTACATGCAATTTGAACTCATTGCAAAGACTTTCCAGGGTCTTGAAGCGGTGTTAGCTCAGGAATTGATTGAGCTGGGTGCCGACAACGTGCAGATTGGTCGCCGTATGGTTTCGTTCACGGGCGACAAGGAAATGATGTATCGTGCGAACTTCTGCCTACGTACGGCAGTGCGCATCCTTAAACCCATCAAGCATTTCAAAGCTACGAGCGCTGAAGAGGTGTACGATGCTGTGCGCAGCATTGATTGGTCGGAATACTTGAGCAACGACACTACCTTTGCGGTAGATACGGTGGTGTTCTCCGAAGAATTCCGCCACTCAAAGTTTGTTGCCTACAAGGTGAAGGATGCCATCGTTGACTACTTCCGCGACACAACTGGCGAACGCCCCAACATCAGCATTTCCAATCCCGACATTCGCCTCAACATGCACATTGCAGCCGACGTGGCAACACTCTCGCTCGACTCATCGGGCGAAAGCCTCCACCTCCGCGGCTACCGTGTGGCAAGCGTTGAAGCGCCTATCAACGAAGTATTGGCAGCTGGCCTCATCAAGCTTTCGGGTTGGGACATGAAGAGCGACTTCGTTGACCCCTTCTGCGGTTCGGGCACCATCCTCATTGAAGCGGCACTCATGGCACGCAACATCTACCCCGGCGTATTCCGCAAAGAATATGGCTTCGAAAAGTGGGCAGACTTCGATGCAGACCTCTTCGAACGCATCTACAACGATGACTCTGCCGAATGCGACTTCGACTACAAGCTTTATGGCTTCGACCTCAACCACCATGCTGTAGAGTCAGCTCGCGCCAATGCCAAGAATGCCGGCGTAGCAGACATCGTGGAAATCGAGCAGCGCGACATTCGCGACTTCCAGCAGCCTGAACACAAGGCTATCATGATTACCAACCCTCCTTACGGCGAACGCCTCAAGCCCGAAGACCTCTACGACATCTATCGCGAGCTGGGCAAGCAGTTGAAGCACAACTTCCAGGGAGGCGAGGCACACGTCATCAGCTATAAGGAAGACCTCTTCCGCGAAATCGGCATGCGCCCCTCACTCAAGACTCCGCTCTACAATGGTTCGCTCGATTGCGAACTCCGTAAGTATGTCATCTTCGATGGTAAGATGAAGGACTTCCGCGCTGAGGGTGGCGAAGTAAAGACCGAGTCGGAACTCCGCATGATGGGCGAGAAGCGACGCTTCAAGCGCGACCGCGGAGAGTTTAACGACCGTCCACGCACCGTTGAACGCGACGATGATTATGATCCTAAATACGAACTTCTCAAGCGTCGCCATCAGGAATTCGTGCGCAACCAAGGAGCACTCGAACGCCGCCGCATGAGAGAAGCCGACGAAGACGCCACTTTCGAAAAGCGTGAACGCAAGCCATTTGACCGTGAACGCAAGCCCTTCAGTGGTGACCGCAAGAAGTTTGACCGCGAACGCAAATCCTTCGACCGCAAGGAAGGCGGAAAGCCCTTCGACCGTAAAGGCAAGTCATTCGGCGGAAAGACATTTGGCGGAAATCGCCCTGCAGGAAAACCCACGCAGAGAAAGTTCGGACAAAAGTAGTTTTCACGCTAAGAATTAACAAAAACACAATATGTTTAAAAACCTATTTAAGGGAGCAATGCTCGTAGCAGCAATGATGCTCCTACCTATCTCCATGACGGCACAAATGAAGAGCTTCACCCTCGACGACCTCATGTGGGGAGGTTCTAATTACTGGAACTTACAACCCAAGAATATCCATTCAGCATGGTGGGGCGACTGCTTGCTCGAACTGAAGACTGACGAAGTCTTTGTTCGCACTGACAATAAAGGAAAACTCCTCGGTGAGCCCTACGCTACGCTTTTCACGCTCGAAGAAGTAAAGGCGGCCGTGGACGAAGCTACTTATGGCAAGGTGCACCACCTTTTGAACGTTAGTTTTCCCGACGGCAAAGCTACGCAAGTATTTATCCGCACAAACAAGTGCAACGTGCTCTACGACTGGAAAGCAAAAAAAGTGGCATGGAGCCAGGAATTGGAGAAGGGCGCAAGCCTCAAAGACTTCTGCCACGCAGCAAAGGCACAAGCTTACGTGAAGAACTTCAACCTC
>JAZLDQ010000100.1:0-1872 GCA_045614785.1 Alloprevotella sp.
TTTTATGGAAATAGAATTATTTTTGCAGTAAAATAATATGAATTATGAATACTCAGACATTACTATCAATAGTAGCAGACCAGCGTGAGGAGTTGCTAGCGAATGATTACTCGGAGTTGTGCCCACGTCCTGAAGAATCACAACTTGACTTAAAGAGCAATCGAGCTCAGGTTGTGATAGGTGTCAGACGATGTGGAAAATCAACATTATGCGAAATGTTCCTTAAGCAAAAGGGGATTGACTTTGCCTATGTAAACTTTGATGATGACCGAATGGAGGATATGAAGGCAAGTGATTTAGACCATTTGCTTGAAGCATTATATATGACTTATGGAGAGTTCAAATATCTGTTCCTTGATGAGATACAGAATATAGAAGGCTGGCCATTGTTTGTCAATCGATTGCTTCGCCAGAAAATACATCTATTTATTACAGGTTCTAATTCTAAATTACTCAGTAAGGAATTAAGTACACATCTGACAGGAAGAAATAATAAGGTTGAACTCTATCCTTTCTCATACTCCGAGTATTGTGCAATGAAAAATATAGATACCACTTCGCTATCAACAAAAGCGAAAGGTATTCGCAAAAGTACCCTACATGAATATCTTCTACAAGGTGGATTCCCAGAATTGTTCAATGAAAGTAATCGTAGAGGTTACATTAACGGATTATTGGATGCCATCATCAAGAATGATATAGCAAAACGTTTCAAAGTTCGCAATGTGGAAGCATTACGAAGAATCGCAGCTTATCTTGCCGATAATTATTGTCAGGAATTTGTCGCAAAAACGGTAGGAGAATTATTCGGAGTATCAAATCATACGGCTGAGAACTATTATTCCTACCTTAAAGAGGCCTTTCTATTGGTAGGAGTAAATCGTTTCTCATATAAAAGTAAAGATCGTGTAAGAAACGAAAAGGTTTATGTAGTGGATACTGCATTTGTCACAGAACGCGAGGATAATTTCTCATTGGAAAATCTCGGCTGGAAGTTGGAGAATATAGTATGCATTGAGCTGATGCGTCGCTATAAGCCACTCTTTTGTGATGTTTTCTACTATAAGGAAACATCTTCGCAAGTTGATTTTGTTATAGCAAAAGATGGCAATGTACAAGAGTTGATACAGGTATCATACGATATCTCTACTGAAAAGACACGCAATAGAGAGATTAGAGGTTTGAAGAATGCAGCCAAGAAACTAAAGTGCAATAATCTTACGCTTGTAACATTTGAAGAACAAGAAACAATTGAGGAGGATGGTTACACCATAAATGTTGTTCCTGCTACAGAGTGGTTGCTTAACAAATAAATCTTATTTAATTTACTAATAGCAAGGAGAGTGTAAAATGAACTGTGTCAAGCAAGAATAAAGGATTATTTTTGTAACACACAGTAACGATGAAAAAAGAAGTAGATTTTAACATCTTCAAGGCACAGATCCTTGAGGAGATCAAAGCGGGTAAGCCGCTATTCGGTAAAGATGGAGCACTTGCTCCGATGATTGAGAACATAGTCAATGCGGTCCTGGAGGGAGAGATGGATGCTCACCTTACTCAGGAGTCACGCGAGTCAGGCAATCGTCGCAATGGCAAGATGCAGAAACAGGTTCAGACAACTGGGAACGCTTGAGCGAGTTCTTCCAATATTCTGAGCCCATCAGGAAGCTTATTTACATGACCAATACCGTGGAAGGCTACCATCGCCATATCCGCAAGGCTACAAAGAACAAGGGTGTTTTCCCTAACGATACTGCCTTGATCAAACTCGTCTACCTAGCGTATCGTAATGCTCGCAAAAAATGGACGATGCCTGTCCCGAACTGGGGTATTATCTCACAACAGCTTGCGATAAAGTTCGAAGATAGATAC
>JAZLDQ010000101.1:0-10354 GCA_045614785.1 Alloprevotella sp.
CACAACTACACACCCTATGAAGGTGATGAAAGTTTCCTTGTTGGTCCTACAGAACGCACGCTTAAGATTTGGAATCAGTTGAGCGAAATGTTCAAGGTAGAACGCGAAAAGGGCGTTTACGACGCTGAAACAAAGTTCCCCCAGAGCATCGACACTTACGGCGCTGGCTATATCGATAAGGAAAACGAAGTTATCGTAGGTCTTCAGACTGACGCTCCCTTGAAGCGCGGTATTTTCCCCAAGGGCGGTATTCGCATGGTGGAAAGCGCACTCAAGGCTTACGGCTACGAACTCGACCCCGAAACTAAGCACATCTTTACTCGCTACCGCAAGACTCACAACGAAGGCGTGTTCTCAGCATACACTGCTGACATCCGCGCAGCTCGTCACTCACACGTCATCACTGGTTTGCCCGACGCTTACGGTCGTGGTCGTATCATCGGTGACTACCGCCGCGTAGCACTCTATGGTACTAACAACCTCATCGAAGAAAAGAAGCGTTTCCTCGAACGTCTCGAAATTCAGGAAATGACTGAAGAGTGCATCCAGAAGCGCGAAGAAACTACAGAACAGATCAATGCGCTCAAGGCATTCGTCAGAATGTGTGAAGCTTATGGCTTCGACGTAACTCGCCCCGCTCAGGACGCTCGCGAAGCAGTACAGTTCGTTTACTTTGCATACCTCGCAGCTGTTAAGGACCAAGACGGTGCTGCTATGTCACTCGGTCGCGTATCTACATTCCTCGACATCTTCATCGAAAAGGACCTCAAGGAAGGCAAGCTCACTGAAGTAGAAGCACAGGAACTCATCGACCAGCTCATCATCAAGCTCCGCATCGTTCGTTTCCTCCGCACTCCCGAATACAACGACCTCTTCTCAGGTGACCCTGTTTGGGTAACAGAATCAATCGGTGGTATGGGTAGCGACGGCCGCACTTTGGTAACAAAGACAAGCTTCCGCTTCCTCCACACGCTCCAGAACCTCGGTCCTGCTCCCGAACCTAACCTCACTGTACTTTGGGCTAACAAGCTCCCCGAAGCATGGAAGAAGTACTGCGCTAAGATGTCTATCCAGACAAGCGCTATCCAGTACGAAAACGACGACCTCATGCGTCCCGACTACGGCGACGACTACGGTATCGCATGCTGCGTGAGCCCCATGAAGATTGGTAAGCAGATGCAGTTCTTCGGCGCTCGTGCTAACCTCGCTAAGTGCTTGCTCTACGCTATCAACGGCGGTCGCGACGAAGTTTCTGGCCACCAGATTTCTCCCGAATTCGCACCTATCACTGGCGACTACCTCGAATACGAAGAAGTAATGCGCAAGTTCGAACAGATGATGCGTTGGTTGGCTAAGGTGTATGTGAACGCTCTCAAGATCATTCACTACATGCACGACAAGTACAACTACGAAGCATTCGAACTCGCTCTCCACGATGGCGACGTAGAACGCACACGTGCTACAGGTATCGCAGGTCTCTCTATCGTAACTGACTCACTCGCAGCTATCAAGTTCGGCAAGGTTCGCATCATCCGCGACGAACGCGGCTTGGCAGTAGGCTTCGAAAACGAAGGCGAATACGTACCCTACGGTAACAACAACGCTCAGACCGACGCTATCGCTCTCATGGTAACTGAAAAGTTCATGGAATTCATGCGTCAGCACGAAACATACCGCAACGCGAAGCCCACTCAGTCTGTCCTCACTATTACTTCTAACGTAGTATATGGTAAGAACACTGGTGCTACTCCCGACGGTCGTCCCGCAGGCGTTCCCTTCGCTCCCGGTGCTAACCCCATGAACGGTCGCGACACTAAGGGTGCTGTTGCAGCGCTCGCTTCTGTAGCTAAGCTCCCCTTCCAGCACTCACAGGACGGTATCTCTTACACATTCGCTATCTCTCCCGCAACACTCGGTAAGACTGCAGATGTTCAGATCAACAACCTCGTTGGCTTGATGGACGGTTACTTCACTCCCGATGGTGGTCACCACCTCAACGTGAACGTGTTCGACCGCGACCTCCTCGTTGACGCTATGGAACACCCCGAAAAGTATCCTCAGCTCACTATCCGTGTCAGCGGCTACGCCGTTAACTTCGTGAAGTTGACACGCGAACAGCAGCTCGACGTACTTTCACGTACAATCAACCACTCACTCTAAAGCGTAGCTTGCCTCACGGCAAGTACCTAACATAATAAAAGCTGTGCCGAAACCATCTTGATTTTGGCACAGCTTTTTTTCAACACTCCTTAAAACAATGAACAAACAAGACATTGTTCAGCAGTTTGCACGCTCAAAATGGATGAGCAAAGCTAATTCTATCATCTCCAACCCAGCCAAGCTATTCCAGATAGCCATCCTCATACGCAAGATGGCAGGCAAGGGCGGTCTGCGCAGCATACGCAGCACGCTAGCACTCTTCACCTCCTACATTCGCGACATCGCAACAAACAGATACAAAGGCTACGACACGAAAGCACTCATTCTCATCGTCGCAGCCCTACTCTACGTGCTCTCCCCGCTCGACATCGTCCCCGACTTCCTCCCAGCAGGATTTCTGGACGACATCACAATTGTCACCTGGGCATTAAGCAAACTCAAAAAGGAACTTAATGCTTATGCTCAAAATCGGGAGGAGGAGTAGAAGATGTATTTGGTTGCATCTGCCAGCTGTTTAGCTCACTGAAATATTCCAATGTGCAAGCCAACGAGTGAGTCAAACTAGTTTGATTCGCTCGTTAGAATATTCCCGGGCGACAGTTGTACTCTGCACATTTTAGTAAACAAGTTGACGAGAATACGAGTTGACAAGAGAGCCATCCGGATGGCAGTTGTACATCTTAGTAAACAAGTTGACGAGTAAACGAGTTGTCGAGAAGCCATCCAGATGGTAGTTGTACTCTGTACGAATTAGTAAACAAGTTAACAAGTAAACGAGTGGACGAGAAACCATCCGGATGGCAGTTGTACTCTGTACTCTGTTATCTGTACTCTAAAAAACTATTGCTCTTTAATCTGCTTTAGAAATAAGAAAAAAAATCAAAAAAGTTGTTTTTTCTTCGAAATAGGAGGTTTTGAGAGCAAAATTGAGAGTGAAAATTACGATATACAAGGTAGGAGAAACGACATCAAAGATCGTTCCTCCGATGTTTGAAGAAATTTAAATGACCTTTGAGGTCATTTTTGCCATTTTTGGGCCCAAAAAAAGGAGGAAACTGCGCAGCTTCCTCCTTGTACTACAAAGATACAACATTTTCGCACGAAATCCAAATCTGCTTTGATTGCTTTTTAAAGTGCTTTTGTCTGCTTTACTGTCACATTTTTTACCTTTTTTTGTCTCCACCCGGCAGTAGCGAAACAAAGAAATCAAAGTATATTTTGCAGTTTTTTCAAAAAAAGCTAAAAAAACTTGTCACAAAACGGGCTACCTCTCGTTATTAGGATAAAAGCACTTAATTTTATATAAAATTTTACCACAAGCCTTAATAATATATGACCTCCCGAGAGTTTGAAGAGAAATATGTGCGCCTGGCTCCGCGACTGTACCAAGTTGCGATGAGCTTGCTGAGCAATCAGCAAGACGCAGAGGATGTGGTGCAGGAAACACTCGTAAAGCTGTGGCGCGAAGCCGACCGACTGGAACAGATGCAGAATCCGTTAGGCTATATGCTGCGAACGCTAAGAAATGCATGCATTGACCTGTTACGAACGCGGCCAAACGAAATGGAGCTTGAACCCCTGGAAGAGACGATAGCAGAGCCCGACATTTCGCCTGATTTAGACGTTGGGGAAAAGGTGCAAATTATTTTGCATAGTTTGCCTCCCAAGACGCAACGAATAATAAATATGCGCCACGTAGCCGAATGCTCCATCGACGAGATTTGCGAAGCCACGGGCGAAACGCCCTCTAACATTCGCCAAATCCTATCGCGCACCCGCAAAAAAATTGTTGAACAACTTAAGAGTTTGATTTTATGACTACCCAATTAGTTTCTTCTCTTAGAAATAAATACTACGCTGGCGATGCTTCGCTGGAAGAAGAAAAGCTGTTGAAGCAGCTGCTTGAGGCTCCCGACGCGCCTGCAGAGTGGAAAGCGGAAGCCGAATTGATGGAGTTGTTGAGCACTCCGCCTGAAGTGGCGCCGCCTGCTGGCTTCGAACGCCGCATTCTTGAACGGTTGCAGCGCGAACCGAGTTTTAACACAGAGGTTCGACCCACGCTGGTCAAACGAATTTTCCGCCCCTGGGTGTATGCAACGGCTGTGGCTGCAGCAATGATGGGCTTTGTCTTCATCATACAGCGCAACATGGAACCCGAATTTACGGTTTACGCCGATACGTGCCACACTGCGGAAGAGGCGAGGACAGAAATTGAAAATGCCTTGCTGTTGGTAGCCAATACCTTGATTCTCGACGATGTCGAGGACGATTTGGGCGGACCTTGCGACTGATGCACTCATTATTAATATAGTCTCATTTCAGTACATCATGAAAACTTTTATCCGACTCTTTATATTAGCAGGTTGCTTTGCGCCGACAATGGCAATGACTGCAACGGCGCTTCCTGCTGCTTCGCCTGTCGTAAATATGCTGACGAAGGATGCGCGCCCCAAAGTGGGTTTCTCCTTCGACCATCTTGCCGACAATCCGAAAGTGACGCGACTCTACGTTTCCGAAGAAATGCTCTCCGTTGCGCGTGCGCAGTTGATGAAGCCCGACCATTGGGAGTTTTCCCATGTCGTTGACCGCTTGACCAGCATTCTGACAATGCACACGCACAGTCGTTCGACAACAGCAACGATTCGTGGCAACTACAAAACGGTTTCAACGATGGAGGATTACGAACTGCTGTTGCACCAGCACGTTGAGAAGACCGATGTGATTGTCTTTGGCGTGCGCAAAAAAGGGCGCCAACTGAGCGAACTCCTCATCTTCCGCTTCCGCGACGATTATTGTTCGCGCGTGGTGCAGATGACGGGCGAACTTACCATCGACGATATTGCAAAGATTATTAAGTTGAACAAGAAAATGTAACGCATCATGAACCATATATTCCGACTTATCACATTGGCGCTTGCATTCCTCGCAAACATATTGCTGCTTTCGGCTCAGGGCGTGGAATTGCGCTCAGGCGAATGCTATGAAATTCGCTGCGTAGAATTTCTGAATGGCGCAGTTGTTCCTGCCACGACAGATGTTTTCGCACTGACGCATAGCACCAGCGCAAATGCAAAGAATGCACTTTGGCGCATCACGAAACTCAACAGTGGTTACTACTCCATACAGCATGCTGAGACGGGGCTTTACATGACGTATGACGGCAAGCGCACGACGACGCGCCGCTACATGTTGCTCACCAAGGAGATGGACGGCATGGCATCGCAGTGGAGTATCTATCCAGGAACTTCGCACGTCATTATCACCAACGTTTACAGCCAATACTTGCTCAACGTGCGCCGTGACTCGCGCATCGTCGGACTTTACAAGAATCTGACGAATAGCGCCACGGGCAACGAGCGCTTTGTGCTCTACGACAAGAAGGGCAAGCAGATTTCGAAGATTGACAATCAGCCCGTCGTTTTCAAAGCGCCCGAACCCGACCCTACGACGGTGAGTCAGCGCAATTATTACAGCACGCAGACCTACGAATTCAACTTCACCCTTGATGGAAAAGCGCCCGTTTATGACGCACGCAGCAAGCGTTACCTCCTGTCCCTGTCCGAAACGCTGATAGGGAAGAAGGTAGAGATGAAGTTGGTTAGCACCACTTTTCCTGACGCGCAACTTTTTGTAAACGGAAAAGCAGTTAAGGACAACGGACGTGTAGCGTTTGGCGCAGTAAGCGGAACGGATACGCACCGCCTCGCAGTAGTGCAAAATGGCGACACGATTGCACGCGCCGACCTTCAGTTCACCTTCCTGCCCATCGTGGAAATCACTGCCGAATCTTTCAGCAAGAACCATTGGGGCAAGGGCCAGATGACGGTGCACGACGCTACGCATAAGGCAGACTCATCCTATACGATTCAGGTGAGAAATCGTGGCGAATGGACCACACGTTTCGAAAAGCGTTCTATGGGGATTAAACTGAAGACTGCTGACGGGAAGAAGATCGACCGTTCCATCCTCGGACTCCGCACGGACAACTACTGGGTGCTCGACGCGATGACGATTGACCGCGTTCGTATGCGCAGCCGTGTAGCAATGGACCTTTGGAGCGACTTTTCGGCTGCCGCCCATTTCGGTAAGAACGACAAGACAGCTCACCATGCTTCGCGTGGACGTATGGTGGAGGTTTTCCTAAACGGCAAGTACCACGGCATCTATAATCTATGCGAGCGCATCGACCGCAAGCAGTTGAAACTGGAAAAGTCGAAGGACAACGCCGTTGCCGGCTTGCTTTACAAGGCCGACCAGTGGAGCACTGCTACAAAATGGGGCGGAAGCAAGAGTTGGGCAAATGCGCTTTGGCAACCCGACAGCAAGAGCGAAGAGTGGGAGGGCTGGCAAGCCAAATATCCCGAACCTTCGGCAAAGAAGGACGCTCAGTGGCAACCGTTGCTCAACGCCATCCGCTTTGTCTGCACATCGAGCGACGAGGATTTTTCGGAAAACGTAGAGCGCTATTTTGATTTGCCGAGCGTGCGCGATTATTACTTGTTTCTCGAACTTCTGTTTGCTACCGACAATTCGGCAAAGAACGTGTATTGGGCAGCACAAAACTATGCCTTGAATCCACGACTTACGCCCATACCTTGGGACTTAGATGGCACGTTCGGTCGCGACTGGAACGGAAGTTCAAGCGGACTCGAAGCACACCGCGACTACCGAAAGTTCCTTATTAGCGAAGGTCATCAGAGCATGTTGTTCGAACGTCTCTACAAACTGAATCCCAATGGTTGGAACGAAAGCATAGCAAAGCGCTACCGCGAACTTCGCCGCACGCATTTCTCTCCCGAGCGTATTAAAGAACGCTTCGCCAACTACCTGTACTTACTCCAACAGAGCGGTGCCGACCAGCGCGAAACGCAACGTTGGAAAACCGTAGGCAGCAGCCGACTCAACCTACAGCAGGAAGTAGAGCGCATAGGCCAGTGGATAGAACAGCGCATCGCTACGCTCGACCTGCAATATGGTAAATAAAAGGTTATGAGGTTTTAAGGTCTTAAGGCTTTAAGGACCATTCGGACTGGATAGTCTCAAAACCTCACAACCTTATAACCTCACAACCTTACAACCTCACAACCTTATAACCTTATGAAATCCCTCTTCCCCCTTCTCCTCGCCTTTTTAGCCCTTACGGCGTCAGCGCAAAAATATTGCGTGAAGGGCATCGTCGTGGATAAGCTTACGGCAGAAGCATTGCCCGAAGCGGCGGTCGTATTACAAAGTACAGACTCCATCACTGCAAGGAATCCCGAAACGAGAGCGTATCAAAAATATGCCGTAAATCTTGCAACGACGAACACCAACAGCACGGGCGAATTTTCCTTTAATTCCGGTAAAGGGAAGTTCGTGGTGCGCATCGACCTCGCTGGTTTCCAACCCCTCACGCACCGTGTGGAAGTGACGAAGGAAAATCCTGTGGTGGATTTGGGTAAATTGGAACTCACTTCTACCGACATTCAACTCAGCGAAGCGCAAGTAACCGCCCTCGCACGCATGATGTCAATAAAGGCCGATACTCTTATTTTCCACACAAAGGCACTCCGTCTTCCTCCTGGGGCTTCGCTCGCCACGCTGATGAGCCAACTTCCTGGTATCTCCGTTGATGAGAACGGCAATCTCACTTTTCAGGGTAAGATAGTAAACCAAGTGCTCGTTGACGGTAAACCTTTCTTTGGCGATGTGCGTACGGCACTTGAGAATATGCCTGTCGATGCCATTAAGGATGTGAAGATGTATGAGAAGACGGACGAGGATAAGGAATTTCGCGGAGAGCTTGACATGGAGAAGGCTACCGTGGTTGACTTGGCGATTAAGGATGAGTACAAGTCCACTTGGATGACCAACCTTGCGCTTGGTGGCGGTACGCACGAGCGTTATGTGGGCAAAATGTTTACGACGAACTTCACCGACCTCCGTCGCTCTGCCGTCTATGCGCAGGTCAATAACATCAGTCAGGACCAAAGGGTGGACGGCAATGGCAACTGGTCGTTCAGCAGCAGGGGGGATGGTTTCTACACCTATCGCAAGGCAGGCACCATGCTTCAGTGGGACAACGGCAAGGGGAATAAAGACGCGGGCAACTGGCGCTCGAATGTCAACATCGACCTAAAGCACAACGACCAAACTTCTATCCGCACCAGCAACAATGAGATATTGCTCGGTGCGGGAAGTTCGCAATTCTTCTATTCTAAGAATGTTCAGAAAAACCATGATGCGGAGATGGAATTCCGTGGTAGCACTACTTATAACTTCGATGCGCAAAATCGCATTACGCTGAATGGCGAGTATTGGTATCGAGAAAATCCGGGTAACACTACAAGCGTCACCTCTGTCTATCATGAGCAACCCGAGTTCTCAGAAAGTCTTGCAGAGAGCCTTTGGGCAAACGACCTTACGGAAGATGTGAAGCACAAGGCGGTTTATGCTGGTCGCTCCGTCAATGATCAGGACTACGACACTCATTATGCGAGCGTGAGGGGCGGTTATACGCATATTTTTAAGAAGAGTGGACGCACCTTTAACGCAAATTTCAATGCGAGATACCACACCTCAAAGAGCGCTTACGACAACCTTAGCAACTTCCTTTACTTCAACCCCGACGCTCCGCAACCTTCGCTCTTCAGTCGCCAACATGAGGATACGCCCAATACTTCCTTCAATATTCAAAGCACACTCCGGTATTCCCATCCCTTGAACAAGAACCTCACGCTCAATTTGCATTACCTTTTTGTATACGGTAAGGACGACAAGCGTAAGGACCTTTTTGACGCACACATCATCCCCGTGGGCATGCGCCCCACGCCGGGCGACTCGCTTGAGTTTATGCGCAACCTGGAGAACTCTTACAATTACGACGCCTACCGCTCCACGAATAACATCACTGCAGACCTTGACGGCTATTACGGAAACCTCAGCTTCGCTATGCAGTCGGGCATTTCCTACTACACCGACGAACTTAAATACCTACGGAACGAGCAACGCTTCCTGCCCAAGCGCCATGACTGGGCGCCCTCTTTGACGGCATCCGTGAAATATAAGTTCTCAGTGCAGAACTATGTCGAATTCGGCTACTCAGGATATGCCCACCGTACGCCAATCCTTGACTTGGTGCCCATCACAGATACTAGCAACCCTATGTTTGAGATGACAAACAATCCCAACTTGAAGAACGAATGGCAGGACAACTTCAACTTCTTCAGTCGCTACTTCAACCCCAAGCGTGGGGATAGTTACAGCCTTTACGGTTCGTTCTCCACCTACCGTAACGCGACCGTCACTACCGTACAGCGCGACCCCGTGACGGGATACGGTCGCTACGGTAAGACGCAGGTGGACGGCAATTACGCGGGTAGAATTCACTTCAACACTGAGCAACCGCTCGACAAGGACCGCCAGTGGGTGCTTTCGGCTTATGCCGGCGTTTATACGGCGCATGAAACGGGCTACGTCGGAGCCATCGTCGACAATCAGGGAAATGTGAGCAACGCCAATGGACTTTCCGTAATCAACACCCTCAACCCCTCGGCGCGCGTCAAGTTGAACTTCCGTAAAAGCAGGTGGAGCGTTTCGATGCAAGCGAAGTACGACAACAACAATGTCACCTACAAACAAGCGCCTCAATACAATCAGCACGGACATATCTACGAAGTGCGTCTCGACCCGCAAGTGGACTTTCCCTTCGGCATGCGTATCAATTCCAGTCTTATCTACTACGGACGCAGAGGTTATGCCGACGATTTGCTCAACCACGACCAATGGCTCGTGAACGCAACCGTCTCACAGAGCTTCTTGAAAAACAAAGCGCTCACCCTGCAGTTCGAAGTCGTTGACCTCCTGAAGCAGCGCACTGCCGAAGAAAGTCGCTTCAGCATTGAATCACGCAGTTTTAGTCGCACGGAAACGTTCCTCAGCTACATGATGCTGCATGCCATTTACAAGTTTAATTTATAAGAAAACATTACAAACGAAAATAACGAAACTTATCAACTCTGCAACCAACACGCATCGGTTTAATTATTTTAAGTAGAGAGTAGAGAGTGTGTCAAAATGAAGTGCCCCCCAAAAGTTAGACGTTAAACACGTTATTTATTTTTAAAGAATTGAGCTCGGTATTGCACCGGGCTCATTCCTTTTAACCTCATTTTTATTCTTTTATTGTTATACCATTCAATATATTCCTTCAAAT
>JAZLDQ010000102.1:0-36564 GCA_045614785.1 Alloprevotella sp.
TGCGAATGCGATTAAATTCAAACTTCTATTAAGAATGTTTGCTGTTATTAAGCGAGGAACACCTTTCGTAAAAAAAGCAGACCACCTAATATAGTCTTTAATAAGCGATACTGTTATTTCGTCGCGCAACCTTCCATATTGTTTTGCGCTCGAGATTGAAGGTTGTCTTTTGGGGATGGGGTTTCACAAAACTACAACCCCTCCCCAAAAGACGAAATTCAATCGCGCCTACAGATTTTTCAAAATAAGCAAAAAAACTTGCAGATTTATTTGGTCAGGTCCTATATTTCTGTGAGTAAGCGAGAGCAATCAAACTTGTTTGAATTGCCGAGCGTGAGCAGATTCTGGCGAAGCCGAAATGAGAAATACTATCTGGATGAACTACTCACTACGAATTAGTAAACGAGTAGTCAAGTAAACGCGACCGACGAGAACCATCCGGATGGACTACTCACTACTCTCTACTCACTGCTCGCTAACTTGTCAACTCGTCAACTGAAAAAACATCTATGAACATAACAAAGGATTTGAATGAGGCTCAACTAAGGGCTGTAACATATAATGAAGGCCCTCAGCTGGTTATTGCTGGTGCGGGGTCGGGGAAGACGCGTGTGCTGACTTGCAAGATTGCCTATCTGCTGAGCCAGGGTGTAGGTGCGAGCAGGATTTTAGCTTTAACATTTACGAACAAGGCCGCACGCGAGATGAATGGGCGTATTGCTGGATTGCTGGGCGCTGATTCGACGCGGTTTCTTTGGTCGGGCACGTTTCATAGCATCTTTTCGAGGATTCTTCGACGCGAAGCCCAGTTTTTAGGTTTTACGTCGGACTTTACGATATATGACACTTCGGACTCGCGTTCGCTGATAAAATCGATTGTGAAGGAGATGGGGCTGGACGAAAAGCTGTATAAGCCTCAATTGGTGGGAGGCAGAATATCGATGGCGAAGAACAGGCTGGTACTGCCAAGTGCTTATGCTGGGGACATGAATTGCCGAAAGTTTGATGAGCTTAACGGGCTGCGCGAGATGCCACGAATTTACGAAACTTACTTTCAGCGATGCCGACAGGCGAATGCGATGGATTTTGATGACTTGTTGCTCTATACGTTTATCTTGCTGAGAGATAACGAGGTAGTAAGAAAAGCCTATAAGGAAAGGTTTGAATATATATTAGTGGATGAGTATCAAGACACGAATTATGCGCAGTACATGATACTTTCATTACTAACAGAGCCTACCTCAAAAATCTGTGTTGTAGGAGATGATGCACAAAGTATATATGGCTTCAGAGGTGCAAATATCGACAATATACTGAACTTTCAGAAATTGTATCCTACGACTATGGTTACTAAGCTGGAATGTAACTACAGAAGCACTGAAAGCATTGTAGAAGCTGCTAACTGTGTTATTAAGCATAATCGCCGTCAGATACCTAAAAAGGTGTACAGCTATCAAGGCGGAGGATCGCCCATTACTGTATATTCCACCTATAGTGACAAAGATGAAAGCATGAAAGTGGCTGCAGAAATTACGAAGATTGTGCGTCGCGAAGGAGTGGGGTATAATGATGTCGCTTTGTTATATCGAACAAATGCACAAAGCCGCTCGTTTGAAGAAGTATTCCGAAAAAGTAATATCCCTTATAAAATTTATGGCGGGCTTTCGTTCTTTCAGCGCAAGGAGGTGAAGGACGTAATAGCATACTTCAGGTTGATGACTAACTCTAATGACGAGGAAGCCTTTAAGCGCGTAGTGAATTATCCAGCACGTGGAATTGGGCAGACAACGATAGGCAAGGTGCAACAGGCTGCACATATAAATAATGTAAGTCTATGGGATATTGCTAAAAATACAGCTATTTATGACACAGGCATTAGTGCTGCTACACAAAAGAAATTGCTGAATTTTGTAGGATTTGTAGAAGGCTTAGCAAACAAGATGAATGAGACTTCAGCTTATGAGATAGCGAAAGAGTTGGTCGAAGAGAGTGGAATCGTGCGTGATCTGCAACAAAGCCCCGAGGTAGAATCAGAGTCGAAACTTGAGAACATCCGCGAATTGCTCAGTGCCATTAAGGAATATGAAGTAGAAGCGAGGGAAGAACGTGGCGAGGAAAGAGTCAGCATTGTTGAATATCTGAATCAAGTGGCGCTCTTAACTGATGCTGACGTGGACGATGATGATTCGCCAAAAGTGACACTTATGACAGTGCATGCTGCTAAGGGGTTAGAGTTTGATGTTGTGTTCGTCACTGGAATGGAAGAGGGGTTGTTTCCCTCGCAAAATTCTCAGAACTCTGAACGCGAAATTGAGGAAGAAAGACGTCTGTTTTACGTAGCCGTGACTCGCGCCAAGCGACTATGCTATTTGACATACGCTAAGAGTCGTTTTCGTTGGGGCAAGACAGAGTTTTGCACTGTGAGTCCTTTTGTATTAGAGATTGACAGGAAATTCCTACAGGGTGATATCACTGAGTCTTTTTCGAAGGGTATGAATAATGCGACTAATATTTATAGTACATCATCATCTAATCTTTCCTCAGCTAATTATAATAGATGGAAGTCTGAAAGTGCGAACAATGTGCCACCTAAACGCATCTATCCTTCGAATTCGCAGAGAGTTTCATCGGCTACTGCAACTCCTTCTTCTCAGCCTGCATCGCAGAGTTCGAATATTGGAGGATTAAAGGCTGGAGCTGTTGTAGAGCACGAACGCTTTGGCGTCGGAACTGTTGTGGCGTTGGATGGTAGTGGCGACAATGCTAAGGCAGTTGTGAATTTTACGAATGCTGGCACAAAAACACTTTTGTTGCGATTTGCAAAGATTAAGGTCTTGTCGTAGTTAGAACCTAGACTCTAATATATCCTATCAAAAATCTGTACTTTATAATCCATGAATAAAACTGCAAATAAATTATTTGATATAAGGCAGTTGTTTCGATTTCTTATATTGTTGATTCTGTTGTTTATAGCGACAGAATCAGCTTCCTCATCGAACGAAAAACGAAAGACTGTCGCAGTAGTGCTTAGTGGAGGTGGAGCCAAGGGTGCGGTACACATCGGCGCTTTAAAGGTAATAGAGGAAGCCGGCATTCCTGTAGATATAGTGGTTGGAACAAGTATGGGGGCAATAGTAGGAGGGCTTTATGCGATAGGATATACGTCTGAGCAACTTGATAGCATGGTAAAGCTGCAAGATTGGTCTTTTTTACTGAGCGACAAAGTTAGCCAACAAGGGCAAAGTCTTACAAAGAGAGAACTGTCGGATAAGTATTCCTTCTCCATCCCTTTAATGAAAGATCGTCCTAAAGTGAGTGGACTCATTAGAGGTGAAAATATCAATACTCTGTTTTCAGAATTAACAGTAGGCTTTCACAATGTTCTTGATTTTAATGAACTGCCTCGAAAGTTTTCCTGTGTAGCAACAAATATGGAAACAGGAGAGGAGTATGTGTTTCACTCTGGAAAATTGCCTGCAGCAATGAGAGCAAGCATGGCCATTCCTGGTGTCTTTACTCCGGTTGTGGTAGATAGTTTGGTGTTAGCTGATGGAGGATTGTGTAATAACTATCCAGCTGACGTAGCTAAGCAAATGGGAGCCGACATAATAATTGGAGTAAGTGTGCACCAGGAATTAAGACAATCAAGTGAGCTTACAAATATGTATGAAATATTGTCGCAAGTAGTAGATATCGCATGTCGAAACAAATTGGAAGAGAACGTAGCTATGACTGATTTATTTGTGCATGTAGATGCAGCCCCTTATAGTACGGCAAGCTTTCAAAAAGATGCTATAGATTCGCTGATCGTTAAGGGCGAAACAACAATGCGTCAACATTGGACAGAATTATTAGAGCTTAAAAGTCTAATAGCAGATTCGCTTTCAGCCTATAGCATTGAGCCGTATAATAAACTGGACGAAATGCAAAATGTTTTTATTGAAAACATAAAATTTATTGGAACTGATTTAGAAAAATCAAAGCGTTTGCTAAAGCGTTGTCAACTGCACGAACAATCTATGAATAGTTTAAATCAAATTAAGTATGCCACATACATATTGAGAGATGAATTTCAATATTCAGATGTCACTTATCAATTGATTCCTCAAGAGGTTGGATACGACTTAGTATTTAATGTTAGCAGTAAAAGAGATGTGAATCTTAATCTTGGAATTCGATATGATACAGAAGATAATGCCTCACTTTTGGTAGGAGGAAGTTTAAGCTTTGATACCTCGATACCATCATCATTAGATATCTCAGCAAGGTTAGGTAACCGTTTTCTAGGGCTGATTAAATATACCTTGACACCAACCTTAATGAAACATATCAGTATTTTGTATTCATTTATTGATAATGATGTCAACGTACATTACAGAGGCGAAAGAGCCTACAATTTATCCTTTCAACAACATCAATTAGAACTCAGATATACAAACGTTTGGTGGCATAATTTTCAATATGATTTAGGCATTAAATTTGAAGGCTTTACAAAGCCCGACATATTGAGAACAAACGATATTGAATTATTCGATGAAACAAAAGCATGCAAATTTGTAAATTATTACTTACGTGTAAAGTATAATTCAATGGACAATGCTTACTATCCAACTCGTGGAGTCGACTTTTGTAGTGACTATACAGTATATACTGATAATTTTTATCAAAGAAGAAAGCATACTCCTTTTTCAGCAATATCTGGAAACATAAAATGTGCAATACCATTAGCTCGAAAATCAGTCTTGCAACCTTTTGTTAGAAGTAGATTTTTAATAGGAAAAGATGTATCGCCTTATTATAGTAACTTTCATGGTGGAGTAGGGTATTCAACTTATTTTGATCAACAATTCCCAATGGAAGGCATTTATAATTTAGAATATGCAGAAAAAGCATTGATACATGCAGGGGTTAAATTTCAGCAACGCATTACAGGACAACACTACCTTACAATGGCTGGAACTTTGTTCAGCATGAGTCATGATGTTGAAAATATATTGCATAAATCGCCATATTATGGAGTAAGTTTGGGATATGGGTGGCAAAGTATAATAGGCCCTTTACAAGCATTTATAGGATACTCAAATTACTCAGAATATGCTAGATGGTACATTAATGTAGGTTATTATTTTTAAGTTAGAGGTGTAGAATAGTAATAAGAACACTTAATTCTTGTTGTAAAACAGTAATAAATAGGTGTATTTTTGAAAAAAAATAAAGTATTTTTGGTTGTTACAGAAAAATAACGTAATTTTGCACTCGTTTTGTGGGTAGATGAAAACCTGCAATTTATTTTTTACTAATTATTAATTATTAAACGTATGATGAATCAGTACGAGACCGTTTTCATCCTAACTCCCGTTTTGTCTGACGTACAGGCAAAGGAAGCGGTCGAAAAGTTCAAAGGTATTCTCGCAGCAGAAGGTGCAGAGGTTATCAATGAAGAAAGCTGGGGCATGAAGAAGCTTGCTTACCCAATCCAGAAAAAGTCTACGGGCTTCTATCAGTTGGTAGAATTTAAGGCTGAGCCTACGACTATCGACAAGTTGGAAATCGCTTTCCGTCGTGACGAACGCGTTTTGCGTTTCATCACAGTAAAGATGGACAAGTACGCTGCAGAATATGCTGCAAAGCGTCGTAACAAAAATTCAAACAAGGAGGATTAAGCAATGGCACAATCAGAAATCAGATATTTGACTCCCCCCACAGTGGACGTTAAGAAGAAGAAGTATTGCCGTTTTAAGAAGAGCGGTATCAAGTACATTGATTACAAGGATCCTGAATTCTTGAAGAAGTTCTTGAACGAACAGGGTAAGATTCTTCCCCGTCGTATTACTGGTACTTCTTTGAAATTCCAGCGTCGTGTAGCACAGGCAGTGAAGCGTGCTCGCCACTTGGCGTTGCTTCCTTTCGTAACAGATATGATGAAATAAAAAAGGAGGTATAAGATATGGAACTCATTTTGAAAGAAAACGTTATTGGTTTGGGTTACAAGGACGAAATCGTTACAGTAAAGGACGGTTACGGACGCAATTACCTTATCCCCACTGGAAAGGCTGTTATCGCTTCTGCATCTGCTAAGAAGATGCTCGCAGAAGAACTCAAGCAGCGTGCACACAAGATTGCACAGATCAAGATGGAAGCTGAAGAACTCGGTGCTAAGCTTGGTGCAATTGAAAACATCGTAATCGCAACTAAGGTTAGCGCAACAGGTGCAACTTATGGTAGCATTACAAACCATCACATTGCTGAAGAACTCGCTAAGCTCGGATTCAATGTAGATCGTAAGATTATCGTCCTCAAGGACGTTAAGGAAGTAGGTCAATTCACTGCAACTGTTAAGCTTCACAAGGAAGTAAATGTTGAAATTCCTTTCGAAGTAGTTGCTGAAGAAGCATAATACTTTCTCTCTCTCAATTTAAAAAGGTTTTTTCTCAATACGGATGCCATACTTCGGGAGAAGTGTGGCATTTTTTTTCATTAACTAAAAGGTAAGTTGATTTGCAAAGTAAATTTAGGCATAAGATGAGATTCTTTATAACTTTTTCATATGATGGCGCAGCCTATCATGGATGGCAGGTTCAACCAAACGCAGAAAGCATTCAGCTACGACTTAATGAGGCATTATCAACATTGTTGCGCGAAAAAGTATCAACAACGGGTGCGGGACGAACAGACACAGGAGTTAATGCTAAAAAAATGATAGCCCATTTTGATACAGATGTGCAGTTTGAACCTTTTCAATTGGTTACAAAGCTCAACAGATTACTTCCTAAAGATATAGCAGTCGAAGGAATTCGTAAGGTAGCAGAAAATGCTCATTCACGATTTGATGCTAAATCACGAACATATCATTATTACGTATATACAAAAAAAAATCCTTTCTATCGTCATTATGCGATGGAACTTTACTATCTCCCTGATTATGCAGCAATGAATTGTGCAGCTCAATCATTACTTGGTGTACATGATTTTACCAGTTTTTCAAAATTGCATACAGATGTAAAGACAAATATTTGTAATGTAATGTATGCAAGGTGGGTCAATGTTGAGGGTGATTTATGGAGATTTGAAATTACAGCCGACCGTTTTCTGCGAAATATGGTGAGAGCTATAGTAGGTACACTGCTTGAAGTAGGACGAGGTAAGATAAAAAACGAAGCTTTTGTAGATATTATAAATAAAAAAAATAGATGCGCTGCGGGAGACAGTGTTTCTGGACATGCTCTATCTTTAGTAGATGTTACTTACGATTATTAAGACTATAAAAGACCATTTTAAGGGGTTATTATATACTGCATAAACTTAGAGTTTAAATCAAACTAAACGTTTATTTACAGATTTGCATGTGATACATATCGTGACCAAAGAAAATCTTATGTCCTACAATTTTAAACCCTATTTTCTCGTATAGAAGTTGAGCTTTTAAATTGCTTATTTCAACAATCAGTCCTACTTTTGAATATCCTTCATTAAAAGCTTTAGAACACATTGCCGTTATAAGTTCGGTTGCTACTCCTCTCTTACGAAACAAAGGATTAACTGCAATACTATCAATATAAAATTCACCTTCTTCGGTTTCATCAACAACTATTGGTCGGTGATGCGTTGCTTCTTCAATCAATCTTAGAGTATTTTTTTGCAAACTACTTAGTAATGCACCATCATATCCAATAATCCCTCCAACAAAATTTCTTTCTTTATCGATCGCTATTAATGTATTGGTATAACTATATTGGGTTTCTTCTGATTCTGATATTTTTGTGAGGACCTCAATATAATTTTTTCCACAATATTCTTTTAAAGTTTGCTCATCGTTTATGGCCATGCATACTATATCTGCAATTAACTTTGCATTATTCTTTGTAGCATTTCGTATTTCCAATAAATTCTTCATATTTTAAATAAATTGTAAAAGAGAGCCGATAGTAAAAACGTCGACTCTCTTTCCTTTTTGTGTTAGAATTCACTACTGAAGTGGAAGCGAATTTTCTTGAAATCGTTTTGCGCCATCTGGAGTACATAGCCTGAATCTGCCAGGAACACGTCTCGTCCTTCGCGGTCTTTTGCCATGTATTGGTATTTGCGCTTTTTGAAATTTTCGAGTTCTGCGGCATCATCGCTTTCTATCCAGCACGCTTTGTAGAGCGATATGGGTTCCCAACGACACTTTGCGTTGTATTCGTTTTCAAGGCGGTATTGGATAACTTCGAACTGGAGTTGTCCTACGGTTCCGATGATTTTGCGTCCGTTAAATTGGTTGACAAAGAGCTGTGCCACACCTTCGTCCATCAGTTGCTCGATGCCTTTCTGAAGTTGTTTTGTCTTCATGGGGTCGGCATTTTCAATGTATTTGAACATTTCGGGCGAGAATGAGGGCAGGCCGCGATAGTGCAGGGGTTCGCCCTCTGTGAGTGTGTCGCCAATCTTGAAGGTTCCATTGTCGGGCAGACCGATGATATCGCCCGCCCAAGCTTCGTCGACCGTTGTCTTTCTTTGTGCCATAAATTGTGTGGGCGATGAGAAGCGGAGCGTCTTGCCATGACGAACGTGGAGATAGGGGGCATTGCGCACGAATTTGCCCGAGCATACTTTGCAAAATGCTACGCACGAACGGTGGTTGGGGTCGATGTTGGCGGTGATTTTAAAGATGAATCCGGTGAACTTTTGCTCGTCGGGTTGCACTTCGCGCTCTTCTGCTTTGACGGGGCGTGGCGAGGGTGCTATTTCTACAAAGGTGTTGAGCAATTCTTCCACACCGAAGTTATTGAGTGCAGAACCGAAGAATACGGGTGCCAATTGTCCCTGGAGATAGTCGGCTACTTCGAATTCGGGATACACTCCATCGATGAGTTCGAGTTCGCCGCGTAGTTTGTCTGCCAGGTCAGAACCGATGTGTTCGTCGAGTTGTGTGGTGTTGATGTCTACTTCTACCTTTTCTGCCACCACTTGCTTGGATGCCTGGAATAGGTTGAGGTTTTGTTCGTAGATATTGTATACACCTTTAAAGCGTATGCCGCTCTCGATGGGCCATGTCAGTGGTCGCACCTTGATTTGTAGTTCTTCTTCGAGTTCGTCCATGAGGTCGAATGGGTCCTTGGCTTCGCGGTCCATTTTGTTCACGAAGATGATTACGGGCGTGTTGCGCATACGGCACACTTCCATCAATTTGCGTGTTTGCGTTTCAACCCCCTTCGCACCGTCAACGACGATGATTACGCTATCTACGGCGGTGAGTGTGCGATACGTGTCTTCTGCAAAGTCCTGGTGGCCTGGTGTGTCGAGAATGTTGATTTTATAGTCGCGATAATCGAATTCCATCACGGAGGTCGTTACGGAGATACCGCGTTGCTTTTCGATTTCCATCCAGTCGGATGTTGCCGTCTTCTTGATTTTATTGCTCTTTACGGCACCTGCTACCTGTATTTGTCCACCGAAGAGAAGCAGCTTTTCGGTAAGTGATGTTTTACCCGCGTCGGGGTGGGCGATGATGGCAAAGGTGCGGCGTCTGGTTATTTCGGGGTGCATATTTTTTAGTTTAGTAGACGAGTTTTTAGTAGACGAGTAAACGAGATAATTTCTGAAATCATTGATTATATGCTCTATGATTTCTTTTCATCATTTTGATTATCTTAGTTGATTTCCTTCATAGCTTCTCTCAAGCTATCTTCCCACCATGGTATTGAAATGTTGAAGGTGCTTTTGATTTTTGTTTTATCCAGCACGGAGTACGATGGGCGCTTGGCGGGTGTGGGGTAGTCCTCCGTATGGATTGGATTCACCTGGCAATTGCTGATGCCTGCTATGCGGTGGATGGCTTTTGTGAAGTCGTACCATGATGTAGTGCCTTCGTTTGAGTAGTGGTAAACGCCGGGCACGATGCCTTGCTTGATGATATTAAGGATTGCGGTGGCAAGGTCGCGTGCATAGGTGGGTGTGCCTGTTTGGTCGGCTACAACGCCCAGCACTTCGCGTTCTTTTCCGAGTCGAAGCATGGTTTTTACGAAATTGTTTCCAAACGAGGAGTAGAGCCATGCCGTGCGGATGACCATTGCGCCGACGCACGAGCGAATTACGGCTTCTTCGCCAGCCAGCTTTGTGCGGCCATAGATGCCTTGTGGGTTGGTGATGTCGTCTTCGGTGTAGGGTCGGCAATTTGTGCCGTCGAACACGTAGTCGGTAGAAATCTGAATCATGCTACCGCCTACGCTATCCACCGCTTCTGCCAGATACATGGGCGCCGTGTGGTTGAGCAGTTCGCATAGTTCTTCATCCGATTCGGCCTTGTCTACGGCGGTGTATGCGGCGCAATTCACGATGATGCTCACGTTGTTTTGCTCCACGAAGTCGTACACGGCTTTGCGGTCGGTGATGTCGAGTTCTTCCTTGTCGGTATAGATAAACTGGAAGTCATCGTCGTTGCATATCGTGGGCGCAAGGTGTTGTATTTCGCTTCCAAGTTGGCCTTTCGAGCCAGTTATCAGAATTGTCATATCGTCGTTTTTTGTGTGTGGGGTTGTTACGTTTCTTTTTTGGGGTGGGGTTAGAACTCAATGGGTTCCTGTTTGTCCTTCAGATAATAGTCCGATAGTTGTCCCAGCAGGGTGGAAATGTGCTTCATTGCCGCTTGCGTGTCTTCCGAAATGTCTTGTCCTTTCAGGCGTAGCATCATGTAGCCATAGAGGGCGTTGAAGCACACCTGCAATTCTTCCTCATCTTGGTTCACGCCTTTTTTGCGAAGCTCTACGATGAAGGGCAACACTCGGTAGTACATTTCTTTGTAGTAGGGAAACTTCTCCGAGCCCATCAATTGCTTGTGTAGGTCGCCAAGTCCTATCAGGATATTCTTGCAGATTTGCAAGTGTCCCTGTTCCTTCACGCCTTCTTCGAGCATCATTGTGCACAGGTCTCCATACCATTGTTCCAATGCCGAGCGTTGTTCGTCGTTCACGTCGAATCGTTTCAGATAACCTTCCTTAAGGCTATCTATGTCGCACTGATATGCACGTAGTATGTCTTCCACTTGCCACATGTAGAGCAACAGCTCTGCACGATTCGTGGTCTTTAGTTGATTGGCGATAAACATAAGGTCGTGAGGTTGTATGGGGGTGAGGTTATTAGGTTGTGAGGTTATTAGGTTGTGAGGTTATTAGGTTGTAAGGTTATTAGGTTGTGAGGTTATTAGGTTGTAAGGGTGTGAGAACTATCCAGATTATAATGTAAAAAGAATTGTCTGCCAACCGAATGGTAAACCTTAAAACCTCATAACCTTATAACCTACCTTATAACCTACCTTATAACCTCAAAACCTCATAACCTCATTTTTACTTATCTATTGCTTCCCACCATTCGGGCTGGCCTTTGAGGTATTTTGCGAACCATGCGAAGATGGCGTTTTGCCATTCAAGGCGCTTTTGCCAGTTTGTTATCACGTGGTCTTCGCCGTTCACCTGGATGTATTCCACTTCCTTGCCCAGGATGCGCAGTGCTGTATAGAGCTGCTGGCTTTCAAAGGGTGGCACGTTGGTGTCTACGGTGCCGTGGATGAGCAGGATGGGCGTCTTAATCTTGTCGGCATTGAAGAGGGGCGAGTGCTTGGTGTAGAGGTCGGGGTTGTTCCATGGGAAGCTACCGTATTGCGCCACTTCGCCGTATGTATAGCCCCAGTATCCGCCACCCCAGTACGAGGCGATGTTCGAGATACCTGCGTGCGATATTGCCGCCGCAAAGAGGTCGGTCTTTGTTTGCAAGTATTGCGTCATGAAGCCGCCGTAGGATGCTCCGATACAGCCAATCTTCTTTGTGTCGATGTATGTGTGTGCTTTGCAGAATTCTTGTGTGCCTTCGATGATGTCGTCGCTCGACATATCGCCCCATGTGCCTGTGTGGCGTGCGGCAAATTCCTGTCCGAAGCCGAGCGCACCGCTGGGTTGCACTACGTAGACTACGTAGCCGAGTGCGGCAAACACCTGGTAGGGATAGTTTATTTCGAGCAACTTGTTCGAGGGTGTGCATCCGCCGTAGTAGTAGACGATGAGGGGATACTTCTTTGTAGCGTCGAAGTTGGCGGGCAGGTAGTAGAAGCCCTGCACGCTATCGCCGCGTGAGCTTTGGAATGCCCAGTCGTGGCATGTGCCGATGGCTACGTCTTTGTAGAGTTCGTCGAAGTCCACTTCGCCAATGCGCTCCGCACGCATCTTCTTGGGGTTGAGCGTTACGCGGAACATTTCGCGTGCGCGTTCACCACCATCCTGTCCGAGCACGATGGCGGTGGGCACCTTCTGGAGTGTTGCGTAGCTAAAGCCCGACACGTAGGAGAGGGGCATGTCGAACTTCTGCACTTCGAGCGTTTTGGGGTTCAGTTGCCACACGCTACGGTCGCTTCCATCTGCCGCCATGATGTAGATGAGTCCGTTTGTGGGATGCCAAGAGTAGCTATCCACCGAGGGCTTAAATCCTGGGAGCAGGGCTTTCGTTGTGCCTGCCTTGATGTCGTGGAGATATAGGCGATGGTCGAAGGTGTTGGGGTGTTGTCCGGGCTTCACTTCGAGTCCGATGCCGTCGAATGCTGTTGTCGATGCGTTGATGAGCAGTTGTGTAGCGTCGGGCGAGAACTTTGCGCTTGCCAGCCATGCCGTGTCGGCCAGCACGGTGTCGACCTTAGCCGTCAGTGCGTCCATCACGTAGAGCGAGTAGCGGCGATAGGGCGCACGCGAGGGTTCCATCGTCGATGCCATGAGCAATAGCTTCTTGCCATCTTTCGATATGTCGTTGAGTCCGAGGCTTTTGTTGCCAAACGTGAGGCGTTGCATACGGCGCTCTTTCAGGTCGTAGCGCCACAGGGCCGACACGTTGCGATAGCCGGGCATGCGGTCGTCGGGGTGTTGTAGCTGCTTGAGCGAACCTCTGGGCTTCTTGCCTTCTTCGTTCTTTGTGATGATGATGTAGTCGAGCGTGGGCGCGAGTGTGAATCCGCCTTCGGGCAGTGCGTCCGCAAGCACGGTTTGCTCCATCGTTGCGGGGTCCATCAGCACGAGTTCCTTGCCGTTTTCGTTGGTGCGCGTGTAGTAGAGAGCATCCTTTGTGTCCACCCATTTATAGTCCACGTAGGAGTCGTGTGTGGCGAGTGTGCGCTGGCTTTGCGTTTCGCTCACTACGGTGCGGTAGTAGCTCTTGCCGTCTTCCATCGTGTGCTGATAGTATGCCACCATGTATTTGCCCGTGGGCGAAATCTTTGCGCCATACGTGCGCTTGCCTTGCATCATTTCTGCCATGAGGTAGGGGCGCTTTGTTGTGGGGTTCACTTCGATGCCCTCGAGGCTTTCTGCCACGAGCCGGATGTTAAGGCTGTCCTTTCCGTCCTTTTCGTGCAGACACACGAGGCGCACGTCGTAGTGCCCGGGTGTCATGGTGAGTGCGGTAGATCCTGGCTTGCCGTTTACGAACACGCGGTAGTTCTTCAGATGCTTGATGTCGAGCGTAGCCTTAGCGTAGCGGTCGGTGCGTACGCCAAATTGCAACACGCGTAGCGTCTGCATGCTGTCCTGTGCGGTAAGTGCTGTTCCGTTTTCGATGACTTCGGTGGTGGGCTGCTCTGCAAAGGCGCGTGTGGCATGGTCTGCCAGCAGGGTTGAGCTATGCTTCTTGCCCTTGTTGTCGAGCGAGTCGGTGTGGTAGGGCATTTCTGCCGTGATTGTAATAGGAGCTGATGCGCCTACTCGTTCTACGCGGAGCGTGTCCTTGGCTTGTGCCGTCATTGCTACGGTGCAAAGGAGTGGAAGGATGAAGTGCTTCATATTGTAATAGTTTTATTTATTTTAGTTCATGCTAATCCAGTGATGAATTAACAATTTCTGTTGAAACTCTCTTAATTTTAAAGCTATATATATGCAAAATTAAGCTAAAATGATTTATAATACAATCAAAAACAATATTATTCCAACTGACTAAAAAATCTAAAAGCTATAATGCAATAAACGCCTACCATTTTACTTAAAAAGGATGTACCAAGCCTTATAAACTTGAAACATCCTTAGGTTAATTAATAAAATTGTTCTTCGTAATCAAAATAGTTCTGTACGACAAAGATTATTTCATCTTCAAGGAAATTAGCAAAGCCATCTTTTTTTGCTGTTTTTACTATATAAGCAGCAATTACCTCTAAATCTATGTCAATAAATTCATCGTCAGCTTTACCATCAAGCACTCCGCTTTCAACAAGGTAAGTTTCAATGAGATCTAAACAATAATAAAGATCGTCTTCTTGATATTTTTCGCGAAGGTCGATTGGAAGATGGTTTTGTATGAATTCTACAACCTGAGCATCGTGTTCTGCATCAAGAAGGAGTTCGTCATCAAGATTGCTCATATGTTCTTGTTCTTAAAAAATAGAGTAGGGAAGTACTAGCTTTAAAGAATTGTTTGAAGCTTATCTACAAGAACATTCTTAGCAGCTGCGCCTACATGCTTTTCAACAACGTTGCCATCTTTAATGTAAAGGATTGTGGGTACGTTGCGGATGCCATATTTCATAGAAAGTTCTTCGCATTCATCAACGTCGCACTTACCGAAGATAACCTTACCTTCATATTCAGGTTCGATTTCATCAAGCACTTGTCCTACTTTCTTACAGGGACCACACCATGTTGCAGAGAAATCAAGTACTAAGGGGAGACCAGATTCAATTACTTCTTGAAAATTTTGTTCTGTGATATGTTTCATATTAAAATGTGTTGTATTGCCTACGTTAGGGCAATGGATTAATATTAATTGATTGAGAGTTTAAATACGTCTTCGTTACTTTTTAAATAATCGTAAAGTTCTTTATTTACATCAACTTTTGTGTTGGTTGACTTTAGATTAAGATGAGAATTGTTTTCAGCTGAAGATATGGTAAAGAATAATTCTGTTTTTCCAGGATTCTTGTTAAGAATGCTTTGTAAGTCAACTAATTGATTGTTTGTAAGCATATCAATGTTGAGAGTAATAGTAATAAATTCTACTCTATTGTCTTTGACATCTGTGAGAAACTGAATGCTTACAATACGAAGTTCGTAAGTATCGGGACGAAATTTATGTGGTTCGACCTTTGCTGTAAAATAAAGTGCATTACCTGGGAACAGGTAGCCTTTCCATGTTGCCCAATCTTCTCCAAAAAGTGCTAATTCTGTTGCTCCTGAATAATCTTCAATCTTTATAATACCAAAGGGTTTTCCATTTTTTGTTAACCCCTCGCGTACTATTTCAGTTAGAATGCCTCCAAAGGTAACTTCTTGGTTTGCTAATTTTTCCTTATCTTGTAAGTCTTCTAGCGATGTTGTACATAGTTCATGAAGTACCACATAGTATTTGTCGAGTGGATGTGCAGATATATAAATGCCGATGAGATCGCGTTCTTTATTTAATCGTTCAAGGTCACTCCATATTTGTACAGCTTTTGGTTCCTTTGGTTTTGCTATTTCGATTTCGCTACTATCACCAAACAGTGTGTTAATTTGCATTTGCTTATCAAGCTGAAAGCGCTGGCCGTATTTGAGTAGTGATTCGACAAAGGGCTCCGAACTTTCATAATCTTCAAAATAGTTTTCTCTATAAAGATTCTTGAAGTTATCAAATGCTCCTGCCAATATCATACTTTCGATACACTTACGATTGCAAATGTTAAGATTGATACGTTCAAAGAAGTCGTAAACGGTTTTGAATTTACCATTCTTTTTGCGTTCAGCTATGATTGCATCAACAGCTGCATCTCCAACCCCCTTGATAGCTGCTAGTCCAAAGCGAATTTCGCCTGCTGCATTGACACTAAATTTATGTACAGATTCATTAACATCAGGACCTAAAATCTTTATGCCCATTGATTTACACTCTTCCATAAATTTGGTGATATCGGCGATATTATCCAAACTTCGGCTCATCACCCCTGCCATATATTGAGAGGGATAATTGGCTTTAAGATATGCTGTTTGGTATGCTACCCAAGAATAACAGGTTGCGTGACTCTTATTAAAAGCATACGAAGCAAAAGCTCTCCAGTCTTCCCAAATCTTTTCCAGGATATTAGGTGCATAGCCATGTTTTTTGCCTCCTTCAAGGAATTTAGGATACATATGGTTAAGCTTATCTATCAGCTTCTTTCCCATGGCTTTTCTGAGGTTGTCACTTTCGCCTCGGGTAAAATCAGCAATTTCGCGTGATAGCAACATCACTTGTTCTTGATATACAGTAATTCCATAAGTGTCCTTGAGGAATTTCTCCATGCAAGGCAAATCGTAGGTAATAGGGCTTATGCCTTTCTTACGATTAATAAATTCTGGAATGTACTGCATAGGGCCAGGACGATAGAGGGCATTCATGGCTATCAAGTCCTCAAATACTGTGGGCTGCAACTCTCGCAGATACTTTTGCATACCTGGCGATTCAAATTGAAATGTCCCTATTGTTCTACCATCGCTATATAGCTGGTATGTAGCAGGGTCGTCAATAGGAATCAAATCAATATCAAGGCTAATGCCAAGGCTATCTTCTATATTTTGAATGGTTTCTTTTATAATTGAGAGCGTCTTCAACCCGAGGAAGTCCATCTTGATGAGTCCTGTCTCTTCGATGACCTTACCTTCATACTGTGTGCAGAGAAGTTTTTCCTTCGTTTCCTTATCTTCTGCTGTCGAAACGGGCACCCAATCTGAAATAGCATCTCTACAGATAATAACACCACATGCATGAACCCCAGTATTGCGAACGTTGCCTTCGAGCATCTTTGCATATCGAATCGTATCGTGAACCAAAGGGTCGGATGAAGACTCTGCTTCGCGCAATTCGGGGATACAAGCTATTGCGTTTTCAAGGTTCATTTTGGGGCTTTTGCCATCTGGCCCTTCGGGTAGTTTGTCGGGGATTAGCTTACAAAGATAGTTGCTACGGTCGAGAGGTAGTTTTTGCACTCTTGCAACGTCCTTGATTGCTAACTTTGTTTGCATCGTGCCGTATGTAATGATATGCGCTACCTTTTCGGCACCATATTTGTTCGTAACCCATTGAAGCACTTTACCGCGTCCGTCATCATCAAAATCGACGTCAATATCGGGGAGTGATATACGGTCGGGATTTAAGAAACGCTCAAAAAGGAGGTCGTATTTAATAGGGTCGATGTCTGTGATGCGAAGACAGTAAGCTACGGCACTACCTGCTGCCGAACCACGACCAGGACCTACGCTTACGTTCAACTCTTGACGAGCTACTTTTATATAGTCTTGAACAATCAAGAAATACCCCGGAAAACCCATGGTTTTCATGATGTGAAGCTCAAACTTTATACGTTCTGCAACAGCAGGTTCCAAGGGGTCGCCATATCTCCATTTAGCTCCCTCATAGGCTAACTTTGTAAGGTAATCAGCTTCCAGCTTGATTCGATAGAGTTTGTCGTAACCGCCTAATTTTTCAATTTTGCTCTCTCCATCTTCGCGCGACATGACGACGTTGCCGTTTTCGTCCTGCGTAAACTCATTGTACAAATCTTCTGTTGTGTACTTTTGTCGGTATCCTTCTTCTGTGCCAAAATCTTCGGGGATTTCGAAATTTGGCATAATAGGGCCACTATCTATGCTATAGTTTACGGTTTTATCTGCTAATTCGCACGTGTTTTCTAGGGCTTCAGGAATGTCGGCAAATATTTCATTCATTTCGGCACGTGTCTTGAACCATTCCTGCTTTGTATAAAGCATACGTGTAGGGTCGTTCAAATCGCGTCCTGTAGATAGGCAAATCAAGCGGTCGTGGGCTTCAGCGTTTTCTTCATCTACAAAATGCACGTCGTTAGTGCAAACGAGTTTTACATTGTTTTTGCGTGCTAAGTCGATGATGACTTTATTACATTCCTCCTGAAGGGGATAAACCTCGCGATTAGCTCTTTGGGCAGGATCCTTTACTTCATGGCGCATCAATTCAAGGTAATAGTCATCGCCAAAGATGGATTTAAACCACTTAATAGCTTTGTCGGCCTCTTCAATCTCGCCTGCTGAAATCTTCTTCGGTATTTCACCACCCAAGCAGGCTGAAGAAATCATCAGTCCCTCGTGATATTTTTCCAATTGTTCGTGGTCAGTTCGAGGTCGCATGTAGAAGCCATCTACCCATGAGTTGCTCACCAGCTTGATAAGGTTCTTATAGCCTGTCATGTTCTTAGCAATCACCACGAGGTGCCAGCCTGACGCGTCTGTCTTTCCCTTCTTGTTCATCATGCCACGGCGGGCTACGTACATTTCACATCCAAACAGTCGTTTGAAGTTGGCAATTTTCTCTTGTTTTGCTAATTCTTTTTGAGTGTTAGCTATGAGGATTTCATCTGTCGCTTCAGCTTCGGCCTCAGTCCTTACGTAGGTTCCTTCGTTGATGCTTGCTAGCTTCTGATTTAATGCTTTGACGTTGGATTTAGCTCCCTTAATTTTCTTTTCGGTATAATTAAAGAACTCCTTTATACCCATCATATTGCCATGGTCTGTCAAGGCCATACCTTTCATTCCATCTTTAATAGCTTTTTCAACCATTTTTGGAATTGAGGCCTGACCATCTAGTATGGAGTATTGCGAATGGACATGAAGATGTATAAAGTCTTTCATTTAGCGTTGTTTGATAAAATTAAGTTGAAAGGAGAAAGGAGAAAGCCAACCGGATGGATCCTAAAACCTAATACCTCAAAACCTTAAAATCTCAAAAAATTAATTTACGAAGTTCCAACTTATGCCAAGTCGAATGAGCATAGGATTCATTGGCATGTGAGGTAGGTGAAATGCTTTTTTGTTCTTTTCAGATGCATTGATGTGCGATGCCATGATATAGAAGCGAGTTCGCTTTAAATGGAAGTTTGCATAGGCATTCACGATAGGGTAGTCGCCAACCTTTTCGCTTGCAGAGGGGTCTTGTACAACGTAGTTCCCTATGATGGGTGAGTAAACCTGAGGCGCATACTTAGTGAAGTAAATAGCGTCAACCCCAAGCTCTGTATTCAAAACCTTTGCAATCTTAAACTTGAAGTACAAGTTGCTATAAACATTCAGCTTAGGGAGTGGGAGAGTGGTTTGTTGCGAACTTGCTTGGTAGCTCAATTCGTTGTCCCAATTAAGCACACCGTAATTAAAGTGATTCTTCAAAGTCACTTCGAGTCGCTGAATAGGTTTCCCGTTTTGCTGTGAAGCTACGGAGTGCAAATAAGCATTGGGCGCTTTGTCCGAAACTTTCGACTTATCAACAGATTCCTGGAAGTAAACCAAGTTGTTAACTTGCTCAAGATTAAGTATTAAGTTCCAATTCTTAAACTTTACGTTCGACCCAAAACGCACGAATGTTTGATTATCAAGCCCTTCGTTGTCCCACCACGCATTTCTGCCTTGATAATGCTTGTGGTAGAAGGAGGGAGCCTCGTTTAAAAATTGACCGTAGAAAGCAATCACCAGCGAGTCGCCTAGCATACGAGTGCGAAGCTTACCATCCGCCTTAATGTTGAACTCACCCCATTCCTTGCCGTCACACGTTCTCAACTCTCCAAGGAGATTAAAATCAAAGTATCTGCTTTTTTGATTCAGCAGCTGAGCGCCTACGTGCAAGTAATTGTAATTGAATGAGCGATTGGTATATCTTGTCTGTGGCAAAGTAAAGTGCTGATAATCATGAGATATAAAAACTCTTGCTCCAGCTTTACACCAATCTGCCCAACCTTCGTTAAGCTCTAATGCCAGCGTATTCTTCACCGATAGATTTTTCGTCATGTCGTTCGCTGAGTCGCCTGGCAAGTAGTAATCATTGAAATACGTAGGCATCTGCTCGTTGGCCCTGAAATTGCTCATAAACAAGCGGTCATTGTGGGCCAAGTTCAGCGTATGAATGATGGTAAAGGGCAAATCCTTGACGCTAGGCTGTATTGAACTTGTATCGAGCGAAGTCGAATCCATCAACAACTTTAGTGAATCAGCACCCTCGCTTCGATTCTTTTTGTTTCTTAACCCAAACTTAAGCCGTTGCGAAAAGAGAAGCTCATTAATGTTCAGCTTGTTCCACGTCTTCTTCAGGTTCGTAGGCATGTCCCATGTTTCATACGTAGTCGAAAACGACTCGGGCTCTGTGATATACAAATCATCCTCAATACCTCCGTTTTCAGATGTCTTAAGGTAATGCAGCTGATACAGCAAATGCGCTCTATAAGTCTCCGAGATGTACGATGAATAAACAGCTCCTTTAAAGTGTGCAGTGTTTTGCGATTGAAAGTAACCGCGGCCATACAGATAGTCCACCACAAAGCCCAAACCTAATTTCTTACCGGCATTCGTGGCAAACATGGCCGAAATGCGGTCCTCACCATGCTCCTTGTCGCCACATTCATGATACGTAATGTTTGTAAATGGCGAACGCGTGTTAGTAAACAAATGGTCGCTCGTAGGCTTCACAAAATTGTCGTAGGGTTGCTGAAATACGAACTGACTCCCAAACGCTCCCAGCTGGTTGTCAGAAAATATTCTGCTATGTCGTGGCGAGCCTAAATTACCTGTGTAGTTGTAACGACCATTCTGACCACTGGTAAACGACTGACGTTGAAAACCATGGTGCAACGTATCGAGCAAAGCCGACTTTAAATCTCCGAACTTAGCGTCCAGCTTCCACACGTAGATAGACTCTGGCACAGCCTCTAAATCTCTACCAGTAGAGTCAGACGAAATCTCATTCCAAGAGCTAGTGCCACCATCATGCCCGTAGCCAGGGTTGAAATTACCTCTTTGTATGTCGTTGCGGATTTCCTTTACAATCTGCGCATTTGCTTGAGCCACAATGCATAAGCAAACGGTTATAATAATTTGTATTTTTAGTCTCATATTGTATGCGAAGTTAATCAATATAACTAAATCGTGCAATTCAAAATTCTTAAAATGAATGTGCCAGGCAATTATTAACTAGAATGACAATTATGTTTAATACGATGTTCTACCACAAAATCATCCAGTATTAACCAACCCTTTCTTACCGCTTCTATTCGTCTGTAATTTTTTATGCAAAGGAATTTTAGAATTGCCAACAAAATCCCATATAACAAACTTGAATTTCTACCTTTTCCTATCCACTACAAAGATACGAATAAAATCCCACGCAGCAAAATTTTCAGCAATGCAAATTCACTTCGTTGCAAAAGTTTTTTTGAAACTTTCTTCGCCATTTTCTCGGAGCGATTACAGGGTGATTACAAAGAACTCGCGCCACACCTCACTAAGGCAGTAAGGTAGTTAGAATAATATATTTATATTATATATATATATAATATAAGAACATTATCTACTATCCCTCACACCCTGACCGCAGATTCGTGTAATCACCCTGTAATTGCCTATACCGAAAAAAGATGGTTATGAAGAGAAAGAAAAAGGATGAAAAACAAATGCTCAAAAAAAAGATTGAGACGACGCGCCCGCAGCAAAAAAATATCACACTTTTGCATTTTATTTCTCACTAATTCTCACTATTTCTCACACCGCCAAAAACACTTCGTATCTTTGCATACAGAAAGGAGAACGAACTCACGGGAGAAAACACACGGACTGCTCAACACCTCTACCGCCCCCTTGCGATGCACACTGCAAGACATCCGACCTCCTTCCTACTATATCGTACATAGGAAGTAAGACTTCCGACCTCTTTTCGACCACACCGCACTTACTAAAAAAATAAGCACCGCCAATAAAATAAAATCCATGAAAAACAAGAAATGGAACAATACAATCGCCCTCGCTCAACATCTTATTCCAACTCTATATCAACCTAATTCAATTCTATAAAACCTATTCCAATTCTATAAAACCTACCAACACTTTCTCCTCCGCTCCCTGAATCATACAACTCCCTACGAACCAACAACCATCCATCCACCATTTAACCTTTATGCCTGTTGTAACAAAGAAATGAATTGGAATAAGTCTAACATAGAACAATCTAACACACTTATTAAGCAATACTAGAAAAACAAGCAACCCAGCACTTAAGTGTTCTATATTCAAAAAAAAAAGGCAAAGCAGGCTGCTATAACATTTTGACAACCTGCTCTGATTTCTTAAGTTATAAAGCTTTAAGTTACACCAACACCGATGAGCGCAAGCGGCTCAATGTCTCGGGCGCCATGTGCAGATACGAGGCGATGTGTGCCACGTTGGCGTTGACAGAGGCTTCGGGGTATTTGTTGCAGAAGTTAATATAACGTGCTTTGGTAGAGCTGATTAAGGCATCGTCCATTCTGCTTCGCTCTAAAAGTAAAGCAGCCTTAAATAAGGCAATCAGCAGGTCGTGAACTTTCATATTCCGACGGCTCAGCTCGAGAATGCCTTCATAGGAAAAGCATATGCAGGTGGACTCCATGAGGGAGGTGACCAGGCGCAGAGAGGGATCTTGCGAGAAGAGGCTTTCGGCAGGCATTATGACATCTCCCAACTTTACAAAACTTTCTGTGCAATCCTTACCAGCTACTTTACAATGATTGCGAAACATCCCGCGAGTGACAATACTGATGTAACGCGCAATTTGACCCTCGGCAAGCAATGTATCACCTCGAGAGAAGGAGCGTATGTCGGCAATGGTGGAGAGTTGCTCCAAATCGCTTTCAGCCATTTCTACAAATGGAGATATGAATTGGCTAATAATTTCTTTTTTTTCCGAAATATTAAGCATAACACTTGACGAAGATTAAATTTAAGCGTTGCAAAATTACAAATTATTGTTAATAACAAAGGGAGGACCCCATATTTTTTTGTAAATTTGCGAAGAATTTATGGAATCACACAAGTAATGAAATTTACTTACTGAAACCATCCTAAAGAAATAAAAAAATGAGAAGACCTATAACCAACTCTAACAACTACACGCGCTTCGTTGTGAAGAAGCCTAGCACGTTGCTCTCATTCATTATCGAAGCTTTGAGCGGTGTGAGTCGCACACGAGCAAAAGCCATCCTTTCGGGCGGGGGCGTAATGGTGAATCGTAAGATTGAAAAGCAACACGACTTGGCTTTAACGCCTGGCATGACCGTTGAGATTTCAAAGCGCAAACCCAAGGAAGAGCTGCGAAGCAAGTTTGTGAAAGTGCTGTATGAAGATGCAGCAGTGATTGTGATTGAGAAGATGCCAGGCATTCTGTCGATGGCGAGTGCTCACCATGTGTTCAGCGTAAAGACGGTGCTCGACGAGTATCTCAAGCGCACCCACCAGCGCTGCACGTCGCACGTGGTACATCGACTTGACCGCGATACTTCGGGAATCATGATTTACGCTAAAACACTCGAGGCGCAGGCCATATTGGAGGAACACTGGCACAACATCGTGACTGCACGCAACTATGTGGCTGTATGCTCAGGATGCCCTACCCCTGAAGAAGGAAGCGTAGAGAGTTGGTTGAAGGACAACAAAGCCTTCTTCACCTTCTCATCGCCTACTGACAATGGAGGTAAGTATGCACTTACTCACTATCGAACATTAAAGAAGGGGCCTCGCTACTCACTAGTTGAATTCAGCCTCGAAACAGGACGTAAAAATCAGATTCGCGTACATACGCAGGATTTAGGTTGCCCAATTTGTGGTGATATAAAATATGGCGACGGTGAAGACCCACTGGGACGCTTGGCGCTGCATGCTTATCGCCTACACTTCTATCACCCTATTACGCGCGAACTAATGAAATTCGAAACACCCATCCCTGGCAAGTTTGTGGAGGCGGTAAGTATATCTTGATTAACGATTAGCGTTTAGCGAACCATTCGGATGGGCGACTCTCTATTCTTTACTCACTACTCTCTAAATATGCTACATAAACTTAGATTTTTCTCTTGGTTTATAGCAACAGCATTGTTGCTCGTTAGTTGCTCGTCAGCCCGACTTTTAAAGGAAGACGAGCAATTGTTAGCATCTGTAACATTGACGAGTGATACCAAGTTAGCCAATCCGATGCAGCTACGTCAGCAAGTGAAACAAGAGCCTAACAGCCGATGGTTCTCGCTCTCAAAAGTGCAGTTGGGCATGTATTGCTTAGCAGGGACTGGAAACAGTGGTGTGGCTAAACTACTTAGGAAGGTTGGCGAGCCGCCAGTTGTTTACAATCATGAACTAACTGAGCAAACTTGCCATTCGCTCAACCTTGCTATGAAAAACCAAGGTTATCGACACGCCACAATAACAGCTGACACTACTATCAACAAGCATAAGGTTAAGGTTCATTATCACATCCAATGTGGAGCGCCCAATTACATACAAAGCATAAACCTACTCTGTGATGACAGCGTCATGCAAAATGTAGTGAAGCTATCAATGAAAAACACCAAGCTCAGAACAGGGATGGCGTTAAACGTTGATGCTTTGCGTAGCGAAAGAGCGAGATTGGTTAACTCTCTAAGAAATCAAGGATATTACAACGTAAACAAAGAATACGTCAGCTTCATTGTTGATACGTGTGATGAAGATTATGCTGTTGACCTCACATTGCTAGTGGCCAAACCAATTGGCATAGATTCTTTAGCAGCTTATCAAAAATACAAGATCGGCAAAGTTGAAGTGCTTGAAAACCTTCAGGGAGAGAAAAAGCCTGAAACAACAAGCTATGAAGGACTTGACTTCTACTTCGATGAAAGCTATTTAAAACTCAAACCACGACTATATAGCACGCTTATAGCCATTCGTCCCGACAGTATTTATTCAGAGCGAAACGTTACTTCGACCTATAGCGCTCTTAACTCTCTCCCTGCTGTTAGCCATAGTTTTATCAATGCTAACGTAAACAATCGGAATAACACCATAGATTATGAAGTGCTTGTGCATCCTGCCAAACCACATGGACTTACCGTCGAACTTGAAGGTACCAATACGGCTGGTGACTTGGGAGCCGCAGCACTGATGACTTACACTCACCGTAACTTATTACGTGGTGCTGAACTTTTTGAAATAAAGCTTAGAGGTGCTTATGAAGCAATCTCCGGGCTTGAAGGCTATACGAACGAAAACTATTGGGAGTATAGCATAGAGAGCAAACTCACGATTCCTACACTTTCGATTCCTGGTTTTGAAGAATTGCGCTATTCACACAAGGCGACATCAGAATTAAGCTTACTCTACAATGCACAAGAGCGCCCAGAATTTCATCGCAAACTTCTCTCGGCGGGATTTTCATACAATTGGAAAAGATTAGGACAAGAAAAATGGCAACATAGATGGGACGTTGTAAGCTTAAACTATATGTTTATGCCCTGGATTTCGAGCACTTTCCGCAACAACTACCTGGAAGGTGATGACCCTCGCTATGCAGTACTACGCTATAGCTATGAAAACCTATTTATCATGAAGATGGGATACAACTTTATTTACAATTCCCATCGCATTGGCAACAACTCCACTTATCAAACAAATGCATGGCAGGTGAAAGGAAGTTTCGAAACAGCAGGCAACTCGCTCCACCTCATGCGAAAAGTGTTAGGAGCAGAACGCGAACAAAATGGCACATATAAAATTTTCGACATCGCCTATTCTCAATATGTTAAGTTTGATATTGACTTTGTTAAGAGTTTTTTGCTAACAGACAACAGTAGCGTCGCATTCCATGCTGCATTAGGTTTAGCAATCCCCTATGGTAATTCTGACATCATTCCATACGAAAAACGATATTTCTCAGGTGGTGCTAATAGTGTAAGAGGATGGAGTGTTAGAGAGCTCGGACCTGGTAGTTTTAAAGGCAAAGATGGAAAAATTGACTTCATAAACCAAACAGGAAATTTAAAACTTGACTTAAGTTTAGAATACAGAACTTACCTGTTTTGGAAATTTTATGGAGCTGCATTTATAGATGCCGGTAACGTTTGGAACACTCGTAATTATTCCGACCAACCAGGTGGCACATTCGATGTCGAAAAATTTTATCGACAAATAGCTGTGGCTTACGGGTTAGGATTGCGTATAAACTTGGGGTACTTTATCTTGCGTCTTGATGGTGGCATGAAAGCCATCAATCCAAGCATAGCAAATGGAAAAGGCCACTACCCCATCCTATCGCCAAAGTTCACACGTGACTTCACCTTCCACTTCGCCGTTGGCTTACCATTCTAACCAATTTCTCAACCACGAATAGTTTTTTTGAATCACTCCTAGAATACAATCATACATGCAATTCATATCATTCGGCAGTGGCAGTAGCGGCAACTGCTATTATCTTAACTCCGGAGGACAAGGCATCCTTATAGATTTAGGATTAGGCATCCGAACCTTTAAAAAATATTACAAAGACTACGGACTTTCGTTTGGAGAAATCCAAGGCATATTAGTCACACACAACCATACCGACCATACTAAAGCTGTTGGAGTTCTTTCTAACGAATTTCACATCCCAGTCTTCACAACAGAAGCCGTACATGAAGGTATGTTAAGAAACGTCTTTCTAACAAAGAAAGTAAAACATTCTGAAATCAGAATTGTCCACCACGACAACTCATTCGAAGTAGGACCATTTAAAATTACTGCTTTTCCCGTCCCACATGATAGCCATGGCAATAACGGATACATTATTGAAGCGGAAGGAAAAACTTTAGTAATAATTACTGATATTGGACATGCTACAGATGAAATAAAACAAGCAATTAATAAAGCAGAATATCTTATTGTAGAATCGAACTATGACCCTGAAATGCTCGAAAAGGGTAAATATCCTATTCATCTGAAACGCAGAATTAAAGGACCATACGGACACATCGCAAATGCAGAAATAGCATCTGTATTAGCAGAAAACCTAAATAAAGACAAGATTAAGCACATCTGGCTATGCCACCTTTCAGAAGAAAACAACACACCTGAACTTGCTCGAAAAACAAACATAAACAAACTAAAAGAGCAAGGCTTTAAGATCTGCACAGACGTACAACTTACTGCACTTCCTCGCCGTACCCCTTATGGTTTAATTGAACTCTAACAATTATGTTCTAAAAACAAACATATAACGTTCTTGCAGATAAAAGAATGTTAACAATGAAACTCCTATAACCATTTTAGATTACAGGAGTTTCATTTTTTAATATTATAAAAAAATAAAGTAACTTTTAAGTTTATAAAAACTACTCATATTTTAAACTTAAAAAATCATAACAAGAATTATAAAATATACAAGTAGTAGAAACTTTATCAAATCAGCTTTCCATTGTTGCTTCCTATTTCCCTCAAACATCTTCATCAATATAATTGAAAAAATAAGCCCCATACCTTGGAGCACTATTAATACAAGCCCCCAAGGAGATGGAAGAGAGTTTAGGTAATCAAAGAGTTCACTCCAACGTCCTAAAGCAAAGGCAGGAGTGAAGATGGTGAGTAGAAAAGCTATGAGGTGGCAGAACATAAGAGAGAAGAAAGATATGAAGTATATGAATAGAGAAGTCTATCGGTTAGGATAATTTTTCTTATCATGCGACCTCAGAATCTTATTATATTAAACTAAAAACTCCCGTAACCATCTAGATTACAGGAGTCTATCTTATTATGAGCTTGAATTACTTCTTGTTCAAGTAGAGGTCTGCCTGAACGGCGCAAGCTACTGTACAACCTACCATGGGGTTGTTACCGATGCCGAGGAAGCCCATCATTTCTACGTGTGCGGGCACTGAAGATGAACCAGCGAACTGTGCATCTGAGTGCATACGACCGAGTGTGTCAGTCATGCCGTAAGAAGCGGGACCTGCTGCCATGTTATCGGGGTGAAGTGTACGACCTGTACCACCACCAGAAGCTACTGAGAAGTAGGGCTTACCAGCGAGTACGCGTTCCTTCTTGTAAGTACCTGCTACGGGGTGCTGGAAGCGTGTGGGGTTAGTAGAGTTACCTGTGATTGATACGTCTACATCTTCCTTCCAGAGGATTGATACACCTTCGCGAACGTCGTCAGCACCATAGCAGTTTACAGCTGCACGAGGACCGTTGCTGTAAGCGATGCGCTGTACTTCCTTAAGTTCAGCTGTGTAGTAATCGAACTGAGTCTGAACGTAAGTGAAGCCGTTGATACGTGAGATGATCATAGCAGCGTCCTTACCGAGACCGCAGAGGATGCAACGGAGGGGCTTGTCAGCGGGTCTTGACTTGTTAGCCATCTGTGCAATCTTGATAGCACCTTCAGCTGCTGCGAATGATTCGTGACCTGCGAGGAATGCGAAGCACTTAGTTTCGGGAGAGAGGAGGCGAGCTGCGAGCTGACCGTGGCCGATACCTACCTTACGATCATCAGCAACTGAACCAGGCACACAGAATGCCTGAAGACCTTCACCAATGTACTCAGCTGCTTCTACAGCGTCCTTAGCCTTTTCCTTGAGTGCGATAGCAGTACCTACTACGTAAGCCCACTTTGCGTTTTCGAAGCAAATCATCTGTGTTTCTTCACAAGTCTGATAGGGATCAATACCTGCTGCTTCACAGATTTGGTTAGCTTCTTCGATAGATGAAATACCGTGTGCGTTAAGACAAGCGAGAATCTGCTTGATACGACGGTCCTGACTTTCAAATTTTACTTCTCTAATCATAATTGCAGTCCTCCTTGATTATTCGTGACGTGGATCGATTGATTTAACAATGCCGTCTTCAGCCTTAGTGCGACCGTAAGTACCAGTAACGCTCTTCAAAGCTTCGTCAGCAGGAACACCCTTCTTGATTGCATCCATGAACTTGCCCATGTGAACGAATTCATAACCGCAAACTTGGTCGTCCTTGTCGAGGAACATCTTTGTGATGTAACCTTCTGTGAGCTGGAGGTAACGAGAACCCTTAACCTTTGTGCCATAGAGTGTACCGCACTGTGAGATGAGGCCCTTACCCAAGTCTTCAAGACCTGCACCGATTACGAGACCACCTTCAGAGAAAGCTGACTGTGTACGTCCGTAAACGATCTGGAGGAAGAGTTCGCGCATTGCTGTGTTGATAGCGTCGCAAACGAGGTCAGTGTTGAGCGCTTCGAGGATAGTCTTGCCAGGAAGAATTTCAGAAGCCATAGCTGCTGAGTGAGTCATACCTGAACAACCGATAGTTTCAACGAGACATTCTTCAATAACGCCTTCCTTCACGTTCAAAGTAAGCTTACATGCACCCTGCTGAGGAGCACACCAACCCACACCGTGAGTAAGACCTGAGATGTCCTTGATTTCCTTTGCCTGAACCCACTTGCCTTCTTCAGGAATGGGAGCGGGACCATGGTTGGGGCCCTTAGCCACGCAACACATGTTTTGAACTTCGTGAGAATATTCCATGTTGTTAATAAATAAAAATGTATAACATTAATACAATCTTTGGCAAATTTAGGAATTTAATCAGAATCCACCAACATTTACATACAAGATTTTTTAACATCTCACAATATTGAGCATATAATAAATCTTTATATCATAACGAAAGTGGGCAATCAGCATTCTACACTCTAATCAATCAAGTTCTACCACAGTAATTCCTGCTCCCCCAAACTGCACATGCTCGTCGTGATAAGCAGCTACTCCTGTTACGCTCGAAAGATATTGTCTAATAACCTGACGCAAGGCTCCGGTACCAGTTCCGTGTAGGATACGCACACGAGCTTGTCCCACTTGAATGGCATCATCAATAAAATAAGCTACAGCAGTCAAAGCTTCATTGACTCGCATTCCCCTTAAATCTATGTCTTGTTTAAAATTAAGTTGTTTTTCACGCATCGCATCTGTCGTTTCCTTACTCACAAATGTAGCAACCGACTCCGACTTATCAACCTTGGGAGCAGAAGTTTTTTCCAGGCGAGTAAGTGGAATTACTGTATGCATAAAACCAAATAACACTTTCCCATTCTTTCCTTGAATTCCCTCTAATTTTCCTACCGAAGACTGACCTTTAATGCGAACATAGTCGCCTACATTCAAAATATCTGAAGACACACAACCAGAAACCACTTGACTTCCACTATTGCTTTGTTGAACGGGTTTGGCATGTGATGCAGGATTGTTTTGTTTTTGAAGTTTTCGCTCTTGGCGACGCTGTATTTTCGCCATTTTACGTGCAATGACGTCATTATCCTCATTCACTAAATTAACCGTTGAACTAAACTCTGTAAGTTCCTGACGTGCAGCTTTTGTACGTTCTTTTTCAGCCTGCGATTCCTTTATCTCTCTAATGGTATTTTCAATACGAGCATTCGTTGATTTTAGCAATTCCTTTGCTTCTTCCTTTGCTTGCGCCATAATTGATGTTCGCTGCTTCTGAACATCCGAAAGTTGCTCCTCATATTTAGCGACCGTGTCTTCCAATTGTTTTTCCTTCACACGAATATTCTGACGCTTGCGTTCCCAATACATTTTATCTCTAACAATGTCCTGCAAATACTTATCACTCAAAATATAATCCTTACCAACAAGTTCAGAAGCATAAGCAATAACATCCTCAGGAATACCGATAGAGCGCGCAATCTCAACTGCAAAAGAACTTCCGGGATTCCCTATTTGTAATGTAAATAGAGGTTTCATTTGTGCACGATCATAGAGCATAGCCCCATTCACGACCGAAGAATGCTCCTCTGCAAAATGTTTTAAATTTTGATAGTGCGTTGTAATTACACCCCATGTTTTTGTAGATACAAATTTATTCAAAATACCTTCTGCAATCGCTCCACCAATTTGCGGTTCAGTTCCTCCACCGAATTCATCTATCAACAACAAGGTTTTATCCGTTGCTATTTTCATCATCTTCTTCATATTTAAAAGATGTGATGAATACGTACTCAAATCATCTTCTATACTTTGTTCGTCCCCTATATCAATATATATACCTTCAAAAATTCCTATTTTAGAACGCTCAGAAATAGGAATCGGCAAACCACACTGAAGCATATATTGCAAAAGACCTACTGTCTTTAAGCACACAGACTTACCTCCTGCATTAGTACCCGAAATAAGCAAAATTCGCTGTTCCTGTCGTAAAACAACATCCAAAGGATTCATAGCTCCGCCATGACGCTCAAGCGATTGCTGCAAAAGAGGATGAATTGCTCCATGCATCTCTAATATGGGCTCAGAATACACTCTCGGAATAACACAATTAAAACTACGTGCAAACCCCACTACGGCTCTGAGATAGTCTATTCGAGCTAAGAACTGAAGCGAATTAAATATTTCTGAAAGATGGGGGCGTATCATTCCTGATATTTCCTGCAAAATTCTTATTATTTCTCTTCGCTCTGCTGATTTTAATTCCCTAATTTTATTGTTTGCATCAACAACGTTGGCAGGCTCAATAAAAACTGTTCGTCCTGAAGCCGACTCGTCGTGCACTATACCTTTTATGCGACGTTTCAGAGCGGGAGAAACCGGAATAACCAACCTACCATCACGAATTGTTGGAGTAACATCTCGTTCAATCAACCCCTCTTGCTGAGCCTCTTGAATAATACTACGCAAAGAATGACCTAAAGTACGAGTACACACTTCTATCTGATGGCGCAACGTTAACAACTCTTTTGAAGCTGTATCCTTAATTTTACCATAAACATTCAATATAGCATCAATACGCCTTATCAAATCAGGAAAGACAGCTATGTTTTTTGCCAAAGACGCCAAAGTTGGATAACGCTCTTCGCCACCTTCCTCTTGTGTTTTTGTAAAAAATACAACCAACGCATTTATAGAAACAAGCGTGCGTTTCAAATTAAACAGAGTCAACTCTTCAAGATAAGTCCGTTCTGGACGCAAACGAAGCAAATCCGCTCTCACATCAAAAAAGTTTTCTTCATAAACATCTTCTTCGACATCCATGAATTCACCGAATTCCTCAACTAATTTAAGTTGCCACACAACTTCCTCCGCATTAGTTGAAAATTTCAATTGTTTATCAACCCATTCAGTACCTAAAGTTGAAATACATCGTCCCTTTAATATTGTACGAATATCAGTAAAAGATATTTTCTTTTCAAAATCTTTCATATATAAATAACAACGCGATAATTAGCAACTTATAAACTCTCCTCACTCCTGTCAGCAAGACACAAAATCAGTAAGAGATTACGTAAAATTTTTAAAATTAAGCAAATTTACAAAAAATACAGCACAACAAATATATTAATCAATAATAGTTTAAAAAAAACAAGTACAATATGTTTAGTCTGCTTAAAATTCAGAGAAATTAATCTCTAAAATCTTTATTGAACATTTTCATCATAGTATTTTTATTGTTTTTTTGTCTTTATCCTGATGAAAGTTTATATTTTTGCCATTAATAAAACTATAGCACATGCAAACAACTGTTACTATCATAATCATTATTTTTGCAATTTTATTTATACTATACCATCTAAGGCAGAAATTTATAAATCCGTGTAACAAATGTAATAATGTAAATTGTAAACTTAAAAAAACGTCACACAACACCTCCTGCTCAAACAAACAATATCAGCGCAACGATATTAGTTAGCAAACATTCTTTGCTTTTTTAATAAGACAAGTTACGATTCATTCCAAATTATAGCGAATTCAACCTCAAAATCTAAAAAAAATGTAAAAAACAAACATCTCTTTTCCCAATATTTACTAATTTTGCATTTAAGTATGCGTCTTCGTATTTTTTATATAAATTGTTATTAGTCGTAATCAACTACAATTACGATTGTTTTGATATGATTATGATAATTTATTTTCATCTTGAAGTGCTATTAAATCAAGAATTGACATAAATTCAAATAAACTCTAACTATACTTTTATTTTATTCTTAATGGAAACATTGTACAAGATTAAGAAAGGACTTGACCTTAATCTGGAAGGCGAGGCTCCATTGACAGTGAAAGAGACTGGGTTAGCAAGTGAATATGCTATCTGCCCTTCTGACTTTACTGGTGTGGTTCCCAAACTTGTTGTTAAGGAAGGCGACAGCGTGCTCGCCGGAAGTCCGCTTTTTGTTGACAAAGCTACTGAAAGAATTGCTATCGTATCGCCAGTAAGCGGTAAGATTAAGGCAATCGAACGTGGCGAACGTAGAAAAATCCTTTACATCCGCATTGATGCCGACAGCACTCAAGCTGCAAAGGATTTCGGTAGTATTGACGTAAACAAGGTTCAGAAAGACGAAATGCTCAACCTACTTTTACAAAGTGGTTTATTTGCTTTCTTCCGCCAGCGTCCTTACGACGTAGTTGCTTCACCCGTAGATACACCTAAGGCAATTTTTGTGAGCACATTCTCTAAAATGCCTTTAGCAGCTGACTTTTCATTCGTAGCAACGGGGCAGGAAAACGACTTTAAGTTGGGTATCAAGGCCTTGTCAAAGCTTGCTCAGGTGCATGTAGGCGTTAGCCCCGAACAAATCAATACGCAAATTCTTCCTCTCGAAGGTGCTAAGGTAAGCGTATTCGATGGTCCTAACCCAGCCGGAAACGTAGGCGTACACATCAACCACATCTCGCCTGTGAATAAGGGAGAAGTTGTTTGGACAATGGGGGCTGAAGCTGTGATTTTCATTGGTCGCTTAGTACGTACAGGTAAGGTTGACCTCACTCGCATCGTTGCCGTTGGCGGTAGCATGGCAGTAGAACCTTCTTACGTTAAGACTAAGATTGGTGCTCCGCTCAGCTCAGTGATTAATATCAAGGAAGGCAATGTTCGTGTAGTAGATGGCAATCCTCTCGTTGGTAAGAAGGCTTGCTTGAAGTGCTTCCTTAGCGCTTATGCAACCGAAGTTTGCGCTCTTCCTGAAGGAGACGACGTAAACGAATTATTCGGATGGATTATGCCTCGCCTGAACGACTATTCAACAAGCCACAGCTACCTTTCATGGTTGATGGGCAAGAATAAGAAGTACAACCTCGACTGCCGTATTAAGGGTGGCGAACGCCACATGATTATGAGCGCGGAATACGAACGCGTGTTCCCTATGGACATCTATCCCTCATACCTTATCAAAGCAATCATCACCGGTGACATCGACCGTCAAGAAGCACTCGGTATGTACGAAGTTGCTCCCGAAGACTTCGCTGTAGCTGAATTTATCGACTCATCGAAACTCGAACTTCAGCGCATTGTTCGCGAAGGACTTGACATTCTTCGTAAGGAAAACAGCTAATTATCATTCATTTTAGATATCAATCAAAATGGTTAAAAAATATCTTGACAAAATTCGTCCTAACTTCGAAGAAGGTGGCAAGTTGTCGGCTTTCCGCTCTGTCTTCGATGGTATGGAAACGTTCTTGCTTGTTCCTAACGCAACTTCGCGTTTCGGTGTGAGCATTCACGATGCAATTGATTCAAAGCGTATCATGTCGTTTGTGGTTATCGCTTTGATTCCTGCATTGCTCTTTGGTATGTACAACGTGGGTTATCAAAATGCTGCAGCAGCAGGCATGTTGGGCGAAACGTCGTTCATCGAAATGTTTATGTATGGTTTCGCATTGATGTTGCCCCGCATTATTATTTCTTATGGTGTAGGTCTCGGTATCGAATTCGTTGCAGCACAATGGAAAAAGGAAGAAATCCAGGAAGGTTACCTCGTTTCGGGTCTCATTATTCCAATGATTTGCCCTATTAACACTCCGCTTTGGATGATGGCTATTGCTGTGGCTTTCGCAGTAATCATCGGTAAGGAAATCTACGGTGGCACAGGTATGAACATCTTTAACCCTGCCTTGATTGCTCGCGCATTCCTCTTCTTTGCTTATCCTACAAGCATGAGCGGAGACCAGGTTTGGGTAGCTACAGAAAAGTTCCTCGGCCTCGGTTACGACCTTGCTTCTGATGCTGTCACTCAGGCTACTCCTCTTGGTATTGCAGCTGCAGCTTCAAGCATTAGCGAAGTTGATTTCACAGGTACAATTACCGGTTTGATTCCTGGCTCTGTAGGTGAAACAAGCGTAATCGCGATTGCCATTGGTGCTGTGATTTTGCTTTGGACACGTATTGCAAGCTGGCGCACAATGGGTAGCGTATTTGCCGGCGGTATCCTCACAGCATTGCTCTTCAATGCAATGGGCCTTGATGGCAACGTAGCAGCTGAAATGCCTTGGTACGAACACATCGCAGCGGGTGGTTTCTGCTTCGGTGCTGTATTCATGGCTACTGACCCCGTAACCAGCGCTCGTACTGAAAATGGTAAGTTCATCTATGGTTTCTTGATTGGTGTAGTTGCTGTTCTTGTTCGCGTACTCAATCCTGGTTATCCCGAAGGCATGATGCTTGCAATCCTCTTGATGAACATGTTTGCACCGTTGATCGACTATGTATTTGTTCAGCGTAATATTAACAAGCGTCTCAGCCGCGTAAAGAAGTAAAAACTCAGAATCATGAATACTAATAGTAATGGATACACCATTGGCTATGCAATAGTAATGGTGGTGATTGCAGCTTTCTTGTTGGCTTTCGTTTCTCAAACGCTCAAGCCCATTCAAGATGAGAATGTTGAACTCGATAAGAAGTCGCAAATCTTAGCTGCTTTAAATATGCGTGGCCTTGAAAAGACTGCAATTCCTTCAACTTACACTGACGTCGTAAAAAACGACTATATCATCAATGCTGACGGTAGCATCAAGCAAAATGAAGGTGGTTTCAAGTGTGGTTCTGAAGAACTCGTAGTTTACGTTTGCGAAGTTGAAGGTGCTAAGAAGTATGTATTCCCCGTTTACGGTAAGGGCCTTTGGGGCGCGCTTTGGGGATATGTTGCGCTCAACGATGATTTTAACACTGTTTACGGTATGTATATGTCTCACGCATCTGAAACAGCAGGTTTGGGTTCGCTCATTGCAGAGCAGAAGTTCCAGTACCAGTTCATCGGTAAGACCATCTTCGCTGAAGGCAACGCCAACGACATTGCGCTTTCTGTTGTGAAAAACGGTAAGGTTCAGAACAGTCAGTATGAAGTTGACGGTATTACAGGTGCTACACTCACTGGTAATGGTGTTGACGCAATGTTTAAGACCAGCCTCTCACAATATATCGGATTCTTTAATGCTAATAAATAACGGAAAACAGATATGAGTACATTATTTTCAAAAGCAAACCGTGAGGTTTTTACAGGTCCATTGAATCTCAATAACCCTGTGACCGCTCAGGTGTTGGGTATTTGTTCTGCGCTTGCAGTAACAGTACAGCTTGAACCCGCTATCGTAATGGGCTTGTCTGTTACAGTCGTTACAGCTTTTGCAAACGTCATTATTTCTTTACTTCGTAAAACCGTTCCCAGCCGTATCCGTATCATCGTTCAGCTTGTTGTTGTTGCAACGCTCGTAACGCTCGTAGCAGAAATGCTCAAGGCGTTTGCTTACGATGTGAGTGTTCAGCTCTCGGTTTACATCGGTTTGATCATCACAAACTGTATCATCATGGGTCGCCTTGAAGCATTCGCTATGCAAAATGGTCCCTGGGAATCATTCCTCGATGGTATCGGTTCAGGTCTTGGTTATGCATGGGTATTAGTAGCCGTAGCCTTCTTCCGCGAACTCTTCGGTGCAGGTACATTGCTTGGCATTCAAGTAATCCCCGACTGCGCTTACGAAGCAGGCTATGTAAACAACGGTATGATGACTATGCCCGCAATGGCATTGAT
>JAZLDQ010000103.1:0-9697 GCA_045614785.1 Alloprevotella sp.
CTAAATCTGCCCACTCTCCACAAGTCGCACGATACGCTCCAACTCTTTGTCTTCGCCCTCGGGGTCATAGTGCTTTGCGAGGCTATTGCCAAAACAAAGTGCTAAGGCTTGATACACATTGGCACGCGTAGCTCCGATAAAGGCTTTCGTAATGGCGTAGCCTGTGTTATTACACTCACGATCAATCAGTTTTACGAGCATTCGTCCTTGCGAAATCGTGAGTTTTTTTATGCGAGGTCCATATTGTTCCATCAATCCCTTCTCCACACGCTTCAAGTGAGCCGCACGCTCCGACTCTGGCAACATTTGCAGGAGTTCGTAGGTTTCAATAATGGTGGTGCGCACCAGTTTTGCGATGGGCAGCGTACGCTTCACGTTGTAAACCATGCGGTTGTACTTCTTCTTTGCAGACTTACTTTTGAAAGTAAAAGGCGGATGCTTATGAAGCGTCGGCATCGTGATATGAGGGATACTATCACCTGCATACTCAGCCTTCCCCACCTTCACGGAGATAGGGATGGAACTCTGTGCGCTGACGTGAGTAATCGTCATTATAGATAGCGCACTCGCGAATATACAGTGCCAAAACGTCTTCATTTTTGGCAAATTTACCAAGAAAATATGAAATTTCATGTCATTATCCCCTAAACCCAACAAAGAAGCAAAAAAATATACGTATTTTTGCTATGTTATAGAAAGCTATAGGTTGCTATAGATAACTATTGATGCTATACTATAGAAAGCCGAGGCATACAAACTTTAAAACGAATACCACTATGTCAAAAAATAAGAAGAAAGAAAAGGCACCGCGCCTTAAGAAGAGCGACATCCATGCAGGCTTGCTCACACTCTTCGAGATGAATGCTGACAAACCGCTTGACATCAAATATATTTTCCGACACCTGAAGGCACTGACCCATCCTGCCAAGATGCTCGTGATGGACGTCATCGACGACCTCGTGCTCGACGACTATCTTGCACGTAAGGCAGAGGGCGTTTACCAGCGCGTGCATCTTTCGAGCGACATGGTGGGCACCTTCCGCCGCAAGCGCAACGGACATAACATCTTCGTGCCCGACGATGGTGGCAAGGACATCCTCGTTTGCGAGCGCAACTCCATGCATGCCCTCGATGGCGACCGTGTCAGAGTAACGATGCTTGCCCGCCGCTATGGCCACACTCGCGAAGCGCAGGTGACGGAAATCATTGAGCGCGCTCGCGACAGCTTTGTGGGTCAGCTCCAGGTAGAGAAGAACTACGCATTCCTAATCACCGAAAGCCGCTCGCTTGCTACAGACATCTTTATTCCCAAGGCGAACCTCAAGGGCGGAAAGACGGGCGACAAGGCTTTGGTAAAAATCGTGGAGTGGCCCGAAGATTCGAAGAGCCCCATCGGTAAGGTAATCGACATCCTTGGTAAACAAGGCGAAAACAACGCCGAAATGCACGCCATCCTTGCTGAATATGGATTGCCCTATAAGTATCCCTCTCAGGTGGAACGTGCTGCCGAAAAGATTGAGCCTGGCATTACCGACGAGGAAGTGGCACGCCGCGAAGACTGCCGCGAGGTGCTCACCTTCACCATCGACCCCAAGGACGCCAAGGACTTTGACGATGCTCTTTCTATCCGTGCGCTCGACAAAGGGCAGTGGGAAGTGGGCGTACACATTGCAGACGTGTCCCACTACATGCAGGAAGGCGACATCATCGACCGCGAGGCTGAGCGTCGTGCGACGAGCGTTTATCTCGTTGACCGCACCATCCCGATGCTGCCCGAGCGCCTTTGCAACTTCATCTGCTCGCTCCGTCCTGACGAAGACAAGCTGGCTTACTCCACCATCTTCCGCATGAACGAGCGGGGCGAAGTGCTCTCCTGGCGATTGCGCCACACAGTGATTCGCTCCAACCGTCGTTTCACCTACGAAGAAGTGCAGCAGATTATTGAGCAAAACGGCGAAGCCTCAGAGCAGGACTACAACCTGCCGGGCGAACATCCCGAAATCACGGGCAATTTTGAAAATCCCATCGGCGAGTATGCCCGCGAACTGCTTGTGCTCAACCGTCTGGCAAAACAATTGCGCGCCAAGCGCTTCAAGGAGGGCTCTATCGGATTCGACCGTCCCGAAGTGCGCTTCGAAATTGACGACAAGGGCACTCCCGTCAGCACCTACATCAAGGTGGCCAAGGACGCCAACAAACTCGTTGAAGACTTCATGTTGCTCGCCAACCGCTCCGTAGCTGAGATGATAGCCGTTGTGCCCAAGGGTAAGAAGCCCAAAGTATTGCCCTACCGTGTGCACGATGTGCCCGACCCCGAAAAACTCGAAAAACTCCAGAGCTTCATTGCCAAATTCGGTTATAAACTCCGCACGGAAGGTACGAAGACTGAGGTGTCCAAGAGCCTTAATAAACTATTGGAGGACGTCAAGGGAAAGAAGGAGGAAAACATGGTGGAACTGGTGGCGCTACGTGCCATGATGAAGGCCAAGTATTCTACGCACAATATCGGTCACTACGGCCTTATGTTCCAATACTACACCCACTTCACCTCGCCCATCCGCCGCTATCCCGATACCTTGGTGCATCGACTCCTAACACGCTACGAAGAAGGAGGACGCACAGTGAGCCAAACGAAGTACGAGTCACTCTGCGAACATTGCTCACAAATGGAACAACTCGCTACCGCTGCCGAACGCGCCTCTATCAAGTACAAGCAGGTAGAGTTTATGGGGGCTCGTGTGGGCCAGGAATTTGCAGGCACGATTTCGGGGGTAACGGAATTTGGTATTTACGTCGAAGTAGATGAAAACAAGTGCGAAGGCATGGTGCCACTGCGCGATTTGACAGGCGACTACTATGAATTCGACGAGCGTAACTACTGCCTCGTTGGTCGCCGCACACACAAGGTTTATGCCCTTGGCGACAAGGTAAACATTCGCGTAGAGCGTGCCAACCTCGAACGCAAACAGCTCGACTTCAGCATCATTGACGAAGATGCTGCACGCTTCCCTATGGAGCAACCCGCCCCCAATCCTTTTGCTCCTGATTTTGGTAAGAAAGGCAAGAAGAGTAAATCAGCTAAGAAGGAGAAGAAGTCGGGCAAAAAGCGTCGTGGCTAATGCCGCATTACGAAATTCTGAAGTCTTGATGCGTAGCACCGACGCCGCATTACGAAATTCTGATGCTATAATGGATTTTACAGCAAACGTTAATCGGTGCAACCAATACAGAGGAACAATTTCTATATCATTATTTAAATTTATAAACTTTACTTATGAAAAAAATCTCGACATTCATCGTTGCGCTGCTATGTGCTGTGACAGCGGTCTTTGCCGATGCGCCTTTTAGGAATCACCGCTACGATTCGTTTAAGGTGCTGAATGTGACCAGCGAAAACATCCTGTTTATCGGTAACAGCATTACCGATATGCACTGTTGGCCCGAAGTTTTTGTAACCAACACGGGTGAGTATCTCCCCATCGTGAACCGAGGTAACTCTGGAACTTACTCTACGGAGCAGAGCGATAACCTCGAGTCGTACATCAACGGCAAACCTAAGAAGGTATTTATGATGATCGGCACCAACGACATCGCCACTTCGGGCGGTTTGAACTTCTCTCCCGAACAAGTGCTCGCGTATGTGAAGAGCATCGTGACACGCATCCATGCGCGTTCACCTCAGACAAAGGTGTACCTCTACAGCATTTTGAAGAACAATACTTCAAACCGTGTGGAAGCTACTTGGTTAAAGGCAAACGAATTGACAAAGGCGTATGCTGACGCTACGGAAGGTGTTACTTACATCGACCTTTACGACAAACTTGCTAACGTCGCTGGCGGTGGTGCTTGGAGTTACGACAATCTCCACCTCACTGCTGGTGCTTACCAGGCGTGGGCGTCTACGATTTGTCAGTACCTAGAAGAAGGTGAAGAGTATACTGTTTCATGCGTTTATCCTGCGAACACTATTGACGTGCAAAATCGTGGCGGTCTTGGCAACGCTTCTCATGGCATGCGCGCCACTTACTTCAGTTGTCTTCCCATTAAGAGCAACGATGTCCTCGTGTTTGGTGACTCATTTATTAAGAACGGTGAATGGCAGGAATTCCTTGGCAATCGTAACGTGAAGAATCGCGGTACGGGTTGGAACAACAGTGGCGACATCGCAACAACAAGCAAGATTGTCGATGCAACTTACGCTACTGTCGATGGCGTTGCGAAGACTGATGCCAAGGCAATTTTCCTCTATACAGGTACAGGCGATTGCACAGGGTCTACCGATATCGCCACTGTTAAGACCAACTACAAGACGCTTGTAGATAAGATTGCTGAAAAGGCTCCTACGTCAAAGATTTACTTGATGGCGATTTGCCCCCGCAACAATGCCGCTCACAACACGCGCATTGCGGAGTTGAATACTTACATGCAGTCCATCGCAACAGGCAACATCCGCTTCGTTGACACTTACTCTCCCTTCATCAACGAAGGCACAGTCAACAGCAAGTATGTCTTCTCCAACGACTACATCGGTGGTTTGGCCTACATCAAGATAGCTAACCTAATGAAGACAGCTCTCCTTGCTGACTTCCCTAACGACACCTACAATGTAACCTCTGACGCTGATGCAGAAGTACGCTATGCACAGGCTGGTCTTCGCAACCAGTTGACACAAGTAATTGCTCGCGGTCTTGTAGCACAGCGTGGTGATGCTGCAGGTCAGTATAATGCTGCGAAGATGGCGGCGTTTGACACAAAAGTTAGCGCAGCTAACACACTTTTGGAAAAGACTGACATCACACAAGATGAAGTTACTGCTTTTGCTGGAGAGCTCAACAGCATTCTCAACGATGCCCTCTCTATGCCTACTAATAGTACGCAGGGCAACGAAGTGTGGTATCAACTCTTCACACCTGGACGTGGCAATAAATATCTTACCAGCACTGGTGCAAATGCTAATGTTACAAGTACGGCTGCCAATAATTATGCCACTTCAATGTGGAAGTTCGTAAACCGTAATGATAGTAAGGGGCTTGACATTATTAACCGTCACGATGGTTCTTACCTTGCTCCCACGGCAGGCGGTAGTTCTCCGCTCACCACTTCTGCTACGCAACCCGCCAATGGTTGGAGTTTGAGTTATTCTGACGCTCCCGGTTTGTTTATCATAAGCAGCGGTTCAGTGCAATTGCATCAAACCAACAGCGCTGAGGTTTGGAACTGGGGCGGTGGTTCTAATCGCGGTGATGCAGGTTGTCAATACCAAATTGAAGCGGTTGAGGGCGACCCCGATGAAATTCCAGATCCCTCAGTACAGACTTTGACGCTCACATCTACACAATTAAAGAACGGTGCTTCTACTTACACTAAACATACAGCATCAAGTGACGGTTGGTATGGTAAGCTTGTAACGAGCACAACTCCTGCTTTGACTATTGAAAGTACAAACGAAACAGCTAACAATATCGGTTGGTCTAACAATCAGCCTTGGCTTCAACCTGGTTACACCTATAACCTCACTTTGCCAGAAGGTTTCGTGTTTGTCGGTTATGAATTGACTACAAAAAGTGTATTGGGTTTTACAGGCACATACACTTACACAACTGCAACAGGAACTGCAACAAGCGAAGCACAGAGTAGTGACGAAAAAACAGTCACGGCCAAAGACTTAAATACAGCGGTTGTTGCTATTAAACTAGGTGACGCTGTGAATACTGGCAATGGTATCTTGATTACCAAGTTGGTGATTCGCTACAAGGAAGTAGATGACGGTGAATATGCACTAGAAATTAAGGAAAGTACAGGTGCGTTTGCAACGAGTGGTAACTATGCTAAGCAGTGGAACTATACTACTACTTCAGGAAATCCTGTTGCTTTGACCTTGAGTTGCGGAGCGAACAATATGAATATCAATGGTGGTTATTTGCAGTTGCACGCAGGTACTGCTGGTTCTGCTACTTACACGATTGCCGTTCCCGCTCCTTACGTAATCACCGGTTATTCATTCGACTATGCCTTTGGTAATTCAGGTACAGGTAATAAGACTATTACTGTAGGCGAACAGCAATATACAGTAGCAGCAGAGGCAAAGACGCTCACCGTTGCTGACCTCAATAAAGTGCAGTCTACACAATTTACGCTTGCAGGTTCTAATGAACCAGTGAAGTTGACAAACTTTGTGGTAAATGTTATCAATCCTGAAATGGTTGGGGGCGACGATGATGAAGAGGAAGAAACTCCCGCTGAGATTACCTACACCATCGACAAAACGAATGGTAGTCTCTTCCGCGACAATGGTAACGAAAATGATTCTTGGAATCATGTGTGGAAGAGCAATGCAGAACCCCAGTTGCAATTTGGTTGCGGTCCCAACAACATGAATTGGTCGGGAAATAATGTGCAGTTGATGACGGGCGGAAGCAGTTGTCGTTATACCCTTACGGCGCCTGCGGGTTATGTGATTTACGAATACAGTTTCACTTATGCTAACAATGGTCATGACAATGCTCAGGAAATCGTGATGGACAATGGTGATGTTTATACTACGTCAACCACTCCAAAGACCATCAGCGCCAAGAAGCAGTATCTGAATTCACTTTACTTTGACCTCAAAGGTCCTAATGGCAAGGGCGTAGTGCTTACCGACTTTGTCGTAAAGGTGAAACGCGACGTGGCAGAACTTCCTATCATCAGTACTGAAGGTAATGAGCATTGGTATTACATTACCAGTGCTTCTACACAGAGTTACTGTGCAGGCAAGGTGATTTATTACGATAGTGAAGCCCAAAAGTTGCGCTTTGGCGACAAAACATTTAGCGGTAACTACATCTGGAGTTTCTGGGAACAGAATGGTAAACTTGCGATTAAGAACTACAACGGTGAATACTTCGGAACTGCAGGTAGCGGCACCGGCAATAGCACAGCATTTGGTGTAGTCAACGAACCCAACTACATCTATAACATCAATGAAGCACACGATTACTACGTGATTAAGGATAATGGAACAGAATTGCACGCTCAAAACGACAACAAGGTTATTGTACGTTGGGGCGCGGATGCTGGTAATGCTTCTCTGTGGAAATTTATAGAACTTGACGTAACGAATGCCAATGCTAATGTGGCAAGCACCGTAGTACAGCAAGGTAAGGTAAGTACAGGTATCGGCAATGTGGATCAAGCGATTCTTCGCTCTACGATTCGCGTGACGGGGCTTGAAGGCAAGGTTAATTTCCAAGGTGTGAAGGGTGCGTTCTCTGGTACGAATAAGGCTGACGTTACCAACGTGAAGGCTTACTTCGCTACGAACGACCGCGAACTCTTTGTGGATGCTGCGAAGAAGATGACTTGGCGTGAAGAAAATGGCGTTCAGTTCGGTCAGACTGTACAATTAGCGGAAGATGGTACGTTTACTATCACCGGCACAAAGGAAATGGCGCCCGGCAACCACTACCTATGGATTACTTATGACATCGCTGAAACAGCCAAGGAAGGTAACCTTGTGGACGCTCAAATCACTTCTTATACCGTGGATGGTGCAGAAATTGCAGAGAACAACGGTAATCCTAAGCACAGCGTGACCATCTTCCTCTCTGAAGGTTCTGTATTGATGCCAATGGACAAAGGTTCGCTTCACTATCGCATCCCCGCCATTACTGCAACGAAGGACGGTAAGCGCCTCGTAGTACTTACCGACGACCGTAAGCAAAATCAGGGCGACCTTCCCAACCACTGTTACGTGGTGGCACAATACTCTGACGATATGGGTAAGACATGGAGCGACCCTGTAACTGTAGCGGGTACTGCTGAAACTGGTGGCAACTACGGTCACGGTGATGCTTCAATCGTAACGAATCGCGATAATGGCGATATTATTGGTATCGTAACCAGTGCGGGTACTTACGGCCACGGTTTCTTCCAAGGAACTGCTGCTGAACCTCCCCGCTGGAAGACTATTACGAGCCACGACGGTGGTGTTACTTGGGATGCTCCCGTTGACCACACTGACGACCTCTTTGGTGCCAACTGCGACAATCCTGAGACGCAAACATGGAAGAGCGGTTTCTCAGGTTCTGGTGCTGCACTCCAAAAACGTGACGGAACACTCGTTTCAAACTTCGTGAACCGTCAGGCAGACGACAGCCAGCACTTCTACTTCTTTATGAGTAAAGACGGCGGTAAAAACTGGTACGTAAGTGGCACAAGCGGTACTGCAAGCGCCGACGAACCTAAGTCTTTGGAACGCAACAATGGCGACCTTTCCATTAGCGTACGTGCAAGCGGTTACAACTATCATAATGTAACTTCTAACGATGGTGCTACATGGCAATATCCCTCACAGACACGCTTTAATACAGGTATCTCTGGCAACGCTTGTGATGGTGAATACATGGTTTGGTGTTCTACCCTCGAAGGCAATCCTTGGAACATTGCACTCCAAACACTTCCCAACAGTGGCAGTCGTGAGAATGTGAGCATCGCTCTTTCTACTGACGAAGGCGAAACCTTTGGTGATCCCAAGACGATTTGTCCTCGCGGTTCTTGCTACAGCGCAACGGTGGTGCTTCCTGACGGAACGCTCGGCGTTTACTACGAAGAAAACGGTGTTTCAAACGCATTCGTAATGCGCTTCGTGCGCTTCTCGCTCGACTGGGCAAGTAACGGCACTTATAAGTTTACCGAAGAAACTCCCTTCAAACCTATTGCTTCTACAGCTGCAACTAAGGCAAAGGTAGAAAGCACGATTAGTGAACACGGTATCGGTACGTTCTACGCAAATGCGGCAACTACTATTCCCGAAGGCGTGACTGCATACGTGGCAACTGAAGAACCTGAAATGGAAGAAGGTGAAGGTGTGCTTACTATGACTAAGATAGAAGACGGCATCATCCCTGCGAAGACAGGCGTTGTAGTTCGTGGTACGGCAGGTGAAAAATATGATTTCTTCTATACTGCCGAAGATGGCGCAACAGAAACTGCTGGCAACATGCTCCGCGGTTATGCCGGTGCCGAAGAATTCAAAACTGTATCGCTTACAGAGGATTATATCTCGTATGTACTTGCCGTGATGAACAACAAAGCCGGTTTCTACCGCAAGGACGCTGATTTCAAGGTGTACAACCACAAGGCTTACTTGAACGTTCCTGCGACTACATCTGCACAGGTGTTGAGCATCCGCTTCGGCGAGGGTGGTGGTGCTACGTCAATCGAAAATACGTTGACGGTTGATGGCTCTAAGTCAGAGGTCTTTGATTTGCAGGGCCGCCGAGTTTTGCACCCCACAAAGGGACTTTACATTGTAAACGGTAAGAAGGTACTGTTCTGATATTAACGATTTTATAAAAACTTTATAGATATGAAAAAAACGTATGTAGCGCCCGCTCAGAGCGAGGTAAAGTTTCAGACAGAAGAAATGCTTGCAGCGTCTGTTGGCGAAACAGTTCGTATTTCAAACACAGTGACGGATGCTGACGCAAGTATGAGCAACAACCGCGACGAGGGTTGGAGCCACACTTGGGAATAAATCTCTGTTGGTGATTAAAAACATTTTGAGGGTGTGTCGATTTGAAGTGAACCCCAGAAGTTAGACAAAAAACTTCTGGGGTTCATTATGTATATACATCACAGTTTAAAAGAAAAGAAAGAAATCATCCGCTTACATGAATTAGGAGCAAGCATGTCTGAGTTAATGAAACGTTATCAT